>JAIELK010000006.1 GCA_019753175.1 Hyphomonadaceae bacterium
AGCGCACTTAGCGCAGCGTTCGCCCGTTTAGGGCGTCGTCGTCGCCGGCGCCGCGGGCGCCTCTGTGGCGGTGGTCGTAGCCGCCGCCGCGTCCGCGGGTTGCTCGGTGGTCGCCGCTGCCGGCGCCGCCGGCGCAGCCGCTGGCGTGGTCGGCGGTGCGATGCGCGTCAGTGCGGCGATATCGCCCTGCACGACGTAGTAGATCTCGCGGTTGCGCGAGCCGCCCGCCTGCGTGGCGTCGTCGAGATAGACTTCGTACGTCGTCCAATCGTCTTCCGACGTCGCCGGATTGTCGAGATGCGCGGCGGCGAGCAAGGCGTCCATGCGGTTGTAGATGCTCTCCAGCACGGTCTCTTCGGAACCCGTATACACCATGCGCAACGCCTGCCCCGCTGGCGTCGTGCCGGTTTGGCCGATCAGCAGTGCGCGCGGCTGGCGGCCCGTGTACGGATAACCGACCTGGTAGCAGTACTGACCGCTGACTACGCGCGGCTCCACCGCCATCAGCGGGCCGGCCGCCTGCAGACCGTTGCGCCGCATGACCGGAGGAATTGCTTCCACCGCTTGGCCGATAATCGAGGTGATCGACTCAGCGCTCGTGTCTGAGCAGTTCTGTACATAAAAGAACGGCCGCGCCTCGATCGTGACGATCTCGTACGCCAGACCCTCAAAGCTCGCGTTCGGCAGTGCGTTCAGATCCGTGCTTGCAGCAGTCGCCGCCGCCGCGATCAAAGGCGCAACTTCCCCGCCCGTCAGAGCCTGGATGCGATCGAGCGGATTGGGGCCGAGGTCTTGCTCCAAACGGATTTGCACCTGCGCGCCCTCGCCCTGGGGCGTGACCTTGTAGACGACGCGACCGGTGGCGCCGTCCGCGAACGTCACCGGTGCGGTGATGGTGTCGCCCTCAGTGGTCGCCGCTTCGGCGATAGTCACGCCTTCGGCGATGGTGGTGCCTACGGGAGCAGAAGCGAGGCGCGCGAGCACGGTCGCGGCGGGCCGTTCAATCGTCAGCGTCTGCGTTCCCGTGGCGCGTGGCGGCACGAGGAAATAGCCAGCGGCGGCGGCGATCAAGACGACAACCACCACAATGCCTAGGATTCTGGCGATCCCGCCCAGACCTTTGTTTTCCATAGGTTCCACCTCCTGTGTCCCACGCTACCCCTAGCAAAGGAGGCGGTCAGGCGCCAAACGGCAAAATCGCTCGCTTTGGCGCCAGAAGCCGGCGAAGCGCTTTTGTGGTGCAGAAGCGTTGCGCTAGAGTCGCACATTGAGACGTTTCGGAGACGCCATGAGCAGCACCGATGTGACCTATGGCGGCTATCTGCATCTCGATGAGTTGTTGGCCTGCCAGGCGCCGAATACCGACCAGCACGACGAATTGCTGTTCATCGTCCTGCACCAGACCATGGAGCTGTGGATGAAACAGCTCCTGCACGAGATCGACGCAGCGCAAGCGGAAGTAGAGCGCGGTGAACTGGTGCCGGCCTACAAGCACTTGGCGCGCGTCTCGCGCATACAGGCGGTGATGACGCAGGCCTGGGACGTGCTCGCCACAATGACGCCGGCGGACTATCTCAACTTCCGAACCATGCTGGGCACGAGTTCGGGATTTCAATCGGCGCAGTTCCGCGCGCTTGAATATCGTCTCGGTCTCAAGGATGCGTCGTTCCTCAAGCATCACCCAGAAGGCGGGGCAGCGCGCGCAATGCTGGATGCCGCGCTCGCGCGCCCTAGTTTGTATGACGCAACGTTGGTGCAGTTGGCGGCGGCCGGCTTCGCGATCCCACGTTCCGCCTTTGAACGCCCAGATGGCGGCGCGCACGCGCCGCACGATGCCGTTGAAGCAGCGTGGCTTGAGGTCTACCGCGCGCCAGCGACGCACTGGTCGCTCTACCAGCTTGCAGAGAAATTGCTCGATCTCGACGACGCCATGCTTGCCTGGCGCCACAAGCACGTGCTGACCGTCGAGCGCATCATCGGCCGCAAGCGCGGCACCGGCGGCACTGAAGGCGTCGGTTATCTGCAACAGACGCTGTCCAAGCGCGCGTTCCCGGAACTCTGGTCGCTCAGAACCAAGCTATGAAATCGTACAAGCACCTGTTCTCTCGCGCGCTTGCGGCGGCGCCCAGCCGCTTGCACTTTGCCGCGCACTCACATCACCTTTGGCCTGACGCCTCTTACGATGGCCACATGGCGGCGTGGGACGACGCTGCCGCGCTGGCGGATCGCAAGTGGGAGACGATTTTCGGCGCTGTGATCCCGGAAGCGCAGGCCCACATCGCCAACGAGCTGCGGCTGCCGGATCCGCCCACGATTGCGTTCGCACCCAATACACACGAGCTTCTCGTCCGCCTTGTGTCTGCGCGCAGCGAGCGCCCGATCACCATGCTGACGACGGACGGCGAATTCCACTCGTTTCGCAGGCAAAGCGCGCGCTGGGAGGAAGCCGGTGTGGTGCAAAGGCGCGTTGTGCCGTGCGCGCCATTCGAGACATTCGACCAACGTTTTATCGAGGCGGCGCGCGCGCTTCGCCCGCACCTCGTGTTCCTGAGCCATGTCATGTTCCGTTCTGGACTGCGGTTCGATGCGGTTGAAGACTTGGCCTCGCTCGCCAACCCTGACGGCATGTGGGTCGCGCTCGATCTCTATCACTCGTTCATGGCCATCCCCTGCGACTTCGCGCGCGTCGCCGACCGCGTGTTCCTGCTCGGCGGCGGTTATAAGTACGCGATGGCGGGCGAAGGCGCGGGTTTCCTCCACGCACCGCCTGGATTCGCCGGCCGCCCGCAGAACACCGGCTGGTTCGCCGATTTTGGCGCGATCGAAGCCAAGCAAGGCGAAGTGGCCTACGGTCGCGACGGCAGCCGCTTCCTCGGCGCAACCTTCGACGCCACCGGCCTTTATCGCTTCAACGCGGTGCGCGCAATGTTGGCGGCGGAGGCGCTCGACACAGCGACAATTTCAGATCGCATTGCGCAATTGCAGACACAGCTTATCGAAGCGCTTCGCCAAGGCGATGCCGGGGTCCTCGCGGAAGGAGAGCTTCTACGCCCCAATGCGGTCGGGCCGTACGCACGGTTTCTATCCTTACGCCATCCGAGCGCCGTCGATTGGAAGTCACGCCTCATGGCGGCCAACGTCATCACCGACGCGCGCGACGACATATTGCGCATTGGCGTTGGTCTGTATCACGACGAAGCGGACATCGGCGCTTTCTGCGCTGCCGCTACGCAAGCGTTGGCCTAACCGCGCGCGGCGACCGCTGGCGGCACGAAGTCACTGAACACCCCATGCACGCCCGCCGCATAGAACGCGCGCAGCTCAGCTTCGAGATCGCCGTGCTGACGTTGGTAGCCGGGCGAGGCGGCATCACCGCGGCGGAGTTCCAATGGCAGGAAGTAGTTCTCGGCTCTGAACGTCCAGGCGTGAACAACCAGATTGTGCGCCTGCGCGCGCGCGACGAGCGTGGTCGGCGCCAGCGAGCGGCCATCACGGTCGCGGGGGATGATCAACGTCTTCTCCACGCCGATCCCTCGAGCGTAAGTCGCGATCTCACGCAGGCCTTCCTCGCTTGTCATCGCCGCAGGCGTCAGGTCGCGGCGATCCCAAGGGCCGCTCGCCGCCGCGATCAGCTGCACACCGCGCCAGCGCAGAGACGACATTTCCGCCAAGTGTTGCAGCGGCCAGGTTTCGAAACACTGCACGTAAAGCCGATCCGCCACGGCCTGACCGCCGGCCGAGCGCACCGCGGCGATGAGTGCTTCGACGGCATTGAGACCTAGAGCGCGCAGGAAAGAGGGGTGTTTCAGTTCCGGATAGACGCCAACGTCTGCTTCCGCCGCCAGCGCAAGCACCTCCGCGAATGTCGGGATCGCGTCGCGCCCGTCGTATGCGGTGTTCTGCGGGCGCAATTGCGGCAGCCGCTCCTTGCAGCGCAGCGTTTTCAACTCAGCGAGGGTGAAGTCTTCAGCCCACCAGCCGGTGACGGTTTGCCCATCGATGGACTTTTCCATGCGCCGCTCGGCGAACTCGGGCCGTTGCGCAACATCGGTCGTACCCGAAATTTCGTTCTCGTGCCTACACACAAGCACGCCGTCGCTGGTCATTACCAAATCGGGCTCGATGAAGTCCGCGCCCTGCGCAATCGCGAGGCGATAAGCGGCGAGCGTATGCTCCGGCCGTTCGCCGCTGGCGCCGCGATGGGCGATAACAATGGGACGCTGCGTACCCGGGTTCATCGTGGCGCATCCCGCCAACGCGCCAGCCCCCGCCAGCACATCGCGTCGCCTCATATCCGCTCGTCTTCCGGCGCAAGCCGCGTCATCAGCAGGCCCGTGAACACCATCGCCGCCGCATAGACCATGGCGAGGCCGCCATAGACGCCGTCCAGACCGGCATCAAGATTGGGAAACACCATGGCGAATTCATGCGTCAACAGCGCGTTGAGCAAGAGGCTCGGGAACGCTAGCGTCACAGCCGCTTCGCCCTCATCGCCGGGCGCTTCACGCATGACCTTCAGCAGTACGAAGGCGATGCCCGCGCCGAGCAGCGCCACGACCAGGAAAAGCAGATAAGGCGGCGCCACGTGGGGCAGAAAAAAATACTGCCCCGCGAAGCGGAAAATCGCCGCGTTCACCACCCAGAGCAGAAAACCGATCGCCATCCCGCGCAAGATCATGTGCAAACTCCCCTCGTTTCGGACGGCTTCTTAGCTCTTCAGCAGCTCGCGCGAAATGATCACGCGCATAATCTCGTTGGTGCCCTCGAGGATTCGGTGCACGCGCAGATCGCGAACGATGCGCTCGACCTCGTAATCGGCCAGATAACCGTAGCCGCCATGCAGTTGCAGCGCCTGGTCGGCCACCTTGAACGCCGCGTCGGTCACGAAGCGCTTGGCCATGGCGCAATATTTGGTCGCGTCGGGCGCCTTGGCGTCGAGCTTGCGCGCAGCCAAGTGCAGCAGCGCGCGCGAGGCGGAGAGCTCCGTCTCCATATCGGCGAGGGTGAATTGCGTGTTCTGGAAGTCGGCGATGCGTTTGCCGAACTGTTTGCGCTCCTTCACGTAGCCAAGCGCGCGATCCAGCGCGTCTTGCGCCCCGCCCAGCGCGCAGGCGGCGATGTTGAGGCGCCCGCCGTCCAAACCCCGCATCGCATATTTGAAGCCCTCGCCTTCCGGGCCGATGCGGTTGGCCACCGGCACGCGACAGTTCTCGAAGTTGACGATCGCGGTCGGCTGCGCGCGCCAGCCCATCTTGTCTTCCGCCTTGCCGAACGAGAGCCCGTGCGCACCGCTCTCCACGAGTACGGTGGAGACGCCTTTGGGTCCGTCCTCGCCGGTCCGGCACATGAGCACGTAGAGATCCGAGAAGCCGGCCCCGGAGATGAACGCTTTGGAGCCATTGATGAGGTAGTGCGCGTTGCCATCGGGTTTGGCTGTCGTGCGCATGGCGCCGGCGTCGGAGCCGGAGCCGGGCTCGGTCAAGCAATAGGACGCAATCTTCTCCATACGGGTGAGCTTGGGCAACCAGGCGGCGCGCTGCTCGTTGTCGCCGAACGCGTCGATCATCCAGGCGCACATGTTGTGGATCGAAAGAAACGCCGCCGTCGAGATGTCGCCCCGCGACAGCTCCTCGAAGATGAGCGCCGCATCGAGTCGCGCCAGCCCTGAGCCGCCATGTTCTTCGCCGACATAGATGCCGGCGAAGCCGAGTTCCGCCAGCTCCTTCAGCACACCGCGATCGAGCCCCTCCTCCTCCCAGCGCGCTGCGTTCGGGCGCAGGCGGTCGTGTGCGAACGCGCGCGCGGTGTCGGCGATAAGCTGCTGGTCTTCGCTCAATTCGGCCATGTGATCCTCTGGCGCGCCCTTATAGCGCCCGCCGGCGTCCGCGTCAGCCGCGTACCCGGCAAAACCGCATTGCGATGGCGCCGCCGAGCGGTCATGAACGCACTGGGGAGAGGATATGCTGGCTCTGCCGCCGGCCCTTGTGCTTACGCTCGCGCTCGTCGCCGGTTCGGCGATGGATGGCACGATCAAGTATCTCGGCCAGACCAATCACGTGCTGCTGGTGGCGCTGGGGCGGTATGCGTTCGGCGCGCTCTTTTCGCTGCCCACTTATATTCACGCCGGCCGCCCGCCGATCACGCTGGACATGTGGCGCTTTCACGGCTTGCGCGGATTGCTGATCGCCTGCGCGGGAACCGGATTCTTCTGGAGCTTCACCGTCCTGCCGCTGGCCGAAGCGATCACCTATTCCTTCTTCGGCCTGCTGCTCATGCCCTTTGTGGCGACCGTGCTGATCGGAGAGCGGCTGCGGCCTTCGAGCGTTTTCGCCGGCGCACTTGGCTTTGTCGGGGTCGCCATCGCGGCGCAAGGCGCGCCAAGCCAGGAAGCCTCGCCGCTTCACGCGCTTGGCGTCGCCGTCAGCCTTATGTCCGCAACATTGTTCGCCATCGTGATGGTGATGATGCGGGCGCGCGCGGAGCGTGATGGCGCGCCGATCGTAACGTTGCTCTCGAGCCTCATACCCGCGCTGCTGCTGGCCTTGCCCGCAGTGGCGCTCGCACCGCCGCCACACTGGAGCGACCGGCCGGTGTTCCTGCTGATGGGGACTTTCGCGGCCTGCTTCATGTACCTGATGGTGCGCGCCTATGCACGAGCGGAAGCGCAGCAATTGGCGCCGATCCATTATTCAGAACTAATATGGGCGAGCCTGATCGGCTATATCGTGTTCAATGAAGCGCCGCGCCTGCAAATCTATCTTGGCGCCGTACTGATTATCGCCGCCGGCCTGTTCGCCGCCTGGGACGAACGGCGCCTGGCGCGCCGAATAGGAGGACCCCCATGAGCAATCCCGCCGAAGCTATGCCGTTCGCCAAGCTGATGGGCGTCGACGTGCGCGAAGCGACGCCGCAGAAGGTCGTCGCCACGCTGTTGGCGCGCGACGAACTCTGCACCGCGGGCGGTATTCTCCATGGCGGCGCGATCATGGCGTTGGCCGACAGCGTTGGCGCGCTTGGCGCGTTCATGACGCTGCCGACGGGCGCAATTGGCACGACGACAATCGAAAGCAAGACCAACTTCCTTGGCGCCGCGAAGGCGGGTTCAACCGTGACCGCGGAGGCGACGCCGGTTCACATCGGCAAGCGCACCAGCGTCTGGCAGACGCGGATCGCCGGCGAGAACGGCAAGCCGGTGGCCCTGGTTCTGCAAACGCAGCTGGCGCTGTTTCCTCAGCCGCAATCGTAGTCGACGCGATAGGACGCCCGGTTCACGCCGCGTCCTTCTGCGCTTTCTTCGCCGCGTCTTCGGCGCGCCGGCCGCTGATCTCCACCATATGGTCGAAGCTCGCTTCGAATGTCGCCAGCCCTTGCGTCAGCGAGCGCAGATCAATGATGAAGCTCTGGCGCTCCGAGTGCGGGAGATAAGCGTCGACGCGGTCCCAGCCCGGCCAACCCTCGCGCGGTTCGAAGCCCAGAATTTGCCCGTTGTGGCTGGACACCGCCGAGTTGATCTTCGAGGTGCCGCTGTTGGGCGTGTAGATCGCAAGCTTCTCGATCGGCTCCAGGATCACCGGGTCGCAGTCGGCGAGCGCGTCGCTCATGCCGATACGCCCCGCCATCTGGAAGGAGTGCTCGGATGAATCGACCGCGTGATAGGAGCCGTCGATGAGCGTCACCGATACGTCGACAACCGGAAAACCGATCGGCCCCTTCTGCATCGCGTCCTGAACGCCGGCTTCGACGGCCGGGATCCACTGCCGCGGGATGGCGCCGCCGTGGATCTTGTCGATGAACTCGAAGCCGCCGCCGCGCGGCAGCGGCTTCACCTGGATGACGCAATCGCCGAACTGGCCGTGACCGCCGGTCTGCTTCTTGTGACGACCGCGCTTTTCCACGCTCTTGCGTATGGTTTCCTGGTATGGCGTTGAGGGCCGCGCCGTGGCCACGTCGACGCCGAAGCGCCCCTTCAGCCGTTCGATCACATGGCGCAGATGCGGTTCGCCCTGTCCTCGCAGCAGGATTTCGTGCGTCGTCTGATCGTGATGCACGGTAAGGCCCGGGTCTTCCTCCACCAATTTCTGCAGCGCGCCGGACAAGCGCACATCGTCCTTGCGGTCCTTGGTGGCGATCGCGAGCTGATAGACGGCAAAGCGCGGCGGCGGCGCGACCGCCGCCTTTTGTTTGCCGCCGCCGCTCCCGAGCAGATCGCCGGCCGCGACCGGATCGAGCTTGCCGATGGCGACGACATCGCCTTCCGGCGCACTGGAGACCTTCTTCGTCTGCGCGCCCTGCACCGCAAACAGAGCCCCAGGCCGCTGCGTTGAACCGTCGCTCAGCGTGAGCTGATCGGAGTCGGCGATCGTTTTGCCGAACACGCGCGCATAGGCGAGCTTACCGGCCTGGCCCGCGTGCGAAATTCTCATCACGTAGGCGCCCGCGCCTTTGAGGCCCAAACGCTGCGCCGCGAACTTCGGCTCCGGCGTATCATGCCGCAGCGCCTTCAGCAGCCGCCGCATGCCGTACCCTTGCGCGGTCGAGCCAAAGAACACCGGGGCGATCAGCCCCTCGCGCGTCTCGCGCACGAGGTCGGCGAACACGGTGTCGCGATCGGGCGTCACGTCGGAGAGCAATTGCTCCATTAATGCGTCATCGAAATCAGCAAGCTTCTCGAGCATCTGAAAGCGCGCTTCGGTTTCGCGCTCGGCCATGTCGGCGGGAATGTCGATCACCTGCGATGGCTTGCCCTGCTGATAAAGAAACGCGCGTTCAAGCGCGAGGTCGACGAAACCGGCGACCTTTTCGTCACGCCAGATCGGCACTTGCCGCGCCACCAGCGGCAGCGCGCTGACCGGCTGCAGCGCTTCAAGCAAATCACGGATGCGCCCGCGCGCCTGGTCGATCTTGTTGATGAAGATTGCGTGCGGGACCTTGAACTCCTCGACCGCCTTCAAGAACGGCTGCAACAAGACCGCCTTGTCCGGATCGGAATCGGCGACGACGATGGCCAAATCTGCCGCGGGGAGCGCAAAGTCTGCGTCAGCCAGGAAATCGACGGCGCCCGGCGTATCGATCAGCGCGTAGCGGTCGCCCATAAACTCGATGGCCGTGAACTGGGTTTCGGTGGACTGGCCGGCTGCGTTCGGGACCGCGCCCGAACCGCCCGAGGCGGCCGATGCCAGAGCTTGGGTCAGCGCCGTCTTGCCCGCCCCGGTGGGCCCGACGACGGCAATTGCCCTCACAACGTTGGCGGATTTGCTTTCCGGCATAGGCGAACCTCCCTTGTACCCACTCGTGTGGTCGGGCGGCGCCGGTTCGCCTGGGATTTGGCGGCAGGCGCCGCTTCTCGCGATGTCAGCCGTTCGGGGCTGGACGGCTACTCTTTCACGCCGCCCGAAGATTTCAACTACGAAACGCTCACCAAGCGCCCAGCGCCACCAATTGCCGCCGCAGCTCTTCAGGCAACTCATCGCCGCCCTGGATGTCGCTGAGATCGGACGGCGCATCCTTGGGTTCGAGATAGCGCCAGCCCTGGAAGGCGCGGCGCGGCTGCGGCGCTGTGCGCACCAGCTCCGGGTCCAGATAGAGCCCGCACCGCAAGCCGTGATCGTCGCGCACGTCGGCGATCTCGACGATGCGTTGGCGCACGCACGCCACGCCCTTGATCACCCAATAGAGCGAGCCGCCGGCAAGCACGTCCTCGACGCGCTTGGGCCACATGCGCGTGCCGCACACCGGGCGCTTGCGCTTCTTGATCTGGCCCTGCTGCCATTGCGCGAGGTCCTCGACGCTGTCGGCGCCGACGCAGAGCTTGATGATGTGGAGTGTCATTCCAGCTCTGCTTACAGCACGGCGCTTTGAACCGCTGCAAAGGCCTCTCTGCGGCGCGCGGGAAACTCCAGTTTGGCAAGGATGGCTGAGAGGAACGAGTTCAGCGTCGCTCGTTGTTCCGCAGTCAGAATGCGGTGTGCGGCTTGCGCGATGTGAAGCGGGTGCCCGAGTTCCTTACTCATGACGACATACCACTCAAAGTCAGAGGATTCGAAGGTCGGGATCAGGTTCTGGCCAATCTCGACTACAGCGTTCATTCGTTCGATCGAGAGATTCTCTCGCTTCACCATAACTGCTTCGCGCCAACCCCGAGACGCCGCCTCATCAGTCCATTCGCCGGCCATAAGCGCTACAGCGAGCGCATAGGCTGTCCGGTTGAGGTCGCCTTCAACCCCTGTTGGAAAGCCTCGGTCCTGGAGATACCTTCGCGCCGCCCCGGAGTTCTTGCCTAGGAATGTTCCCTGCAAAGCGCCTAGCAAAATCATGAAGGGATTGATCACAAGGGCGAAGGGACTGAACCAGCCTATGAGCAGAGACAGACCTGTTTCTCGAAACACGCTCGCCCGAACACAGCCGACACATCCGATACTAGTCTTCTCACCCATCTTTATCCAAAGGACGAGCCCGCGAACGAAAACTGTCGTAGCTTTTGCGTTGATGGGTCGCTTCTTGCACGACGGACAATCGTAGGGAATTGGTGGCTGTCTCGCTCGCATCAAATGGCTCCCTCAACACCGCGTATCAACACCTCGCACAGCGTCGTCGAGGGCTATATCAAACCCTGCGCATCGCTTTCCCCAACTCCCCGGCGGCGGATTCGCTACCCTCATTCAGTCCCCGCATGACGCCCTCACGATCCGCCTCGTTCTTGTTCTGCGACAGCTTGCGCTTGGCCTCGATGCGTTCTGCGTGGAGCGAAACGCCGACAATGCCGCGCAGCATCGCTTCGACATAAGCGCGCGGCGCATCGTCGATTGACCAGGGATGCGCACGGCCCGCTTCGTGCAGCGCCGTGAGATCGCGAACCACGCTCTCCAGCCGCGCGGCGTCATCGAACCATTCGACACGCCCCGCCATGTGCACCGCTTCGTAGTTCCAGGTCGGCACGACTTTGCCGTGCTCGGCTTTCGAAGGATACCACGATGGCGAGACGTAGGCCTCGGGGCCGCTCAAGATCAGCAAGCCGCGCCCGTCGCCGCCCTTCCACTGCGGATTGGCGCGGGCGATGTGGCCGGTTGCGATCTTACGCGCGGCGTCCCACAGGACAGGCAGGTGCGAGGCTGTTGGCGTCCCGTCGGCGTCGACGGTGACGAGCATCGCCGCCGCACCCCGCAGAAGACGCACGATCAACGCATCCGCGTCGTCAGCTGCGAAATGCGCGGGAACATACATCACTCCGCCGCAACTGCCGCCGCGTTCGCATCGCGTTGCCGGGCGGCCCATGCAGCCTTGAGCGAAGCGCTCGTCTTGCGCGACCCGTCTGGGCTCCAGCCGGGCGGGCCGAACATGTAGCCCCACACTTCGCGCACCGACTTCGCATGGGTCACGTCGCGCCAGATGCCGGCCCATTCATGGAAGGCGACCCTAAACGGATTGAAGGTGCCAAGCTGCGAGATGATGCCATAGCGAATCTGGTCCTTGTCATCCTCGGGGATGAAGGTGCCGAACAAGCGGTCCCAAATGATCAGCACGCCAGCGTAGTTGGCGTCGAGATAGCGCGGGTTGATCGCATGGTGCACGCGATGATGCGACGGCGTGTTGAGCACCCATTCGAGCGGCCCGAGGCGATCGATCGCCTCGGTGTGAATCCAAAACTGGTAGACGAGGCTGATGGCTGAGAACATCAGCACCATCTCCGGCGGAAAGCCGATGTAGACCAGCGGCAGCCAGAAAATGAACGAGAGGCCAAGCACGCCGGTCCAGGTTTGGCGTAGCGCTGTGGTCAGATTGTAGTGCTGCGACGAGTGGTGGATGACATGGCTGGCCCAGAACCAGCGCCGTTCATGGCTGATGCGATGCATCCAGTAATAGGCGAGGTCCTCGGCGAAGAAGCAGGCAACCAGCACCGGCCAAGTCCAGCCGAGATCGAAGACACGAAACTGATACACCCAGTAATAGGCCGCGACCGCCAAACCGCCCACCAGCACTTTGGAGACCTGGTTTCCCAAGCCCATCGCCAACGACGTGGCGGCGTCCTCGAACTGGTAACGCCCTTTTCGGGTCACGCGCACATAGATCATCTCGATGATGATCAGCGCCACGAACGCGGGCACCGCGTAGGTGATGATCGGCGGAATCTCGAACGGCGGCTCCACGGCCTAGCCTCCCTGCGCCAGCGCGACGAGCCAAGCCGGCGGCGCTGCCTTGAGCGGCAAGTGTAGCGGCGGAAAGCCGATGTCGGCAAACGCGATTGTGACTTTCCGGGGCGTCACCTGGAGGCGCGCGCCGCCTGCGCTGACGATGCGGACGCTGACGCCGTCGGCGAGCGTGCGCGCAATCAGCAGCGCCCCGCTCGACAGCAGCGCTAAGGCGGCTGAGCCGTTCGACGCGATCAGCGCATCTTGCACGGTCTGCCCCTCTCCCGTCGCAAGAGCCTCGACGGCGGCGCGATCAAGTCTGCTGCGCTGGCGAAACCCAAGCAGCGCAGCCAAGCCCACCATCAGCCCTACGACGACCGCTGACGCCGCGTTGACCACCCACGGATCGGAGACAAGCGCCTTCACCCGCCGAGACCGAGCACAATGATCGCAATCACGAACACCGAGAGCGCGAGGATCGCCGAGAGGAACAAGAACCAGACGCGCCACAGCGCCGACCACCAGCCGAGTGCGTAGGCGCCCTTCAGATGGAAGAACATATGAGCGGGCAGACCGAGCATGAGCAAGCCCGCCCCGAGCCACTCAAGCCAAGGCACATCGTTCACGAGCGCAACCAGCACGAAGACCAGGGACGCGAACGACAGCGAGTAGAGGATGAAGACCATATGGTCGTAGAGCGTGTGACCGCGTCGCCAAACGAACAGCAACCAAAGAAAGGGCAGCGAAATCGGCGCAAGCAAAAATGAGAATTTGTAGGCCGCCTGTTGCACCTTGTAGAGCGCCAGATCGGGATTCTCAAAGCTATGGAGAATGCGTTCGTCCAAGGCTGGGAAGCCGGTATTGACGCGGAGGTCGCCGTTGCGCGCGGCGTTTTGCAGTGCGTCCTGCCACGTGCCTTGGCCGTCGTTGAGATCAGCCTCGACAGTGTCATTGCCAACCACGCCAATGAACGGGCCTTCCGTGGTCGGCGCCGCCGGCTCTGATCCCGCGGCAGGCGCGGCAGCGCTCGTAGCTGGCGGTTCGATGGCGACCGGCGCGGTAGCCGTCTCAATGCGCGCCAGCGCCTGCTCCCGGCGTTCGACTTCTGCTTGTGCAAGCTCGACGGCCTGCTGGGCCAACCTCACTTGCAGGTCGCCGGTGAACTGGTCCTCTGGTTCGGCGCGCGCCTGTGTCAACTCGCGTTCGGCCGCCACCAGCGCCTCGCGCGCTTCGACCAGCTCGGCGCGCGCGTCGCCCGGCGATGGCGTGGCGTTCACGCGCAAGATGTCCACGTCCACGAACGCGAACACGAAAAACATGAAGAAAATCGTGAACAGGAACAGCGCCAGCGGCGAGATGTAACGCGCGCGCTTGCCATAGATGTAGTTGCGGGTCAGCGTGCCTGGGCGAAACGCCAGCATCGGCAGCGTGCGCCACGCCTTGGTGTCGAAGTGAATGAGGCCGTGCAGCACCTCCTCGAACATGTGCGACAGCGTGCGGTGGGCATGCGCGGCCTGACCGCACTGGCTGCAATACGCCCCCGCTAGCGCCGCGCCGCAATTGAGGCATGCACCTTCGCCGGCGCCGTGCGCTTCGCGCCCCTCGATCGCGCCGGCCGCCAACCCGGCGGTCGCCATCGCGCCCGCTGCTTCCAGCTCTCCGCTCATGAAACGAGTGTCACGCGCCCTGCGGCCGCGATCAAGCCCGGGCGTCGCGCCTGGCGCCGGCTTCGCCATCCACCTGCGGCAAGAACCCCAACTCCGTGCGCGACACCGCCATCGGCACCCGCTTGGGCGCCGCTGCCGGCGGACATTGCTTGGCGTCAGCCGTCAACACTTCGAGGCCCTCCTCCTCGGCGGCCAGCGAGGCCAGGCCCTCCGCCTCCTCGATCGTGCGCGCCCACACGAACACAGCCGTCACCGCCGAGCCAAAACGACGCGGCCAGCGCCGCGCGTGGCGGTTCAGCCGCGCCTCGATCACCACACGCCAGAACGGCAGGCGGCCGCGGACGACCCCTGCTCTGAAAAGAGCCGCCCAAAATTTGCTCGGGCCGCGCTTCAATCTCAACTGCGCCACCCCGGTTTGCGGTTTTCGCGCTGCGCCGACAGCCCTTCGCGCCCCTCGCTGGAGCCAAGCCTGGCGGCATGACGGCGGGCGGTTTCGCGCGCCAGAGCTTCATCGGCTTTGTGCAACGCAATGAAATCCACCAGCGTCTTGACTTCCGACACGGCGCCGGGCGCTGCGGCCAGTGCGAGATCGCTGATGTGTTCGATCATGCGTGTCAGGCCGGCTTCATCATCGACAACGTACTGGACGAGCCCGATGCGCTCGGCGTAGTCGGCGGCGAAAGACTCCGCCGTCGCGAACAATGCCTTCGCGCGTCGTCGGCCAACCGCCTCGACCACGTAGGGCGCAACGAGGGCAGGTATGAGACCGTGGCGAACGTCATCGAACCGGAACGTCGTGTTACTGGCGGCAACCGCGACATCGCTGGCGGCGACGAGGCCAGCGCCAGCGCCGCGCGCCTCGCCGTGAACCAGCGCCACGGTCAGCTGCGGCAGGGCGTGGAAGTGCTGCAGCATCCGCGCAACCGTCAGCGCATCGGTCTCGGCCCCGATGTCCGCGAACTCAAGCGAGCGGCTAAGCCAATCGGCGTCGGCGCCGCTGCAGAAACTCTCGCCGGCGCCGCGTACGAACACTGCACGCACATGATCGGCGCCCTTCAGCGTTTCAAACGTGTCGCTGAGTCCGGTGATCATCAGCTCGTCAAAGGCGTTGCCTTTGGCGGGCCGATTGAGCGTGACGATGGCGATCCCTTCCGGCGACACATCGAGCAGAACTGGATCAGGTGCGTCCGACATTCGTTTACCCTAACACACGCATGAACGCCTGTGATCGCTCAGATTCAGGTGTCTCGTGCAATTTCAGCGCCTGTACGCCGGCGAAGAAATACTCGAAGTCCTCAGGCGGCTCCGCCGCCTCTATGAATACCGGCGTGAGCCGTTTCTTGTAGCGGTCGGCGAGATAGATTTCGCGTTTTACATGATCGCTCTCGAAGGCGGCCTTCGAGCACATCACGACGACGCCGGCCGCTCCACGTATAGCGCGCACGATCTCCCCTGCCCAACCATCCCCGGCGCTCACGCCGCCTTGCTGGTCGACCCAGAACCGATGTCCGCTCTGCTTGGCGGCCTCGATCACGGGCAGCACCACGGATTGGTTTGCGCGGGCATAGGACACGAATGTTGCGTCGGACGCCTCTTCCTGCGCGGGCGCTTCGGCTCCAGCTGGCGGCGCCCGCGAGGCCGCCACTCGCGGCCGGAAGAGAGCCGAGATAGCGGCTGCGGCCGCCCAAAGCACAATGGTCACCGTGACCGCCGCCGCCGCACCGAACACAATGAGCGCAGCGGCCGCGGGCAACCCCAAGCGCACCCCGAGATCGGTGATGTCGGCGACCAGATCACGCCACGTGCCCGGTGTCGGGCCGATACGGTTGACGAGCCAGATGGCGGCGGCCGCAACGATAGCGTAGGCGCCGGGTGATGCGGCCAAGAGGAGCAGCAGCGCGGTCACCCAGCCCGCGCCACGCTTGCGCGGCGCGCGCCGTGCCGGCGCCGGGCCAGACGACGGCGCCCTTGCGCGGTCAGCATGCTGAGGCGCGGCCGGGCGCAGGACATCCCGCACCGCATCGGCGACCTTCATCCAGGTAAACTCTCGCTGCGCCTCGAAGCTGGCGTCGATAGACGGCAGATCGCGGAGACCGACCGGCGCCAGACCCTTATCGAGCCTGACCACGACCAGGCGGTTGTCAGCCCAGGCGTCGAGTGCCCGCTGCTCCAGCCGAAGTCGGGTCGGCGTAAACAGTAAGGCGCTTGAGACCATCAGCACCAGCACGTCGCCCGCGCCAACCGGCCGTTGCGCCGCCTGTCCGTTATCGAGTTCGACGAATTGCCCCCGACGCTCCAGCGCTTTCTCCAAGGCCTCGGCGGCGGCCTGATCTTGGGAGGCATAGGTGACGAATACTGTCATGAAGCCCCTGTAGCACGCCACGCCCGGCGGTGAAGCCGCCGGCGGCCGCTGCTCTCATTGCGCCTTAACAACCACCGCTTATCCTCAGCGCCCAGGTCAATCATGAAGCCCAGCCTCGCCGATATCGCCTTCCTCAGCAACGCGCCAGCGGACCTGCTCACCGCGGTCGATGCCGAAACGGAATGGTTCTCCGTGCCGGCGGGCTGGAAGCTCTTCACCGCCAACGAGCGTCCGGATGGGATGTGGTTCCTGATTTCGGGGTCGATGGCCGCCTTTAAACCCACCGAGGCCGGCGGTCACCGTCTGCTTGGTTACATCCGGCCGGGCGAACCGATCGGCGAAATGGCGCTGATCGCGCGCGAGCCGCACACGGCGAGCGTGTTCGCCATGCGCGACAGTGAAGTCCTCAAGCTCACGCCGACGGCGTTTGAGCGATTGGTGCACGCTCACCCGGGCCTCATGGAGCATTTGGCGCGCTTGATGCTAACGCGTTCGCGGGCCAACAGCCGCACCAGTCCGCGCGCCGACCCAAAAGTCTATGCGCTCATCGCAACCTCGCCGACCATCGATCTAAAGCTGCGCGCGCGCATCTTGCAGGCGGGTCTGAAGCGGCTTGGCGCGCGCGCCGCGATCGTGAGCGAAGAGGACTTCGCGGCGCTCTCGAGCGACGGCATGACCAGCGCATGGTTCGATGCGCTGGAAAAAAAGAACGACGCGGTCTTCTTGATCTCTCCGATCGCGGACACGACCTGGTTCCGCACCTGCATTCGTCAAGCCGATCGCATCTGGTTCTTCGCGCGCGCCGATGCGCGTCCCTCGGTGCCGCTCTTGCCGCACGAAGAGCCCTCACCGGCCCGCCAGTTCCGGCTCGTCGACGTCGTGCTCCTGCATCACGGCATGGACCGCAAAGCGGCGACAACCAACGAATGGCGTCTCGCTTGCGATGCGGCGCGGCTGTTTCATTGGCGAGGCACCGACGATGTCGACGCCGCGCGTTTGGCCCGCGTGGTTGCGCGGCGTTCGATCGGCATCGTCCTCTCCGGAGGCGGCGCCCGCGCTTACGCGCATATCGGCGTCGTACGCGCGCTGCGCGAAGCGGGCTTGCCGCTGGACATAGCCGGCGGCACCTCGATGGGCGCCATTATCGCCGCTTGCGTCGCAATGGGATGGAACGACGACGAAATCGAGCTGCGCATCCGCAAGGCGTTCGTCGAGACCAATCCGCTCGGCGACTATGTCATCCCGGTAGTCGGCCTGGTCCGAGGGCGCCGGGTCAGCGACCGGCTGCGCGAGCATTTCGGCGAAACCCTGATCGAAGACCTGGAAATCCCCTTCTTCGCAGTGTCGACCGACCTCGTCGCCGGCCAGGCGCACGTGCATCGCGGCGGACCGCTGCGCACGGCGCTGCGCGCGTCAATCTCGTTGCCGGGAATCCTGCCGCCGGTCATCGACAGCGACCACGCGTTGCTCGTGGACGGCGCAGTGCTGAAGAACTTCCCGGTGGACATTCTCCGCGACCTGCATCGCGGCCCTATCATCGGCGTCGACGTCGCGCGGCGCGACGGCATTGACATCGAAGACTTCAGAGACCCGCCCGGCTTTTTCGGCTGGGTTGCGGCGCACGGCTTCCAATCCGCCCCGCCGATCGCGTCGCTGCTGATGCGCGCGGCGACATTGGCGGTGGACCCCTGGGAGGGCCGCGCGGGCGCCGACGTTCTGATCGCGCCGGAAATGCCTGATCTCGATATGCGCGACTGGAAGCGCTTCGACGAGACCATCGCCGCAGGTTACGAGGCCGCGGTCGCCGCGTTGCAACGTCCGCACGCGCTGTTTCAAGCGCCGGTGACCGAAGCGTATGGGGCGCTCAACCCCTCGCTCCCTGCGGAAGCAGCGGAATGACGTAGCGCGCGCGCTGCTGACGTGCTTTACGTCCGCCGCCGCGGGGGAACCATGCTTAGATTTCTGCTCATCGCCACTGTTGTCGCAGTGACGGGGTGCACGCGCGGATCCGACGAGGCGGCGCCCGGCTGCGCGCGCGCCGCGTCCCACGAGGTGTCGTGGAGCAGCGCTACGCCCGACACCGTCACCACGCGCGCCGAGGGGCCCACCTGCGACAAGGCTGTGGTGACTTTCGTCATCCGCAACCCAGGCGGCGATCCGTTGTGGGCGTTCGCCTCGACCTATCACGAGATGACAGCCGGCGGATCGCCGCCGGAAGGCGCACCGCCCGTCACGGAAGATCAAATCGATACGTTTCTCGCCGGGTGGGCCGATGTCACAGAGTCGCGCACTAGCTCTCTGCCGGAGTGGCGCGCCGACGCCGAGGCACTCACACAATCGGCGACCACGTTCGCTTACGAAACGCCATTCGATCGTGAAACCTACCAGCTGCTGCGTGGGCGTGATCTGCCGATGGCGTGTTATGCCATGGGGGTCGAGACCACGCAGTGTCTGATCATCGATCCCGCGTCAAACGCGCCAGCCGCCATGGTGGTGTACGGACCATGAGGCTCTTTGTTTTCGCTTTGGTCGCAGCGCTTGCTGCGTGTGCGCCAACCGCGCCGCCGCGCTGCGATCTCGAAGCGGCGCGCACTATCGCGCTCACCGCGCCGGGCGCCGAAGATGAGATTGTGGCTCAGGCCATCGGCCCCGCCTGCGACAAGGCCGTCGGTTTGCTGGTCGTGCGCACCGCGGAGGGCTATCCGGTTTGGTCTTGGTCGGCGCCCATTTCGCTTCGCTTTGGCGATGTGTTCGCGGCTCAAGACAGGGAGCCGATGCAGGCGTTCTTGGAGCGGTGGACAGACGCGACCCTGTCCACCACCGGTGCGGCTCCGGACTGGTCGGCGCTTGCACCGGGGCAAACGACGCTCGATCAATTCACATATGACGACATCCGCGCCCGGGCACTGCCGATGTTGTGCCACTATTCGGCGACAGCACGCGAGACCTGCGTCTTCTGGGAACCCGCCGCGGGCGGCGCGGGTCATCTCTACGAGCGCGATGTCGAGGAGACTGCTGAATGAAGCGCTGCCTGGGAGCAGTCCTGTTTATGGTGGCCGCAGCGTGCACGCCGACGCCACAGCATAAGGCCGCCACCCCAACGCTGCCGCCGCTCGACGAACCGGAATGTACAGCGCAAGCGTCGCGCGATTGGTCGGCGGTCGGCAGCCAATACTACGTGATCGAAGCCGAAGCGCGCGGCGGCGCCTGCGCGGAGGCGCTCGCAACGGTTCGCATACGATCGGTGCAAGGCGCGGTGCTGTTCACCCGCGACTACCGAGTGAGCGACGTGCCGCTCGCGTTCAATCCCAACAATGACGAAACCGGGCTGCGCGCCGACCTCGACGCCTGGACGTTGAACACCGCCGACCCGCCAACGACCGACATGTTGCCGGCGTGGCCAGCGAGGGGCGAACGGCCACCCGGATTTCGACCCGCGGTCGCGCGCAGCGTCTATGAGGCGGCGCGCGGCGCACAAGGTCCGTTGTTCTGCTTTCCCGACGGCGCTGAGAGCACTGCGTGCGTGGCCATGGCGGGCGACACAGCGACGCTGCTTGGGTCGCTGACGCCGGAGCAGCCATAAGGCGATTCACGCAAGAGGTGGTTGTGGGCGCGACCGCTCGCGCAGTGCATGACCGGCTTTGCGCGTCTAACGATGAACTCTATGTTAAGCGCATCCGGCGATGGTCGTCGGCGTCGGCGTGTTGGCCGGCTGCTTTAAGAAAGGAGGTGATCCATGTCTCATTGTCACCCGTCAGGGGCTTTTTGGAAGGCGTGGACCACTTCGAAGACAGTTTCGGGACCGGCACACGCTTAGCCAGTCGCCCAGTGGGGACTGACAATGGAAGGGCTGCGCCGAAAGGCGCGGCCCTTCGGTGTCTCAGGGGTTGGTCTCAGGGGTTGGCCGAGACGTCGCGCTTCCATCCGGTCAGCGCCATCGACGTCGCCGCGACGCCAGGGGTGATCAGCGCCAGCGCGCCGATGATGTCGATCACGGCGCCGCGGCCGGCAAGCAGCAGCGAACCGCCAAGCAGCATCAGCGCAACACCAAGCAGCATTAACGGCCCGTGACCAACCCGTTCGTGCGGCGCATCGCCGGCGCGCCGTTTCCACACTAAGGCGAGCGGGCGCGGGACATTGTTAACGGCGGCAAGCGGACGCGCGACCGGCTTGGCGTGCGCCGTGGTGATTTCCTCGGGAATGTCCTCCATCGGCGCGCTCGGCGCGGCCAAGACCGCCGCGGTCGCCGGTTCGGACTGCAAAATCTCGGTTAAGCGCACGCCAATCGATCGCCGTGGCGTCGCCGACACGCCCGGCGCGGCGGCTTCGGCCAGAATGAGCGCGGCGTGGTCGAGCTGTGGACGCACCAGCGCTGAAGGCGCAACCACAACCGGCAGGTCCTTCAGGAACAGCGCCTTCTCGGTCGCGCGGCGCCGCACCAGCGCCTCAACGACCTTACCAAGGCTGTCGCCCCTGCGCCAAGCGTCCATGGCGCATGCCGCGCCGATGAAGTCGCCAGCGTTAACACGCTTAAGCACATCGCTTTCAAGAAACGCCGGCAGGCTTATGGAAAACGCGAAACACACCAGCGCGTCGAATTGAGACTGCGTGATCGCGACGTTGACCGTCTTGTTGAGCGCCTTCTCGATGGGCCTCAGGTCGGCGGCGAGCCTGAGTTTCGCTTTTTCCTGCGTGGTCGCGGCGCACTTGGCCCCGCGATGAACATGGCCGTAGCCAACGAGCCACACGCCTTCGCCGATTTGCGCGGGCTTGGCGCGAAACCCTTCGTGCTTGCGCAGCAACGCAAGGCCTGTTGCTGAAGTCGTGTACGCCATAGTCCACCCATCGAAGATCGGGGCGGTTCATTCTGAGACAGAATGCACCGCTGGTGTCTTCGGCGGCGCAAGTCTCGCACCAATGGCGCTGCGGGTTAAGGATGAGTCCGGCCTTTTTCGAAAAAGTAACCTCCCGAGCACGCCTTCAGCTCAGCAAGATGAGCGTTGCGAGTCCAAGGAAGGCCAGAAAGCCAAGCGCGTCGGTCGAGAACGTGACGAAGACGGACGCCGATACTGCGGGGTCGGCGCCGAAGCGGCGCAGCAGCAGCGGCACCACGATGCCGACGATGCCCCCGCAAGCGAGGTTGATCACCACGGCGAGGCCGACCGCAATCGCGAGGCCAGGATTCTGGAACCACAACAGCGCGACCGCCGCCAGCAGCACCCCGAAAATCAAACCTTGCGCAGCGCCGGTCGCGGCTTCGCGGACGATGTAGCGCCAAGCATTGGCGTCGGTGAGATCGCGCGACGCCAACGCCCGCACGGCGACAGCGACGGTCTGGTTGCCGACATTGCCTCCCATTGACGCGACCACAGGCATCAGCACGGCCAGCGCCACGAGCTGTTCGATGGAGCCTGAGAACGCGGAAATCACGGTTGAGGCGACCAACGCCGTTCCGATATTCATCAGGATCCACGGCGCGCGCGCACGCACGGAGCGCAACACGTCGTCGGTCTGCGCGGCTTCGCTGACCCCGGCGAGTTTCAGCAAGTCCTCTTCGCTTTCTTCGCTGATGACGTCGACGATGTCATCGACCGTGACCATGCCGGTGAGGCGTCCGGCGTCGTCGACAACGGGCGCCGACGCCATGTGATACTTCTGGAACGTGTGCGCGACCTCTTCCTGATCCATCTCCGGACGGATCAACGCCTTGACCGGCGCCATGATCGACGCGAGCGGCGTCTCACGCCGTTCGCGCATCAGCCGCGACACATGCACCGCGCCAACTGGGCGCATCATCGGATCGACGACATAGATTTCGAAGAACACGTCCGGCAGCTCGGCGGCTTCCGCGCGCATGCGGTCGATCACATCGCCGACGCGCGCCCCCTCGGGCGCGGCGACGTATTCGCGCTGCATGAGCCGACCGGCGGTCTCTTCGTCGAAGGACAGCGCTTCCTCGACCGCAAGGCGAGTGTCTTCATCAGCCGCGGCGAGCACCGCGCCCAGCTGCTTTTCATCGATGTCGGCGGCGACCGCGGCGGCGTCGTCAGTATCGAGCTCGCCCAGAGCGTGGGCGACGTAGCCGGCGGGCAGCTCCGGCAACACCTCCTCGCGCCGCTCCCAGGACAGGTCGGCGAGGAACTCCGCGGGCAGGTCGCGGCCGACCATGCGCGCGACGGTGCGCGCCGTCTCAAGCGGCACGTGTTCGATCACGTCGGCGATGTCGGCGGTGTCGAGCCCGCCCAACAGCCGCCGCAGCAGCGGCGCGTCGTGGTCGCCCGCCGCGCCGATCACGCGGATGATGAAGCCAGGGTCTTCGGATGGCGCGCGCCGTCTGGTCTCGGCGGCCGCCGGTTCGTCTTCGATGCTCATCGGCCGCCGCTTGTCGCTTGAGGTCGCGTTCGCGTCCCCAAGACGCCGCGTCGCGGGCGGCGTCAAGAGTTGTTGCGCCTGGAAACGCTTCTTAGCAGAAGCTCGTGCAGCGCCCGTCTCGGCGAGGCCGCCTTCTCTGCGCTATGCGCAGCAAGGGCTGGTGCGCCTGGATGGAAACGCCTCGAACCAGCTGGTTGAGACGTTTCGTGATTGGGAGCAATGCCTGATCGGCATTCCGTTATCCGATTTGTAGCCCCTTGGCGCCGGTCGTTCCGGGCTGCGCACGAGTCCTGAGGCGACCGGCTGAGTTTAGGCGACCTGACTACTGCCAGGGCTTCCGCGAGGCGCCCGCGTTGGTCTGGCCCGACCCAGGCGCAGACGCTCCTCACTGGGAAGGTCGGTGCTGATCTTATCGTCCGCTGGTGGCCGTCAGCTCTCCGCCGCGATGGCGATCTTCTGCTGTTGAGCGGTCGCGGGCTTCGGCAGCGTGATCTTGAGTACGCCCTTGCTCATCGATGCCTTGATGTCGTCCGGCTTAATGCCAGGCGGCAGCGCCAGCGAACGCTCGAACGAGCCGTGGGTGCGTTCATAGAGGCGGTAGTTCTTGCCCTTCTCTTCCTTCTCGGCCTTCTTCTCCCCGCGGATGGACAGGATGTCGTTGGCGATCGAGATTTCCACGTCCTTCTCGTCCATGCCTGGCAACTCGGTCGATACCTCGATGGTCTTGTCGGTCTCGCTCACATTCATGCTTGGCGTGAATGCGGCGGGCTCGAAACCCCGCCAATTGGCGAACGAGTCGAATACGCGGTCGATCTCGTGTTGCAGCAGATTGAACGGGCTGGCGCGGCGCAGGGCTAAGCCGCCATTGTCGGACTTCGCGGGCGCCACTTCACGTGCTGTCATTGCTCAATCTCCATGCCCCCGGCCAATGTTGTTTCGCCCGCGTCAGGCACGGGCGCTTTGATTTTCGGCAAAGTTGGTCAGCGTCTCGATCACTTCGCGATCGTCCAACTGGTGGAAATCATCATAGAAATACCCCACCGCCCCGAAGCGCTCAGGCGCGGCGAGGCAAACCACGTCGTCCACCTCGCGGCGCAACGCGCGCACGGTATCGGCTGCGGCGACAGGAACGGCGACCACGATCCGGCGCGGATGGCGGCGCTTCAGGGCCGTAATCGCCGCCCGCACGCTGGCGCCTGTGGCGATGCCGTCATCGACGACAATGGCCGTGCGCCCTTCGGCCGAAATCGGCGCCTGACCCGGCAGATAGAGCGCGCGGCGCCGTTCGATCTCCTTCAGGTGCAGCTTTGCGGCCGCATCGATATCCACGCGGGTCATGCCAAAGGCGCGTACGATATCTTCGTTGAGCACGATGTCGGGCGTTTCTCCATCGACCACCGAGGCCGCGGCCAGCTCCTCGTGGCCGGGCGCGCCGATCTTGCGCACGAGCAGCACATCGAGCGGCGCCCCCAGCAAGGTCGCTATGGGCGCGGCGACCGGCACCCCGCCTCTCGGCAGCGCGTACACCACCGGATGCTCGAAATTGCGTTTAGCAAGTGCCCGCGCCAGCAATTCGCCAGCACGGCGGCGGTTCGGGAATGGCGCTTCAATCATAGCGCCATATGATGCCAATTGCGCTAGCCGCGCTTTGATCTATTGCAAACTCTGCTGCTTTAGACGCCGGGCCGCTTGAGCCATGGCGGGGGCCGGCGGCTAAGCGCCACCGCCGCATTCCGATGGCGAAGACGACTCTCCAGCCCACGCCGATACCGTTCAGCCATCGAGTGCGCGGAGCAGTGCGCTGTCGCGCCCGTAAAGATCCTCCGCATAGATCACCAGGCCGTCATCGTTAGCACCTGCGGTGAGATAAAGAACATAGACCGGCAAGGGCGCAGCGAGCGAAATGACCTGAGTAGCGCCTGTCTCGATCGCCGCCTCAAGCGTTGGAGCGTCCCATATCGGGTCCCTCAAGGCGTTGACGGCGAGCGCGACCGGCTCGGCTACGCGAATGCACCCATGACTTAAGGCGCGATTGTCGCGCGCGAACAGGCCGCGGCTTGGCGTGTCGTGCAAGAAGACAGCATGGGGATTAGGCAAATCGAAGCGCAAGCGCCCGAGCGCGTTGCCCGGGCCCGCGCGCTGCCGCAGCGTGTACGGGAACGGCCGTGCGTTCCAATTCACATCCGCCGGGTCGACCACGCGCCCGGCGCTGTCGGTCACTTCGAAGTTCTCGTCGGCGGCAGCGCTGGGGTTGCGGCGGAAGCGTGGCAACAATTCTCCCAGCAGAATGCTTGATGGCGGCGTCCAGGTGGGATTGAGCGTGATGGTCTCGATCGCGGCGGCGAAGGTTGGCGTCTGCGTGCCCCGCGCCCCAACGATGATGGCGTGGCGCGTGCTCGCTTCGCCATTCCGCAGGCGCAGCTCAAAAAGTGGAACCAGCACGTCGATGCGGCGCCTCGGCATGTCTCGTGGCAGCCAGCGCCAGCGTTCCAAGCTCGCCTTCAGGCGCTCAATGCGCATCTCCTTTGAGAGGCCGTTGGCGTCAACAGCGCCGTCGGCTTCACCTTGAACGCGCGCCAGCTCGGCTGACAGCGCGGTGTACTCTGGTGCGCTGGGCAGCAAACCAATCAGCGTCTCGGAAACCTCGGCGCCTTCCGCTACGGCGCGCCGAAGCGTAGCGACGTCTGGCGGTGCCGGTCGCGCGATCCGCCACTCCGGATCCACCTGGGCCGGATCAACGCCGCCGACGGCAAAACTCAGCACCAACCGCTCGAACATTGCATCCACGACCACATCGAGGCGCTGCGCCATCTCAGCCTGACCCAGCGACAACGGTTCAAGCTGGTCGATCAGTTCGAGAGCATCGGTCTCGGGCCTGAGGCCGTGCGCCGGGGCGATCCGCGCCGTGGCGCGCAGGTCCGCGAGCTGCTCTGCGCTCCATGCGCGCGCAGGAGGCGGCTCGATCGGGGGCAGCGGCGCTGGAACCGGCTCGCGTCCCGCGCAACCGGCGATCCAAGCCAACGCCAAGAGTGCGGCCAGCAAACGCAACACGCCGCCCGCTACCGGCGTGCGCAGTGCGCGCCTTGGCGTGTCAGCGCATTGGTCATAAGTATCGGCATATGCTGACACGTCGTGGTGCACTCCTCGCCGGGCTTGGCCTCACCGCGCCGGTCCTTTTCGCCGGAGCGGCGCGGGCAAGCGCACTAGAAACCAAAGCCCTCGCGTTTCACAACCTACACACCGGAGAAGCGCTCACAATTGAGTATTGGCAAAACGGCGGCGTCCCAGCGGATGCGGCGGCCGCGATCAGCCATATCCTGCGCGATCACCGGACAGGCGAAGCCCACGCCATCGACGTGCGCCTGCTCGACCTGCTTTACAGTCTCTCGGGCGAACTCCCCACGACGCGCCCCTTCCAGGTCATATCCGGCTATCGCTCGCCGCAAACCAACGCCACGCTGGCCGACGCCAGTTCTGGCGTGGCGCGCCGCAGTCTGCACATGCAGGGCATGGCGATCGATATCGCCATTGAAGGGCTCGACACAATCGCACTGCGTGACGCCGCCTTGGCGCTGCGCGGCGGCGGCGTCGGGTATTACCCGGACCCTGGCTTTGTTCACGTGGATGTCGGTCGCGTACGGCAATGGTGAATTAGCGACGCGCGCGCCCCATACGATACGCCGCGATATGGCTCGCCCGCCGATATCTCTAGGCAGGACCAGCTGTTGGTGAGGATCGAGTATGGCGAGCACACGCGGGTTGTAGCGCGTTGATCGATGAACTTTCTCGCGTTGTTGGAGCGCGCCCGAGGCTTTTCATACAGGCGCTCCAGCTCATTCAGTCAAAGTCGGATGTGCGGCGGACAGCGCCATGTTCGAGCCCCTTGGTTTCCTCATCGGTCAAAGAAACGCCAAGCATGGCCGCGCCTTCCTCCAACAGGTCGCCCAGCATCGGCATGCCGATGAGATAGCCCGCCGTTTCGCCCGCTCGCCGCTCATTCGCCGTCGCCAGCGCCGTCTCCCATTCGTGAGCTTCGAAATCGCCGCGCCCCATCCACGCAAGCGCGACAAGCGCCGCCTGTTGGTCTTCGGGTAAATCCCCGATTGCAGTGCGGAGTTCGCCCTGGGTGGGGTCGTCCGACTGGCCCTCCAAAACCGAGACGGCGCGATCGTCGCTGAAGTGAGATGACGCATCGGGATCGGACACGCCAGCCTGGGCGTCGAAGGCGCGCGCCTTCAGGATAACATAGGCCAGTGTCTCAGAAGAAACGCCGATCTCGCCTTTGACGTCTGGTTCGACATGCTTGCTATCACGCATCGCCGCCTCCTGGGCGACTAGAGTAGGCAGCCTGCGCCCACCGCCCTGATCCTTGTCAAACTCTGCGCCTGGGAAATGCGCTTGAGTGAAGCCGATGTCGGGCGGCGATCTGATCTGGATTTTGTTGTTGCTGGTGATGATCCAGCCGCTGCTTGCCCGCCGCCTCAACGAGGCGCGGCGGCAGAGTGCGATCTCAGCAATCGAGCGCCAACGCGGGTCGCGCCTCATTCTGCTGGTGCATCGGCAAGAGACAGTGAGCTTTCTCGGCATTCCGGTGCTGCGTTACATTGATCTTGACGACGCCGAAGCGGTGGCGCGCGCGATCGAACTGACCAATCCAGCCACGCCCATCGATGTCGTGCTGCACAACCCCGGGCGGCCTCCTGATCGCTTCGGTGCAGGTTGCGCGGGCACTGAAGCGCCACCAGGGCAAAGTCACGGTGTTCGTTCCCCACTACGCAATGTCCGGCGGAACGCTCATTGCGCTCGCGGCCGACGAGATTGTTATGTCGCCGAACGCCATGTTGGGCGCGGTCGACCCCCAAGTCGAAGGGCTCCCCGCCTCGTCGCTGATGAAGGTCGTAACCGAAAAGCCGATCGAGGAAATCGATGACGAGACGCTGGTGCTCGCCGACATGGGCCGCAAGGCGACCGAAGAAATCGCCCGCGAAGTGCGCGCGCTCTTGCCCGACCCCACCACGCCTGAGAAAGCGGCGGAGATCGCGGAAATACTGACGGATGGGCGCTGGACCCATGATTACGGCCTGTCGGCGCGAGAAGTCGCCGATATTGGGTCGTCGATTTCGCAGGAGATGCCGCGCGAGGTGATGGCGCTCATGAACCTCTACCAACAGCCGCTGCGTCGCTCCCCCGCGGTCGAGTTCTCACCTTATCGCCGCGATCCACTCCCGGCGATCAACCGCCGGCGGGGCGGCTGAGCGGCGCCCAGGTTTAGCGCGCGTCAACGCGGCTCTCGCGGCGACGCCCGACCAAGATGACGCTGACCGCGACAAACCAAAAAAGCGGTGGGAAACTGGCGATCACCGCCGGGCCAAAACCGCCGGGGTTGTAGAACGCATGATAGTCGACCGGTCCGCCATACATCGCCGGCACGCAGGCGATGCATAAGGCCGCGGCGAAGAGCGCGAACCAACCGGTCCAGGCCGCCAGCGCCTTTGTGGCCAAGGTGGCGAGCCCCGCAGCGGTCAAAAACAGCGCCGTCATCACGAAAGCCGTTGAGCCATTGTAGATCAGAAAGGTGCCGAGGATCAGCGCGCGGACAGCAGTCGGATCGGGTGAGGCGCTGATTGCATCGAGAACAGCGCCTCCCGCCAGACCGTCCGCCACCAAGGTGACGCCCAGCCATACTGCGGCGGCGCCGAACATCAGTGTCGCCAACCATTCCCAGTCCGGCCGCTTGCGCTTCATAACCTCGCGCAATCCCGCCACGAACGCCAAGAGACTAACATAGACGCCCTGATCCAGAAGAATACGCGTCAGCGCGACATCGTGGATTGAGCGCAGATGTTCGACATAGCGGGCGCTTTCATACGGCAGCGGCGGCGCGCCGACCATATAAAGCGGAAATTGCGGCAACCAGAACGCAATGGTCGCGAGGCCAAAGGCGCCCGTCAGACGAGAGAGCGCGATGTCATCCATGTCGCGTCACAGCCCGAACGGATAGATGTCCGGCGCGCCCTCTGCCGGCTTGCCCGGCAATGGCTTCACCGGATTGGTCTCTTCGAACCACACCAGCGCGTCGAACTGGCGCGACAGATGCGCATCGAAATAATGGCTCCAGCGCTCGGTCTCGGGCCGATAGATGACGCCAATTGCGCGCTCAAGGCGCCGCGCCGCGAGGCCGGACGCGAGTGATGCATCGCCGCGCCAATGGGTCAGAGACTGCTGCATCCCCGCGTCCCGGAAGATCCGCTCCCAAGAATCAGCGCGCGCGGGCCGCACGCTCATGACGCGCGGCGCGTCGCCCCAATCGTCGGCCGCCATCACGGCGCCGCGGTCGGTGGCAAAGCCGATTGCGGCGGCTTGCCTGCCGAACCGCACCTTGCACAATTGCCCGATATTGAGTTCGCCGCGCTCGCCCATGCCCGTGGCGCCCGCATTGCCAATATGGGAATTGTGCGCCCACACGATGGCTTTCGAGTTCGGCCCGCGAAACGCCAACAGCCGCTCCAGCGTATCGAACATGTGGCTGTCCCGCTGGTTCCAGCTCTCTTCCGAACCGCGATACATAGCGCGGTAATAGCCTTCGGCGGCGCAAACCACGCGCGCGTTCTGTTCGGCGTCGAAGAACGAATGACCGTCCTTTTCTTCGTACCGCAAGCGCTCTTCCAAGAGCGCCACCAATTGCTCGACGACCGCGTCCTCGCAGGTTTCACCAAACCTCTCGGCGCGCGCGCCGTAGCGTTGCGGCGACTCCAGATAAGGCGAGAGGCACCCGTAGCGCCGCCGCGCCATGCGCGCGGCCTGAGGATCGACGCGGTCCAGATAGGCGAGCACTTCGTCGATCGAGCGATGCATGCTGTAAAGATCGAGCCCGCGCAGTTCGGCGCGATCCTCGAACGGGCGCAGCTCATTCCATGCGCGCATTCCATACAGAAACTGCGCGAACTCGACGTTGCGCCACATCCAGCGCGGAAAGTTCACAAAGGCGCTGCGCTCGCCCCATTTGCCATGCTGGCGCACGAAGCGGTCGAGTTCCGCCGCGTCCGGCCAGTCGCCCTCGATGGCGACGATGCGGAACCCGTGCCGCTCGATCAAACGTCGCGTGATGATGGCGCGGGCGCGATAGAATTCCGATGTGCCATGGGTGCATTCGCCCAAGAGTACAATCCGCGCGTCCGCGAAGCGATCGAAGCTCGCGGCAAAGCGCTCCTCGTCATCCAGGCTCGGTAAGGGCTCGCTCGCCGCGCGTGCGCGCGCGATGAGGTCTTCCACGGAAGCAAGCGCAAGTTGGCTCATAACGACGCTCCCTGTCTCAGATGCACAATGAACCAGTCGCCGGCGAGCGCGATGACGCGGTCCATGGCGCCGCGCTCCTCGAACAAATGCCCGGCGCCCGGCACAATCTCGATCTTGACGTCGCAGGTCATGCGCGCGGCTGCGGTGCGGTTCAGCGCCAGAACCTCAACGTCCGCGCCGCCGATGATCAGCAGAGTGGCCGCCCTCACCTGGCCCAGCGCGTCCGCGGCCAGATCTGGGCGGCCGCCACGCGAGACCACCGCTCGGACATCAACCGGCGCCGCGGCCGCCGCGACGAGGGCCGCGCCGGCGCCTGTGCTGGCGCCGAACAAGCCGATGGGAAGCGCGACAGTGCGCGCATCCGCGCGCGCCCACCGGATCGCGTCTCCCACCCGCGCGGCAAGCAACGGGATATCAAAGACATTGCGGCGATCGGCGCTTTCCGCCTGCGTCAACAAGTCAAACAACAAGGTCGCCAAGCCGCGCCGCTGCAGCGCTTCCGCGACCTGCACATTGCGTGGGCTAAAGCGGCTGGAGCCGCTTCCATGCGCGAAGATGACGAGCCCCGACGCCCGCTCCGGAATGGAGAGTTCACCCTCAAGTGCCTTGGGACCTATCAAGACAGCGCTGCCGGTCGCCATGGGCGTTCCTCCGCGTGCGGATCGGTATCAGAGACCAACTGCCCGGCGCGTACGTTGCGCAATGTCAAGCCGCGGCGCCGGCCGCGCTTGCTTCGGCTTTTGCGACCGCGCGTTTTACCGCTAGGAAACTGTCGGGGGTCACCGAGATCGAGTCGATCCCGCAACCGACGAGGAACGCCGCGAACTCCGGATGATCGCTGGGCGCCTGCCCGCACAAACCTGTGTGAGCGCCCACTGCGCGCGCCTCCGTGATCAGGCGCTCAATCATCCAGCGCACGGCGTCGTCCTGCTCGTCAAAAAGACCGGCCAAATCCTCGCAGTCGCGATCCACGCCGAGCGTGAGCTGCGTCAAGTCATTCGAGCCGATCGAGAAGCCGTCGAAGCGCTCGGCGAAAGCCCTCGCCAGGACGACGTTCGAAGGAATTTCGCACATCACGTATACCTGAAGCCCATCCCTGCCGCGCTCCAGTCCGTTCTCCGCCATCACCGCGAGCACGCGGTCGGCTTCGGCGATGGAGCGGCAGAATGGGATCATCACCACAACATTGGCGAAGCCCAGGTCATTGCGCAGCCGCCTTATGGCCCGGCATTCCAAAGCGAAGCCTTCGCGATAGCGCAGCGAATAGTAACGCGAGGCGCCGCGAAACCCGATCATTGGGTTCTCTTCCTGCGGCTCGAATGGACCGCCGCCGACAAGCTTGGCGTATTCATTGGTTTTGAAGTCGCTCATGCGGATGATGACGAGCTTGGGATGAAAAACCGCCGCGATCCGCGACAGCCCGCGCGCTACCTTGTCGACGAAATACTCCGCCCCGTTCGGATAACCTTCCGAGAGCGCATCGATCGTCGCCCGTTCCTCGGCTGATACCTTGTCAGCGTGAATGAGCGCCATCGGGTGCGCCTTGACCAAATGGCTAATCACGAACTCCATGCGTGCGAGACCCACCCCGTCCGCCGGCAGCCGCCACCATCGAAACGCCGCGCCAGGATCTGCGAGATTGAGCATGATCTTGGTTCGGGTCGCGGGAACCGTCGAAAGATCGGCGTCCTCAACGGCGATCTCCGCGCGTCCTTCATAGACGAAGCCTTGATCTCCCTCGGCGCACGACACCGTAATGTCTTGACCATCGCGCAGCACCGACGTGGCGTCGCCGGCGCCGACGATCGCTGGAACGCCGACTTCGCGCGCAACGATCGCCGCATGCGATGTGCGCCCTCCGTGATCAGTGACGATCGCCGCCGCCCGCTTCATCATTGGCACCCAATCGGGATCGGTGGTTTGCGCCACCAGCACCGCGCCATCGACGAAACGGCCGATTTCGTCAGGGGTCTTGATCACGCACACTGGGCCGATTGCTGCAGCGCCGCCGATCGCCAGGCCTTTCGCCAAACGCACGCCCTTCTTTTTGATCGCGTATGTCCTTATGCGTCCCGTCCCCGCACGCGATTGCACGGTCTCGGGACGGGCCTGAAGCACATAGAGCCGCCCGTCGACGCCATCCTTGGCCCATTCAATGTCCATGGGCCGGCCATAATGGCGCTCGATCGCGACCGCCCAGCGGCCTAGCCTCAGAATTTCCTCGTCACTCAACACGAAGCGGGCGCGCTCTTCAGCGGAGGTCGTCACATCTTGCGTGGCTTGGCCGTCGGCGCCGAAGATCAGCTTGTTTTGCTTGGCGCCGAGTTTTTTTTCGACGATGGGCGCACACCCTGGCTTTTCGAGTAGTGGCTTGAACACCTGATACTCGTCGGGATCGACGCTGCCTTGTACGATGCTCTCGCCTAGCCCCCAGGCCGCATTGATCAGCGCAACATGCGGAAAACCTGTCTCTGTGTCCAAGGAGAACAACACGCCAGCGCCGCCGACATCGGCGCGCACCATCCTCTGCACGCCGACAGACAGCGCAATCTTCATGTGGTCAAAGTTCACCGCCTCGCGATAAGCGATGGCGCGATCCGTGAAGGCCGAGGCAAAGCAGCGTTTGCACGCGTCTAGCAGGGCCTCGGCGCCTGTGATGTTGAGATACGTTTCGTGCTGGCCGGCAAAGCTCGCTTCCGGCAAATCCTCCGCCGTCGCACTAGAGCGAACCGCTACAGGCGCCGCGTTGCCCCCCTCGCCACACAACGTCTCATACGCCGACTTGAGTGCTGACTGAACGGACGCCGGCAGCGCCGCGCTCAGAAACGCCGCGCGTATCCGCGCGCCGACCGCCTCAAGCGGCGCCGCGCCGCTCTCGTAGTCCTTCAGCGCGTCCTCAATGACAGGCGCCAAGCCGTTATCCGCGATGAAAAGACGGAAAGCGCCCGCTGTCGACGCAAAGCCGCCGGGCACGCGCAGCCCAGCGGCAGTCAGGTTCTGGATCATCTCACCGAGAGAGGCGTTCTTGCCGCCAACTATGGCGACATCTCCCCGCCCAACCCGCTCCAGCGGGATCGTAAAGGACTGATATTGAGCTGTTTCCACGGCGCGAAGCATGCGCCTGGTGCGTCCAAGCAAGCCTTGATCTGCGTCAAGATGGACGCCTCGGCCAGCACTCTAGGATGATTTGGGGGCAAAGGAGCATGACGTGAACGTTTTCCCCCCTTCCATGACGCTTTTCATCGCACCGCTGGGTCAACGCCGTCGAGGTGTTCATGCGCACGTTTGAAGTCGTCAAACTCACATGCGGATGGAGCGTACGATCGGGCGTGGCGGTGACCACGCCTTGCCGTTCCCGCGCGGCTGCAATCGCCGAAGCCGAGCGCATGGCAGAGCGCATCCGCTGTCATGGCGAAGGCGTTCAAGTCATCGTTGTCGATGCTGGCGTTGAAACACCCCGGGTGCGCGCGGCCGCTGCGGACCTGCGGCCCCGGCGCGTCGTCTCCCCAGGTCCGGTCAAACAACCGTAGCGACGCGATGGGGAGATGGACCAGCAAGCGCGCGTGAAACTGAATCATTGGCGCCGCGCGCTTGCGCGCGGCCGCCGTCAGCTCGTGCAGCGCGCTGGTTCGCCCTGGCGTGACCGCACCCTCATAGCTGGTGAATTGTTCAGCCTTGAGCGACTTGAGAAGCACGCCCGCACCCTCGCCGCCGCGCACACCATCCCAGAACGTCCACAGCCGCGCCCATCGCTAGCACGCCGGCTGCGCAACAATGCCGAGGCGCTCCACGCCGTGCTTTCTGAACTGAACCAGGCTGTTGCAGGCCAGGAAGCGCTCTCGCCGGCGGCGGAGTGGATTATCGACAACTACCATATCGCCGAACGCCAAATTCGCGATATCAGAACAGACCTGCCACCCGGCTATTACCGCCGCCTCCCGAAATTGGCGGCCGGCCATTTGGCTGGCTATCCCCGCATCCTCGGCGCCGTCTGGGCCTATGTCGCCCACACCGACAATCACTTTGAACCGAGCGCTCTCTGCCGCTACTTCACCGCCTACCAAGAGGTCGCTCCGCTCACTATTGGCGAGTTGTGGGCCATACCCATTTCGCTGCGCTTCCTGCTTGTTGAGAACTTGCGCCGCCACGCCGACATCATCCTCGCCAATCGCAGCGCCCGTTTATACGCCAAGGCATGGACCGAAGCGCGACTGCGCCAACCGGCGGGGACCATCCTTCCAATCGACCTTGAACTATCGCAACCGGCCTTCCTGCTCGAGCTCGCCCATGGGCTGCGCGACCATGCTGTCGACGCCGAGCCGATCCTGCATCAGTTGGATGAGCATCTGGCGACGGAAGACCTGACCGTCGATGCGCTCGTGCAGCGCGAACAGCAACGCCAAGTCGCCGCCACGGTGAGCGTCCGCAACATCATCACCAGCATGCGGCTGATCAATGATGTGGATTGGCGCATTCTGGTCGAGCGCCTCAGTCCAGTGGACGCCATCCTCAATGGCGCAAGAGATTACGCGCGCATGGATTTCGCGACGCGCAACCTCTATCGCGCCGCCATAGAAGAGCTTGCGCGCGGGGCCGCAGCGACCGAAACCGCTATAGCCGCCGCTGCACTCGACGCGGCGCGCAGCAACCAAGACCGCGCGCGCGCCGACCCTGGTTACGTTCTCATAGGCGCTGGACGAAGCATCTTCGAACAGACCGTTGGATATAGGGCGCCAATCGAAGCTTGGCCGGGGCGGCTCCTCCGCGCGTTGGGTGTGAGCGGCTATGTCGGCCTTTGCGCGCTCGCGTCAATCGCTCTACTGGTGCTGGCCGCCGCGCCGCTCGTCTCCAGCCAAGCGCATGTGCTGTTCTTGGTTACGCTCGCTGCGCTTGGGCTTGTTGTCGCCGCCGATGGCGGCGTTGCGATCGTCAACCACTTTGTGACGCGCGGGTTTCGCGCAACCATCTTGCCTGGCATGGAACTTGACGGCGCTATTCCTGGCGAGCTTCGCACGCTCGTCGTGATGCCGACCCTGCTGACCAGCGTGGCGGCCATTGAAGACCAGGTTGCACGGCTCGAGGTGCATTTCCTTACCAGTCCGCCCGGAGAAATCTATTTCGCGCTGCTTTCGGACTGGACGGACGCCGACACAGAACAGCGCTCCGATGATGACGCCCTGCTCACTTGCGCTGCGCGCGCCATTGACGCGCTGAACCGCCGCCATGGACCGGCAAACGTTGGCGCGCGCTTCTACCTGTTGCACCGGCGACGCGTTTGGACCGACAGCGAACAGTGCTGGATGGGCTGGGAACGCAAGCGCGGCAAGTTGCGTGAACTCAATACGCTTCTGCGCGGGAGCACGGAGACGACCTTCACCGCCCTTGATGGGCAACCGCCCATGCCGCCGCCGGCGGTGCGCTACGTGATCACCTTGGACGCGGACACGCGGCTGACTCGCGACGCCATTCGGCGTTTGATTGGCAAGATGGCGCACCCGCTCAATGCGCCGCGATACGACAACAAGGCTGGCCGCGTCGTTGAGGGTTATGCGATCCTTCAGCCGCGCATTACCCCGGCCATGCCGGTGGGACACGAGGCCACGCTCTTTCTCCGGGTGTTCTCCAGCATGAGCGGCATTGATCCTTATGCCGCAGCCGCATCCGACGTCTATCAGGACCTCCTCGGAGAGGGATCATACGCCGGCAAAGGCATCTATGACATCGACGCCTTCGAGCAGGCGCTCGGGGAGCGGGTACCGCGATCCTCGCTTCTAAGCCACGATCTCTTCGAAGGCGTGTTTGCCCGCTCGGGCCTGGCTTCGGACATCGAGTTCGTGGAGGAATTCCCCGCCCGCTATGACACGGCCGCCTTGCGTCATCACCGCTGGGCGCGTGGAGACTGGCAGCTCCTTCCGTGGATTGTCGGTTCACCCAAGACGCCCGCTGGAGATCGCACGCGAACGCCAATCATCGGGCGTCTCAAGATGCTCGATAACTTGCGACGCAGCCTAGCGGCGCCCGCGGCCGCGCTGGCGCTTGTCCTGGGTTTTGCCCTGCCGTTACCCGCCGCACTCGCATGGAGCGGCGCCCTGCTTGCGCTGATCGCCATCCCGCCGCTCATGCCTGTGATCGCGGAACTCTACACATCCAAACCGCAACACCCACTTCGTCACAGGTTATGGGCGTTTATCAAGGATTTCAGGCTCGCTTTGACACAGTGGGCGCTGTCGGTCGCGCTCCTCGCCCATGAGGCCTGGCTGATGGCCGACGCCGCACTTCGTACGCTGGTGCGCCTTGCGAGCCGCAAACGCCTGCTCGAGTGGACACCGGCCGCGCAGGCGGCGTTCGCCGCGACACTGAGCCGGCGCGCCTATTATCGCCACATGGCGGGCGCGCTTGTCGTCGCCACCGCCGCGCTCGTGGTTGGCGTCTTATCGAGCACGCTCCCCGTGGCCACTGCTTTCTCCCTAATTTGGTTCGCTTCTCCCGCGATCGCCTTCTGGTCAAGCTGTCCGGCGGCAGTGCTCACGCCTCCACTCTCGCCCGCCGACGCGCGAGGTCTGCGTCTTATCGCACGCCGCACGTGGCGCTACTTTGAGACATTCGTTACCGCGCGCGACAATTATTTGCCGCCAGACAATTTCCAGACCGCGCCCCGTCCGGTTGTCGCCCGCCGGACCTCGCCCACGAACATCGGGCTCTATCTGCTTTCCATCGTGGCAGCGCGCGAGTTCGGTTGGATCAGCACCACAGACGCCAGCGAGCGCTTCACGCGCACCTTAGATTCGCTTGCGAAGCTTGAACGCTACCGTGGCCACTTTTTTAATTGGTACGACACCGGCGATTTGCGCGCGCTTGAGCCGCGCTATGTGTCTTCCGTCGATAGCGGCAATCTCGCCGGACATCTCATCGCCGCCGCGCATTCGTGTGAGGCTTGGGCAAAGGTCCCTGACTCCATCGCCATCGACCTCACAGGCGCAGCGGACGCCGTGCACATTGCCCGTAGCGAGGCGTGCGCCTTTCGCCAAACCAAACGCTTGCCGGGGCTGCCTTGGTCAGAGGTCAGCAACGTGCTTGACAGGATCGAACAGCGACTGTCTGTCCGCCCCTACAGTGAGGGCGAACTCGACTCGCTCATCCGCTTGGCCAACACCCTCGCCGACACAGTGCGCGCGCATGCACAAGACGATCAAAGCGAGGCAAGCGCCGATCTCATTGATTGGATCGATGCGATTCCGGCCGCGCTAACAGCCGCATCTCAAGACACACGCCGCGATGGCGCCATTGCTGAACGGCTGATGCGCCTTGCCCACGAAATGCGGAGCTTTGCTCTCGCCATGGACTTCAGTTTCCTCATTGATCCCGATCGCCTGCTGCTGTCCATCGGCTATCGCGGCGCCGATAATGCGCTCGACCCCAGTTGCTATGATTTGTTGGCGTCTGAAGCGAGGCTCGCGAGCTTCCTTGCCATCGCCAAGGGCGATGCGCCGACAAAGCACTGGTTCCGGCTGGGCCGTGGCCTGACGCCCTTGAAAAACGGCGCCGCTCTTATCTCGTGGTCCGGCTCCATGTTCGAGTACTTGATGCCCTCGCTGGTGATGCAAGAGCCAACCCATTCCCTCTTGCACAATACGCACAATGAGATTGTCCAACGTCAAATGGAGTATGCGGCTTCACGCGGCGCGCCCTGGGGCGTCTCTGAGTCCGCCTACAGCGCCCGCGACATCGAGCGGACCTACCAATATTCAAGCTTCGGCATTCCCGATCTCGGCCTTAAGCGCGGCCTCGCCGATAACTACGTTGTCTCGCCCTACGCTACCGCACTGGCCGCCTTGGTGGCGCCTGAGGCGGCGGCGCGCAATTTCGAGCGCCTTGCCGGCCTGGGCGCGCTTGGGCGCTATGGCTTCATTGAAGCCATCGACTTCACGCCCCAACGCCTGCCAGAGGGCGCATCACTCGTCTTGGTCGAGGCCTTCATGGCCCACCACCAAGGAATGACCATCGCCGCCATCGCCAATGTCGTGCTTGATGGCGTCATCCGGCGGAGATTTCACGCCGAGCCCATGGTTCGGGCTGCGGAACTGCTGCTGCACGAGCGCACCCCACGCGTCGTACGACCTGCAATGATCGCACACCCCGCAAAGCCTGCGTACGCGGCGGCGCACACAGAAATGGCGCAGAGTTCACGGCGCGCCGCCAACCCGCAGAGCGCAACACCCATCGCCCAGCTTCTGTCCAACGGACACTATGCCGTCATGCTCACAGGCGCTGGATCTGGATACAGCGCCTGGGGCGACATCGCGATCACACGCTGGCGCGAAGATCCGACCTGCGACGCCATGGGCAGCTACCTCTATCTGCGCGACGTGGAAACTGGGGCATGTTGGTCACCCACCTTCCAACCGCTGCTCGGCGATCCCAACGCCTATGAGATTTGGTTTGAAGAGGAGCGCGCCGAATTCGTGCGTCATGACCGCGCCCTTGTGACAAGCATGGATGTGCTGGTGTCGCCGGAAGACGACGCCGAGGTGAGACGGATCACGTTGACAAACCGCGGCGCGACGCTGCGCGAGATAGAGGTCACCTCTTACCTTGAACTCGCGCTGGCGCCCCCGCGCGCCGATGCCGCCCACCCAGCTTTCTCCAAACTCTTCGTCGAGACCGAGCAGCTTGCGCGCAGCGGCGCCCTGCTGGCGCGGCGGCGCAGGCGTGCGCCGGAGGAGGAAGAGATATGGGCCGGTCATAGAGTGATTGTGGAGGGCCAGATGATCGGCGCGGCGGAGTTTGAAACTGATCGCGCCCGGCTCTTGGGCCGCGGCCGGACGCCGCAATCGCCGCTGGCGATCTTGAACGGGAGTCCGCTCACCGGCGCAACCGGCGCCGTGCTCGATCCGATTTTCGCATTACGCCGGCGTGTTCGCGTATTGCCTGGCCAGACCACGAGGCTTCATTTCTGGACTATCGCCGCCAAGTCGCGTCCCGCGGCGCTCGATCTCATCGATCGCCACGGGGATGCATCCGCCTACGACCGCGTCACGGCGCAAGCCTGGACGCAGACCCAGGTGCAACTCAGCCATCTGGGGATCGACCGCGTCGCCGCCGCGCTCTACCAGCAGCTTGGCGCGCATCTTCTGTTCGCAACGCCCGCCATGCGCGCACACGCTGACGCAATCAAAGACGGCGCAGCGCCTCAGAGCGAATTGTGGAGCCTCGGCATTTCAGGCGATCTGCCGATCCTGCTCGTCCGCATCTCTGAAGAAGCAGAATTGGGCATCGTCAAAGAAACCCTGCGGGCTTTCGAATACTTGCGCACCAAACGACTGGCGTTTGACCTCGTCATCGTCAACGAACGCGCCGCTTCCTATCTGCAAGAGCTTCAAGCCGCGTTGGAGCACCTGGCCCGCACCAGCCGCGCCAGACCGCACATCGGCGTTGAGCCGCCCTTAGGCGGCGTTTATTTGTTGCGCAGCGATTTGGCGACGGCGCGCGCGAAGGCGCTGCTTCTCGCCGCGGCGCACGTCGTTCTCTCAGGCGAACGCGGGACGCTGGCCGATCAACTCGCGCGCCGGGCCCAGACGGTCGCGCCGACGCCGCCGCGGCCGCGCCCGCCGGGACCCGCGTCCGATCTCAGCTCACTTGAACCGGCGTCCGACTTGCAATTCACCAACGGCGTTGGCGGTTTTGCCGCCGATGGCGCTGAATATGTCATGTCGTTCTCAGCGGGCGCGCCCACCCCTGCCCCCTGGATCAACGTCATCGCCAACCCGGACTTCGGTTTTCAGGTTAGCGAAACCGGCGCGAGTTCGACATGGTCTATCAATAGCCGCGAACGCCAACTCACGCCCTGGGCCAATGATCCAGTCTCCGCTCCCACAGGGCAGGCGTTCTTTATTCGCGACAATGACACGCTCACCATTTGGAGCCCGACCGCCGCGCCCATGCCCAATGCCGCCCGCTTCAACGCGCGGCATGGATTTGGCTACAGTGTGTTCGAATATCTCGCTCACGGCGTGAAGACGGCGCTCACCGAGTACGTCGCGCTCAATGACCCGGTGCGCATATCGCGTCTGGTTTTGCGCAACACATCCAGCGCTCGGCTGCGCCTGTCGATCACGGCCTATGTCGAATGGGCGCTCGCGCCATCGCGCGCTCAAGCCGCGCACATCATCACTGAGCGCGACGCCGCGACCGGGGCCCTTTTCGCTCGCAACGCTTGGGCTCAAGCCTTTCAGGGGCGTGTGGCCTTTGCCGACTTACTTGGCGCACAAACGAGTTTGACCGGCGACCGTCGCGAGTTCCTCGGCCGCAACGGATCGCTCGCCAATCCCATCGCTCTCAGTGGCGGCGGCGCGCTCTCGGGCCGCGTTGGCGCGGGTCTCGATCCATGCGCTGCTCTGCAAGCCGACATTGCGCTTGATCCTGGGGAAGCGAAGGAGATCGTGCTGTTGCTGGGCGACGCCACCGATGCAGCGTCGGCACGCGCGCTCATTGAACGCTACCGTAAGGCTGATCTTGCCCAGGTACTGGACGATGTCCGCACCCGTTGGCGCGGGCTGCTCTCAGCCATCGAAGTGAAAACCCCCGATCGCTCCTTCGACCTCATGGTCAATGGCTGGCTGCTCTATCAGGCGCTCGCCTGCCGGATCTGGGCGCGCGCGGGCTATTACCAGGCGAGCGGCGCTTACGGATTCCGTGACCAATTGCAAGATATCATGGCGTTCGCGGTCATTGAGCCCGCACGCGCGCGCGAGCACATTCTGCGGTGCGCCAGTAGGCAGTTCGTCGAGGGCGATGTTCAGCATTGGTGGTTGCCGGAAACCAGCCAGGGAGTGCGCACGCGCATTTCCGACGATCGCGTTTGGCTTGCCGCCGCGACAGCGCACTATGCATGCGCATCGGGCGATGTGGCGATCTTGAATGAGACGGCGCCGTTTCTTCAGGGGCCCCTGCTTGCGGCGGACCAACACGAGGCGTTCTTCACGCCTGAAAGAGCCCAGGAAACAGCCTCCCTCTACGAGCACTGCGCGCGTGCGCTCGACATCAGCTTGGCGACAGGCGCCCATGGCGCGCCGTTGATCGGCGGCGGCGATTGGAACGACGGCATGAACCGCATCGGCCACGAGGGGCGCGGCGAAAGCGTCTGGCTTGGCTGGTTTCTCATCCGCACGCTGCGTGATTTTTCGCCCATCGCCGAGCAACGCGGGGACATTGAACGCGCCGCGATATGGCGTAAGCACGCCGATGCAATGGCGGATGCGCTCAATCGCCATGCCTGGGACGGCGAATGGTTCGTGCGGGGTTGGTACGATGACGGGGCCCCGCTTGGCTCTGCCTCCAGCGACGAATGCCGCATCGACTCGATCGCGCAATCATGGGCGGTGCTTTCCGGCGCGGGCGAACGCCAATTGACGCAACGGGCGATGGCGTCAGTGGAGCGCGATCTTGTTCGCTCACAAGAGGCGATGGCGCTGCTGTTCACGCCGCCGTTCGACCAGACCCAACGCGAACCGGGATACATCAAGGGCTATCCGCCGGGCATCCGTGAGAACGGCGGGCAATACACTCATGCCGCGCTTTGGTCGGTGATGGCGCTTGCCGAACTTGGCGAGGGTGACAAGGCTGCCGCCCTCTTCTGGATGCTCAATCCGATCAATCACACCCGCACGCGCACGGACGTGCATCGTTATAAAGTCGAGCCGTATGCAGTGGCGGCGGACATCTACGCCGCGCCGATGCATTTGGGCCGCGGCGGCTGGACTTGGTACACGGGGTCCGCGGCGCTCATGCACCGCGCCGCCGTCGAATACATTCTGGGCCTGCGCTTCCACGGCGACCACTTCACCATTGATCCCTGCATTCCCAAAAGTTGGCCGGAGTTTGCGATGACGCTCCGTCTCGACCGTTATCGCTACGATATCCGCATCGACAACAGCGCTGGCGTTTCGAGAGGGGTGGCGCACGTTCGCTTGGATGATGTCGCCCTTACCGGGGCCCCGGCTCGCATCCCGGCCCATCCCGGCCCGCCCCGCCGCGTCGATGTCGTTATGGGAGCCTCTCGATCGTGAGCCAGAAAGCAGCGCGCGAAGATCTTGTGGATCTGTTGAGGAGGGTGCGCGCAATGGCCGAGCGAAGCGATGATGGGCCAGACCTCACCGTGCGCGACCTGATGGCCGTGATTGGCCGCAGGACCTATGGACCGCTGCTGTTGTTGATCGGCCTATTCTCGATTTCGCCCGCCACCATTGTGCCGGGCATGACCTGGTTTGCCGCCGCTATTGCCTTGTTCTTCGGCTTTCAGCTCATGATGGGCTTGCGCTCGCCATGGATACCGCGATCTTGGTGTGAAGCGCGCCTTCGGCGCGACGCCGTCGGCGGGGCCGCCGCCGCGATGGAGCCTTGGGCGGGCCGCATTGACGCGGTTCTGCGGCCGCGCCTCATGGTGTTGGCCGACGCGCCCTTCGCCAATCTGATTGGCGCCTTCTGCGTGATCGCCGCGATCGCGACGTTTCCGCTTGGCCTTATTCCAATGGCGCCGCTCGCGCCGGGCATCGCCATTCTCATCATGGGCTCAGGGTTGTTTGCACGCGATGGCCTGCTCTTGCTGGCGGGCTTCGTCGTCGCTGCAAGCGCGCTTGCTCTCAGCATCGCCGCGATCATGTGACGCCCCGGCGAAAGGCTGAGCCAAGCGGGCCAATGGGGGGAGAAAGACGGCTGGCCATCGCGGACCGCCGAGGCGTCTGGCTCAAATCTAAACGCTTAGACGCCACCCGCTTTGATCCATCGCAAGGTCGCCGACCGGCGCGCACGCACTCATGCAGGCCGAGTGTTTGCGAAAGCTCCGCCAATGGCGCGCCCACCGATTGCCAAATCCTGCGACAACGTTGCCCACGCCAACATGCCCGATTATGCGCGAGCAATCTCTGACTTTTCCTGGGACAAGGCGCGCGCGATGCTCGATGGCCTGCCGGGCGGCGGCCTCAACATCGCGCACGAAGCCGTCGACCGGCATGTCGCTCACGGGCGCGGCGCCAAATGCGCGCTGCGCTGGTTGCCGGCGAAAGGCGATGCTGTTGAGCTTAGCTATCAAGACCTCCATCGCCAGACCAACAAGTTCGCGAATGTCCTGAAGGGCCTGGAGGTAGCGCCCGGCGAACGCGTTTATGCCTTGCTGGGCCGCACGCCCGAGCTGCACATCGCGGCGTTGGGTGCGCTCAAGACCGGCGCCATCTTCTGCCCCCTCTTCTCCGCGTTTGGTCCCGAGCCCACACGCGCGCGCATGGAGATCGGTGAAGCCAACGTTCTCATCACCACCGCTGCCCACTATCGGAAAAAAGTCGCGCCGTGGCGCGCCGCACTTGCTAGTCTGCGCCACGTCATCATCATCGACCAGGCGCCCGCTGAAGGCGTGCTGGGCTATCACGCGCTCATGGACGCCGCGGCGGAACGATTGGCGGTCGTGGCAACACGGCCGGACGATCCTGCCTTGCTCCATTTCACTAGCGGCACGACCGGAAAACCCAAGGGTGTGGTGCATGTGCATGAGGCCGTGATCGCCCACCACATGACAGGTTTCTATGCGCTCGACCTACATCCCGACGACATCTTCTGGTGCACCGCCGATCCCGGGTGGGTCACAGGCATGTCCTATGGCGTCATTGCGCCGCTGACTCTTGGCGTCACCTCCATTGTTGACGAGGGCGAATTCGATGCGCTGCGCTGGCGGCGTATCCTACGCGAAGAGCGCGTCAATGTCTGGTATACCGCGCCGACAGCAATCCGCATGCTGATGAAGGCGGACGCTCAGGCGCCACAGGCCGAGCACTTCCCAGCGTTGCGCTTCCTCGCAAGCGTGGGCGAACCGCTCAATCCAGAAGCGGTCGAGTGGTCCGTACACGCCTTCGGCAGGCCGTTTCACGACAATTGGTGGCAGACCGAAACCGGCGGCATCATGATCGCCAATTACGCTTCCATGGATGTGAGGCCAGGCTCCATGGGCAAGCCCTTGCCCGGCATCGAGGCCGCCATCGTTGAACGAGCAGGTGACGGCGTGCGCGTCACAGACACGCCCGATACGCCAGGCGAACTCGCGCTCAAGCCGGGCTGGCCCTCGATGATGCGCGCGTATCTCCATCAAGACGAACGCTACAAGAAGTGCTTCGTCGGTGGTTGGTATCTCACCGGCGACCTCGCCATGCGCGACGCCGAGGGATATTATTGGTTTGTGGGCCGCGCCGACGATCTCATCAAGAGCGCAGGCCATCTGATCGGTCCGTTCGAAGTGGAGAGCGCGCTGATGGAGCATCCGGCAATCGCCGAAGCGGCGGTGATCGGCTTGCCCGACCCCGTGGCGGGGGAAGTGGTGAAGGCTTTCGTCGTGGCCAAACCCGGCCATGTCGCCAACGAAGCGCTACGCCGCGATATCTTGGGCCATGCGCGGAAGCGATTAGGCCCGGCAATCGCGCCTAAGATCATCGCCTTCATTGATGATTTGCCCAAGACACGCAGCGGCAAAATCATGCGTCGGCTATTGAAAGCGCGGGAGCTCGGCTTGCCCGAAGGCGATCTATCGACACTTGAAGGCGGCGCACAATGAGCGCGCGTGAATTGAAGCCGCGCCTCTCGCGCGCGCATGTGCTTGATCTCTTGCGTCACATGAGCCGCGTCCGACGCTTTGAGCAGAAATGCGCCGAACTTTACACGCAGGAGAAAATCCGCGGCTTCCTGCATCTCTATGATGGGGAGGAGGCCATCGCGGCCGGCATCATTCCCGTGCTCGAGCCGAGAGACCGCATAGTCGCCACCTATCGTGAGCATGCTCATGCGCTCGTGCGCGGGGTGGCGATGAACGCGGTCATGGCGGAGATGTACGGCAAACAAGAGGGGTGCTCGCGCGGACGCGGCGGTTCGATGCATCTGTTCGACGCTGCAAGCCATTTCTACGGCGGCAACGCCATCGTCGGCGGCGGTCTGCCGATCGCGGCGGGCTTGGCGCTTGCGGACCACGTCCAGAAGACCGGCGCCGTCACAGCGTGCTTTTTTGGCGAGGGCGCGTCCGCCGAAGGCGAATTCCATGAGAGCCTCAATCTCGCGTCGCTCTGGCGCCTGCCCGTGCTGTTCGTTTGTGAGAACAACCTTTACGCCATGGGCACGGCGCTCTCGCTTTCGGAAGCCGAAACCGACATTCGCCGCAAGGCTGTCGCGCACAAGATTGTCGCCGAAACAATCGATGGCATGGATGTCGTCGCTGTCGAAGCGGCGGCGCGGCGGGCCCTGGCGCATATTCGCGACAAAGGCGGTCCCTATTTTCTAGAATGCCAGACCTATCGCTTTCGCGCCCATTCCATGTTCGATGCGCAGCTTTATCGCGATAAGGCGGAAGTCGAAGAATGGAAGGCCAAGGATCCGATCGTCCGCTTTCGGACTTGGGCGCTTGAAGCTGGTCTTGTCCACCACGACGACATCGCGCGCCTCGAAGGCGAGACCGATGCGGAGATCGATGCCGCTGTCGCCTTTGCTGAAGCCGGCAGCTGGGAACCTGTTCAAGACCTCACGCGCTATATGACGGCGCCGGAGCGTCCGGCGCCCCCGGCAAAGCCCGCCAGCTCCGCGGCGGCGATCGAAACCAGCTATCGCGAAGCCGTGCGCGCGGCGCTCCGCGAAGCGCTGACGCGCGAGGAACGCGCCTTTCTCATGGGCGAAGATGTCGGCCGCTATGGCGGCTGCTACGCCGTGAGCAAAGGGCTGTTGGCCGAGTTCGGGCCTGAACGCATTCGCGATACGCCGCTATCTGAGTCCGCCTTCACGGGCGCGGGCATTGGCGCGGGCATGGCCGGCATGCGCCCGATCGTTGAGATCATGACCGTGAACTTCAGCCTGCTCGCCCTCGATCAGATTCTGAACAACGCCGCCACCATCCGTCATATGTCTGGAAACCAATTCGGCTGCCCGATTGTGATCCGCATGGCCACCGGCGCCGGTCGCCAGCTCGCCGCGCAGCACTCGCATAGCCTCGAAGGCTGGTATGCGCACATTCCGGGCTTGCGCGTGCTGGCGCCGGCGACGCTCGAAGATGCGCGCGGCATGCTGTGGACGGCGCTGCAGGAACCCGACCCCGTGCTCATCTTCGAACACATCATGCTCTACAATATGCAGGGCGCGCTCGCGGCTGACGCGGGCGCGGTGGACATCGACCGTGCGGCGGTGCGCAAAATCGGAAAGCATCTGTCGCTCATTGCCTATGGCGCGGGCTTGCATAAGGCGTTGACGGCGGCGGGCGAGCTTCAAAAGGGCGGCATCGACGCCGAAGTCGTCGATCTGCGTTCATTGCGCCCGCTCGATGATGAGACGATCATGACATCGGTGCGCAAGACGCGGCGCGTCGTCATCATCGACGAGGCGTGGCGGAGCGGCAGCCTCTCCGCCGAAGTCGGCATGCGCATCGTCGAACAGGCGTTCTTTGATCTCGATGCGCCGATCACGCGCGTCTGCGGCGCCGAGACTCCCATCCCCTATCCTCGTCATCTGGAGACAGCAGCGCTGCCGCAAGTCGCTGATATCGTTCGCGCTGCCCAGAGCCTCTTCGGCAAAAACCCATGACTGACTTCCGCATGCCCTCGCTCGGCGCCGACATGGAGGACGGCAAGCTGGTCGAATGGCTCAAACATCCCGGCGACGCACTCAAACGCGGCGACATTCTCGCCGTGGTGGAGACCCAGAAGGGCGCGATCGAGATTGAAGTCTTCGAGGACGGCGTCTTGGAAGAATCCCTCATCGCACCCGGCGCTGTCTTGCCGGTCGGCGCGGTAATGGCGCGCATCCGAGGCAGCGGCATGTCAGCCGCTGCGCCGCACCCTGCTCCAAGCGCGCCCGTTCCCGCGGCGATGGCGCCGACGCCCCCGCCGCCAGCGCCTGCAACAAGCATGCGGACTACCCCGGCTGCCCGCCGCCTCGCGGCCGAGCGCGCCATCGACCTGTCCAAGGTCTTGGGAACCGGTCCCGGCGGATCGATCACACGCGAAGACGTGGAATCCCTAGTTGCGACCACGGCGCCGGCGCCGAGCAGCATGCGTCAAGCGATCGCCGCCGCGATGGCCCGCTCCAAACGCGAGATTCCGCACTATTACCTAGCGCACACCATCGATGTCAGCGCGGCGCAGACCTGGCTGTCGCAGCAGAATGCCCTGCGCGCACCCGCCGAGCGGCTGCTGCTGGGCGCTCTTCAGGTGAAAGCGACGGCCCTGGCCCTACGCGAGTTCCCAGACTTCAATGGCTTCTTCGACAAAGACGCCTTTCAGCCCAGCGCAGACATCCATGTCGGCGTGGCCATCGCCATTCGCGGTGGAGGTTTGGCCGCGCCCGCGATCCATAACGCCGCCGATTTGACCATCGACGACCTCATGGCCAAGACGCGCGACCTGGTTCGACGCGTTCGCGCCGGGCGGTTTCGCAGCTCCGAGATTGCCGACCCGACGATCACCGTCACCAGTCTCGGCGATCGCGGGGTCGAAAGCGTCTGGGGCGTCATCTATCCCCCGCAAGTCGCCATAGTCGGCTTCGGCAAGGCAATTGAGAAGCCATGGATTGTCGCCGGCGAGATCAAACCCCGCCCAGCGGTCACGATCTCACTGGCGGGCGACCATCGCGTCAGCGACGGTCATGCTGGCGCTCTCTTCCTGCAACGCATCGGCGAGCTCTTGTCGGCGCCTGCCGCATTATGACCAAAGACGATCTCCTTGCCATCATCGCCGATGAACTCGGCCGCATCGCGCCAGAGGTCGCGTTCAACAGCGTCTCCCTGGACGATGCAATCCAAGCCGCCTTCGACATCGATTCAATGGATTTCCTGAATTTCATCATCGCGCTCCACGAGCGCACGGGCGTGAACGTCCCGGAAGCTGACTATGCGCGGATGCGAACAATCGCCTCGGCCCATGCCTACCTGCAGGAGAGACTTGGCATCTAGCGTGTTGACGTGGATCAACGCCCGCCAACCGTCCCCTCGCACAATGGCCTTAATTGCGAGGCCCTGATGCAAACTGCGCTACACATCACCTTCGAACGTATGGAGCCTTCGGACTTCGTGCGTCAGCGTATTGAACGCGAAGTGGCCGCGCTTGAGAAACGCTATGGCCGCATCACCGCTTGCCAGGTGTTTGTCGAGGGCCCGGGCCATCGTCATCGCCAGGGGGGGCTCTACGCGTTTCGGGTCGCCTTGGAGTTACCAGGCGGCGTGCACCTCTCCGCCAGCCGCAACCCGCCCTCAGCGCAGCAGCATGAAGACGCCTACGTGGCGCTGCGGGACGTGTTTCGCGCGCTGCGCCGCCAACTGCAAGATCATGTGCGCGCGCGCGAGGATGAACCCAAGCAGCCCTTCACCCAACCCCATGGGGTGATCGAGCGCATCGTGCCCGAAAAGGCTTGCGGCTTCATCCGCACTGACGATGGACGCGAAATCTACTTCCACAAGAATGCGGTGCTTGGCGAAGAATTCGAAAGCTTGCGTGTCGGCGCTGAAGTCCGCTTCAGCGAAGAAGAAGGCCGTGACGGCCCGCAGGCCAGCACCGTTCATGTCTCGGGCACACGCCATCGCCCCTGATCGTGCCATCGCCCCCGATCTTACAGAAAGCAGGAGCGCGCTTTGAGCGAGCCCGCTAGACCGCCAACGCGTCGCGCCACATGTCCCGGATAGGCTCAGGCAGCTGCGACATGACCTTGGCGGGCTCGCCGGCGCTGGTGAAATGCGAAATTGCGGCAAATACCGCGTTGGATGTGAAGACAGGATCGAAACGATACTTCGGCGGCAGGAACGCGTTCACATTCTCGGCGAACTCCGCGGCCGTGTGGGCCCGGTCAGGCTTGCCGGGTAGCGTCCAGCCTTCGAAATAGAGCCCACGGATAAGCATTGGCAATTGCGCGGCGAAATTGACCGCGGCTTGCGCCGGTAGGCGGTCACGCAAAGCGTGGAGAACAGCCCGCAGCGCCGCATACGCCTCTTGCCGCGAGCAATGACCCAAGCGCTCTTCGATGCGCTTGAGCCAAAGATTGGTGTCCTGCACGCTGGTGTCGAAAACCGCTAACCCGGTAGTCATTCGTTCCTCCACGGGCTCACTTCAGAACAAAGGTGACCTTGAGGCTCACGCGCCATTCCTTGAACTCGCCGTCCTCTGCCACCGCCTTAATGTCCTGCACCCAAGCCCCTTCCACGCGCTCGAGCGTTTCCGATGCGCGCGCGATGCCCTTCTTGACCGCGTCCTCAATGCTCTCGGATGAGGCGGCGCAGATTTCGACGACTTTGGCGACAGACATGATCGGACCTCCACTAAGAAAAACGATACCTGTAAGCGCGTCCTCGCCCTTGCGATTCATCAACTAGCGGCCAGGTTGCCAGTCTCCATTGTCAGGACGGCGGCGCCCTGCAACCGGCCGGCCCGGAGATCGTCCAGCGCCTGGTTCGCATGACCGAGCCGATAGCGCGCGATGTGGGTTTTCACGCCAACGCGCGGCGCCAAAGCAAGGAATTCGGCGGCGTCGCGACGCGTGAGGTTCGCTACCGAGACAAGTGCCCGCTCGCCCCACAATAGCGCATAGGCAAACGCGGGAATGTCGCTCATATGGATGCCTGCGCAAACGACGCGGCCGCCTTTTCGCACCGCTCGCAGCGCCTTTGGAACCAGAGCGCCGACGGGCGCGAAAATGATGGCGGCATCCAGCGCGTGCGGCGGCGTTTCATCCGAGGCGCCAACCCAGTCAGCGCCAAGCGAGCGCGCAAACGCCTGACTTGCCCGGTCATTGGCGCGCGTGAACACAAACACGCGCCGTCCCTGCCATTTGCCGATCTGCAAGATGATGTGGGCTGCAGCGCCGAAGCCGTAAAGCCCAAGCGCGCGTCCATCGCCTGCCGCGATAAGCGAACGCCAGCCGATCAGCCCAGCGCACAAAAGCGGGGCTGCGCTGGCGTCATCGCCCAGTCCATCGGGCAAGTCATAGACGAAGCGCGCGTCGGCGATGACATAAGTGGCGAATCCGCCATCGCGCGTGTAGCCGGTGAATTGAGGCGCGTCGCACAGGTTTTCCCGCTGCATCGCGCAATATCGGCAGCTGCCGCAGACCCCGCCGAGCCACCCGACGCCGACGCGCGCGCCGATCCGACGATCGGAAACACCATCGCCGCAACGATCGATGACGCCAACGATTTCATGCCCAGGCGTCATCGGCAGCGTGCGTTCGGGAAGATCGCCGTCAACGACGTGGAGATCTGTTCGACAAACGCCACAGGCGCGCACCTGAATGCGCACCTCGCCCGGTTCCGGCTCGGGATCTGGCAGATCGCGCATGATCAGCGCTTCGCCCGTTCGTTCCAAACGCATAGCTCGCATTGCGGACGCCTACCGATCGCCGTTGAACCGATCGCCATTTCGGGCTCGCGGCATTGACGAAACTCAAAGCCTGGCCGCCATCATAATAGACAATGAAAGTTCATCACGCCTCTCAGGGGTCACCCATGAAGCTCAAGCACAATGAACCCTTTGAGCCGAATCGGCGGGCGACATCGGAAGATGTCCGTCACATATTGGGAGACATTGACGACACGCTCGTTGTGGAGATCCTCGCGAGCCAGCCCTCCCTACGCGACCTTAACGACGCCGCCTTGTGGTGGCGCGGCGACGGTGACCTGATCGCACGCGAACACAGGGAATTGAGCGCGAGCGCGCTCGCCGTCGTCGAGACGCTGTCGCGCGTCGATGAGGGCTTGGCCGATGACGCCGAGGGATCAGGAGAACGCCATGAGACATGAACTCGCCGCTCTGGCCGCCGCGTTGGCTCTTGCCGCATGCGCTACCGAGCCGGACGTCGGCGCGCCGCCTGCGGGTCGCGATTGCTTTCACGCCGACTCTGTCAATGGCTACCAGTACATCGACGAGCACAATGTCGCTGTTCGCGTCGGCGCCAATCGGCGCTACATTCTGAGCACCGAGTGGAACGCACGCGATCTCAATTGGGAGCACGTGATCGCGATCCGTTCCACCACTTCATGGATATGCACCGGCAACGGATTGGGGGTCGAGATCATCGGCGGCGAACCGCACCGTCACTACCCCATCAGCGCCATCACGCGCGCGCCAGACGAAACACCGCCCCAGGGCAGTTAGCACGAAGCCGTGATCAGAAAGCTCAAGTCAGGCCTCTACCGGCTGTACTCGCGCAAGAAGGACCCAAAGACCGGCAGACGCCGCAATCTGGGCACGTTCAGAACGCGCGAAGAAGCACGCAAGCACGAGCGCGCGGTGCAATTCTTCAAACGCCGGTGAGGCGCATGGTTAGGTCGTTCAATAAGCGCTCGCGCGCCGCGTCATCTGGCGCGGCATCGAGCCGCTCCTGCAACCGCGCCATGAATTCCGAGCGCTGGTTGTGCCAGTCGAGGCGGGCCACGTCTGACGGCGCAATCCGCGGCTTTGCTCGCACGCCCTGTTCGATGGGCGCGTTCGCCCTTAAGAGATAAGCGCTATCCAAGTCCGCGACGCGTACGTCGCCAAGTCCGACTTCGTCCAAACGCCGCTTGAGCCCCCGTAAGCTCTCCGGCTCTCCGTGGGTAAGTAGGACGCCGCCGCGCACCGGCGCACGCGCCTGCGCCCAACGCACGAGGCCGCGCGCATCGGCGTGGCCGGAATAGACATCAAGCATTCTGATGCGCGCGGCGACCTTCACTTCATCGCCTTGGATGCGAACGGCATGCCTGCCTTCGAGCAAGAACCGCCCCAACGTGCCGACAGCCTGATAGCCCACCAACATGACGCTCGCCTGCGGGCGCCATAGCAAGCGCTTCAAATGATGACGCACCCGGCCCGCGTCGCACATGCCGCTCGCCGCGATGATGATGTGCCAGCCGTGGATGGTTTCGAGCGCGCGGCTTTCATCGTACCGTTCCGTGAACTTCAGCCAGCGCGTTTCGCGCAGTTTGCGCGCGGCTTCACGGTCGCCACCGGCAAGCGCCTCGTTCAAGAAGACCTCGCTCGCGCGCACCGCCAAGGGCGAATCCAAGAAGATCGGACCGGGCGGCGCTTGGTTCGCCTCCATCAGCTCAAGCAAGTCGAGAATGAGTTCCTGCGTACGCTCCACCGCGAAGGCGGGAATGAGCAAAGGGCCGCCGGCCGTGTGCGCCGCCATGATTTCGGCCGCAAGCGCTTTCTGGCGTCCCGCATTATCAAGAACAGGGCGCTCGGTATCGCCGTACGTGCTCTCCAAGATAAGGTGATCGACGCCCGAGGGACCCTCGGGATCGCCTTCGAACCGCCGACCTCCGGGGCCGATATCGCCGGAGAAGAGCACGGTCATGGTCTCGCCGCCGTCGCGCACCTCCACCTCGATCGAGGCGGCGCCCAGTATGTGGCCTGCGTTCCACCACCTGGCGCGCACCCCGGAAGCGATATCGGTCCAAACGCCTAATGCCGTCGCCCGAAACAAGCTGAGGCACGCCTCCGCATCCGCCTTGGAATAGATCGGCGAGACCTCTGGTTTGCCATGACGCAGATTACGCCGATTGAGCGCTTCCACCTCCATTTCCTGGATCGCCCCAGCATCAGGTAGCAGAACGCCACAGAGCGCGATCGTTTCGCGCGTCGCGAATACGGAGCGTCGAAAACCCCCGAGCGCCAACTTCGGAATGAGGCCGCTATGGTCCACATGGGCGTGGGTCAGCAGCACGGCGTCGACGGCGGCCGGATCGAACGGAAAGGCACCGTAATTGAGCGCCTTCAGCGTCTTCGGGCCTTGAAACAATCCGCAATCGATCAGCACCGAAGCGGCGCGCGTTTCAAGCAGCATGCATGACCCCGTCACGCACCCGGCAGCGCCATGGACTCTCAATCTTACATCCATCTGCGGCTCCTCCTTATTCATCAGCACCGAACCGGCGGCGCACCTTGATTGTACCCAAACCAGCGCGCCACCCGCCATCGAACTGGCACATGTGGCCGCCTTGCGGAATATCAACGCGGCGACCTTCAAGCGCTGGCTGATTGCCTGCGACGAAAGGGGGATTCTTGGGAGCGCCCATGCTCACCGGCGAAGCGAAATGTCGCCCATCATTACGAGAATAGTGGAGGTTCGTCATGAAGCATTCCTCGATAGCTTTTCTCACCGCCGGACTCCTTTCCGTGGCGGTCTGGGCTGGCGCGGCGTTCGGCGTCGACATGCGCAGCGGCGAGCGGGTGGAGGCGGCGGGCGAACTTTCCGACATCGCCTTTGTCGCTGCACGCGACGCGCATGTGAGCGCTGTGAGCACGGACGACATCGTGGTCGCCGCCCGCACCGTCCGCCTCGATGGCGCGAGGGCAGATCATTTCTTTATCGCCGGCGCCGACGCGCAGGCCACGACTATCGCCGCCCAAGACATGTTCGCCGCCGGCTGTCAGCTGCGCCTGCAAAGCGGCGCCATCAACGACGATCTCGTCGGCGCCGGCTGCCGCATTGAAACTGCTTCGGCATTCACGGTCAACGGCGCTGCAATTCTCACCGCTGGCGAGATCGATATTGAAGGCCCGATCGGCGGCGGCTTGCGCGCCGCTGGCAACGAGGTGCGCCTCAATGGGCCGGTGACCGGCGACGTGGATATCCGCGCGGACACCCTCACGCTTGGGCCGCGCGCCCAGATCATCGGCAATCTCACTTACCGCGCCGTCCGCGTGGCGATCGATCCCGCCGCAATCGTGACCGGGACATCGACGGCGCTTCCCGCACCCCCCGCCGAACACGAACGCCAGCTTGGCCTTGGCGCGGCGCTCGCCTTCATGGCCGCGATGCTGTTGGTGCTGGTTCTCGGCGTGAGCCTTCTTGTCTTGGTCGCCGTTGCGCTCTTTCCGGGGCTGATGAACAATGCCGCGCGCACTATGCGTGAAACGCCTCTCAGGACGCTGGGCGCCGGCTTTGTGTTCATGGCGCTCGCGCCCGTGCTCATTGGTTTTCTGTTCGTGACGCTTCTGGGCATTCCGCTCGCGCTCATGATCGGCGCCCTATACTTGGCGGTTGCGCCGTTTGCGTTCGCCGCGGTGGTCTACTTCATCGGTTTGCGTATCCGCGCGCTCGTCAACCGCAGCGCCGAGGCGCAGGCGCCGCGCGCCTGGGCTCGCCTCGGCTGGTCGATGCTCGCAACCATCGCGTTGCTGCTGGTCGGCTTTGTTCCCATTGTCGGCGGAGCGTTCTGGCTCATCGCCTATGTGATCGGCCTTGGCGCGATAGTACTCCAAGGGCGCTACGCGCTCGCAAGCGCGCCAGCGCCGCCCGTGCCGCACTTCGCCAGTTAGAATGAGCGCAGCCTTGACGGTTCGCAAAGAACGGCCTGTCCGCGTCTCGTAGAAATGACAGGCCCCACAGGAGGAGGTCATAATGGACATCGATATTCGTATTCGCGACGATGTGCTGTCCGAGCTGGATTTTGAACCGAGCATCGACGCGTCAGGCGTAGGCGTCGCGGTGAAAGACGGCGTCGTCACGCTCTCCGGCCATGTGCCGAGTTACTTGCAGAAAGTAACGGCCGAACAAGCGGCCAAGCGCGTCAGGGGGGTGAAGGCCGTCGCGCTCGATCTCGAAGTGCGTCTGCCGGGCATGTCCAAGCGCGCCGACGACGAAATCGCCGCACGCGCCATCGACATCTTGAAATGGAGCACAAATGTTGGGGACCGAATCACCATTGTCGTCGAAGACGGCCGCATCAAATTGAGCGGCAATGTCGAGTTCTACTTCCAGAAGGAAGAGGCCGAACGCGTTGTACGTCGCCTCTCAGGCGTCACCGGCGTGTCCAATCTGATCAGTGTGCGCCCACGGCTAGCGCCCACGGACGTTCGCGACCGCATCGCCAAGGCGTTCCAACGCAACGCGGAATTGGAAAGCGCGTCGATTCAGGTCGACGTTCGCGATTCAAGCGTGACGCTATCGGGTCAAGTGAAGGCTTGGCATGAACGCAAGATCGCCGAAGACGCCGCCTGGGCGATCCCTGGCGTGACCGCCGTACATGACAACATCGTCGTGCGTTGAACCCCTTGAGGCGCGCTGGGTCTGACCCGGCGCGCCGCTCACCTAGTCCTGCGGGCGCTCACCGAGCGCGCAAACGCCGCCGCCTGTTCACGCCAAGGACCGGCGCGCAAAGTTCTCTCGTCAAAGGCAAAAGTTGCGACCGGAGTGCGCTGGCAGAGAGCTGCCGCGCCGGCCAGCGCCGCCTCACCGCCGGCGCCGCCCAAGGTGCAAAAGAGCGCGATCTGCTTAAAGATCGCGCGCTCCCGCAAAATGTAGCTCCGCATCGGCGAGGCCATTTTCCCGGCCCAAACCGGAAATCCGAGCAACACCAGATCGTAGTTCGCCGCGCTCTTGATCGCTGGCGCAATCGGCGCCGCGCGTTCACCCGCAGCTTCCATTCCTGAACGAACATAGGCGAAGAGGCCCCTTCGTGGCTTCCGATCTTTGATCGCCTCAAGATCCGCTCCAAGCGCCTCGGCAATCGCCTTTGCTGCTCGCTCGGTGTTGCCGCTCCAGGAATAATAGGCGACGAGGACCTTGCTCATGGCGACTCTCCCATTGGGGCGAGTTGCGCGACCGCCACGACATAATTCTCCCCATATGCCTTCGCGCATTTAGGACAGGTCGTGTAGAAGAAATACGTTCTTTCCGCCCGCTTCCCATTTTCCGGCGCATCTTGATACGGGCCTTCGAACACGCGCGTGCGATAGTCGCCGCTTAACCGCGCCATCTCAAGGCCCTCGACAGGCGCCGTCACCGCGAAGAAATGCTCCGCCGACCATGCGGAGAGTTCGCGGCTGAGCACTGCTGAGCACTAAGGTCTGGTCGGGCGCCTGCGCGTGAGCGGCATCGATCGCCTCTTGAGTACGGGCAAACACCGCGCCCATGTCGAGAGGTATATGACCCGCACTGTGCGTCTTCGCGCGCGCAAAGAGCTTGTCTTCGAAATGACGCGCCTGGCCGTCCCAGGCTTGAGGCTTGAAGTGCGGACAACAACCCGTGGGACTGTCGCTGGCATCGTAAGCAGGCGTGCGGTTCGTTTGCATGATCCGTTCCATGATCCTAGTGCGCCATGAGCACCGCGGTTTTCGCTTCCCGGATCATCTTCGCCGTCATGCCGCCGAATAGGATCTCCTGGAAGCGCGGCCGGCTATAGGCGCCCATCACCACGAGATCGGCGTTGAATCCTTCGATTTCAGAAAAGATCAACGGCTCGGCCCCTTCCCACGACTGCGCGATGATCGGCTCTTCGACACGAGCGCCGTGATGGGTAAGATAGCTTGCCAGGCGCGCCACACCGCGTTCGTCTTCACCCTCGCGCTCGGTACGTGGATTGGCGACGCAAATACGCACGGCCTCGGCTTCACGCAGGAAAGGCAGCGCGCCCTGCACCGCGCGCGCGGCTTCTGGCGTTCCTTTCCACGCGATAAAGACGCGCTTGCCCCAAGCGTGGGGCTTAATCCAGCGCGGCAACATCAGACACGGGCGCCCGCCACCCAGAAGCGCGCCAACCAACACATCTGTATCGATGTCCGAGCGATCGAGGTCTTCCGGTTGACCGACAATGACGAGGTCGCTGGTCCGCGCCATGCGGGCGGCCATCGAGCGAACCTCGGGCGCAAGCGCTTCCGCGGTGCGTAACGCAATGCTCTTCGGATGACCGGCAAAGCGCTCCCGCAAGGCCGCGACCGCGGCTTCGCCTTCCTTGCGGCAAAGACCGACAACGTCCTCATAGACCGCAGCGACCGCTTCCGCGCCCGGGCCATAGGCCGGCATTGGCAGCCTGACGACGACATGCGCATCAAGCCGCGCATCCTGTTTGGCGGCGATGTCATGGGCCATACGCAACCGCGCGACGCCGTCTTCGGATGCATCCACGAATGTCAAGATGTCGCGCCACACCATGATCGCCTCCTCAACGGCAATAATGACGCAGGCCGTCATAGCCGAGATACGTGCCAGTATAGGGATCGAACGAACGATAACGCCGCGCGCAATAGGCGATCCACCCTGGATCGTTAAGACGTGACGTCGCGTAGGTTTGTTGCTCCTGGCTATCGACGACGGCGGCGCCCAAAGCGAAGCCGAGGATCACGCCGAGCACCAAGCCGGCGGCGGAATCGTGGTCATCGTCGTCATGCCTATTGCGCCGCAGCCATCGCTGGCGCAGCTCCCACTCATGCCGGTTCCAGTTTGGCGGTGGGTGGTTGCGATCCTCCCAGCGCGGGATTGGATCTCGCCGAGCGTGGAATTCGTGGCCAGGCGGGGGATCGCGGCGGTTTTCCCAATATTGATAGGGCGGCGGCGGTTCGTCGCCGCGCCGCCCTTGCGCAGACGCGAAGGGCGCGAATGCGCTGGTTGATAGCAAGAGAGCGGCAACGGCGCCGGCAAGGAGTCTGCGCATTGGGTTCTCCTCAATTAATGCGCATCATCCGCGCACGCTCACATTTGCGTCTTGCGAAACCTCAACACCGCTGGGCTTTTTCGTGTGGTTTGCGCGCATGTATTGTGCGCGAGATGAGCGCTGTTGCATTGTGATTGGCGCCATAAGGTCGCGCAATTTTGCGCAGGCGTCGTCCTGTCTCGACAATGGCTGTTGCGGCGGGCATGCCCAGCGCCGGGTCGCAGAATACATCGCTTGGGGCCTGCGGGGCGCTCCTGCGCGGGGGGGGCGGTGAGACAGCGGCCCACGCGAAGCTCCAAGCGATGATCAGCAACGGCTTGGTTAGAGGTCCTGACCTCCCTCCGCCGCCAATTCGAGTTGATCGCGCCGCTTGATGTGGATCGTCGTTCCGCGTTCGATGCCGATCACGCGCTGCGCCTTGAGCGCCGAGAGAGCGCGGCTCACGCTCTCCAACGTCAAGCCAAGGAAGTCGCCCATGTCAGCGCGGGTCATGGCGAGATGGAGGCTCTGACCATCGCTGCCCTCGGCCTCGGCTCTCTCCACCATGTTGAGCAGAAACCGCGCCACCCGAGCGGCGGCGCCGTCCTGACCGAGCGACGCCAAATGAACCTGCATCGCTTCCATCTCAGCGCCCAGCGCCTCGAACATGAGCCGCCCAAGCCGCGGCGATTGATCGATTGCGCGCGCGAGAGCATTAAGCGGGATACACTTGACCACGGTGGCTTCCGTAGCCTGCGCGCTCATCGCTTCGATTGGGCCCAAGCTGAGCGCCGCCAGGTCGCCGCAAGAGACAAACCGGAAAATCTGCCGGCGACCGTCCCTCAATATCCTGTATAGCGCGAGCGTGCCGCTAACGACTTGATAAATGGAGGTTTTCCTGTCGCCTTCGACGAAGAGGTGCTCCTTCGCCGCGACATGGCGCAAAGCCGCAGGCGGCATCAGGTCAACGAGAGCAGGAACAGCGCCGCGGGCCTGAACCCCTCTCGGCGCGCTAAGCGCACCCGTAACTGTGATCACCGCTTGCATGGAGTGCTCCCTCGCTTGCCCAGCGCACCGGAAAAGAACACACCAATCGCGCGTCACGCGTTTATGCAGTTTACGAAACAACGTGTATTAATGTGTGACAGCGAGGGAATGGGCTCCCTGCTCCGGCCAGGACGAGGTTAGCCCTTATGACGCAACCATCGGCCAAAACGCGTCTCTTGGTCGTCGACGACGACGAACAAGTGCGAACGCTGTTGCGTCATCGGTTCGAGCAAGAGGGCTTCATCGTCGGCGAAGCGGCGGGCGGCGCCGACCTGAAAGCAGCGCTCTTAAGCGAAGCCTATGATCTCATCACGCTCGACCTCAACCTCGACGGCGAGGATGGCTTGGCGCTCGCGCGCGAAATCCGCGCGGAGCGCAACATTCCGATCATCATGATCTCGGGTAAGAATGAGGAGGTCGATCGGGTCGTGGGATTGGAAGTCGGCGCCGACGATTACATCACCAAGCCTTTCAGTCCGCGCGAGGTCGTGGCGCGCGTCCGCGCGGTGCTGCGCCGCTATGCCGGGCCTGCGTCCGCGCCGGCGGCCGCACCGGTGAACACAACGCCGACTACCAAGCTTGTCTTTGAAGGCGGCCTGCTCGATCTCGGCAAGCGCGAACTACGTTCGCCGGCGGGTGCGCCGATTGGCGTCACCACGGCGGAGTTCAACTTGATGGAACTCTTCTTGCGTCACCCCCAGCGTGTGCTGTCACGCGACGAGATCATGACCGCACTGAAAGGTATCGATTGGACGCCCTTCGACCGGTCCGTGGATACAGCGATCGGACGGCTTCGCAAGAAGATCGAACCTGACCCCGCCGCGCCAACCTACATCAAGACCGTGCGCGGCGTGGGCTATGTGTTCTCGGGCGAAGTGCGGCCGGGTTAGGGTTCTCGCGCCAGCGCCGCCTTCACCGCCGCGGCGAGATCGGATTGGCTGTAGGGCTTCTGCAGGACTTTGGCCGAGAACTGACGCTCGCCATTGCGCACCGCGTCGAGATCGAACCCCGACGTCAGCAGAACCGGAAGCTCGGGCGCGCGCGCCTCGAGCGCGCCCAACAAATCAAAGCCCGACATGCCCCCTGACATGACGATGTCGCTGAACACTACATCGGCATGCTCGCCACGCTGAAGCAGCGCCAGCGCGCTCGGCCCATCGGGGGCTTCGAGTACGCGATAGCCGAGACGCTCCAGCCGCGCGCAGGTGATGGCGCGCACCTGCGCATCGTCCTCCACGACCAGCACTGTTTCCCCATTTCCGCTCAATGCGTTCCTGGCGGTCTGTTGAACGCCCATCGCGGCGCCGTCCGCGCCATGATGGCGTGGGAAATAGACGTTGACCGTCGTCCCGCGCCCGACCTCGCTGTAGATCGTAACGTGGCCGCCCGACTGCTTGGTGAAGCCATGCACGGTCGCGAGCCCCAGGCCCGAGCCCTTGCCTTGCGCTTTGGTCGTAAAAAACGGTTCGAACACACGCGACAGAACCGAAGGCGGAATGCCTTCGCCGCTGTCGCTAACGGAGATCGACACGTACTGGCCGGGCGACAAATCCGCTTCACCGCGCGTGGCCGCTTCATCGATCTCGGCGTTCTTGGTCGAAATATGCAGCCGGCCGCCGCGTGGCATGGCGTCCCGCGCGTTGATCGCCAGGTTCAGCAAGGCGGCGTCCAACTCGCTCGGGTCGAGCGCGACTTTCCAGATATCGGCATGCAATGTCGTCGTGAGGGTGATGGTCTCGCCGAGCACGCGCCGGAGCATGTCGCTCATGGCCGCGACCTGCTGATTGAGGTCGAGCACGCGTGGCGCGAGCTTGCGCCGCCGCGCGACGGTCAAGAGACGCCGGTTCAGGTGCGTCATCCGCTCGACGGCGGATTGCGCCTCGCGCAGATACTTCAAAGCTGGCGCCCCAGACCCCAGCGAATCCTCGATCATCTCGAGATTGCCGCCAATCACCGTCAGCATGTTGTTGGCGTCGTGCGCGACGCCGCCGGTGAGCTTGCCGATGGCCTCCAGACGCTGAGCCTCCGCCAGCGCCGCCTGGGCCTCCTCGCGCCGTTGCATCTCGGCGCGCAGTTCCGCCGTGCGCTCGGCGACCTTCGCTTCCAGCGCGCGCTCGGCGTCAACATAAAAGGTAACATCGCGACCCTCGGGCAAGAGCCATCTAACGTGACCGTCCGCGCCTAAGATCGGCGTCAGTGAAAAATCGATGTCCTTGCGTTCACCATGTCTGTTGGTGTGTACAGCGTCGAAACGGCTGAATTCCCCCCGCCGGCCGCGTTTGATCGCGTCCTTGAGCCGCGCGCGCGATGGCGCGTCTCCCTCCCACCATGGCGTCTCCCAAAATGGCAGCCCATGAACTTGATCAAGCGCCATGCCAATGAAGGAGAGCGCGGCACGGTTTGCGTCGACGAGATTGCCGTTGACATCGAGCAGGCCGATAAACTCGACGCTCTGATCATAAATCGAGCGAAGACGCTGCTGATCCAAGGCGCGCTCTTCGTCTAGCCTCTTGCGCTCCGTGACGTCCCGGATCACGCCGATCCGGCGCAAAGCTTCGCCTTGTTCGCCGACCTCGACTTGTCCTTGCCCCACGAGCCAACGGTCGGGCCCCTCCGGGTACGACAGCCGAAACTCCAGCGCGAACCTGCCGTCCGCGTGGCGCGCCGCGTCAAGCGCGGTCGCAATCATGATCCGATCGTCTGGGTGGATGCGATCCAGCAATTGCTGGAATGGAAACTCGCCGGGCATGGAAAGCAAGTGTTGAGCATGCTCGTCGAGTTGCGTGACGCCGGTGCGCTCATCGGTCTGAAACACCCCCATGCGCCCAGCCAACAGAGCAATCCGCAAGCGCTGCTCGCGTTCCCGCAGACGCTGATCAAGGCTCACCTGTTCGCTGATGTCGCGGAGCACTGCGGTGAGCACTAGGCCGTTTGGCCCAACGAACTTTGAGATCGACACATCGGCGGGAAACTCGCCGCCGTCCTTGCGTCTGCCGGACACCGGGCTGCGCTCGCCCATCCGGCGAGCCTGGATCGTCGACCGTTGGAAGGTGCGAACATGCTCGTTGTGCGACAGCGCGGCGCTTGTCGGAAGAAGCTGGGCAAGGCTTTGGCCAAGCATCTCCTTGGCGCTATAGCCAAAGATGCGCTCGGCGCCGACGCTAAACAGCGTGATCGTCTGTTGCTCATCGAGACAGATGATCGCATCGACCGGAGATTTCAGCAGATCATTCAGCAGGCCCGTCGGCGCATCCATGCCCTCATCCCCTGCCTTGCCCGCTCTGGGTCAATCACCAAGAGCCATGGCGAGCAAGTTCGATGAATATGCTAGACCTATTGTCCCAGCACACTTTGACAATTGATCAGGCCTCCGGCTCAGCGAGCATGCATACTACCGCACTCAAGCGCGTCGGCCGCGGTGCGCTGCTCCGGCGTCAACACCGCATAGAGCGCTTCCAGGCTGGCGCGCAGCGCGCGCATCGAGTCGAGGTGGCTGGCCATCATTTCCTCATGATGGCGCATGCGTTCGGGCGCGGAACCGGTGGTGTGACCCATGCCGGGGCCGCCGCCATGATGCATCGGCATCGACCCAGCGTGCTCACGGTATGCCGCGGCGTAGGCGTTCCATGCCGCTTCCTGGTCAGGCGTGATGCTCAAGGCGGCGCGCACATGGGCCAGATGCGCCTCGGCGTCGTGGCGCGCATGCGGACACCCCGCCATCGCCCCCATTCCGGCCATCATCTGCATGGAGCTTTCGCGCGCGCCTGCATGGGGCCCAGGCCCCATCGCTCCGTGAACGCAACCCGCGAGCAGCAGCGATAAAGCAGCAACGACGATAGAGGTGCGCATCGAGAAATGTCCTAACGAAGACAAGCGACATCTTCGGCGTCTTCGCGCCCAGGACTTTGATCGCCGTCAAAGACGTTAGAGCGCCGCTACAACCTCCTGCAGCATCGTCCGCACAGGCGCGGCGACCGCAGCGAGGTTCTCGTTCTCCACCGCCTGCATTGACGCTGCCGGATCGATCGCCGCCACCTCAACCTTGCCGGGTGAGAGCTCACGCACGATCACGTTGCACGGCAGCATCACCCCGATTCGCGGTTCAGCCTGCAGAGCGCGATGGGCGTACTGAGGGTTGCAAGCGCCCAGAATGACATAAGGCGCGGTGTCTATACCGAGCTTTGTTTTAAGCGTCGCCGCCACATCGATCTCGCTCAAGACGCCGAACCCCTTGGCGGCAAGTGCGGCCTTGGCGCGCGCGATGGCCTCTTGAGGCGTCGCATCGATGGTTTTCGCGAAACAGTACGTCATCTGATTCTCCTCATGGCCGATCCATCCTCGCGCGCAGCCACATCCACAACGTCCACCAACCGCCCGACGCCACAGCGACGGCCAGGCTCGCCGCGAGCAAGAGCGTGGATGGCGCCGCTACTCCAAACATCGCCCGCAAGGGCGCGATCACAAAGACCAGCAGCATGAGCGTAGCGATGAGCGACACGATTAGCCAATAAATGCGCCGATGCGGGGCGAAGAGACGGCCCTCCGCCGACATGGTGTCGCTCAGCGCCAAGATGAGATTGGCGGCAACCAGCGTGACGAACGCCGCTCCGCGCGCCTGCGCTTCGGGGCCGATCGACAATGCCCACAGGTAAATTCCCAAAACGCCCACGAGCACCCCAACACCCTGCACGGCCGCGAGTGCAAGCTGGTTTGCGCCAAACAAGCCTTCGTCGGCCTTGCGCGGCGGGCGTTTCATGGCGGCGGCTTCGCTCGGCTCGCTCTCGAACACCAGGCTGCACAGCGGATCGATGGCAAGTTCGAGCAACACGACGTGCATCGGATAAAGGAGCGGCGGCAGCCCCATCAGAACCGGCGCGAGCGCCAGGCCCGCGATCGGAATGTGAATGGCGGTGATGTAGGTCAGCGCTCGGCGCAGGTTCGTGAAAATGCGCCGCCCCAGCCGCACGCCCCCGACGATGGAGACAAAGCTATCGTCGAGCAGCACCAGGTCCGCGGCCTCGCGCGCCACGTCGGTCCCTATGCGTCCCATGGCGATGCCGATATGTGCCGCTTCCAGCGCCGGCGCATCGTTGACGCCATCGCCGGTCATGGCGACGACTTCCCCGTTTGCCTTCAAGGCTTCGACAATAATGAGCTTTTGCTCGGGTGTTATGCGCGCGAACACGCGCGTCTCACGCACGCGCTCGCGCAGCAGCGGAAACGGTAAGGCCGCCAAGTCCGCGCCAAGGAGAACGCCGCCGGCAACGTCGACGCCGGCCGTGCGCGCAATGGCGCGCGCCGTCGAAGGATGGTCGCCCGTGATCATCATCACCGCGATCCCCGCGGCTCTCGCCTCCTTTAATGCGTCTGGCACATCGGTCCGCACCGGATCGAGAAAGCCCAACAGACCCAGCAACTCGAAACGCGCCATCGTCGGCTCGTCCGCGAACGCGCCCTCACCGTCGAGCCGCGCTACGCCCAGCACGCGCAAGCCCTGCTCGGCGAAGTCGTGGACAATGGCTTCGAGGCTTTGGATTTGTTGCGGCGGCAGGCGACAGAGAGCAAAAACTGCTTCCGGCGCGCCTTTAGCCGCAGCCGTCCAACCACGGTCGGGGCGCCGCCAGAGCTGCACAACAGCCATCCGGTCAGGCCGCAGCGGCCAATGCCGGTCCAACTCGTGATCATCGGGCGCACATCCCGCGTGCGCACAGGCTGCATGGATCGCACGATCCATAGGGTCGATCGGACGCAACGAGGACGCGCGTCGTGCGCACGCCAATAAGTCCACGGCGTCGGCTGGAAGCGTGCTCTCTTGCGTGATTTCCAAACCGCCTTGCGGCGTCCATAGCCGCGCGACGCGCATCTGATTTTCCGTGAGCGTCCCGGTTTTATCGACACAGAGCACGCTCGCCCCGCCGAGCGTTTCGATGACGGCATTGCGGCGCACCAGCACGCGACTCGTCGCAAGCCTCCATGCGCCGAGCGCCATGAAGACCGCGAGCACCATCGGGAATTCTTCGGGAATGAGCGAGATCGCGACCGTGAGCCCCGCCAACACGCCGCCGATCCAGTCATCACGCAGCAGCCCATAAGCCAAAGCGATGGCGGCGCAGAAACCGATCGCTAACACGCCCAACAACCCCACAAGCCGCGCCGCCGTCTTTTGCAGCGGCGTCTGCCCCTCTGCGATGTCAGCGAGCGAGCGGCCAATACGCCCCAGCGTCGACCCCGCGCCGGTGCGCGTGACGCGCGCGACGCCTTGGCCGCGTACGAGCAACGTGCCGGAAAAGAGATAGGGAGATGCCGCAGAGCCCGGCTCGGGCGTGACGTCGGCGGCTTCCTCGTCGCGTGCGACGCGTTTTGCCACCGGCGCCGACTCGCCTGTCAGCGTGGACTCATCGACGCTGAGCACATCACCGCCGATGAGCATGGCGTCCGCGACCATGCGCTCGCCTTCCCCGATCAGCACGACATCGCCGGGTACGAGGTCGCGCGCCGGCGCAACACGTTCCACGCCGCCGCGAATGACGCGCGCTGAGGGTTGTGCCAGATCGCGCAAGGCAGCAAGCGCGCGCTCGCTGCGCGCTTCTTGAAACACGACGAGCCCCACAGCGGCGCAAGCGCCGGCGAGCAGGAACGCGCCTTCCAAGACATCGCCGAGGCTAAGATAGAGCCCAGCCGCGCCGAGCAGCAGCAGGAACATCGGTTCGCGCAAGGTCTCGATGCTGATGCGTACGATGTCGCGCGGGGGCGGGCGCGGCAGTTCGTTCGCGCCGACCTCCAAAAGCCGCCGCACCGCTTCCGCCTCGCTCAAGCCCTCAAACGCCTGCATCCCGCGCGCACTCTTCCTGGGCGATCCAGAGGAAACCTAACGCACCACGGCGAGCAAAGCGCGCCCCCGCTATGCAGCGTCCGCCCTGGCGCGCCCGCCGCTGGCGCCCGGCAGGAAGGGCGTGTGGTCGCGCCGACAGATCGCCTTGAGCGCCGCGCGCGCGGTCATGAGGCCGGACGGCAATCCCCCGCCTGGGTGCACCCATTGACCCACCATCAAAAAGTGCTCGAGGCCCGGCAGCGTCTGACGGCGCGGGGCAAAGCCGGTCGCCGGCGTCGGCAGGAAGCCCTCCATACTGCCTCGCCAATTGCCGGTGAAATGCACCACGGTCGCCGGCGTCGAGACATCCCTCACTTCGATGTCCTGGCCGATGCCCGGCAAACGCCGCTCAAGCACGGCGACGACCGCCTCGGCGATGCGCCGTTTCTCGCTTTCATACGTGACCGGATCGTTGCGATGCAGATTCAGCCAATAGCGATCATTGAATGTCGGCAAGAAACATGTGACCGCCGTTTTGCCGGCGGGCGCGAAGGTCGGATCGAAGTGGAAGATGCGAAATGAAAGCGTCTCCAGTTCAGTCTCCGGATCAACCCGGAGGGGCTTGGAGAGGACGCGCGCCAGAAAGCCTGGTTCGTGCGCACAGTCCCGCGCCAAGCCTAGCGAAACCTGGAGATAGGATGGGAACAGTTTTTGCTGTTTGTAGAACGTGTCAATTGTCGCATCGCGATATGCGCCGCCAAGCATGTCGTAGATCGTAGCGTGGCCGTCAGCGGCAGAAATGACCCAATCGGCTTTGACGGTCTCGCCGTCGCCGGTTTCTACACCGATCGCCACGTCCTCTTCCACCAATATCTTTCTGACTGGAGTCATGAGGCGCATCTCGCCGCCGAGCGCGCGAAAACGCTCCGCTATCGGCTCGATGATCGCTTTGGCGCCGCCAAGCGGATAGCCGGCGTTTTTCTGCGTCATCCAGGCGAACATGAACACCAGCGCGAGCACAGCCATATCGGCCGTGGCGCTGTCGGTGAAGAAGCGCCGTAGCAATTCATGCTTGAAGCCGGCGCCAAACTCCGCCGCGCTGATGCTCGACCAGCGTTGCAGCAACGGAAGCTTTGGCGCGAAACGCAGCATCGCGATGGCCCGGCGCGGCCAAGCTGCATTCATTGCATCCATCGGAAAGTCCGCGAGCTGACGTATAGCGCCGGCAAACGCCTTGATGTCCTCGGCGTCCTCGGGCGCTACGCGCAGGAACTCCGCCTCCATGCGATCGACATCGGCATATATGATGAGCGAGCGCCCATCCTCTGTTTCAATGCGCTGATACTCCTCTGCTTGGATGAAGGCCAATTTGTCTACATCGAAAACCTCGCGCCATTGCACGCCCAAGACGCCTTCCGGCGAGGAACCCAGAAACCAATGCAGGCAGGTTTCGAACGTGTAGTCGCCGCGCGTCCAGCTGGTCGCGAGCCCACCCGGTATGGAATGCTGTTCAAGGATTTGCGCCTGGTAGCCGCAGCGCTGCGCATAGACGCCAGCGCACAGACCTGCGATGCCGCCGCCGACGATCACGACTTTGCGAGGGGTCAATGTCATGTGAGCCGCTCCAATCTCAAGAATCCGCAGTCCATTGCATCCTCGCGTGCTGGTGTCGTTGCTCATTATCAATGAGCACAGAGCGTCGCGCACATGGCGCGCGGACACGCTATCTAGCGCGCCACCCAACCGCCATCGACAACCAGCGCGTGGCCGGTGGTGAAGCTCGCGCCGTCGCCGGCAAGCCACAACACCGCGCTGGCGATCTCCTCAGGCCGCCCAACGCGCGCCATCGGCTCGTTCGCGACAAGTCCGGCTTGAGCCGCAGGATCGCCATGGGTGAAACGCTCAATCATCGGCGTCTGGATGACGCCTGGACACACCGCATTCACGCGGATGCCCTTGTCGGCGTATTCGAGCGCGGCTGCCTTGGTGAGCCCAAGCACGCCATGCTTGCTCGCCGTGTAGGCAGGAATGTTGGCGAAACCCACGAGCCCGGCGATGGACGAACAATTCACAATAGCGCCGCCGCCGCTCTTTAGCATCAGCGGAATCTCATGCTTCATGCAGAGCCAAACGCCTTTCAAGTTCACCGCCATCACACGATCCCAATTGTCGTTACTGCAATCAGCCGTACCCGCCTGCTCGCCTTCGACTCCCGCATTATTGAAGGCAATGTTGAGCGCGCCCCAGGCGTCGAACGCAGACTTCGCAGCATTGGCGATGTCGGCCTCGCTTTGCATGTCGCAGTGGACGTAACGCGCCCTGCAGCCGCCATCGACGATAGCGCGCGCGAGCGCTTCGCCTTCTCCATCCCGTACATCGGCGAGCATGACCGCAGCGCCTGCCTGCGCGAGCGCCTTCGCGGTCGCCGCTCCAATACCTGAAGCCGCGCCCGTGACAAACGCCACACCGCCCTGCTTGAGTGCGTTTGAATGCATCGCTGACATCCTTGGTCGATCATGAACGCCGGCTTGGCGGCGATCTGACACTATGGTGCTTCTGCGGTGGTTACTTGACGGCGATCAAAGTCGCTCCGGTAAGCAGGCGTGGCGCGCTATGAACCCGCCGTCGAACGTGACATTCGCCCACTCGGTTGCGGATCGACGGCGCGTTTGGCGCGACTTTTCAACCAGTGCGACCCGTCGCCACTACGCGGCCCTTCTCGCCGCGGAGACTCTCTCGATGGTCGGCGCGGCGCGCCCGCTATTTCGGTGACATTGGACGATCTCTTTCCTCCAACATCCGCGTGAGAGCGTCGATCGCCGAAGTCAGTCGCGCGATCTCCTGCTCCTTTAGGAGGTCGATCTTCGTGTGCAGCAGCTCAATCTCAAGTTCGGCCTTTTGGTTCACCTCAAAATCCTGGATCGACCGCTCGCGATCGATATCTTCCTGCCGATTCTGACTCATCATAATGATGGGCGCAGTATAGGCCGCCTGAAACGAAAGGATCAGATTCAGGAGAATGAACGGATAAGGGTCCAACGGGCGGTTGGAGACCGCGTTCCAGCCTATCCAGCCGACCAGCAAAGCGCTTTGGATCAGGATGAACCGCCAAGACCCGACGATACCCGCAACCATGTCGGCTGCTCTCTCAGCAAAACCCAACGGCGCTGGCGTTGGGACCGGCGGCATGCCCCAGCGCTCCCGCGCCTTATCTCGGAGAGCTCTCAGCTTGCTTAGCTCAGCGTGTTCCATGTCACTTCTCCTCTAAGGCCCCTTCAAAACGCCTGAGCGTGACGATGGACTGGATTTGGAGGAAGATCATGCCCCGAAAGCGTTACACGCGCCCGAGGACGCGATGAACTAACGCTGCACCCGGACGCGCGAACGGGGATCGGTCACGCTTAGTTCCGCGCGACGGAAATCCGCAAAGGAGATCAGACGTTTGCCCGCCTCGTCCCAGAGCGACAGACCGGCGGCGCGCATGCTCTCGATCACGCCGAGTTTGCTGACATCCCGCAATTCGGGGAAATCGCGGAGCACGCTGGGCAGCTGATAGAACGGGATGCGGCTGCTGATGTGATGCACATGGTGGACGCCGATATTGGCGGTGAACCAGCGCAGCGGTTGAGGCAAGATATAGTTTGAGCTGCCGCGCAACGCTGCTTCGGTGAAGTCCCAACCAGCCTGGCGCGCATAATGGGTCTCTTCAAACTGATGCTGAACATAAAACAGCCAGACCCCAATCGAAGCCGCGAGCAACAAGGTTGGCAAATGTACGAGCAAGAGCGCCTTCCAACCCCCAAGCACAAACGCCACGCCGATCAGCGCGGCGATCGCCGCATTGGTGCCGAGCGTGCTGATCCAGGGCCGCCAGCCTTCGCGCATCTGCCCACTTGGCAGACGGTGTTGAACCAAAAACAGAAAGGCAGGCCCAAGACCAAACAGCACCGCGGGGTGGCGATACAGGCGGTAACCCAAGCGCTTCAAGGGTGTCAGAGCGCGGTATTCACCGACGGTCAAGGTTGCGACATCGCCCGTACCCCGGCGATCCAGGTTGCCGCACGTCGCGTGGTGGATGGCGTGGCTGCGGCGCCAATAATCGTAAGGCGTGAAGGTCAGTACACCGATCGCGCGGCCGATCCAATGGTTGAGCGCCGGCGTCTTGAAGAACGACATGTGCCCGCAATCATGTTGGATCATGAAGAGCCGCACCAGGAAGGCGGATGCCGGCACGCTGATCAGAAGGGCAAGCCACCAGAGGCCAAAGCTCGCCGCAAGCCACGCCGACGCCCAAAGTGCTGCAAGCGGGACCGCGGTCACGGCGAGTTCAAGAAGAGAGCGTGAGAGCTTGGGCGCATGATAGGCCGCCAGCAGCGTGCGCCAGGGGCGCTGCAGGGTAAGTGGGTTAGACATCGTGCTCGTGGATCTCCACGCGCTTGCCTCGCGGTCACGCGCTGTCCCTTTGGGACAGCGCGTTGTCGCGCGGATTAGGCAGCGATCAGGTTGGTGGCGGCGACTTTGCCGCTGCGTTCATCCAAGGACGGATTGAAGGTGATTTTCTGGCCTTCAACCAGATTGCGCATGTGCGCGGCTTCAACGGCGCTGATATGGACGAAAACGTCCTTGCCGCCATCGTCTGGTTGGATGAAGCCAAAGCCTTTGTCGGCGTTGAACCATTTTACTGTTCCGGTCGTCATGAGTATCGTTCTTTCAAGTAAGTGTGCGGCGGATGCGCTTTCGCGCACCGGCCCATTGCATCGCAGTCGAAGGGAAATTTCTCAGCAGGCGCTCGATAGGCGCGTGACCGCGTCGTCGGCCCAGAACTCGATGTTTGCTACATAGGGGTTCCGTGCGGTGCTGATAAGACCTGCGTCAAGGATGGCCAAAAGCTGAAACCTGAAGGCATGACGGTCGCGATGCCGGTCGCAATGGGCCTGCCGTCTGTCCCTAAGACTGGGCGAATCTGACCGGCGCTGCGAAGCCAAAGCACGCCCAAAGCTGTCGCGAGGATCCCCGCAACGATCGCCAGGCCGGCAGCCAACATGTGCGTCGTCCTTCCATGGGATTCGCGCTCTCAGCTGAGCGATCGGTCGAGATCAGGGCTTTACTCATTTCAGAGCATTGAAGGGAATTTCCGAGCCAAAAAATAGGCTGGTGCGCTCGAGAGGACTCGAACCTCCACGATTTTACTCGCTGCCACCTCAAGGCAGTGCGTCTACCAATTCCGCCACGAGCGCATTTTGAGGGCGCGGGGTTAGCAGACCCGCCCAAAACGAACAAGGGCCGGGCGCGTCCACGCCCGGCCCAGACCATGTGCTGGCCTGCCTCTTACTGGCTCGACACTTCCGAAACGTGCAGCTGAGACGCCGTCATGCCGCCGCCGTAGGTGCCCACCCAGATTTCGTAGCGTCCGCTCATCGGCGAGCCGAAGCGCAGCGACGGATTGAGCCCGTTCACGCCGCCATCGTCGTCGCAATACCAGGAGCCGTCCGGCCCATTGACGACCAGCGTGGTATCGGAATTCGACGCCACGGAAATGATCAGCGGATAGGATCCCGCCGTGTAGTTCAGCCGAACATCCGGCGCGTTGGAGATCGCGCCCTGGCACGAGGAGCTGATGCCCTGGGCATTGAGGCTGCCCCCTGCCGTGACGCTCACCACCACCGGATCAGGTGTGAAGCCTGCGGTGAGGTTGAGCGTGCCGTAGTTTGGCTCGGCGTTGAAATCCTGGGCCGCCGCCACGCCCGTGGCGAGCGCGACCAAGACCGCGCCGGCGGCCAGCATACGTCTCATTGAATTCATTGCTTTTCCCCGTTTTCGCACGCGCCGGCTCAAGGGCGCTTCCACACTGTCCCGTCCCACAGAACGACATTACCAAACGGCAAAATTGAGGACACGCAACTCATTTTTGCGCATCGCCGGGCGGCTTTATGCCGCCAGCGCATTGAACTCGTGCACATCGGCCGCGTCGGTGATCGTGATGCACAGCCGTTCGCCCTGGATGGTGATCTCGCCCCGGGCGATCGGATGGCCGTTAGCCAGGATCCAGAGCTGGTCCGACTCGCGCGTATCCAGTGGGATCACGGCCCCGCGACCCATTTTCAGCAGGTTGTGCATAGGCATGCGCGAGCGGCCGAGCAGGACGGACAGCTCGATCGTCACCCGGTGAACTTGGCTTTGACCTGACATGCGCGAAACCCCAAATGATTCTGCGATAGTCCAAACCCGAAAGGTTGCGAGGCGGTGAAGGAGAGGGAGGCTGTGGGCTGGGCGGTGTCGCCGGGCCTCACGCCATACGAACAGGCAGTGGCGGCCATGGAGGCACGCGCCGCGGCGATCCATGAGGGCGCCGCGGGCGAACTCGTTTGGCTGCTGGAACATCCCCCGCTCTACACCGCGGGTGTCTCGGCCAAGCCGGATGATCTGCTCGCGCCAGACCGTTTCCCCGTTTTTCGCAGCGGACGCGGCGGCCAATTCACCTATCACGGCCCCGGCCAGCGCGTCGCCTATGTGATGCTAGACCTGCGAACGCGCGGCCGCGACGTCACGCGGTTTGTGCACGACCTCGAACGCTGGATCATCGGCGCGCTCAACCGCTTCAACGTCGACGGCGTCGTTCGCGATGGCCGCGTCGGCGTCTGGGTCGAGCGCAAGGGGCCGGGATGGTCGCGCGAGGACAAGATCGCCGCCATCGGCATTCGCCTGCGCCGCTGGGTGAGCTTTCACGGCATCGCCTTCAACGTGGAGCCCGACCTCAGTCACTTCTCTGGCATCACACCGTGCGGAATTTCGGGGCCGCAATTCGGCGTCACCAGTCTCGTCGATCTAGGGCTGCCGGCGACCATGGCGGACGCAGACGCCGCGCTGCACGCCTCGTTCGTGCAGGTGTTTGGCCCACTGCGCGCGGACGTCCCGCCGCTCCCTGAGGCTTGATGCTTACCTGAGCGAACGGCGTTAAGTTGTGCGCATGGGGAACGATTCTGGCGCTTTGGGCGGCGCGAAAATTCTTGAGGTTCTATCGCGTGACCAGCGCGCGCCCGCCGAAGTGACGGCCAGCGTCCGGAAGGGGACTTGGTCGCGCGTCGGATTCACATGGCTCATGGCCTTGCTTGCGAGCACGGTGCTGTCGCCGGTCGCAGCGCTGGCATGGGCCGCATTCATGACCGCGTGGGAGCTGCTGCTGCGCCCGGCGCTGGAGGACAAATTTGCGCTGCCGGCGGCGGTGCGATCACCCAACGCCGGCTTCGCTTGGCTCACCGCCATCCATTTCGTCGGCGGCGTCAGCTACACGATGTTTCCGGTTTCAGTCTGGACTACGGGCGATCCGGTGGGGATGGTCCTTGCCACGGCCTGGATTTGCGGCACAGCCAACCATCTGCTGGTGTACTTCATCGGCAATCGCTGGATGCTCGCAGCGTGCCTCGGTCCGCTTGCGTTGTGCGCTACGCTTGCCCCGCTTACGACCGACGGATTCTCGATTGAAGCCGCCGCAGCCGCCGCGGCGTTGGTCGCGCTGCTCCTGGCGGCTGCGATCTTCGGCGCCGACCGGCTTGTGCTGTTGGACGGCATGGCCAAAAACCTCGCGGCGCGGCGCGCTGCCGAAGAAGAGAACGCGGCCAAGTCGCGCTTCCTCGCCGATATCAGCCACGAACTCCGCACGCCGCTCAACGCGGTGATTGGCTACGCCGAACTCCTGGAAGAAGAGTCTCCGAACAGCACGATCGCGGACGACGCCCGCAAGATCCAAGCATCCGCAAAACAACTGCTCAACGTCATCGAAGTCGTTATCGACCTATCGCGGCTTGAGAGTCGCGCGGTTGAGCTGGAACTCGAACTGGTCGACGCTTCAGCCGCGCTCGAACACTTACGCGAAGCCGTGCCGGCGTTGGCCGCCGCCAACAACAATCGCGTCTTGATCGCCGACGCCCGATCGCTCGGTGAAGCTCAACTCGATCTCGGGCGCCTGCATCAATGTCTGCTGCACCTGATCGCCAACGCCTCGCGCTTTATTCGCAACGGCGTGATCGAGGTGTCTGCGTCCCGCTCCGCCGACGGCAAGATGCTGGTGTTTGAGATTGCCGCCACCGGCGACGACGTCGCGCCCGACCAGAAGCGCCGCGTGCTTGAGGCGTTCAAGCAGTTCGATGGCGACGATCCCCGCTCGTTCGAGAGCGGCGGCCTGGGTCTGTCGCTGGTTCGCCGCCTCGCCCGATTGATGGGCGGAGACGTAGAATGGCGCGACGGATCGCTTCTGCTCCTGCGTGTTCGCGGTTCAGCCTAAAATCCATGGTGCGGCGTGCGTCCAAAACGCGGCTTCTGTGCATCTGTGTCAGCAATGGGGCGGAAGAGTCCCGCTAACAGGAGCTGCACATGGGCGCCGAAATCTTTGTCCCCTTTATCTTTTTTTCCTTCTTGGGCGCAGTCATTCTGGTGCCGACTCTGGTCAAGGAGCGCACCAAGCGCTCGGCTCATGAGTTGATCTCGCAGGCGCTCGCCCGCGGCCAGACCCTCGACCCGGCGCTGGTTTCCCAGCTCACCCAGAACATGCTTGATGAGGGCAATCGCGCCCGCAAAACCCTCGGCAACGGCGTCATCCTGCTGGCCCTGGCCGGCGGCTTCCTCGGCGCGGGCTACATGATCAGCCGCATTGACGGCGACCACGAAGGTTTCTTCGGCATGGGCGTGCCCGCTGTGATCCTGGCTTCGGTCGGCGCTGCCTATCTGCTGCTGGCGATCTTCGATTACGCCACCAAGAGGCGCGCGGCAGAGGCCTAGACCCTAGCACAATATGCCTGGAACGGAGGCCACTCGGCCTCCGTTTTTGTTTGTCTGCTTGGCTCCGGAGCACGCGCCGGCTAACTCAAGGCGAAATGGGGATCTTGATGCTGCGAACGGTTTGGCTGGCGGCGGCGCTGGCGCTTACAGGGTGCTCTGCATCGCAAGCCGCCCACGTCGCGGCGACGGAAGCCGCCGAAGCGCCCGCGACAATGAGCGCGCCCGGCGGATGGATGCAGATCACGCCCGCGCCAGGCACCATCGACGGCGACCGCGTAACCGCAACCTGCTCAAACGCGCCGGGCGGCGATCCGGCGTATCGCTTCTGGATACGGCGCGGCTCTGCCGATGGTCTCGTCATCTTCTTCGATGGCGGCGGCGCCTGTTGGGACGATCTCACCTGCTCGGTGCCGTGGCTCGCCACCGGGCGCGCCGATGACGGCTTCTACAAGGCCGAGCTTCTACCAGGCGACGATCCCAATCGTTTCGGCGGCATGTTCGCGCTGAATGACGCGCGCAATCCAGTGCGCGACTGGAGCTTCGTGTTCGTGCCCTATTGCACCGGCGATGTGCATGTCGGGCAGAACACGCCAACCTATCGCAACGTTGACAGCGGCGACGCGTTCGACATTCGCCATCGCGGATCTGACAATGTCCGCATCGTGCTTGATTGGGTTGAGCGCAATATGAGCGCGCCCCAGCGCCTGCTGGTCGCCGGGTCGAGCGCCGGCGCCTATGGCGCGGGCGGCCACTACATCCGCATCCGCGAGGCCTTCCCCCGCGCAGATGCAATCATGTTCGGCGATGCCGGCCAGGGCGTGGCCACGGCCGAGTTCAGCGCAGCCACCGCTCGAAGCTGGGGCTATCGTCCACCGCGCGCGCTACGCGAGGGCGACACCGTGAGCCGCCTCGCCGCGCTCTTCCCCAATGACCGCTTCGCCCAGTTCACGACCGCACATGACCGCACGCAATCGGCGTTCTACGCGCTGATGGGCGTGGACAATGCGTGCCGCGCATGGGGCGCGAAAATGCGAGAGGAGCTGAGTGAAAGACAGCGCGCGGCGAATTTCCGCTCTTATGTCGCCGCCGGCCAAGCGCACACCATCCTGCGCTCGCCGGCGTTCTACACCGAGACGAGCGGCGGCGGTTTGTTCCTGGATTGGTTCAAGGCATTGCTGGACGGGGACGCGCCGCAAAACCGCGTCTGCGCCAACTGCGATGCACCGCCGGCGCAGTGCGGATTTTGAGGGAACGCCCCGCACCGACGATTTTCATCGATGGCGACGCCTGCCCCGTCAAAGAAGAAGTTTACAAGGTCGCCCGCCGCTGCGGCTGCAAGGTGTTCGTGGTGGCGAACGCGTTTATGCGCACACCGCCCGATGTGAACTTCGTCGCAGTCGATGCAGGCGCAGACGCCGCCGACGACTGGATCGCGGAACAGGTTCAGGCCGGCGACATCGTCATCACCAATGACATTCCCCTGGCCAGCCGCACGCTGAAGGCCGGCGGCGCGGCCCTGGGCGCCAACGGCAAGGCCTTCACCACCGCCTCAATCGGCGCGGCTCTGGCGCAACGTGAATTGATGGAGCATTTGCGCTCGTTCGGCGAAGGCGGCGGCGGGCCGAAACCGTTCTCAGCCGCCGACCGCTCGCGGTTTCTTTCGGCGCTGGACGCGGCGGTGATGAGGGCGAAACGGGGGTAGGTAGGTCTTCTGTGAAAAACCTTGCCCCAACTCAATCACCATCTCTCTCAGGGCACCGTGGCGCCGGGCCGAAGCGGTTCGCAACCGGATTCCCCGGCTTCATGAGGAGACAAAAAAAGATCCCTGCGCCGACTGCGCTGAGCAACGTTTCAGCGATGTCGGCCACGTTGTTGGAAAGAAAGTCGACCCCCATAAACGCGATGGCCAGAAGCAAGTAAAAGCAAGCGAGTGCGAGAGCAGGCACTCACACATCATGCGCTCTTCGTGTCACTATCGAGATTTGAACCAACGACGCGGGCGCGATCAGCAGTTGCAGAGTTATGATGCTGATCGCCCGTTCGAAAGATACGCCAGTACGAGAAAGGCAAGCCACGCCGGCAGGCCGAACACAAATGCGGCGGTGTAGAGCCCAACGAGCGTCTGCAGTCGGTTCAGCCGACCACGCCACCCCCAAAGAAGCCTACCCCAACTCAATCATCACCTCATCAGCCGCGACGCTGGCCCCGGCGGCGCGCTTGCTCTATTCGCTCGCGCGCAGGGTCGAAGGATCGAAGATCGTGATGTCTGAGCCCACATCGATCGCGGCCACGCGATCTTCGGCGCCGCGCACGACGGTGAACACGCGTTGGCCGTTTTCAGACGGCCCCCAGACGCCGCAAGGCATGTAGTCGGGCTCTGCCGCTTCGGTCGCGCTTCCGCCAGACGCGATCAACGCGTCATAGGCGGCGCGCGCTTCACCTGTAGGCATGAACTGGTAGTGACCAACCAAGTCAGCCATCTCCTCGAATTCGCAGGTCGCAGTCGCCGCGCCGGGCGAGGCCGCACGCACTGCCGGGAGCACGGCGATCAAAGGATCCGTTTCGGCCTTTGTGAACAACACGATTACCGCTGCGCGCATCACGCCTTCGGGAGTCTCCACCTCCCTCACAAAGCCCGGCAAGGCAGGATCGGGGACAAGGCGATCGCGCGGGCAGGCAAAGCTCCACACCGAAACACCGGCGGATTGCACTTCGCCCCAGACGCAATCTGAAAAGGTCTCAGCCCGCGCAGCGTCCGGCGACGGGTCCACGGCTGTCGGGGGTTGCGGTGGGGCGCACGCCGCCAGGACAAACAAGAGAAGCGCCAGAGCGCTGAGACTTTGTGTCATGCGTGGTCGCCTCGATTATCCGTGATGGCCAGACTTAGCTCGGGCAACCACGTCTTGAAAAGTGCAATTGAGCCCAATGTCCAAAACGGGCCGATTGCGAACCCTACCCCAACTCAATCAGCACCTCGTCCGCCGCGACGCTGGCCCCGGCGGCGACGTGCACTTTGGCGATGACGCCGTCGCGTTCGGCGCGAATGATATTCTGCATCTTCATCGCCTCGACCACGGCGACGCCCTCGCCTTCCTTCACCTCCTGGCCGGGCTTCACATCGACGGAAATCACCAGCCCCGGCATCGGCGAGACGATGAGTTTGGAAGTGTCGGCCTTCGCCTTCTCCGGGATTTTCTTCAACAGCTCGGCGCCGCGCGGCGTCGCCACAGCCGCGCGCAACGTGACGCCGCGATGGCGCAAGGTGTAGCCTTCGGGCGCGGACTTGATCTTCACTGAAAACGGCGCGCCCTCAAACGCGCCCTCGACGATCCGCGCGCCCGGGCGCGTCAGCGTATCCAGGCGATGCTTCTTGCCCTCGATGAAGACATCGGCGCCGGAATCGTCGAGATCGACATGCGTTGCGTGGTGCACGCCGCCGACGATCACCACCCAGTCGCGCTGGGCGCCGACAGCGGGGCCGTTGAGCCGCCCGCTGGTTTGCGTCGCGCGATGCGCGGTGAACGAGCGCGCCACCGCCGCGCAGGCGATGAGCAATTTCTCCTGTGTCTTCGTCGGCGGAACCCCGTCGAAGCCCTGCGGAAATTTGTCCTTGATATAGGCGGTGGTGAAGTCGCCCTTTCGGAAGTCCTTCTCCTCCATCACCGCGCCCAGGAACGGTATGTTGTCCTGGATGCCTTCGATCAGGAATTGATCGAGAGCGCGCGCCTGCGCGTCGATGGCGGCGATGCGGGTGGGCGCATGCGTGATCAGCTTGGCGATCATCGGATCGTAGAACATCGAGATTTCATCACCCTCGCGTACGCCAGTCTCGTTGCGCAGCACGATGTCGCCGGTCTTGCCCTCGGCGGGAGCCCGATAGGTGCGCAGCCGCCCGATCGAGGGCAGGAAATTGCGGTAGGGATCTTCCGCATAGATGCGGCTTTCGATCGCCCAACCTTTGATCTTCAGGTCTTTCTGCTTGAACGCCAGCTTTTCGCCGGCGGCGACGCGGATCATCTGCTCGACCAGATCGAGCCCGGTGATCATCTCCGAGACCGGATGCTCCACCTGCAGGCGCGTGTTCATTTCCAGAAAGTAGAAGCTCTTGTCGGCCCCGGAGGCCACGAACTCCACAGTTCCGGCGCTGTCGTACTGCACCGCGCGCGCCAGCGCGCAGGCTTGCTCGCCCATGGCGGCGCGCGTCTTTTCGTCGAGCAACGGCGAGGGCGCTTCCTCGATCACTTTCTGATTGCGGCGCTGGATCGAGCATTCGCGTTCGAACAGATGCACGACATTGCCGTGCTTGTCGCCCATCACCTGGATTTCGATGTGCCTCGGCGCGGTGACGAATTTCTCGATGAAGATGCGGTCGTCGCCGAACGCGCCCTTGGCTTCGGCGCGGACGGCGGGAAAGCCCTCCTGCACCTCCTTCTTGTTGTACGCGACGCGAATGCCTTTGCCGCCGCCCCCGGCGCTCGCCTTGATCATCACGGGGAAGCCGATCTCCTCCGAGATCTGGATCGCATGCTCGACGCCCTCGATCTCGCCGATGAAGCCCGGCACGCAGGAGACACCTGCTGCGGCGGCGGCCTTCTTGCTCTCGATCTTGTCGCCCATGGCGCGGATGGCGTGCGGGTTGGGGCCGATGAAGACGATGTTTTCGGCCAACAGCCGGTCGGCAAACTCGGCGCGCTCGGAGAGAAAGCCGAAACCGGGATGGATCGCCTGCGCCCCGGTCTCTTTGGCGGCGGCGACGATCTTGTCGATCACCAGATAGGATTGCGCGGCCGGCGCGGGGCCGATGAACACGCCCTCGTCGGCCATATCGACGGCCAAGCTGTCGCGGTCGGCTTCGGAATAGACGATAGCGGTCTTGATCCCCAACCGCCGCGCCGTGCGAATGATGCGAACCGCCACCTCGCCCCGGTTGGCGATCAGGATTTTGTCGAACATGGAGCGGGTGTTAGAGTGGGATTGCGGATTGGGGAAGTGCTCTCGTCCCTTGCGTGGGCGTCTGCTAGCGTCTGCCTATGTCAATCAAGTACGTAAACCCGCCCCACGTGCACCCTCCCCGAGGACAATACAGCCACACCGTGACCGTGCCTGCAGGCACAGATCTGCTGTTCATATCCGGCCAAGTCGGCGTTCGACCCGATGGGACAACCCCGGCCTCCATTGCGGAGCAGGCAGATCAAGTCTTCGCCAACATCGTGGCGCATCTCAAGTTTCACGGGCTTGAGCCATCGAGCATTGTCAAGCTGACGACTTTCATGGTTGCGGGACAGGACGGTGACGCTGTTCGAGCCGCCAGAATTAGACATCTCGGTCCACATCGCCCCGCTTCAACAGCGGTGTTCATTGCGGCGCTCGTTGAGCCGGAATGGTACGTGGAAGTCGAGGCGATCGCGGGTAAACCCGGCGGAAGAGCTGGCGCCTAGTAATCGAACATCTTGTCGTCGCGCTCGGCGCGGCGTTTGGCCTGCGCCACGATGTGTGCGGCGAGTTCCTCTCGCGTCAAGCCCGACGCCACGCCGCCAGGGTCGAGATTGTGCTCCGCCACGAGCGCCTGAAGGGCGCCGATATCGTGCGCGGCGAGGGCGGCGGCCAACGCCTCCTCGCCTTCCCGCTTGTAGAGTCCTGCGGGATTGAGCGGCGGCGGCCCCTTAACTGCCTGCATCGTGTTGGCGTCATGTGCGGGCGCGGTTTTTCGTTTGCTGGGATCCGGCGCTTTTGGGGCTGCGGGCTCTTCCCGCGCAACCCCCTCCAGCACCTCATCGCTGACCTCCCGCCGCGAGTCATGCAGGCGCAGCACCGCGTCCAAGCGATCCGCGAAAGCAGGATTGCGCTTCGCCTCGCGGCGGATTTCGTCGAACAGGCGGTCGAGCGTCTTGTTCAAGCTCATCGAGCCGGGCCGAGCTCCACCTTCGTCTGAAATTCTTCGCCCAGCTTCTTCACCAACGGCGCCATCGCCCCGTATTTCTGCTCGAACGTACGCGGCGTGTCGGACCATTCCGCGGCCTTGGCGATGTCGACGTGCTGGGGAATGCGCACATCGAACATGGCCTCGCCCAGATTGTCCTTCAGCAGCTGCGCTTCCGAACGGTGCAGCGAGAAGTCCTCTTCGTACTTGGTCGCCAGCACGAACAGCTGCGAGGGGCCGCCGCGCCGCTCGTTGATCAGACGAAGCGCACGCTTGCGGAAGGTGATCAAGCCGAGGCGCGATACGTAATCGGGGATGCTCGGCACCAGGATGGCGTCGGCTGCGATCAGCGCCGCTTCAGCAAAGAGAGAGATGCCGGGCGGGCAGTCGATCAGGATGTAATCGTACTCGTTGACCACGGTCTTCAAACCGTTAGCGAAACGTTCGCAGATCCATTTCTGGATCATGTCGATCTGAAAGCCGCGTTTGACGAAGCTCTCGATCATATCGCGCTCGACGATGCGGAACTCCGGCGCCGACGCGCACAGACCGAGATCGGGCTTGCCTTTGAGGTCGCTGACCCCCTTCTCGATCAGCTGTTTGAACGGCTTTGGCTTCTGCTGGACGATGTAGGACTCGAAATAGAAATCGAGCGTGCGTTCGGCCTCGCGCAGCGCGTTCCATTTTTCCGGGCCAGCCACCATGATCGAAGCGTTGGTCTGCGGATCGAGGTCGATGATCAAGACCCGCCGGCGCTGATGCAGGGCCAGCGTTTCAGCCAAAGACACGGTCGTCGTCGACTTGCCGACGCCGCCCTTCATGTTGATCACCGAAACCAAACGTGCGGGCATGATTGCCTCTTTCTGATGTCGAGCCGACTACGCTCGCGCGCGGAGGGTTAGTTTTTGGTGAACGTCCGATCAAGCCGCGTCCACAGCGTATTCCACCGCCGCATAATCAAAAGCTCAGCACCGGTTCAGCCCACCCGACGCATAACCGGCGTCACGAGGAGCATTCGCCGCGCCGACGCGGCTTGGGAGCTTGATGTAATGAAACGGAAAATCCTGGCGGCCTTGGTTGCGGCCCTGACCATTACCGGGTTCGCCGCGCCCGCATCGGCGCAGCGTTACGATCGCAACGGCCATGTCGACACCTGGCGCGGCGAAGCCCACCGCGAGTGGGCCGGCAACGAGCATCGCCGTTGGCGGCACGCCGAGATCACGGTGCGCAAGGACGGCCGCGTCTTCACCTTCGACCGCGACGACCGCCTCTTCTATCGCTTGATCGACCATCCGTTCGGCTTCCGTCCCGGCCTGACCTACCAGTACAGCGACCGCTGCAACCGCCATGGCTGTGTCGTCTTCGTGTTCAGCCGCAACAGCCGCTGGCCGATCGACCGCATCTTTGCGCCGCACCTGCGGCTGTCACAATGGGCGTGGCGCGATGACGACGGCTTTGACCGCGACTACCGCGATTACGGTCATTACGACCGCCGCGATCGCCGGCTCGATGAGCAATGGCGCTATGACGAGCGCCAGCGGTGGAGTGAGCATGACCGCCGCTGGAGCGAATTTGAACACGATCTGTTTCGTTGAACTCTGTTGCGCGGCGGATCAGCGTTCACGCAAGTTCCGCCGCGCACAACCGTTTGAAGTCGTAGTCGACTTGGCCCGCGCAGTCGGGCCATTTCTTTGTCTCGACCCAGTATTGCGCAAGCCCAAGGCGCGCAGCCAGCTTTGGAAAGCGCGCGCTCTTCCAAACCGGCGCTCCTCCGTTGTTGACGAACAGCTGAAGCGGCGCCTGCGCGCGCGCCATGCCGAACGCGTCATGAGGGTCTGGCCTCAGCGCGCGTCCGGCGGCGAGCGCCGCCTCGATCATGTCGTAGGCCGCATCCATGTCGCCGTAACTTGCCGCCAGCATCCAAGTCGACAGCGGCAGCGGGTCGCCGCCCCGCGCCAGATCGCGCAGGATGCGCGCGCACGCCTCGCGGCGTTTGTCCTCATCCATGCGCAAGATCACGATGAAGCGCTTCAGTGATGCGATGTCCCGATCGGTGACGGCGCGCTTCGGCGGCGTGCCGGGCGCGAGCAGCGTGTCGGCCTCATCGAGCAGGCCGGCGACCGCATAGGTGATCAGGGTCATATACCAAGTGAAGGCCGAATCCGGCCAGCGCTTCCACGCCGCCTCCATCACCTCGACGGCGATAGCAGCCTCCCCGCGCGCCGTGATGAGGCTGGCGCGCAAGCCTTCGACCGCGGGCCCTAACGGATCGAGCCGGCTCGCAATCTCAAGTGCGCTCGCGGCCTCGCGGACTCGGCCGACGCCATAGAGCCATGCGGAGCGCGCAACATGAAGCGCCGGATCGTTCGGCGTGCGCTTCAGCGCTTCATTAACAAGCCTGAGCTTCTCGGCGTGTTCGCCAAACGCTGGCTTCAGCAGTGACAGCGCCGCCATCGCCTGCGCACATTCCGGGTCGATCTCAAGCGCGCGCTGAGCCGCCATCAGCGCCGCCTGGTGCTCAGGCGAGCCCATCATGTCGTTCGATCGCGGCAGCAGAAACGCACGCACGCTTGCGAGCGCCGCCCAGCCGGCGGCGAAGTCCGGCGCCAGCGATACGCAGCGCTCAAGCAGCACGGCGGCGTGATCCTCCTCGACGTCGCTCAGCATCAGCCACATCTGTCGCGCCCGCAGGTACAGGTCGTAGGCGGCGGGATCGATCGGCTGCGCCCCGCGCGCACTTTCGCTCAGCGACCGGCGCAACGAGGACGCGACCCTGCCGGCGATGTCGTCCTCAAGTGCGAACACGTCGGTTCGATCGCCCTCGAACTGCTCGCTCCACAGCGCAACGCCGCTGGATGCGTCTATCAGATGCGCGCCGACCCGCAGACGCGCGCCGCTGCAGCGCACAGCGCCGTCGAGCACGTGCGACGCGTTCAGCACGTTCGCCGCCTCGCTTTTCCGTCCGCCCCTGAATTGGAACGCAGAGGTGCGACCGATGACCTTGATTTTGGACTGGCGCAGCAGCGTCATGATAATGCCGTCGGCGACGCCGTCAGAGAAGTAGGTCATTTCCCTGTCGTCGCTGTCGTTGTCGAACGGCAGAATTGCAAGAATCGGTTCGGCGCGCCGCGCACGCGGCGCGTAGGCGGCGACGGCCTCGAAGGTGAAAATCTCCATCGGCTCGCTCATCTTGTCGAGATGAACTTCGCCCGCCGCGTGCAGACGCTGCGCCAGCTTGCCGCGCACCGCGCGGCGAATGTCCATGGACACGATCGCCGCGCCCGGCTGCGCCAATTGCTGCAGGCGTGCTGCTACATTGACGCTGTGGCCGAGCAGATCGCCATTGCGCAGCAGGATCACGTCGCCGACATGCATCCCGACGCGCACCCGTTTGCGTTCGACGCTCGCCCAGAATTCCTCCACCGCCGCCAAGGCGCCGGCGGCTGATGCGAACTCGACCATGAAGCCGTCGCCGGCCGTGTTGAAGATGCGCCCGCCCTGCTTGGCCGATACCTTGTCGAGCGCGTCGCGCACAGCCGCTACGGCGCCCGCCGCTTCACCTTCATCGACCTCGGCAAGGGCAGAGTAGCCGACGATGTCGATCGACATGATCGCCGCCAGCTTTCGGGGCCCCCACTCCTCTGTCACGCTCAGACATCCTGGAAGTACGGCTCCACCGTGCCGCTGTACCTTATCGTGAGCTGCTTTCCGCGCCGATCAAGCGTTTTCCCAACCGCGAGGCGCACCCAGCCTTCGCTGACGCAATATTCCTCGACGTTGGTTTTCTCCGCGCCGTTGAAGCGCACGCCCACGCCGCGCGCGAGGGCCTCCTCGTTGTGATGGGGGCTTTCAGGATCGACCGACAGGCGGTCTGGGGGCGTATCGCTCATGGCGCGATGCTTAGCCCACCCCCGTGTCAGTGCTCAAGCCTCTCCGCACTCGCAACGGGCTGCAAGCCCAAGCAAAGCAGCCGCATGATCCAGCCGGCGTTGGACGGTGTCCGTCATCAGCGCCGCCGATGCACGCTTCACGCGCAGAACAAGCGTCTTCTGCTCGACGCTGATCGAACAGGCTTTCAGCAGCTTTTCGCTGCGGCCGGAAAGGTCGGCGCCAAGGCGAAGCGCAGCGCCTAGCGCGGCCGCGCTCACCTGCAACTCCTCACTCAGCATCCGCTGATAAGCCGTCGCGTGCCGCGGCTGCGCCTTGGTATAGCGGTGATGAATTGCAGCCGCGAGGTAGGCGCGCTCCACGTGCGAAATCGCCGCCAATGGCGCGCGAAGGATCAGGTCGAACATAACTTCAAGGCGTTGATCGGGATGCAGCGGCCCGCCGACATCCGCCAGCCGCGCCGCCGCGCCGCGCAGCAAGGCCTGGCGTCGCATACTGAACACAAGCGGCGCCGACGTGAACATCGGCGCGATCCACCGTTCGAGCGCAACGCCGAAGGCGCGCGAGCGGCGTCCCGCCAGCGCTTCAGCAGCAGCGATCAGCGGATCAGCGTCGAGTGTGGCGGCGCCCATACGTTCGATGAGCACGCCTTCGCGCAATCCGAACGCCGAGAGCACGACGCGATCGAAATGGCCGCTCACCATCACCTGCTCAAGCACCACAGCCGCGTAAGGCAGCGTTTCCGCGCGCTTGGCCGCCGCTTCCTCCAGGCGCTCCAAAGATCTTCGGCTTTGTTTGCGTACAACATCGGCGACCTTCAGCACCTCGGCGCGGCTCATCTCGTGATGGTGCAACACGCCGAGGGGGTGATTGCGCAAGGCAATGTCGATGCGCCCGAGCGCGCGCCACGCGCCGCCTACGGCGTAAAAATTGCCGCCCCCTCCCTTGAGCACCGACGACCGCGAGAGTTCTGCGGCGACGCGCTCGCTAACGCGTGAATAGTCGAACTCTCCCCGCGCAATCGCCAGCGGCCCGAGCGGAAATGACTCTCCCGCCCCGACCCCCTTGGGTCCAATTTCTATGAGTTCGAGGCTCGCGCCGCCAAGATCGCCGACAACACCGTCGGCGTCGGGCGCGCCGGCGCTGACGCCGAGCGCGGACAGACGCGCCTCTTCCCCTCCGGAAAGCACGCGCAATGAAATCCCGGTCTCGTCTTGGACGCGCCTTACAAAGGCTTGGCCGTCAGCAGCTTCACGCACCGCCGCGGTGGCGACCCCCCAGACGCTCTTGACGCCTTGGGCGTCCAGCAGCGCGGCAAACCGCTTCAGCGCACGCAACGCCTCCTGCACGCCCTGGGCCGACAATGCGCCCGTCTGCCCGAGGTCGCGGCCGAGCCCCGCCATCACCTTCTCGTTCAATGTCGGCGTCATGGCGCGGCCATCCACACGGTAGACGACCAAGCGAACGGAGTTCGAGCCGACATCGATCACGGCGGCGTCTTCGCCGTCGATGGGGCGTGCTTCGCTCATGAGGGGCGGTTAGCCTTAGTAAGTGCGGGCGCCGATATGCTCGAACGCCGCAGGGGCGTCGCCTTTGATGGCGCTGCCGCGACCCGAAAGGCTCGGATTGCGCATGAAGTAGAGGTGGGCGGAAAACGGCTCATCCGGCAATCTCGATATATCGACCCGCTTAAACACGCCATCGGGGCCCATATACCAGCTTTGCGCCTCGTCGTTGAGATTCGCGACCATGATCTGGTTGAGCACCTGCTGATGCACGGTCGGATTCTCGATCGGGCAGAGCACTTCCACCCGCCGCTCCAGGTTGCGCGGCATCCAGTCCGCCGAGGAAATGAACACCTTGGCGTTGGGGTTGGGCAGTTTCGCGCCGGCGCCGAAGCACACCACGCGCGTGTGTTCCAGGAAGCGCCCGACGATAGACTTGACGCGGATGTTTTCCGACATGCCGGGCACCCCCGGCCGCAGGCAGCAGATGCCGCGCACGATCAGCTCGATCTTCACGCCCTCGTTGGAGGCGCGGTAGAGCGCGTCGATGATCTCCGGGTGCACGAGCGCATTGAGCTTGGCCCAGATCGCCCCGCCGCGGCCAGCGCGCGCGTGCTCGATCTCTTCGTCAACGAGCTGCAGCAGCGTCTGCTTCAGATCAATCGGCGACATCGCAATCTTTTCGAGTTCGGTCGGCGTAGCGTAACCGGTGATGAAGTTGAACACCCGTCCGGCGTCGCGACCGAGCGCGGGATCGCAGGTAAAGAGCGAGAGATCGGTGTAGCTGCGCGCGGTGATCGGGTGGTAGTTGCCGGTGCCGAAATGCGTGTAGGTGCGTAGCCCCTCGGCCTCGCGGCGCACCACCAGACTTACCTTCGCGTGCGTCTTGTAATCCATGAAGCCATAAACGACTGAAGCGCCAGCGCGTTCAAGCGTCTGCGCGAGCTTGAGATTGGCTTCCTCATCGAAACGCGCCTTCAACTCGATCAGCGCCGTGACGTTCTTGCCGGCCTCCGCCGCCTCCACCAGAGCCGCGACGATCGGCGACTCGCGTGATGTGCGATAGAGCGTCTGCTTGACGGCGACCACGGCGGGATCGGCCGCCGCCTGTTTCAGGAATTGCACCACCGCATCGAACGATTCGAACGGATGATGGACAAGGATGTCCTTGGCGCGGATCGCCGCGAAGGTATCGCCCGAATACTCCTTGATCCGCTCCGGTGAGCGCGGCTCGTAACTGGGGAACTTGAGATCCGGCCGCTCGATGCTGACCAGCTCCGAAAGCGCGGAGAGCCCGAGCATGCCATCGACGACGATGGTGTCGCGCATCTCGGCGCCGATCTCGCGGATGATGAATGCGCGCAGATCGTCGGGCATTTGCGCTTCGATCTTGAGACGCACGATGTCGCCGAGGCGGCGTTCCTTCAGCCGCGCCTCGAACTCACGCACCAGGTCTTCAGCTTCTTCCCGGAATTCGATGTCGCTGTCGCGCACGACCCGAAATGCGCCTTGCGCCTGAACTTTGTGTTCCGGAAACAGCTCGTCCAGAAACATCATGATGGTGTTTTCGAGCGAGAGGAACCGGCGCTCCCTGCGCGGCGCGCCCTCCGCGGCGATCTCCATGAAGCGCGCGACCTGGTTTGGGACCGGGATCAGAGCGTTGAGCAGCCGCGCATCGCCGCGGCGCTTGAGCTTGAGAGCGATCGCGAAGCCGAGATTGGGAATGAACGGAAACGGATGCGCCGGATCGACCGCAAGCGGGGTCAAGAGCGGAAAAACTTCCGCCATGAAGTGGCCGTGCAGCCAGCCGCGCTCTTTCGCGGTCAGTTCGTCTCGATCCAGGACCGCGACCCCCGCAGTGCGCAAATCGGCGCGCAGAGAGCGCCAGCGCTGTTGCTGACGCTCGATCAGTTCACCCGCCGCCGCATGCACGCGCGTCAATTGCTCGGCGGGGGTCAGCCCATCCAAACTCAGAATCGAGGCGCCGGCCTTGATCTGCTCGTGCAGGCCCGCGACCCGCACCATGTAGAATTCGTCTAGGTTGTTGGCCGAGATCGAGAGGAAGCGCAGCCGCTCGAGCAGCGGATGGCGCTCGTTCTCCGCCTCTTCGAGCACGCGCGTGTTGAACGCGAGCCAGCTGAGTTCGCGGTTAAGGAAACGTTGCGGATCGGCGGCTGGCGGCGCGGGAGTCGCCGCGCCCGTTCTGCGCCGCTTCTGGGTCTTTGTCATTCCTCCACCGTTTCGGCGGCCCATTGGGCCTCCGCTTTCTGCAAAGCGCGGCGCGCGCTCGCCAGCGATACCGGCTTCGCGCCCCGCGCAAGGTCCTCGTCCAACGCCTCGGCCCAGTGTCTGGCCGCCGCGAACGTCCGCGGCAGCCGCTGAGCCAGATATTTGGCGGCATCATCACTCAGGAGAATGAATTGTTCGCGACATATCCGGCGCAAAATCACTTCCATAAGCGCCTCATCGGGCTCCCCCAGCCGCGCCACCGGCAGCGCCGCCAGCCGCGACCTCAGGTCTGGGATGTCGGCCGGCCACGATGATGGCGGTTTCGCACTCGTTAACAGCACGGCGCCGCGCTGCGTGCGCGCAAGGTCCAGCAATCGCCAAAGCGCGGCCTGATCCATGCCCCGGTCGGCGTCATCGAGGACCAGGCGTCCGCCCGCGTCCGCGAACGCTGCGGCAACGTCCGGTGCACCTGCCGACGCGGAGAGTTGCCGTGCGCCAACTTCGACGGCCCAAGCGGTGGCGATGTGGCTCTTGCCCGATCCTTGCGGCCCGATCAGCGCCAACACCCCTTGCGGCCAATCACGCCAAGCGGTCAGCAAGCGCGCTGCGTCCCGGTTTGCCGCCGCCACCACCAAGGTCTCGGGCGACCGCTCGCCCATGCGGAACTCGAACAAGCGCGGTTGGACCATGCGCGGCGCGCCTTCAGCGCGTCCCTGCCACGCGCAGGGTCGGCCCGAACGATGTGGTCTCCAGCCGCACGCCGCGCCGGTTCAACTCAGCAGCCAGCTGCGCCTCGTCTCCGACAAAAGAGAACGAAACCAGCGCGCCTTCGCGGCCCACCGCCTCGATGCGGATTTCCGAGATCAGCGTCGCCGCCGCGCCTTCGAGCGCGTCTTTGATCTGCTCCCATTGACGCTGATCGCGGTAGATCGCCGAGGCGGCGATGCGGCCGCGTTGGCCCGCCCCGGTGGCGACGCGGGCTTTCCAGTCGTTCTGAATCCGCGTGCTGGCTTGGTCAGCCAGCGACGCGAACGCCGCACGCAGCGCATTGGCGTCGGCGCCGTTGATCTGCGCCGTCGTCTGCCCGCGATCGCGCCGCGCGTTGGCGTCGATTTCCACCAGGGTGGCGCTCGCGGTCTGCCCCTGCACGCGCAGAATGGCGTAGAGAACCGAGGACGCGCCCGCCGTCTGCGCAAATGGCGCGGCGGTTGCCCAATCCGGCGCCCCACCCAGGTTGGCAGGCGCCAAGGCCAGCGGCACCAATTCGTCGCCGAAGCCGCCTTGCCCCCAAGCGTCGCGCCAGAGCTGCGCCGTCTCCGGCGCCACGTCCGGCGTCGCAAGAGCCGCCACCAGCACCGGAGCGGTGCGAGTGTCGACAACGGTGAGATTGCTCTGCCGCAGCAGCGTGCGCACCCCTGATGGGTCGAAGCGCACGGTCAGGCGGCCGATATAGCGGGTGCCAGAGCGGCGCTCGTCGTCGACGTCGACGCTGAGGACGAGGCGCTCAAGCGCCGTCCCGTCGAGCTGAGGCACGCCCGCCGTCGCCAATTCCTGGGGAATGGTGATGCGGCGCACCAAACGGTCGAAGCCCCGCCGTTGCGCGGACGCGAAGCCCGCGTCGCGAGCGGCGGCGGCGTTGGCGGCGGTTTCGTCCACCATCACCCCCCCGACGGCATAGACATTGTCGCGGGGCTGAGCGCTTGCGAGGCCAGGCGCGAACGCGCACAAGGCCGCGATGAACGCAGCGGCTATCGGGGCCAGGGCTCCGGCTCTCACCATTACGGTACCTCGTTATGTGCTGACGGGACGCACCCTAGCCCTCGCGGAATCGCCTATCAATGTGGCGGCTTCTGGACTCCTAACATGAGCGCTTCCACGGGCGGCCTGACCTATCGCGACGCCGGCGTCGACATCGACGAGGGCGAACGGCTGGTCGAACTGATCAAGCCGGCGGCCAAGTCCACCGCCCGCCCCGGTGCGGAGGCGGCGCTCGGCGGCTTTGCGGCGGTGTTCGATCCCAAGGCGGCGGGCTTCAAGGACCCGATCTTTCTGGCCACCACCGACGGGGTCGGCACCAAGCTCAGGATCGCCATCGAGAGCGGGCGCCACGACACGGTCGGCATCGATCTGGTCGCGATGTGCGTGAACGATCTCTCGGCCCAAGGCGCCGAACCGCTGATGTTCCTCGACTATTACGCCACCGGCAAACTCAACGCCGATGAAGCCGCCGCCGTGGTGCGCGGCATCGCCGAGGGCTGCCGGCAAGCCGGTGCTGCGCTCGCCGGCGGCGAGACCGCCGAGATGCCGGGCATGTATGCGAAGGGCGATTACGATCTCGCCGGTTTCGCCATCGGCGCGGCCGAGCGCGGCACGCTCTTGCCGCGCGTCGACGAGATGGCCGCTGGCGACGCGATCGTGGGCATCGCTTCGAGCGGCCCCCACTCGAATGGCTATTCGTTGGTTCGAAAAATCGTCGAACGCTCAGGCCTTGGCTGGGACGCGCCGGCGCCGTTCGCAGCCAACGTCTCCTTAGCCGAAGCGCTGCTCACGCCGACACGCATCTATGCGCGCGCGCTGAAACCCGTGTTCGCGGCGAAGCGCGCCAAGGGCGCGGCGCACATCACCGGCGGCGGCCTGGTCGAGAATACGCCGCGCGCGCTGCCCGACCATCTTGTACCAGAATTTGACTGGAGTGCGTGGACGCGCCCGGCGGTATTCCAATGGCTGCAGCATGCCGGCGCCGTGCCCGAAGACGACATGCGCCGCACGTTCAATCTCGGAATTGGCTTCGTGCTGATCGTCGCGCCGGAGAACGCGGAACGCGTGATTGAATTGGTCAACGCCGGCGGAGAACGCGCGTTTGTGGTTGGCGTGTTGCGCGATGCGTGAGGCGCCAACTCTCCCCTCCTCCCCTGCGGAGGAGGGGCAGGGGAGGAGGGGCGTTCCAACGCGCCACCGTCGGCGCTGTGGCCGCGCCCCTCACCCCCTTACCCCCTCTCCGCAAGGGAGAGGGGGATGACCCCTAAACGCACCGCCATCCTCATCTCCGGACGCGGCAGCAACATGCGCGCGCTGATCGAGGCCGAGCAGGACACCTACGAGGTCGTGCTCGTCATCTCCAATCGGCCTGACGCGCCGGGCTTGGACGTAGCGCGCGCGCTCGGCGTTGAAGGGCTCGCCATCGATCACAAACCGTTCGGAGCGGACCGCGAAGCGTTCGAGCGCGCGGTCGACGCAGCGTTGCGCGCGCGCGACGTCGAGCTTGTCGCGCTTGCCGGCTTCATGCGGGTGCTGACGCCCACCTTCGTGCGCCGCTGGCAGGGGCGCCTCGTCAACATCCACCCCTCGCTGCTGCCGAAATATCCGGGCACGCGAACGCACGCACGCGCGCTCGAAGCGGGCGATGCTGAACACGGCTGCACCGTGCATCTCGTCACCGAAGAGATCGACGCCGGCGAAATTCTGGGACAGGCGCGCATGCCGATCCTGGCCGGAGACACGCCGGAAACGCTGGCCGCGCGCGTGCTGCAGCTTGAGCACGCGCTCTACCCGCGCTGCCTCGCTGACTACGCATGCGAACGTTTGCGTGGGGGGCCATAAGACGAGCCAGAATGTGAAGAGCGCTCGTGCTCCCCCGCGAGGGGCAGCTGTCATCCTGAGCTTGTCGAAGGATGACTGAGGGGGCGACGCCGCGCGCGGATTGATCGCGCTCTTATCCGCCCCCAACTTGATCCATCGTACACTCACCGCACCGTTTCCGCTTGAAGGGCAGTTGGCCGCTGTTCAGCCGATGCGAGAAACGGGGTGACGAGCGCGCGGCGCGGGTCCGTGACAACGGAGAAGCGCCGAAACCCTCGGGAATGCGGCAGGGGCCGCCAACCGCGGGAGGACGAACCGAGGCCTTGTGAACAGACAAGGCTCGCGCGCCGCCGGGGGAACGTACAAGGGTGCGAAAGACCGCCCCGTGACGTCCCGGCGCAGAACGGTTCACGGGGGCGCGAGGGGTTTCGCGTCTTTTCCGCGCTGCGCAAGCGGCGCTCTGCGACGCGACATCATCGCGTCCCCGCCCTTCGTTCGAGCGGAGGGAGAAGAGAACAAGGTCCTCTCAGAGGTCGGTCTGGGAGCGTGCGAGCGGCTGCGCGTTGCCCTGTCCCAATCCGGCGAGACGAAGCGCAGAGGCGGCGCTATATCCCGGCGACACAGGAGCGCCCCATGGCAGATCGCGACTACGTTCTCGGCACCCACGACGATGAGATCTATCGCCTCGGCTTTCAGCACCGGGTCTGGCGTCCGCGCGCGCTCGACGCCTGGACGCGCGCGCGCATCGGCGACGGCTCGACAGTGATTGATTTCGGCGCCGGGCCAGGCTTCGCCACCATGGACTTGGCCGAAATCGTCGGGCCAACCGGCAAGGTCTTTGCGCTCGAGCGCTCCCGCCGCTTTCTCGATACGCTGGAAGCGCAGGCGAAAGCGCGCGGCTTCAGCCAAGTCGAAGCGCACGAAGTCGACATCATGACCGACGCACTCAAGGTGTCGAACGCCGACGCGGCCTGGGTGCGCTGGGTGTTCGCCTTCCTGCCCGATCCAAAGCTGGCGCTGAAGAAGCTCGTCGACGCGCTCAAACCCGGCGGCGCGCTGGTAATCCACGAATACATCGACTACCAGACCTGGCGGCTGTCGCCGCGCGCGCCGAATTTCGAGCGTTTTGTCGCCGAAGTGGTGGCCAATTGGCGCGGCTCGGGCGGCGAGCCCGATATTGGCCGCGACCTGCCCGCCTGGCTGATCGAGTTCGGCCTCAAGCTCGAGAGCTTCAAGCCGCATGTCGATATCGTGTCGAAGGACGACAATGTCTGGCGCTGGCCGATTGGTTTTTTCGACATCCATATCGACCGGCTGCTTGAACTCAACCGGATCACGCCGCAAACGGCGCGCGAGATGCGCGAGGAATTCGCGCGCGTCTCCGCGCAGCCCGGCACGCTGATGGTGACGCCCCTGGTGATCGAGATCATCGCGCGCAAATAGCGCATTCACATAGTGACGCGACGCGTGCACACTGCGCCCTGTTGCACACGGAGTATGACGATGGCCAAGAAACCCGCTGGCGGCCCCGCGCCGACTCAGACCGGAACGACGAAAAAGCCCGCAGGCGGTTCCAAGGCCAATCCGACGCCCGCAGCCCCCGCAAAGAAGAAGAAGTAGTCGCGCTTAGCCGACGATTTCTTGGTCGTTGAAGAAGAAGCGAATCTCGCGCTCGGCGTTTTCCAGGCTGTCGGAGCCGTGCACGGAATTGGCTTCAATCGACTCGGCGAATTGCTTGCGGATCGTGCCCTCGGCCGCGTTGGCGGGATTGGTCGCGCCCATCACATCGCGATACTTCGCCACCGCGTCTTCGCCTTCCAGCACTTGCACGACCACCGGGCCGGAAATCATGAACGTCACCAGGTCGCGGAAGAACGGCCGCTCCTTGTGGACGGCGTAGAAGCCCTCGGCTTGGCCTTCCGACAGCCAGATTCTCTTCTGCGCGACGATGCGGAGGCCCGCGCCTTCGATGACGGCGTTGATGGCGCCGGTCAAGTTGCGCTTGGTCGCGTCGGGCTTGATGATCGAGAGCGTGCGTTCGGCGGCCATAGAAGTCGGACTCCTGGGAGGAAAGGCGGGCGGTCTATAGCCGCCACCGTCGGGGACGCCAAGGGCGCACGCTTGGTCCGTCCTGTGACGACTAGAAGCAGCTTAGCGACGAAACCCGGCCGTCGGTATCGGTGATGATGTTGAGACGATCGGCGCGGAAGTCTTGGGTCACCATCATGTCGGGCGTGATAATCCGGGCGCCTTCGGGCAGCGTCGTCTGATCGATCTCGGAGGCTGGCGTGCCGAGCAAATAGTCAAAGGCCGAGGCGCCGCAGATGTCCTGGCGCGTCGCCTCCTCGGCCGTCTCCGGCGCAGGGTCGCCCACCGCTTGATCCTGTGGCGCGCAGGCGAGCAACCCCGCCGCCGCCATCGCCAATAGTGCAGCCCGCATGCTCTCCTCCCTCAGCCGCAGCGCAGCCCCGCCACGCTGCCGTCCGGACCCAGTAACACGTTCAACCGGTTGGCGTGATAATCCATCGTCACCATGCAGTCATGGCAGACGACACGCGTGCCCGCCGGCAGTGCGGCCACATCGATGCCTGAGCCCTGCGCGCCGATCAGACCACGATGCGCCTCCAAGCCGCACGTGTCTGGCGGGGGGCGGCTGATCGCTTCGCGTTGCTGCTGGTTCGCCATGCGCTCAAGGTCTCGATAGGTCGCCGGCTGACTGGTGCACGCCGCCAACAGCGCCAAGGCAACGCCTGCAACGATACGCTTCATGCCTGTTTCTCCCAGCGGCCGCTCTCGGTTTCGCGCCAATAAGACGCCGCGAGGCCGGCAGCCTTCGCTTCCTTCCAACGCGATCGCGCCATTTGCGTGGCGTGCTCGTCACGCCCGTCGAACATCAGGCAGGCGCGTTCGAAAGGTGAAAGGTCGCCGGGTTCGGCGCCGTCGATCAGGAACAGCGCTTGCGCGTCATTGGGATTGCCGCCATCGGTCGTGAGCCAAACCGGATTGCGTTTGGGGTCGCCGTCGCGCGCATGCGGCACAAAGCTGTCATCGCGAAAGGTCCAAATTGCGTCATCCAGATGCGCGAGCCGCTCAGGTGAAGCGCCGCGCACCAGCGCCCGCCAGCCGCGTTGCAGGCATTTCTCCAGCAACGGCGGCAGCGCGCGCTCAAGCTCACTGCGTTCGAGGTGGTAGAACCAGAGTTCAGCCATCAGTCCTCAAACTTGCTCGCGACCAAGCGATTGAGCAGCCGTACGCCGTAGCCAGTGGCCCAATTCGGCGAGAGCGGATCTTCATACGGGCCGGGCTTCCAGGCTGTGCCGGCGATGTCGATGTGCGCCCAAGGAACGCCATCCTTGACGAAGCGCTTGATGAATTGCGCGCCCACGATCGAACCCGCGACTGGCTTGCCGGAGATGTTCTTCATGTCGGCGTTCGGCGAGTCGATCAGCTTGTCGTAGCCGGCGCCAAGCGGCATGCGCCACACCGCCTCGCCTTCGGCCAACCCCGCCGCGACGATCGCGTTGGCGAGGTCTTCGTCGTTGGCGTAGAGGCCGGCGTGCTCGTGGCCGAGCGCCACGATCACCGCGCCGGTCAGCGTCGCAAGATCGATCACCGCCGCGGGCTCGAACTTGTCCTGCGCGTACCAGACCGCGTCAGCCAGGATGAGGCGTCCTTCCGCGTCGGTGTTGAGCACTTCGATGGTCTGGCCGGACATCGTCGTGACGATGTCGCCGGGGCGCTGCGCGTTCGCCCCCGGCATGTTCTCGACCAGCGCCACTACGCCGACGACGTTGGCCTTCGCCTTGCGCAGCGCCAGCGCTTTCATCGCGCCGGCGACCGCCGCGGCCCCGCCCATGTCGCCCTTCATCTCGTCCATGCCAGCGGCGGGCTTGATCGAGATGCCGCCGGTATCGAAGGTGACGCCCTTGCCGACCAGCGCGACGGGCTTGCCGCCCTTCGCGGTCGAGCCGGTCCACTTCATGGTGACCAACCGCGCCGGGCGCGCCGATCCCTGGGCAACGCCAAGCAGCGCGCCCATGCCGAGCCTTTCCATGGTCGTTGGATCGAGCACTTCGACTTCGACGCCGAGCGTCTCGAGATCGCGCAACCGTTCCGCGAAACTCTCCGGGAAAAGGATGTTCGCGGGTTCGCTGACCAAGTCGCGGGCGAAGAACACGCCGTCGACGATCGCGCCGTCTTTCTCGGCGCGAGCGCGCGCCGCCGCAGTGCCGTCGGTCATCACCTCGACAGCCGAGAGACTCGGCGTCTGATCGGGTTTCAGCTTGGTGCGATAGCTGTCGAAACGATAGGCCGCGAGGCGCGCCCCCAGGGCGGCGTGCGCGCCCGATTCTGCTTTGGATACATTTGGCAGGCCGTCGGGCTGCAGCACCAGTTTCTCCGCGCCCGACGTCAGGGTTCTGCGCACGGCGTGCCCAGCCCAACGCTCGACCGTCATGGCGTCGGCGGCGTCGAGTTTGCCCACGCCAATGACGAGCGCCCGGGCGAAGTCCAACCCTTCCGGCGCCAGAACGTCCACCACCGACCCGGCTGATCCGTTGAAACGGACCGCCTTCATGGCCTTGGCGAGACGCCCGCCGCTGGCTGCGTCGAGCGCCTGGCCGGCAGGCATCAACTGACCGCCGTCGCTCGCCATGACGGCCACAACATCGCCGCTGCCAGCCGTGACAAAACTAACCTTCATGCCTGCTCCGGTTCAAACTGCTGGTGTTCGCGGGCTGACCCGCCCGCTTCATTCAAAGACGGCGCAGTGGTAGCCATGCGCGGGCCGATTGAAAAGCTGACCCCTGCGGTTAGGAAGGCGCGCCCGCGGCGGCAGCTAAAGGAACGCGATGAACACCATTTCCGCCTACGTGTTCCGCCAGGCGCTCGGCCCGCTGCTGGCGATCCTCGGCGCCCTCGCCGCCATCGCCATCTTGACCCAAGGCCTCAACCAGCTCGAGATCATCATCACCAATCGCAATGCGGGATTGGCCTTCGCCTGGGTCACGGTGCTGGCGCTGCCGCAACTGATCTCCCTCATTCTGCCGATCGCCGTGTTTATCGCCGTTGTGGTGGCGCTAAACCGCATGCACCGCGAGAGCGAGGTTGCGGTGCTCTATGGCGCGGGCGTTTCGCGCCAGCACCTCTCGCGTCCGCTGATCCAACTCGCGACGCTGGCGGCGCTGGCTCATCTTGCCATCAACGTCACCATACAACCGGCCGCGTTCGCTGAACGGCGCGAGGTGCTCTACTCGTTGCGCACTGACGTCGCCGCGAGCCTCGTCACCGAGGGCGCGTTCACGTTTCCTGACGACGATCTCACGCTCTACGCGCGCGAACGCGCCGGCAATGGCGAACTGCGTGACCTGCTGATCAATGACGCTCGCGCAAGCCCCGCCATCACCTACACCGCTCGAGCAGGTGCGATCGTCACGATCAACGGCGCGCCCGCCATCGTGATGCGTGACGGCCAGGTGCAGCGGCAGGCAGAGGACGGCGCCGTCGACGTGCTCGACTTCGACCGTTACGTCCTGCAGATGGGCGAGGTTTTTGAAGGGCCAGAGTTGTTCTTCTTGAAAGCATCTGACCGCACCCTGCATCAACTTTTCTTTCCCGACCTGACCGCTCATTATGATCAACGAAACGTCGGTCGCTTCCTTGCCGAAGCGCATGCCCGATTGTCGGCGCCGCTTCTCAACATCGCCATGGCGATGATCGGAATCTGCGGCGTTCTGCTGGGCGAATTCAGCCGCCAGGGATATGGACGCCGCATCGTTGTCGCGTCGGTGTGGGCGCTGCTGCTGCGCTTGCTTTCGCTGGCCGCTGGGGCCGCCGCCGTTGAAGATCCGAGCCTCAATGCGGTCCAGTACGCCGTGCCGATCGGAGCGATCTTGATCGCTGGCGCAATGCTCGGCGGCAAACGCGCACGCAAGCGCCGTCATTCGATCGGACCTTCCGTGCTGACGGAGGCGCGCGCATGAGCTTCCTGTTGTCGCGCGTCGGACGCTATGTCATCGGCCGTGTATTTGGCGGCGTAACGGTCGCGCTCATCGCGGTACTGGCCTCGATCCTGCTGATCGACATGGTCGAGCAGATGCGCACCGTCGGCACGCGCGCCGAGCTCGGCATGCTTGAGGCGCTGCGCCTCACTCTGCTCAAGACGCCAACACTGATCGAACAGACGCTGCCCTTCGTCGTGCTTGCAGGCACGATGATGGCGATCATCGGACTGAACCGATCGAGCGAGCTGGTGGCGCTTCGGGCGGCGGGCGTTTCTGCGTGGCGCTTCCTGGCGCCCGCCGCTTTCGTCGGCCTAATGCTTGGCGTGCTCGCCGTTACTCTGCTCAACCCGATTGGCTCGATCCTCTATCGGGCTTTCGAGGCGGAAAAGGAGAACGCGCTCGAGGGGGGCAGCCTCACGCCGGGCGATAACGGCGTGTGGATTCGCCAGGGAGACCCCGACGGCCAGGTGGTGATCCACGCCGAGGGCGTCGACCCGAGCGGCACGACGCTCCAGAACGCCACCTTTATGTTCTTCGAGGTGCAGCAGGGCGTGCTGCGCTTCACGCGGCGAATCCGCGCTGAGGGCGCCGAACTCAAGCCGGGTTTCTGGCAACTCTCCAACTTGGTCGAAGCGGCGCCGGGCGAGGATCCCCAGCAGGCCACCTATCTGGCCATTCCGACCACGCTCGACGCGACGGAACTCATCAATCGCTTCGTCAACCCCGCGACATTGTCATTCTGGGACCTCCCAGGCTTCATCCACGAGGCGAAGTCTGCCGGCTTCTCGCCCACCAGATACGAGCTGAAGTGGCACAGCCTGCTGGCTTACCCCCTGCTGCTGGCGGTCATGGCCGGGCTCGGGGCGGCTTTCTCCCTGCAGCTTCAGCGGCTTGGAAATCTGGCTCGGTGGGGGGCGGCCGGCGTCGGGGTGGGTCTGTTCTTGTTCTTTTACGCCCAGCTCGCCGCCGCGTTCGCCATCACGCAGACCGTTCCCCCGATGGTGGCCGCCTGGAGCCCCCCGCTCGCCGGGCTGTTCATAGCGCTGTCGATCGTGGCCTTTCTTGAGGACGGTTGAGCCGCGCGGGCCACAGCCCACGCAAAGCTGTGCTCCATAGGCGCCCGGCGCTGGACGCCCGGCGGGTCAGGCGCTTAGGAATGACCCGGGAGTCGCAGAGGGATGCGAATGAGCCGTTCGGGGGACTTGGCTGATCGCGTCGCCAATCGCGCGCCCTTCGGCTGGACCGTCGCCGCGGCCGCGCTTGCCGTCGGGGCCGCGCCGGCCGTCGCCCAGACGGCTCAGGAAACTGCCGCGCCGGTGGCAGAGCAGACCGGGACGGTGCTGCTTGAAGCCGATGAGATCATCAACGACGACGTGGCCCAAACGGTAACGGCGTCAGGCGACGTCCAGATTCGCTACCAGGGCCGGACGATGCGGGCGGACACGCTCGTCTATGACCTCAACAGCGGCGACATCACCGCAACCGGCAACGTACAAGTGGTCGCCGAAGACGGTTCCGTCACCTACGCCGAACGCGTGCAAGCCGACGAGGCGATGAATGTCGGTTCGGCCCGCGAACTGCGCGCTCGTCTTGGTGGAACTTCCACGCTCGCCGCACGTGAGGCGATCCGGCGTGGCGAAGACAGCGAACTCCGTAACGTCATTTATACGAGCTGCCCGATCTGCGAGGATGGCGAGCAGCCGCCCACCTGGAGCTTGCGCGCGCGTCGCGCGGTGCAAGATCGTGAAAGCCGCACGATTTCCTATCGAGGAGCGGTGCTCGAAGTCCTCGGCGTGCCGCTGCTTTACATTCCTTACATCGCCCACCCGGACCCCTCAGTCGGGCGCTCGTCGGGATTCTTGCCGCCCGAGATTGGGCGCAACCGGCGCCTCGGTGCGTTTTACGCGCAGCCGTATTACTGGGCGATATCACCATCCCAAGACCTGACCACGACGTTGCGCGGGCATGAGAACGTCAATCCGCTTATCGGTCTCGATTATCGCAAGCGCTTCTGGTCCGGCTCGATCCAACTCGAAACAACGCTCACACAAGAGCAAATATTCGACAGCGAGGGCGACACCTCCGGCGAAGATCGCCTCCGTTACAGCGCTTTCGGCCAGGGCCGGTTCCGGATCAGCGATCACTGGGATTGGGGCTTTGGCTTAGAGCGCACCTACGACGACGACTATCTGCGGCGCTACGAGATCGAAGGCGCAGGCGAACGCCACGGTCCTTACGTTGGGCAAGAGACGCGGCTGATTTCGCAGCTGTTCGCAATCGGCCAGAGCCCCAACTCCTACCAATCGATCTCCGCGGTCAGCTTTCAGGGCCTACGCGAAGACGATACCTCGGACCTGCTGCCGCTGATCCTGCCGTTCGCTGAAGCCGAACACGTGGTGCGCGAGCCGCTGCTTGACGGCCAAGTCAGGCTGCAAGCCAACACCGCCGCGCTCGCGCGTGAGGACAATCCGGCGACGGCAGCGATCTACGAAGGCAACAACGCGCGGCTGTCGTTGTCGGCGCTCTGGCGCAAGGACACAGTTTTTGGGCCGGGGATCCTGCTCAGTCCATTTGCACAGGTACGTGGCGACGTGTTCTCGGTCGAGACCTCGGACGAGAGCTATGAGAGCTTCTCGCGCGGTCTTGGTCTGGCGGGCGCGGAGATCAGTTGGCCGTTCCTGCGCCAAGGCGAGCGCTTCGACGTCGTGGTCGAGCCGGTGATGATGGCGGCGGTCGCGACGGCCGAAGATCCAGACCCGCGCATCGTCAACGAAGACAGCCTCACCTTCGAACTCGATGACTCCAACCTCTTTCGCGCCAACGCCGCGCCCAATTACGACCTCTGGGAACCGGGCGCGCGTGTCAGCACGGGGGTGCGCGCGACGGCCCGCGCCCATTCGGGCCAAAGCGCGTCGGTGATGTTCGGCCGCCGGTGGCGGGATGAATCCGCTGCCGGGTTCACGGGACAAAACAACCTTGCCGGCAGCAGTTCGGATTGGGTGGTCGCGGCGCAGACCGACCTTGGCGCGAATTTCGGAGCGGAGACGCGTTTGCGGCTCGAAGACGAAACGCTCGCCGTCCAACGTATCGACGTCGGGGTGCGAGGGGCTATCGGACGCTTTAGCGGCAATGCCCGCTATTTCAGCGTTGATGATTCCGTCCAGCCCGACCCGACCGCGCCGAACGCCGAACTCTCGGGGTCGGTGGGCGTCGACTTGGCGCGGGGCTGGCGGGTGCAGGCCGGAGTGACCCGCGACCTCGATTCAGACATAAATCTGCGCCAGGACATCCGCGCCATTTACGAGGACGACTGCACTTTCCTTGAGATTTCCTACACTCGGTCGGAGACTCAGCGGGGCACGATCGGCCCGGACGAGGGCGTCCAGATCAGAATCGGTCTGCGTTCTCTTGGCGTCTTTGGCGGCAGCTAAAGCGGAGCTTTGGAATTGGTTATGAGTTGGAAACAGCTGACCGCTGCGGCGGCGCTCGGGATTGCGCTGGCGACGGCGCCCCCGGCGACGGCGCAGAACGCGGAAGGCGTCGCGGCGATCGTCAATGACAGCGTCATCTCGACGTTCGACGTGCGCCAGCGCGCTGCGCTCATCCTGGTGTCTGCCGGCGTCCAGAGTACGCCGGAAATGCTGCAACGCGCCAATGCCCAGGCCTTGCGCGACTTGATTGACGAGCGGCTGCAGCTCCAGGAGGCGGCGGAGTTCGACATCGACGTGACGGACGAGCAAGTCGATCGGCAGATTGCTGAAATCGCGCGGCAAAACGAGACCAATGTCGAGGGCTTGGCCGAACGCTTCCGTCGCGACGGCATCTCCCTTTCTACGCTGCGTTCGCAGATCAAAGCCGAGTCGGCGTGGCGCCGGCTGATTTCCGGCCTATACGGCAGCCGCGTTCGCATTTCTGAGGTCGAGGTCGCCGCCACACTGCAACGCATCGCGGCGAACGCGACGCGTCCGCAGTACCAGATTTCCGAGATCTTCCTGCCTGCGGAAACTGAGCAGGAATTCACCGAAATGGAGCAAGGCGCGATGCGCCTGATCGAGCAGATGCAACGGGGCGCGCCGTTCCCGCTGGTGGCGCGTCAGTTCTCGCAAGCGCCGTCCGCGGCCGCTGGCGGCGACATCGGCTGGATCGCCGCGCCCGAATTGCCCATCGAGTTGCAGGCGATCGCTGAGCGCCTGCAACAGGGTCAGGTCTCGCTTCCGGTGCGAACGCCGACCGGCGTCTACATCATTGCCATGCGCAATCGCCGCGCGGGGGCAGACGCCGGCGCGACCTCAGTTGTCGCACTTCGCCAGATTACGGCGCCGGTCGCGCGCCAAGCCTCACTTGCGCGGCTGCAACGCCGCATTGAGGGCTGCAACGGCCTGGAGGAAGCCGTGAGCGACATTCAGGGCGCGACCGTCATCGACCTCGGCGAGACGCAGGAGTCCGAGCTGTCGCCGGCGATCCGCGACCGCATCCGCGGCATCGAACAAGGCGCGGCGACACCCGTAACGGTGAGCGGCGAGCAGGTCGACACTATCGTCGTGTGCGGACGGCAAACCGGCGGCGGCGGCGTTCCGCCTCGCCAAGAAGTCGAGGACCGCCTGCGCGAGCAGGAACTCGCCCTCCTCGCCGAGCGCTACCTGCGTAATCTCCGCCGCGAAGCGACGATCATCACGCGCTGACCATGCGCCCCCTCGCCGTCACAATGGGCGACCCGGCGGGGATCGGCCTGGAATTGGCGGCACGGGTGTGGGCGGAGCGTACGGCGGATACGCCGCCTTTCGTGTTCATAGGCGATCCGGACGCGCTGCTGCGCGCGGCGCGGCGCGTAAGACTGCCGGAACCCAAGCTGGCCCTGGCGACGCGCCGCGAGGAGATCGCGGCCGTCACCGACAGCACTAGGCTGACAGTTGTTCCGTTGTCCCTGGAATTGGAGGAAACTCCGGGCGAACCGGAGAGCCTCAACGCAAAAACCGTTGTCGACGCTATCGACGCTGGGATTCAAATGGCGCTTGGGGGCGTCGTTTCCGCTCTCGTGACGTTGCCGATCGCAAAGTCCATCCTCCAATCCACCGGCCCGGATATTGGCTTTTCTGGCCATACCGAGTTCATTGCCTATCGCACGCTTGAGACGGAGTGGTCGCGTACGCGCGGGCCGGTGATGATGCTGGCGGGACCGTCGCTCAAGGTTGCGCTGGCGACGATCCACACGCCGCTCGCGCGGGTCGCTTCGCAGATCACCCAAGAGCGCATCGTGCAGGTCGGGCGTGTCGTCGGCGAAGCGCTCCAACACGACTTCGGCATCGCGACCCCGCGCATCGCGCTCTGCGGTCTCAACCCGCACGCGGGCGAGGGCGGCCTCATCGGTCGCGAAGAGGTCGAGATCATCAACCCGGCGGCGGCGCAATTGCGCGCAGAAGGATGGACCGTCAGCGACGCCAGTTCCGCGGACGCGCTTTTCCACGGCGGCGCGCGTCAGCACTACGACGCGGCGATCGCGCTCTATCACGATCAGGGCCTCATCCCGATCAAGACACTGCACTTCTGGGACGCTGTGAACGTCACGCTCGGCCTGCCGATCGTGCGCACCTCGCCCGATCACGGCACGGGGTTCGACATCGCCGGCAAAGGCCTCGCGCGCCCGGACAGCTTCCGCGCGGCGCTAAAGCTTGCGTGGGAAATGGCCAAGCGCCGCGCGGCGTCATGAACGCAGACGACTTGCCCAGCCTGCGCGCGGAACTGGAAGCGCACGATCTGTGGGCGAAGAAGAGCTTCGGCCAACATTTCCTGCTTGACCTCAACATAACCCGACGTATCGCGCGCGCCGCTGGCGACATCGCCGGTAAGCCCGTGATCGAGATTGGCCCCGGCCCTGGCGGTCTCACACGCGCGCTGCTTGAAGCCGGCGCCGATCCGCTCATCGCGATTGAGAAAGATCCACGCTTCCTGCCGCTGTTGGAACCGCTTGTGGAGTGGAGCGGCGGACGTTTGCGCATCGTGTCCGGCGATGCACTCGAAGCCGATGAGGCGGCTCTGTTCGGGAGAGGCCGATGCGCGGCCATCGTCTCCAACCTGCCCTACAATGTCGGCACGCCGCTCCTGGTAAAGTGGCTGAAGGCCGGCGCTTGGCGCGGGGAGATGACGCTGATGTTCCAGAAGGAAGTCGCCCTACGCATCGTCGCCAAACCTGGCGACGACGCGTACGGGCGGCTGGCGGTGCTGGCGCAAGCGCGCTGCACAGCGAAGGTCGCGTTCAGCGTGCCGGCGCGCGCTTTCACCCCAGCGCCTAACGTAGAGTCTGCGGTGGTGCGCTTGACCGATCGCGCCGATCCTTATGCTGACCTCGATGCGCTGGAGCGCGTCACCGCCGCTGCGTTTGGGCAACGTCGCAAGATGCTGCGCAGCGCGCTGAAGGTGCTGACGCCGGATGCGGAGACGCTTTTGCGCGCTGCGAAGATTGAGCCGACGGCGCGCGCCGAGGAGATCGACCAGGCCGGCTTTCGCGCACTGGCGGATGCGTGGCGCGCGATGCGTTGACGACTATTCCGGCGCGATCGTCCACACGCCGAGCACGTTGCCGGCGGGATCGCGGAAGTGGAAGCGGCGACCGCCGGGAAACTCGTGACGCTCGGTGATCATGCCGCCGGCCGCCGACACGCGGCGTTCGGCATCGTCCAGGTCTGAAGCGTACAAGATCACCAGCGCGCCGCCGCCGCTCGGCGCTTCACCGCCGCGAAAGCCGCCTTCGACGCCGGCGCCGGAGAACGCGACATAGTCCGGTCCCCAATCCTGGAATGTCCAACCGAACGCCTCGCCATAGAAGCGCTTCACGGCGCTTAAGTCCTCGGCGGCGAACTCGACATAGTCGATGTGGTTGTCGGTGCGGGCCATGCCTACTCCTCCAGCAAGCGCTTCAGCATATGGCGCTGATGATCCTGGCCGCCGAAGAAAATCGCAAGCACGCGTACGATGCGGGCTTCGTCGTCGACCGTGAAGTAGAAGATGGCGTGGTCCTTGGTGACGCAGCGCAGATTGGGGAGCAAGTTTGGAAGAAGCGTACCCTGGTGCGGGCGCTTAGCGATCACCGCTGCATCCAACCTCGCCGCATTAGTTCTAGATTCCGACGAGGACCCGTGATCCAAACCACACTTCGCGCGTATTTGGGCGATAATCCCGAAACCAGGAGTTCGCATGAAACCCGCTATCCTCGCCGTGCTGGCCACCCTGGCGGTAGCGCCGAACGCCGCGGCGCAAGAAGCAGCCGACGACGGCTGGCGGGTGACAATCGGCGCAGGCGCCCTCTATGCGCCGTCGTACGAAGGTGACGACGATTACCGCTTCTCCGCCCTCCCGAGCATCGAAGTCGAGTATGACGACGTGTTCTTTGCCTCGGTGCAGAATGGCGTTGGCTACCGCATAATCAATACACCGACATTGCGTGCCGGACCGATCGCTAGACTCAAATTCTCCAGGGACGAAGATGGCAGTCAGACCTTTGCGGTCAGCGGCGAAGATACCGATGATCTCCGCGGTCTCGGCGATGTGGATGCGAGCTTCGAACTCGGCGGCTTTATGGAGTTTGAGCTTGGACCGGTGACGCTCGGCGCCGAAGCGCGTCAGGCGGTCTCCGGGCATGACGGTTTCGTTGCAGATCTCAGCGCGGAATTGTCCAATCGCAGCGTTGTGCTTGGACAGAATGTGATGTTCTCGATCGGGCCGCGCGCACGCCTTGTCAGCGACGCGTACAGCGAAACGTATTTCGGCGTAAACTCGGCGCAATCGGCCGCGTCGGGGCTTCCCGTTTACGAGGCCGGCGGCGGGTTGCACTCTTACGGGATCGGCGCATCCGTCATCGCGCCGCTGTCGCAGGACCGGCGTTGGGCGCTGGTCGGAATAGCCGGACTCGACCGCCTGAGCGGCGATGCCGGCGAGAGCCCTCTCGTGCAGCAGCGCGGCGCAGAGGAGCAATTTACGTTGGGACTGCTCCTAAGCCGTCGCTTGTAATGTTGGGAGAAATGAAGCAGCTCGGCGCCGCGCCACATGCCACGGCAGTCGCTACGGGACGGAAGTATGGGCTGGCAGCGTCTGCGCGAAGTGCTCGGCGACCATAGTGGCGACCTGTTCGTGAAGTGCTTGGCGATCGACGCCCTCTGGATCAGCACAAATTGGCACAAAACGACGGCCGCGCGAATTGCACCTATTCAAGAACACATAGTGGGTGGCGCCACCCAATGTTGTAAGACGAGCGCCTGGCATCAGTCCGGCAAGATAGCCAGCATTTGAATCCGCTGGCGCAACGATGTCGGCGTCACCTGCGATAAACAAGATCGGCGCCGAAATCATCGCGAGGCTGGGCTGTGTAAACGCATGCCCGAGCGCAGGGGCCAAAGCCACGAAACTCCGCACGCGCTCGTCGCGATACGAGGCGCTGCTACCGGCCAGGAGCGCGGCGACTGCCGGGTCGGTTTGCGCAAGCCGCGCGAAATCCTGCTCAGCTTCCGGATACTCAGATTGAGGCTCGCAGGTCGCGTCTCGGGCCGCGCTGGCGCAAAACGCGCGCAGACCGTCCAAATCAGTGATCCCTCCTGCAAGCGCAACAATCGTATAACCGCCAAGCGAGAAACCGGCGGCGCCAATTCTTTCGGCGTCAACTCTTGCGCCGAAAGTAGGATCCGCCAGAAGCCGGTCGATGACGCGGCTCAGATCCGTCGCTCGTTGCCACGGCAGACGAAAACCTCGTGCATCGAAACTCTCCTCCGCCGCCGTATTGCCGTGATGGTCGACCGCAGCGGCAATAAATCCGCGTTCCGCAAGGGCGCGTCCCAACCACATCATCTGCATGCCGGAACCTCCGGTCCCGTGCGAGATCACAATAAGCGGCAGCTTGTCAGCGCCTTGAATCGCGGCATCGCGGGCGGCGTATCCACCGATGAAGACAGGCCGATCCGGTGGGATTGCAATCTCCGTCATCGTCACGCCAGCCGCCGCGGGATACCAGACCGAAGTAGTGAGCGGCCTCGCTTCGTCCCCAGACCAGGAACGTCTTGTCGGATCCTCATATTCAAGCCGCATCAAACCAATTGCTGGCCCGTCGACAGGAGGCTGTGAGCTAACGTTCCCGCAAGACGAGAGAAAGGAAATGGCCATCAGCGCGCCCAAAACACCTGGGGTCAATCTTTTCACGCGCGTCTCCCAGTCGTCGTGCCGCAATCGCCGGTGTCTACAACCCTTATGTGAAATACCGCGATTGATCAAAGGCGCCCATCCTTAGATCCCCCGCTTCAGCCGCTCCACGTGCAGCTTGAGCCACATCTGGCGCGCGCGCTTCAGCCGCTCGGCGGCGAGAATTTGCCGTATTTGCGCGAGCGTCTGCTCAAGCAGGGTGTTCACCAGCACGTAATCGTACTCTTCCCAATGCGAGATCTCGTCGAGCGAGCGCGCCATGCGCTTTTTGATGACATCCTCGCTGTCCTCGTTGCGCGCGCGCAGGCGTCGCTCCAGCTCCGTCATCGAGGGCGGCAGAATGAAAATGCCAACGACATCCAGCGGCTCGGCGGCGCGCAGCGCCCGCGCGCCTTGCCAGTCGACATCGAACAATACGTCGCGGCCTTGGATCAGCATGGCCTCGACCGGCGCGCGCGGCGTGCCGTAATGATTGCCGAACACGATGGCGTGCTCGAGGAATTCGCCGCGATCGGCCATCTCCTCGAACTGCTCCTTACTCAGGAACTTGTACTCTCGCCCGTCGACCTCGCTGGGCCGCGGCGGCCGCGTCGTCGCCGACACCGAAAGAGACATGTTCTCGTCGGCTTCCAGGAGTTTGCGCGCCAGCGTCGACTTGCCAGCGCCTGACGGGCTCGACAGCACAAACATAAGGCCGCGCCGCGCGACGTGTTCATTCAACATTGGCGGCCTGCTCCTTGATCTGATCGACCACCGCTTTCAGTTCGAGGCCGATCCGAGTCAGTTCAAGATCGGACGCTTTCGAGCAAAGCGTATTCGCTTCGCGGGTCAATTCCTGGCCAAGAAAATCGAGTTTGCGGCCGGCCGGCTCGGGCGATGTCAGAAGGGCGCGCAGTTCGCCGACATGGGCAGCGAGTCGCTCGATCTCCTCCTGGACGTCGGCGCGCAGCGCCGCGAGCGCCGCCTCTTGCGCCAAACGCTGCGGATCGAGCTGCACCTCGGGCGACAGCGCTGCGAGCCGCGTCTTGATCCGCTCCAGCGCCGCCCCGGGCGCCGCCGCGGCGCTCCCGCGCGCGCCTTGGATCAGCGAACTCATGCGCTCGGCCAGCTCTCCAAGCACGCCCGCCAGCATGCGGCCTTCTCGGGCGCGGGCTTCGACAAGCGCTGTGAACGCCTGCTCCAGCCCCGCCAGCAGCAGCGCTTCGGCTTGCGCGCGCGCCTCGGCGTTCAGCTCGCCTTCGTCGCTCACCAGAACGCCGCGCAGCGCCAGCATGCCGTCCCAGCGCGGCTTCTTAACGCGGCCGGCTTTGACATGAGCAGCGCTCGCCTCAAGCAAGCTTTCCAACAATGTCGCATCGATCCGCACCGGGGCCGCCGCACCAACGTCCCGCGCCAGCGACAGCGCGGCCTGCACCGAGCCCCGCTTGAAAAAACGCGACGCCAACGTACGCGCCGGTTGCTCCAAGGCTTCGTAGCCCGGCGGCAGTTTCAGCTTTAGATCCAGCCCACGCCCGTTGACGCTCCGCGCCTCCCAAACCCAGCGCTGGCCGCCGTGGTCAGCGTACAACGCGCCCTCGGCGCGCGCAAAGCCGGTCATGCCGGAAATACTCATCAGCGTGTGCTAACCTGGTTCCATCCTCAAGGCGAGGCTCCCTCAGTTCGCCCGCTCTTGCGCCAGGCGCTGCGCTTCAATGGTGCGCCAGCGCGCGACCGCGGCATTGTGCTCAGCGTAGCTGCTGGTGAAGATGTGCCCGCCTGTACCGTCAGCGACGAAGAAAAGCGCGGTCGATTGCGCCGGATTGGCCACCGCCTCCATCGCAGCGCGGCCCGGATTGGCGATCGGCGTCGGCGGCAGGCCGTCAATGCGATAGGTGTTGTACCCTGTGTTGAGTTCGATCTCGCTCTGGCGAATGGTGCGCCGCTCCCCTTGTGCGTTTACGAGGCGGCCGTCGTTGCAGCGATCCGGGAAGCGCTTGCAGACGCCGTAAATGATGGTTGAATCCATTTCGAGCCGCATCGGCCGCCGCAGGCGATTGACGATGACAGCCGCCACCAGAGGGCGCTCGGCGGCGACGCCGGTTTCGCGCTCGACGATGGAAGCGAGGGTCACCAACTCTTCGGGGGTTCGGATGAGCGGGTTCGTTTGCCGGCGCTGCCAAATTTCCGCCAACGCCGCATCGTGCGCCTCGCGCATTTGCTGCAGCAGCGCCGCGCGCGTCATGCCGCGCTGAACGTGATAAGTCTCGGGGAGGATCGAGCCTTCTGGCGGCGCTTCCGGCATATCCCCGGTCAGCACATCGCTCTCTTCGAGGATGCGCATCACGCCGGCGATGGTGACGCCTTCGGGAAATGTGATCGCGTGCTGCAGCGCTTCCCCGCTCGCCATCATGTCGACAATCTGGCGCACTGAGGCGCGCGCGGGGATGAGGTACTCGCCCGCTTGCAGCGAGGCGCCGCCGGCGTAGAGCCGGTTGGCGATCCGGAACAGCAGCGCGTCGTTGATAAGCCCCTGGCGCTCCAGGTCGGCTGCGATCGAGGCGCCGGTAGCGCCGCGTTCGACAACAAATGTGGTGTCCTCGGCGATGGCGCCTGGTTTGCCGATCGCGCTCGAAAAGTAGGCGAACGCGAAGATTGCCAGCGCACCAGCACCAACGGCCAGCCAAAGTAGGAGCGATAGAAAACCGCCGCGCGCGCGCTGTCTCGTCATCACTCCACCGCTGTCAGGATCACGGCGGCGTTCGTGCCGCCGAACCCGAACGAATTCGACATCGCCGCCTTCACCGGCCGCTTCTTGGCGGTGTGGGGCGTCAAATCTATGGCGGTCTCGACTGAAGGATTGTCCAGATTGAGTGTCGGCGGGATGACGCCATCGCGGATAGCGAGCGCGCAGAATGCGGTTTCGACCGCGCCAGCGGCGCCCAGCAGATGCCCGATCGCGGACTTTGTGGAGGACAGCGAAAGGTTCGCAGCCGCGTCGCCGAACAAGCGCTCCACCGCCTTCAATTCAATTTCATCGCCGAGCGGTGTCGACGTGCCGTGGGCATTGACATAGTCGATGTCGCCGGGCGTGAGCCCGGCGTTTTTCAGCGCCGCCCGCATCGCGCGGTAACCGCCATCGCCATCTTCGGACGGCGCGGTGATGTGGAAAGCGTCGCCAGAGAGGCCATAGCCTTTGACCTCTGCATAAATCTTTGCGCCGCGGGCTTTGGCGTGGCTGTATTCCTCCAGCACCATGACGCCGGCGCCTTCGCCCATGACAAAGCCGTCGCGATCCTTGTCGTAAGGGCGCGAGGCCCTTTCAGGCGTGTCGTTGAAGCTCGTGGAGAGCGCACGCGACGCACAAAAGCCCGCCATGCCGATGCGGCAGATCGAGGCCTCCGCCCCGCCCGCGACCATCACGTCGGCGTCGCCGAACACGATCAGGCGCGCCGCATCGCCGATCGCATGCGCGCCGGTGGCGCACGCGGTGACCACGGCGTGGTTCGGCCCTTTCAGGCCGTAGCGGATCGACACCTGTCCTGAAACCAGGTTGATGAGCGCGCTTGGAATGAAGAACGGGCTGATCTTGCGCGGCCCTTCGCGCTCTAGCAGCAGCGTGTTTTCCGCGATCGCGTTCAACCCGCCAATGCCCGAGCCGATCAAGACTCCGGCGCTCTCCTGCTTCTCGGGCGTATCCGCGATGAAACCGGAATCGGCCAGCGCTTCGTCGGCGGCGGCCATGCCCAGCACGATGAACTCGTCAACGCGCCGCTGCTCCTTGGCCGACATCGCCTTGTCGGGATCGAAAGCATGAGCATCGCCAGCGCCCCCGCCGCGACCATCCTTGCGCGGCACGATGCACGCGATCCTGCAGGGGAGATCGTCGACCTTGATGTGTTCGATCTTGTTTGCGCCGGAGCGCCCTACAAGGAGCCGCTCCCACGTGGCCTCCCTCCCGGAAGCCAGCGGCGTGACGAGCCCGATGCCGGTGATGACAACGCGCCTCAACGGTGCGTCCAAGCAGGGCTTAGCCCTGCTTCTCCGAGATGAACTTCACCGCATCGCCGACGGTCTGGATGTGCTCGGCTGCGTCGTCCGGGATCTCGATGCCGAATTCCTCTTCGAACGCCATGACGAGTTCGACATTGTCCAAGCTGTCGGCGCCCAGATCGTCGATGAAGCTCGCCTTCTCGGTGACCTTCTCCGGCGGGGCTTCCAGATGCTTGATCACAATCGCCTTCACGCGCTCGAACACCTCGGACATCGTACGCCTCGCCTTGTACCTTGAATGCTTGCTGGCCCCGATGGGGGCGCGGAAGCGGCCTTTTGACCATAGGCGGCCCTCTAGGCAAGCCTTTTTCTGCCTTCTCGCCTCCGCGCGGGCGCAAGTCAGATCATCGCCATGCCGCCGTTCACGTGGAGGGTTTGGCCGGTGACGTAGGCGGCCTCCTCGCTGGCCAGATAAACCGCAGCGGCGGCCACATCGGTCCCTTCGCCAAGCCTGGCGGCGGGGATTTTCGCCATCATGGCGTTCTTCTGCGCCTCGTTGAGCACATCGGTCATCGGCGAGGCGATGAACCCAGGGGCAATGCAATTGGCGGTGACGTTGCGGCTGGCGACCTCGGCGGCCAGCGACTTGGTGAAGCCGATCATGCCGGCCTTGGAGGCGCAATAGTTCGCCTGGCCGGGATTGCCCATGACGCCCACCACCGACGTGATGCCGATAATGCGGCCCCAGCGGTTCTTCATCATGCCCCGCAGCGCCGCGCGCGACAGGCGGAAGTAGCTCTCCAAATTGATCTTGAGGACGCTTTGGAAATCCTCGTCCTTCATGCGCAGCAAGAGGCCGTCCTTGGTGATGCCGGCGTTGGCGACGAGAATGTCGAGGCGTCCGCCCTGCGCCGCCTCGGCTTGCCCCACCAGTGCGTCGACCGCGACGCTGTCGGACAGATTACACGGCAGAATTGGATGATCGCCGCCGATCTCGGCGCGGAGTTTCTCCAGCGCCTCCACCCGCGTGCCCGAAAGCGCCACGCGCGCGCCCTGTGCAGCGAGCGCCTTCGCGATTGCGCCGCCTATGCCGCCAGATGCGCCGGTAACGAGCGCGGTTTTGTTTGCGAGTGAGAACATGGCGTTATCCTGGCACGGACCGCCGGCGCCCTCGCCGGCATGGTTGGATCAGTGTCACCATATGCCGACGCGGGCTCCTAGGGTCCATACTTTTGCCCCACCCCATCCCTCACAGCGACGCACTGCAACACGAGGGGCGACCAATGTCGTTTTCAGGTCTGGATCTCGCTTTGGCCATCAAGGAGCGGCGCTTTCTCGCGCCACTGCCTCCTTGGGTCGAACACATGCGCGTGCATGAGGAGAACCTCGTTGAGCAGGTCGAGGTCGGCCGCATCGTTTCGCGCTGGACCCCTGGCCGGCAATTCACGGTGCCCGACGGTTATGTCCAGGGCGGGCTGATTTGCGCCGTTGCCGATGGCGGTCAGGGCCTGGCCGTCACGACCACGCTGGAGACCTTCGAAGCGTGGGTGACGCTCGATCTGCACATCCGCTTTGTGCGCCCGATCAAGGCGGGACAGACCGTCACCCTCGACAGCCGCGTGTTGAGCAAGACGAAAAACACGGCCATCGCCGAGACGACAGTGATGCTTGAAGGCGACAGACTCGCCGCGGTCGTCACAGGCGGCTGGCGCAAGTCGGAAACACGCGCGGTGCTCCCGCGGGATGACGGCTAGATCGTCTTCGCGAACGCTTCCAAATCCGCCGGCTCGTTCAGCGCCAGTGTTTCCGTGTCGGGCGCATTGCGCTTGATCATGCCGGAAAGCTGCTTGCCGGCGCCGATCTCGACGAAGCGCGCGACGCCGCCTTCGCCCGCCATCCATTCCACGCTCTCGCGCCAGCGCACGCGGCCTGTCACCTGCTCCACCAGCAGGCGCCGGATGCTCGCCGGTTCCTGCACCGGGCGGGCGGTGACGTTGGCGACCAGCGGAACCGCAAGCGGCGCGATCTCGGCTTTCGCCAGAGCTTCCGCCATTGCCTCCGCCGCCGGTTGCATCAGCGGTGAGTGAAACGGCGCCGAGACATTAAGCGCAATCGCGCGCGCGCCCTTCTCCTTCGCATAAGCGAGCGCCGCGTCGATCCCCGCCTTCGAGCCCGAGATCACGACATTGCCGACATTGTTGTCGTTGGCGACCACGCAAACCCCCGCCTCCGCGCCCTTGGCGGCGATCTCCTCGGCGAGCGCCACGTCGACCTTGCCGATCAAAGCCGCCATCGCGCCTTCGCCGACCGGGACCGCCGCTTGCATCGCGTTGCCGCGCAGGCGCAACAGCCGCGCCGCATCGGCGATGGTTAGCGCGCCCGCCGCGGCCAGCGCCGAGTATTCGCCGAGCGAGTGCCCGGCCACAAACGCGGCGTTGCTCACGCCGACCTTGAACTCGCGCTCCAGCGCCCGCATCGCCGCAAGGCTCACTGCCATCAGCGCCGGCTGAGCGTTGGCCGTCAGAGTGAGCGCCTCGGCGGGGCCCTCGAAGATCAGCTTCGACAGCTTTTCGCCGAGCGCGTCGTCGATCTCCTGAAACACTTCGCGCGCACTTGCGAAAGCGTCGTGCAGGGCGCGCCCCATTCCAGGCGCCTGGCTCCCCTGACCGGGGAAAATGAAAGCGGTGCTCATGGTCGCGCGGCTTAGGCCAAAGGCAGCAAAAACGAAAGCGCGGAGGCTCGAGGGAGCCTCCGCGCTTGATGAACCGCATCTGGTCGCTGGGAGCTTAGGCGACGATCTGAGCGGCTTGGGAGAGGGTGGCGAACGCGACCGGGGCGAACACGGCGCAGGCGGCGATCAGGGCGTAGAACTTGGTCATCGGAGTGCTCTCGAAAAACGGGGTTGGTCGGATCAGACGATCTGCGCGGCTTGCATCACTGTGGCGTACACCACCGGCGCCAGCGTCAGGGTCGCGATCATCAGGCTCAGCATGCGGGTCATGGGTTTGGCTCCTCGTCTCGAAGCGCCATCGCTTCGATGAGCAGACCCTACCCGCAGCCCGACTGGGACGATGTGACCAGAGTCACGCTTCCGTTCGAGCCTCCGGCCCTCAAGAACGCGACGGTCATCACCATTTGCCCGGGCCACACACCATTTTTCGATCGCCCGCTCCTGCTACCGCGACGCCGAAGCTTGGCGACGCGTCGCGGAGTGCAATGACGTCTTCAGCCGACGCAACCTCGGTGGGCGTGTCGCCGCTCGCTCCAGGACACCTGCTCTATGTCGGGGATCGTTTGGTGCTGCCTGCGCCCGGTCAATCTTGTCAAGCCTGAACGACCCGCGTCGAAAACACTAGACGGATCGTTAAGAGACCTTAACCTTGTCTCGGCGGGGAGGTTGGGCATGGTCGTGAGGATTTGCGCCGCCTTGGCGGCGGCAATTGTGCTGAGCGGGTGTACTTCTGGCGTCGGCGATGTCCGTCAGAGGCTCGCACACATCCTCGCCAATCGGAGCGAATTGCCGGCCGCCGAGCGTTTCTCGCTTCCGGCGGCGCGCCCCGCCGCGCCCCTTGATCCACCGGCGGCGATCTCAGGCGCCGAGCGGTTCGGTTGCTCTTATGAGGAGGCATCGATTGTCGTTCGCCCGGGCGACACGCTTAGCGCCATCGCCCGGCGATCGTACGGCAGCTTCGCCTACGCTGAGGCGTTGGCCCAAGCCAACCAACTCGCTGACCCAAATCACATCATGGCGGGCCAGGTGCTCAGGTTGCCGGCCTTCGGAAGGCGCTGCCGGCTGACGACCGATTTGATGCCTACAGCCCCGCAAATGTCGGCGCTGACGCGGCGGACCTTCAGCCCGCCAAGTCACCGCCAACCGGATCTCCAGCAGGTGCGGGCCACCGCGAGCGACCACCGCTGACCTGGCGACTCATTGTGCTTGCATATCGCGGCGCGATCCCGTACTTGCCCTCGCTTCGCGATCCGCGGCCCCGGGGGCGTTCCGCCGCCTGGGGTCCATCGTTTGGGCGGGAGCTTCCCCTGCCGGGACGCCGCGGGTCGGCTAGGAAGAGGACCAATGCCCTACTACGAACACGTGCTAATCGCGCGTCCCGAGATTTCGCCCCAACAGGTCGACGCGCTCGTCGAGGACATCACCAAGACGGTCAAGGAACTCGGCGGCCAAGTCGGCAAGACCGAGTATTGGGGCCTGCGTAACCTGACCTACCGCATTCGCAAGAACCGCAAGGGTCACTACGCGATGCTCAACATCGATTGCCCGGCCAACGCCGTGGCCGAACTCGAGCGCCGCCTCAAGATCAACGAAGACGTGATGCGCTACAAAACCATTCGCGTCGAAGAACTGGATGAAGAGCCCTCGCCCATCCTCGCCCGTCGCGATCGCGAGGAGCGCCGCCGCGCTCGCCGCGAAGGCCGCGAAGGCGAAGAGATGCTCGGTGACTATTTGGGCGATGAGGAGTAACGCCATGAAGGGCGGCAACCAAAAGCTCAACATTTCGAACATCCCGGCGCGCCGGCCGTTCGGCCGCCGCCGCAAGGTGTGCCCATTCTCCGGCGCCAACGCGCCAAAGATCGACTACAAGGACGTGAAGCTCCTGCAGCGCTACATCAGCGAAAAGGGCAAGATCGTTCCCGCGCGCATCACCGCCGTTTCGGCCAAGAAGCAACGCGAACTCGCCCGCGCCATTAAGCGCGCGCGCGAACTAGCGCTGCTGCCGTTCGCGGTTCAGTGAGGAGGATGAGCCATGCAAGTCATCCTGCTTGAACGCGTCGAGAACCTGGGCGTCATCGGCGAAGAAGTGAAGGTGCGCGACGGCTATGCGCGCAACTTCCTGCTGCCGCAGAAGAAGGCGCTGCGCGCCAACGACGCCAACCGCAAGCTGTTCGAAGCGCGCCGCGCCGAGATCGAGGCGAGAAACGCCGAGGCCAAGGCTGCGGCCGAAAAAGCCAGCGGCAAGATCGACGGGTCGTCGTACGTCCTCATCCGTCAGGCCGGCGAAGCCGGTCAGCTCTACGGTTCGGTGTCGCCCCGCGACATCGCCGAGGAGATCGCGAAGAAGACCAAGGGCGTCGACAAATCGGCGATCGTGCTCGACAAACCGATCAAGACCATCGGCATGTACGACGTGCGCGTGCGCCTGCACGCCGAAGTCTACGCCGCGATCAAGGTGAATGTGGCCCGCAGCCAAGACGAGGCCGAGCGTCAATCCCGCGGCGAAAACGTCATCGCATCGGCCATCGAAGCCGAGCGCGCACACGCCGACGCAGCGGCCAAGGAACTTGCCGCCGCATCGATCACCAACGACGCAGCCGCGCGCGCCGAGTAATCGGTCTCGCAGAGAACAAGAACGGCCCGCACGCGAATGCGTGTGGGCCGTTTGCTTATGTGAATCGCGCGCGAAGCCCGTTTCGGGTCAACATCAAAATCTTTGGCCGCGACTCGGGATAAGCAGCGCGGTGCGTCGAAGACGTAAACTGTTTCGCTCTCGAATCGCGGCAGTGTCACACCGATGAGTTCGCAGCCCGCCCTGCCCCTGGAAGCGCCAGCGCCGCCGAAGCCGGCGCGCGCCGCGCCTCACAACCTCGAGGCAGAGCAGGCGCTGTTAGGCGCGATCCTCTTCGACAACGAAACCTACAACCGCATCACGCCAAGCCTTCAGGAGCGGCACTTCTACGACCCGGTGCACGGGCGCATCTTCGCCGCGTGCGCTGAACTCATTTCGTCGGGCGAATTGGCCGATGGCGTGACGTTGCGCGAGCGTTTCGCGCGCGACGGCGGCATCAAGGAAATCGGCGGCGCGCTCTATCTCATGAAGCTGATGGAGATGGCCGCGCCGCTCTCCGCACAAGCACAGGCTTACGCCGAGCTGATCTACGATCTGGCGCTGCGACGGGAGCTGATCCGGGTCGGCAACGTGATCGCCGATCTCGCCGAGCATCCGCCGGACAATCACGACGCCGGGGACATCATCGAGGAAGCCGAGCGCACGCTTTTCACGCTGGCTGAGAGCGGTACGTCGCAATCGGGCTTCTCGCCGTTTTCACGCGCGCTGGCGACGTCGATCGAAGTCGCCGCCGCCGCCTACGAAAGCAAGTCCGACGTTTCAGGCCTTGCCACCCACTTCGACGATCTCGACCGTATGCTTGGCGGGCTCCACCCTTCTGACCTCGTCATTCTGGCGGGCCGCCCGTCCATGGGCAAAACCGCCCTCGCCACCAACATCGCGTTCAACATCGCGCGCACGCGGCTGGCGTGGGAAGGCGCGCACGAGGAGGACAAGCCCGTCCACAAGGGCGGCGTGGTGGCGTTCTTCTCGCTCGAAATGTCGGCCGAACAGCTGGCGACGCGCCTGCTGTCGGACGCCGCTGGCATCGAGAGCGATCGCATCCGTCGCGGCAAGATTTCGAAGCAGGAATACGAGCGCCTCGCCGACGAGGCCGTCGCGCTGCAGAAGCTGCCGCTCCATATCGACGAAACCGGCGCCATCGGCATTGCCCAACTGCAGGCGCGCGCGCGGCGGCTGCAACGCACCATGGGGCTCGACTGCGTCGTGGTCGACTATCTGCAGCTGGTCACCTCCTCCAGCCGCAAGAGCGACGGGCGGGTGCAGGAAGTCAGCGAAATCACCCAGGGCCTAAAGGCGCTGGCCAAGGACCTGAAGGTGCCGGTCATCGCCCTGTCGCAATTGTCGCGCCAGGTCGAGACACGCGAGGACAAGCGCCCCCAGCTTTCGGACCTGCGCGAGTCCGGCTCGATCGAGCAGGATGCCGACGTGGTCTTGTTCGTCTACCGCGAAAGCTACTATCTAGAGCGCGCCGAACCGCGTGAGGGCACCGACGAGCACATCGCGTGGATGCGGCAGGTGGACGAAGTGCGCAATCATGCCGAGGTGATCATCGGCAAGCAGCGTCACGGTCCGATCGGGAAAGTGAAGCTCTTCTTTGACAGCCGCTACACCAGATTCGGCAATCTCTCGGCGCGATCCTGAGACGCGTCTGGCGCGCATTCGCGTCGACTACAACGCCGTCGTCGACAATTGGCGCTACTTCCAGAGATTGGCAAAGACCGCCGAGGTCGCCGCAGTGGTCAAGGCAGACGCCTATGGCTTGGGCGCAGTCGAGGCGTCTCGCGCTTTGGCGCAAGCTGGCGCGCGTACGTTCTTCACCATGACGTGCTCTGAAGGGTTGGCCGTACGCAACACGGTCGGCGCCGGTGCGCGCATTTTGGTGCTGAACGGGCCGACTGGCGAGGATGCCGTCGCGATGGCCGCCGCACAGCTGACGCCAGTGCTCAACTCGTTGCATCAGATCAAACTCTGGAACGGGCGCGGCCCCGCGGTGCTGCACATCGACACCGGCATGAATCGTTTAGGCGTCGGCGCCGACGAGGTCGCGCCAGCAGCGGCCGCGCTACGCGGCGTCGATGTCACACTGGTGATAAGCCATCTTGCCTGCGCCTCGGACGCGGCGCACGCGAAGAACGCTGTCCAGCGCGAGCGCTTCCTCGAGGCGTGCGCCCTCTTTCCAAGCGTTCCGCGCAGCCTCGCCGCGACCGGTGGCGCACTCCTTGGTGATGACTACCACTTCGATCTTATGCGCATCGGCGTCGGGCTCTACGGCTCCGGCGCGCTCGATCGCGGCGGCCCGCACCTGGCGACCGTCGCCACCATAGAAGCGCCGATCTTGCAGGTGCGCGACACCGAACCCGGCGAAAGCTTCGGCTATGGCGCCACCTTCACTGCGACACGAAAGATGCGCGCCGCGACCGTCGCGCTCGGTTACGCCGACGGCTACTTGCGGGTGCTCGGCGGGCGAGGCTATGGCGTTCTGGACGGGGCGCGATGCCCGATCCTGGGACGCATCTCGATGGACCTCACCATCATCGACGTGACTGGCTGCAATGCGGCGCGCGAAGGCGCGATGGTCGAGTTTCTCGGGGCGAATGCACACGTCGACGACGTGGCGGCGCTCGCAGGCACCGCCGCGTATGAAATTCTCACGACGTTCGCGGGCGCCGTGCGACGCACCGGAGCGCGGGCGTGATCAACCCGCTCGCGCCCATCGGCCGCGGCACGCTCGCGGCGCTGGCCGAGACCGGCCGCTTCTCACTGTTCGCGACGCGCGCGGCGGCGTCGGTGTTCTCGCCGCCGTTCTTTCTCGGTCAGTTTGCGCGTCAGTGCCTGCAGATCGGCTATTTCTCACTGCCGGTGATCGGCTTGACGGCCGTGTTCATCGGCGCGGCGCTTGCGCTCAACATCTATGTTGGCGGCGCCCGCTTCAACGCCGAGCAATTCGTACCCAACATCGTTGTGCTCGGCATCACCCGCGAGCTTGGGCCCGTGCTGGCCGGCCTGATGCTCGCCGGACGCGTGAGCGCCGGCATCGCCGCCGAGATCGGCACCATGCGCGTCACCGAACAGATCGACGCGATGAACACGCTGTCCACCGATCCGTTCAAATTTCTGATCGCCCCGCGCGTGTTGGCCGCGACACTGACGTTACCGCTGCTGGTGATCATCGCCGACATTATCGGCGTCATGGGCGGCTACCTCGTCGCCGTGAACAGTCTCGGCTTCAATGGCGCGACCTATTTGCGCAACACCATCGACTTTCTCGAGGTTCAGGACGTCGTCATCGGTTTGGTCAAGGCGGCGGTGTTCGGCTTCATCATCGCCAGCATGGGCGCTTATCAGGGCTACAACTCATCGGGCGGCGCGCTGGGTGTCGGCCGCGCCACCACCAATGCGGTGGTCGGCGCCATCGTGCTGATCCTGGCGGTGAACTACCTAATCACGGCGTTCTTTGTGGAATGACGATGACCGCCAAACTTCAGCTCGTTGGCATCAAGAAGAAGCTGCGCGGCCGCCAGGTGCTCGACGGCGTCGATCTCGATGTCGCGCCGGGCAAGTCGCTCGTCGTCATTGGCGGTTCCGGTCAAGGCAAATCGGTGACGCTCAAGTGCGCGCTTGGGCTGATGAAACCAGACGCCGGCAAGGTGCTGGTCGACGGCGCCGACGTCACGCGCATGCCGGCGGAGATCCGCGCCCGCGTGATGAAGAAGTTCGGCATGCTGTTCCAGGGCGGCGCGTTGTTCGACTCGCTCACGGTTTGGGAAAACATCGCGTTTCGCTTGATCTACGCCGACCGTGTCGCGCGCACGGAGGCGCGCGAACACGCCATCGAAACCATGCGCAAGGTGCGGCTCGCGCCCGAATTTGCCGACGTGCGTCCGATCGAGCTCTCCGGTGGCATGCAAAAACGCGCGGGCCTCGCGCGCGCCATCATCGCCAAGCCGGACATCCTGTTCTTCGACGAGCCCACCACCGGCCTCGATCCGATCACCGCCGACGCCATCAACGATCTGATCGTGGAGATGGTGAAAGAGCTCGGCTGCGCCGCCGTTTCGATCACGCACGACATGGCGAGCGCGCGAAAAATCGCCGACGAAATCGCCATGCTGCACGGCGGCAAGATCGTCTGGCGCGGACCTGCCGCGAACATCGACGCGTCCGGCAACGCCATGGTGGATCAGTTCATCGCCGGCCGCGCCGAAGGGCCGATCCAGGCGGTGGTCTAGCTATCGGGGCAACGCAGCGCGTTAAGGCCGCGCGGCTCGCTGCCATCAGGGCGCGCGAGCTGACCGATGAGATCGTCGGTCACCGGTGCGGCGACGTCGATGTTGTACGTCAGCGTTTCGCCGGTTGGGCCGAGCCCTGGCTCGATGCGCGACAGCGTAAGCACGACGCGGTTTTCGTCGGCAGTCGCCCAGGTCCCCTCGCCCCACTCATCGTAACTCGCGCGGCCGTCGGCGTGCAGGATCATGCCATCGCCCGAAGCGCAGCTGCGGTCGAACGACCAGATGCCCACCATCGCTTCCGGCTCGAGGACAAAAGCGGCTTCCGCCACACGGCCGACGCCGCTTGCGCCCGCGCTGGCGTCCTGCGGCGCCGTCGACCGCGGCTGGCCGCACGCGGCAAGACACGCAAGCAGAGTGAGAACGGCGTTGCGCATGAGGCGCTCCTCTCCGCTGGCATCCTGACTTACACCGCGGGCGATCGCAATCGTCGCCATGCGCGCTGCCCGCTCCCTCCGAAACCCGCTACTATTGCAGAATCATGCCTAAGCCCGACCACGTTTTCACCTGCCAGGCCTGCGGCGCGATTTGGCCCAAATGGGCCGGCAAGTGCGATGCGTGCGGGGAATGGAACACGCTGGTGGAGGAAAGCGCGCGGCCGGTCGTGCCGGGCGCGCTGGCTGCGCCGGTTGGCAAGAAGAGCAAGGCGCTGGCGTTCGTGGAACTCGCGGGCGATTCCGAGCCGCCGGAGCGCTTGGCGACGGGCATCTCCGAACTGGACCGCGTCTGCGGCGGCGGCCTTGTGCCGGCGTCGGCGATCCTGATCGGCGGCGATCCCGGCGTCGGCAAGTCGACGCTGCTCTTGCAGGCAGCCGCCGCACTCGCGCGCAATGGGCGCAGCGTGGCTTACGTCACCGGCGAAGAAGCCGAAGCGCAAGTGCAAGATCGCGCGCGCCGCTTGCACTCCGGCGCCGCGCCGGTGCGACTGGCGGCGGAAACCGATCTCCGGAAAATCCTTGAAGGGCTCAAGGCGCTAAAGCCCGATGTCGTCATCGTCGACTCGATCCAGACATTGTGGGCCGACGGCGTGGAGGCCGCGCCGGGCACAGTGGCGCAGGTGCGCGCTTGCGCGCATGAATTGGTGCGCTTCGCCAAAAAGAGCGGTGCGGTGGTGGTTCTGGTCGGCCACGTCACCAAGGACGGGCAGATCGCGGGCCCGCGCGTGGTCGAGCACCTGGTCGATGCCGTGATCTATTTCGAAGGCGAACGCGGCCTGCCGTTCCGAATCCTGCGCGCGGTGAAAAACCGCTTCGGCCCCACCGATGAAATCGGCGTGTTCGAAATGGCCGAACAAGGACTGATCGAAACGCCTAACCCATCGGCGCTATTCATGGGCGAAGGCGACGCGAGGCCGTCCGGCGCCGCCGTGTTCGCCGGCGTCGAAGGCTCGCGTCCAGTCCTGGTTGAGATCCAAGCGCTGGCGGCGCCGACCGCTTATGGCACGCCGCGGCGTGCGGTGGTGGGTTGGGATTCAGCCCGGCTCGCCATGATCCTTGCGGTGCTGGAAGCCCGCTGCGGCGTGTCGTGCGCCGGCCGCGACGTGTACCTTTCCGTCGCCGGCGGCCTGCGCATCACCGAGCCCGCCGCCGACCTTGCGGTGGCCGCCGCGCTGATCTCGGCGCTAACCGACACCGCGCTGCCGCCGCACACCGTCGTGTTCGGCGAAGCAGCACTGTCGGGCGAAGTGCGCGCCGTTGGGCGCTCCGATCTGCGCCTCAAGGAAGCGGCCAAACTCGGCTTCAAGGCTGCGTTCACGCCGCCGCTGAAGAACGGCGCGTCAGGCGCGCGCGTGAAAGTGCGCGAGATCAAGCACGTCGCCGATCTCGTCGCCGCCATCGGCGCCGACCTTAGCGCGTGAGGCAGTCGGGGCTCTTGCCGCCGTTCTGGCGCAGGAAGCCGACGTAGTACGCCGCATATTGCCTCGCCTCTTCGCGAGCGGCGTCGCTATCGAGAAACTGAGCGACGTCGTCCACCCAGCCCGTAGCGCAGGCGCTCGCCTCGGCTTCACCGCCGACGCAATCCAGGAAGGCGTTGAACGCCGAGCGGTAGGCGTCGAACTGCGCGCGCGACATCGGCTCGCCGTGGCCCGGTATCGCGATCTCGAACGGAGTCGCCCACACCTCGTCCAGCGCTGCGCGCCACGCGTTCGGGCACGCGCTCTCGAAGAACGGCGACGGGAATGTCACCAGATCGCCGACGATGGCGACCTTGCTGCCGCGGTCGTAAATCCACACGTCCGCGTCACTCACCGCGCCAGCGGTGATGCGCACATCGAGACGGCGTCCAGCAAGTCGAAGGCGCCGCGAACGTTCAAGCACCACGTCCGGCCGAAGCGAAGCCGAGGCGTCCATCGTCGCCAGGAAGCCCTCGATTTCTTCGCGATCGAGCGCGGATGTATTGGGGTCGGCGAGCTGCGCCCGGGCGCCGGCCAGACCGCGTTCCAGGAACCCTCCGGGCGCAAGCGCCCGATCAATCGCCGCCGTGGTGTAGAGCCGCGCCTGCGGAAAGACCGCGGTGATGCGCCGATTGCCGCTGGTGTGGTCGAGGTGCCAGTGGGTGTTGACGATCGCCACGATGGGCCGGCGTTGGGCGGCGGCAAACGCTAGAATGGCGTCGCTGTGCCAAGCATGGCGACCGGTATCGACGACGACCAGCCCCGCCCGGCCGCTCAAGATGACGGTGTTGCCGTCGAGGCCGCGGTCAACCGGCACAGCGCCGGGAAGCACATAGACGCCGCGCGCCACCTCTCGCGCCGCGGGCGCCTGCAGCGGCTCTCCCCAAGCCACCCCAGCCGAAACGATCCAGGCAGCGCAAGCGAGTGCGCCAATCAACCGTGTCATGGGCGCCTTCTAAGCCCGACGAATCGCAGCGCAGCACGCCGGTCGATGGACTGACAACTTGCGGCGATGAAGCGTGCGCAGGCTTTCCTTCCTGCCCCGGCCCGGTTATCCCACTTCGAGCAGAATGCGCCGGTCTCGGGCTCGGGGAGGTAACGAGATGGATCTTGGACTCACTTGGTTTGATTTCGCCGCCCTGTTCGTGGTCGGCCTGTCGGGCGTGATGGCGTTCGCGCGCGGACTGATCCGCGAGGTCTTCTCCATCGTCGCCTTTATTGGCGGCCTCCTCGCCGCGTTGTTCCTCAACGGCTTCCTGGCTCCCTTCGTAGAGCAGGTCACGCCCTTGGACGGGTTCTTGGCCAATCTTGCAGCGGGCCTGGCGATTTTCCTCGTCGTGTTCATCGGCGTCACCGTGATCGTGTCTTCCTTGGCGAAGACAGCCCACCAAAGCACCGAGATCGGGAGCTTCGATCGCGCTGCGGGGCTCGCCTTTGGCATCCTGCGCGGCGTGCTGTTCGTTTCGGTGCTGTTCGTGCTGCCGATCCGCACCTATCTCGGGCAGAACCCAGACACCCAGAGCAACCCGTTCCTGGAAGCGGTGCAGGGCGCACGCACTTTCCCTATGTATGACAGCGTAGCGGCCGTGCTCGAACAGATGCTGCCCGAGACTCGAGAGCGTGTCCGTGATACATTCGATCGGACACAAGGCGAGTCGGCGCCCATTCCTCCTGCGGAGGAGACCGCGCCGGAGCCCGCTCCGCAGAACTGAGGACCCATGGCTGCCGGCCCGCTCTCCCTCCACTTCAGACCGGCGCCGGTAGGTCCAGTTGACCGCTGGGCGGAAGACGACAAGCCCCGTGAGGAGTGTGGCGTCTTCGGCGTGTTCGGCAGCGAGGACGCCTCCGTCCTGACCGCGCTCGGGCTGCACGGCTTGCAGCACCGTGGTCAAGAGGGCTGTGGCATTGTCAGCTTCGACGGCCGCTTCCATCACGAACGGCACCTCGGTCTGGTTGGCGAGCATTTCTCGGGCGCTGAGGTGCCAAAACGCCTGCCGGGCGACGCCGCCATCGGGCACACCCGCTACGCGACCCAGGGCGGGACGCTACTACGCAACGTGCAGCCGCTATTCGCCGATCTCGCCCTCGGCGGCTTCGCCATCGCCCACAACGGCAACCTCACCAACTCGATCGACCTGCGCACGCGCCTTGTCGAACATGGCGCCATCTTCCAGTCGACCGCCGACACCGAGTGCATTCTGCAGCTGATCGCCAAGTCGCGGCGCGCCAAGGTGGTGGAGCGCTTTGTCGAGGCGCTGCACGACATTCAGGGCGCCTACGCGCTCGTCTGCCTCACCAACACCATGATGATCGGCGCGCGCGATCCGATCGGTATCCGCCCGCTTGTACTCGGCGATCGCAACGGCGCGGTGATCCTCGCCTCCGAAACCTGCGCGCTCGATATGATCGGCGCAAAGTTCGTACGCACCATCGAACCGGGTGAAATCGTCGTTGCCAAGCGCGACCGGCTCGGCAAGATCGCCATCGAAAGCCACTTCCCCTTCCCCCGGCGAAAGGCGCGTCCCTGCATCTTCGAATATGTCTATTTCGCGCGCCCGGACTCCATGATCGACGGCCGCTCCGTGTACGACATCCGCAAGCGCATGGGCATGAAACTGGCGCAGGAAGGCGCGGTGGAAGCCGACGTGGTCGTGCCGGTGCCTGACTCTGGCGTGCCTGCCGCCATGGGCTACGCCGCCGAAAGCGGCATTCCCTACGAACTCGGCATCATCCGCAATCACTATGTCGGCCGCACCTTCATCCAGCCGAAGCAGGAAATCCGTGCGCTCGGCGTGCGTCTGAAACACGCCGCCAACCGCGAGGTGCTCAAAGGCAAGAGGGTGATCCTGGTCGACGACAGCATCGTGCGCGGCACCACCTCGCAAAAGATCGTGCAGATGGTGCGCGAAGCGGGCGCGCGCGAAGTGCATTTCCGCAGCGCGTCGCCGCCGATCAGGCATCCGGATTTTTATGGCATCGACATGCCGACGCTTGATCAGCTGATGGCGGCGCAAATGACGCTCGAAGAGATGCGCAAGTCGCTTGGCGTCGATACGCTGCGCTTCCTCTCCATCGACGGCCTTTATTGGGCGATGGGCGAGGCCGCGCGCGATCCGGACGCACCACAATTCACCGACCACGCCTTCACCGGGGATTACCCGACGCCCTTGCTCGATCAGGTGAACGAAACCGCCCGCAGGGATTCGCAGCTGTCACTACTGGTGGAACACGCCGCGGAATGACCCTCGTAAGGGACAAACGGATCGCGCTGGTCACGGGCGCGTCGCGCGGCATTGGCAAGGCCGTGGCGCTCGAACTTGCGCGCAGCGGCTGGCGCCTCGTCGCGGTGGCGCGGGCGCAAAAGGCGCTGGAAGCGCTCGATGACGAGATCAAGGCGCTCGGCGGCGAAGCCACGTTGGTTCCGCTCGATCTGCGCGACGGCCCCGCGATCGACCAGCTGGGAGCAGCGGTGTTCGAGCGCTTCGGCAGGCTCGACGGGCTGGCGGCGTGCGCCGGCGTACTCGGCGCGTTGACCCCCGCCCACCAAGCGACACCGGCGGTGATGGACGAAGTCATGGCGGTGAACTTCATGGCCAATTGGCGCCTCGTGCGCGCACTGCACCCGTTGTTGCGCGCGTCCGACGCCGGCCGCGCCGTGTTTCTGACCTCAGGCGCCGCCAAAGATCCGCACGCCTATTGGGCCCCCTACGCCGCGAGCAAGGCCGCTCTCGACGCGTTCGTCACCTCGTACGCTGGCGAACTCAACATCACGCCGATGAAGGCCAACCTGTTCAACCCCGGCCCGACGCGCACGGCGATGCGCGCGAAAGCCTTCCCCGGCGAAGACCCGCAGACGCTGCCGACGCCGGAGGACGTCGCGCCGGCGATCTGCGACATGCTGGCAGCGAGCTACACCGAGAACGGGGCGTGGGTGCAGTTCGAGCGGTGAGCGCTGACTTCGACTCCATCATCATCGGTGCGGGCGCAGCGGGTTTGTACGCGGCGATGCATGCGGGCCGGCGCGGGCGCCGCGTATTGGTGATCGAACACAACGCCGAGCCTGGCGCGAAAATCCTCATCTCCGGCGGCGGACGCTGCAACTTCACCAACATCGACGCCGGCGATCATCGCCGCTACCTTTCGGCCAATCCGCACTTTGCGCGCTCGGCGCTGACGCGTCACCCGCCCGCGGATTTCATCGCGCTGGTCGAGAAACACGGCATCAGGCACTACGAAAAAACGCTCGGCCAGCTGTTCTGCGAGGGCGCGCGCTCGTCAGCAAGAGTCGTGCGCATGTTGCTGGACGAATGCGCTGCGGGCGGCGTCGCGATCAAACTCGGCTGCAGCGTCACCGATGTGTGCAAAGACGCGCGCTTTGCGGTCGAGACATCGCACGAAACGTTCGAAAGCGAGACGCTCGTCATCGCGACGGGCGGCCTCTCCATCCCTAAGCTCGGCGCCAGCGCGTTTGCGTTCGACATTGCGAAGCAATTTGCTGTGCCGATGATCGAGACCCGCCCAGGACTCGTGCCGCTGACGTTCAGCGACGCCGACCTCGCCTGGATGCGCCCGCTCTCGGGCGTGTCGTGCAACGTGACCGCGCGCTGCGGCAGCGCCGCTTTTCGCGAAGCGTCTCTGTTCACGCATCGCGGGCTTTCGGGGCCAGCGATCCTGCAGGTTTCGTCCTATTGGCGCGCCGGCGATGCGATCGAGATCGATTGGCTGCCGGGCGCCGACGACGAGGTGTTCGCGCGACGCAAGCGCGATCGTCCTAAGGCGCAACTGAAGACAGCGCTCGCGGAGGCGTTGCCGGAGCGCTTGGCGGAGGCGTTAGCCGTTCCCCTCCCCTTGAACGGGGAGCGCTTAAGCGCGAGCAGCGCACTTGGCGACATGAAGGACGCAACCCTCATTGATGTCGCGCGCACGCTCAAAGCTTGGCCGCTCGTTCCGATTGGAACCGAAGGTTACGCAAAGGCCGAAGTCATGGTTGGCGGCGTCGACACAAACGCACTGTCGCAAAAATCCATGGAATGTCGCAGCGTTCCCGGCCTCTTTTTCGTCGGCGAGTGCGTCGACGTCACCGGCTGGCTCGGCGGCTACAATTTTCAATGGGCGTGGTCGAGCGGCTGGGCGGCTGGGCAGATGATCTAAGCGCGCTCAGTTTTCTGGCGCGGCGAACTCCACGCCGTCATAGACATCGCTCAAAGGCAAACTCAGATCGATGGCAGCCAAGCCGAAGGACGCTTTCACGCCATCGGAGTCTACGCTCGTCCAACCGTCGCCCGCGCGCGACCAGACACGGCCGAACGCGCGGTTCTGCGACAGGAACGCCACGTGCGCGACGCTGGCGATCGACTGGTACTCTTCCAGCTTCTGTGTCTGATCGAACCATTCCGTCGATGGCGACAGCACTTCGATGATCACCCGCGGCTCGGCGGCCCAAAGATCGGTCGGCTTCGGCTTGCCGCAATCGACGACCACGTCGGGGTAGCGCATGTTCCCATTTGGGATAGCTACTTTCATGTCCGAGCCGAACGCCCGGCACGGCTTGCCCTTAAGACGGATGCCGAGCGTGATGATCAGGTTGGCGCAGATAGCGTTGTGCGCAGCCGTTCCACCGGCCATGCTCCTGACTTCGCCTTCGACCAGCTCGTGCTTGCGCTCCTGGGTTTTCTCCCAGTCGAGATAGCGGTCGCGGCTCATGGTGAGACGGGCGGGCGCGTTCATGCCGTCAAGAATAAGCCGAACCGCTCGATCCCGCCAGTGGCTACTCCTCCGCGAACGGGTTCTTCCCCGCCTTCACGACCAGCCGGATCGGCGCGGCGTGCATATTGAAAGCGTCACGGATGCCGTTGACGAGATAGCGCTTGTAGCTCTCCGGCATGTCCTCCGCGCGCGAGCAGATCAGAACGAAGGTGGGGGGGCGCGCCTTGATTTGCGTGATATAGCGCGGCTTGATGCGCTTGCCGCGCACAGCGGGCGGGGGATGACGCACGATGGCGGCGTGCAGCCACTCGTTCAGGTCTTTCGTTTTCACGCGCGCCGTCCAATCGCCGTGCGCTTCGCCGACCGCTTTCATCAACCGGTCGAGGCCAACGCCGGAAAGCGCCGCCACCGTGACGAGCGGCGCGCCACGCGCCTGTGGCAGACTCTCCTTCGCGACGAGCTTCAGTTCCTCGAAGTGCGCGCGCGGATCTTCGATCTGATCCCACTTCGCCAAGCAGAACACGAGCGCGCGCCCCTCGCGCACAACCAGATCGGCGATGGCGAGATCCTGCTTCTCGAACGCCTCCCGCGCATCCATGACAAGCACGCACACATCGGCGAAGCGGATCGCGTGTAGCGTCTCGGCGACGGAGAGCCTTTCAAGCTTGGCCTGCACCTTCGCCTTCTTGCGCATGCCTGCGGTATCGACGAGGCGATAAGACTTGCCTTGCCAGCGCCAATCGATGGCGATGGAGTCGCGGGTGATGCCGGCTTCCGGGCCGACCAGCAGGCGATCTTCGCCGATCAACGCATTCACCAACGTCGATTTGCCTGCATTGGGGCGGCCGATGATGGCGAGGTGAATGGGGCGAGTTTGAGTCACCTCACTCTCGCCAGCGGCCTCGACGCCGAAATGCGGCGCAAGCGCGGCATAGAGATCGCCCATGCCTTCGCCGTGTTCGGCGGAGACCGGGATCGGAACGCCGAGCCCCAATGCGAAAGCTTCATTGACGCCGGCTTCGCTCGCCCTGGCTTCCGCCTTGTTGGCGACCAGCACGACCGGCTTGTCCGCGCGCCGCAGCAACGCGGCGAAGGCTTCGTCCACCGGCGTGACGCCGACGCGTGCGTCGATAAGCAACAGGATTACGTCCGCGTCGCGGATGGCGATGTCCGTTTGTTCGCGCATCCGCGCTTCGAGCGAAGCGTCGTGGACATCCTCGAAGCCGGCGGTGTCGATCAGCGTGAAGTCGAGGTCGCCGAGACGGCCTTTGGCTTCACGGCGGTCGCGCGTCACGCCAGGCGTGTCGTCGACAATGGCGAGCCGTTTGCCCGCCAGCCGATTGAACAAGGTCGACTTGCCGACATTTGGCCGCCCGACAATGGCGAGCTTGGTCATGAGCGGCCGCTGGCTTATCGAAACACCACCAGACGCGCTTCGTCGGTGACGATATAGATTTGGTCGTTGGCGGCGATCGGGGGGATGAACACCGGCTGCCCGGCGTCGGCTGTGGCGATGGTTTCCCCGCTCTGCGGAGACACCGCAACGACATCGCCCGCTGAGTTCGCCAGAATCAATCGGCCGCCAGCGAGAATGGGTCCAACCCAGGCGACACGCCCTTCGCGATCATTCTCATCGCGGAAGCGGCGCAGCTGACGCACCCAATAGACGTTGCCGCTCTGCCGGTCGAAGGCGGCGAGTTCGCCGTCGATGCTGACGGCGAACAGCACGTCGCCCATGATCCACGGGGTCTGAGTCGATGCGAACGCACGGGCCCAGCCGCGCTGACCGGTTCGCATGTCGATCGCGGCGAGCACGCCGGAATGGCTAGCGGCAAACACCACGCCATTATCGATGACGGGCCGTCCAGCGATGTCATTGATCGCCGAAAGCGACGTGAGCCGCCCGCTGCGCGACAGCGAATCCGACCAAAGCCTACGTCCGTTGCCGCCGAGCAGCGCCACAACTTCGCCGGACGCGAACGGCGCGACAACGGTTTCGCCCTCAACCGCCACGCTCGGCGCCGACAAGATGCGCGCGGGCTCAGCAATAGCCTGATACGTCCACAGCACTTCGCCGGTGTTGACGTCGATCGCCATCAGCTCGCTGTCGTTGGTGATCGCATACACACGACTGCCCGACACCGTCGGCGCGGCCTGGAACGGCGCGTCAGCGGTAACGCGCCAGATTTCCTCGCCCGTCTGTCCATCGAGCGCGACCACGAACCCGAAGCCGGTCGTGGCGAAAACGCGCCCACCGCCCGCGGCCACGCCGCCGCCGCGCGCGGCGCGATCTTCGCTCTCCTGGGCGCGGAGTCTCTCATTCCATAGACGGTCGCCATTGCTCGCGCGTATGGCGTGAACACGGTGATCGGCGTCGAGGAAATAGAGATTGCCGTCGGCGACGACCGGCGGTGCGGCGATTCGGCCGCGATCGTTTGAGCCCGAGCCCAGACTTCCGCGCCAAGCGCGTTCGAGCGTCGCCGCGGCCGACGCTTGGGGCGGCGAATTGTCGGCGGTGCCGCCGGGCTGCGACCACTCGGTCGTGGCTGCAGCGGCAGGCACAACGATGGGGCGCGACGCAAGCGCTGGATCAGGCGTGAGTTCTTGCTCAAACGCTAGGATCGATACGCGGCCATCTTGCGGCGTGGTTTCGGGCGCGGTCTCGCCGTTGCCGTCGAACGGCCAAACGGCATCGCCCACGCGCGAAACCGTCGAGCACGCAGACAACGCGGTCGCGGCCACGATCGCGGTCAATGGACCCAAAACGCGGGTCATGCTGCGGCTCATTTAGTTTCTCCTTCGGAAGGTGCGGGCGCCGCCGGCGCTTCGGATGCCGACGCCGGCGCAGGGCCGAGCACGGCCAGCGCCAGCTGCGCGCGTTGCTGCACCGCCTCCGGCGCATCAAAGGCCAATGACAGTGCTTCAAAAGTTTCGCGCGCAAGCTGGGTCTCTCCAGCCTCCCACGCTTCGACGCCGAGCAGCTCGCGGGCGAGAAAAGACAATCGGCTGTCGGATTGCGCAAGCGGCTGCAGCCGCTGCTGCAGCGCTGTGAAGTCCTGCGTCTCCGCCGCGATGTACGCGGCGCGCAGAAGCGCTGTGTCGCGCATCAACGGGTCGTTCGCCGACTCCGCAGCAGCTTCGAACTCCGCCAGCGCGGCTTCGAGGTCGCCCTGCTCCTGCAACAACGCAGCATGTTCCATGCGCGCCATCACCTGGTAGGTGCGCGGCCCTTCCTCACGCAAGCGGGCGAACTCGGTCTTGGCGCCATCGAGGTTGCCCTCCGCGGCTAGTTGCAGGGCAGCGTAGTATTCCACCGACTGCGCGCGCGCCGTCTGCTGGCGTTGCTCGGTCCAGACCACCCAGCCAACAAGGCCGAGCACGAGGACGATCGCCACACCGGCCATGACCGGACCATACTTGCGCAGGAACTGCAGAACACGGTCTTGGCGGAGGCCTTCGTTGACTTCCTGGACAAAAGTATCGGTTTCGTTGGTCACGCGCTGTTCTCGACCCTATTTCCGCTGAGCCCGCGCGGACCCCGCCCCAAATCGCGGCGCACGCTAGCCGCGCTTGTCGCCTCGGGCAACGCGCGGCTGCCGTAGTTTGCCGCCACCCAGCGCATAGGTCTCGGCTGCGGCAGGAAAACGGCGGGCACGGACGTCAGCGGCATAATCCGCAGCGGCCTGGCCGATCGCCGCCTTGAGGTTGGCGTAGCGGCGGACGAACTTTGGCGTCCACTCGAATAAGCCCAGCAAATCATCGGTGACCAGGATCTGCCCGTCACATTGCGCCGAGGCGCCGATGCCGATTGTCGGCGCCTTGACGGCGGCGGTGATCTCCGGGGCCAGTGATTCATCCACACCCTCGACGACGATGGCGAAGGCCCCGGCGTCGTCTGCCACCTGAGCTTCGGCCAAGACGCGCTTCCGCTCCTCCGCGTCGCGTCCTTTGGCCCTAAACTTCCCGTCGACATTGACCGCCTGCGGGCGCAGGCCGACGTGGCCCATAACCGGGATGCCGCGCGCGACAAGAAAAGCGATGGTAGAGGCGATGGACGGCCCGCTTTCCACCTTGATCGCCTGGGCGCCGGTTTCCTTGAGAACCCGCGTCGCATTGCCAAAGGCTTGCTCCGGGCTTGCCTCGTAGGATCCGAACGGCATGTCGACGACAACCATCGCCTGCTGCGCACCGCGCATGACCGCCTGGCCGTGCAGGATCATCATGTCCAGGGTCACGCCGACGGTGTTGGGGAGGCCGTGAACCACCATGCCAACGCTGTCGCCGACGAGCAGCAGGTCGCAGTGCGGGTCGAGGATCTGAGCCACCGGCGCGGTGTAGGCCGTCAGGCAGACGATTGGCTCGCCGCCCTTCCTGGCGCGGATGTCCGGCGCGGTGATGCGACGGATGTCAGCATGCTTGGACATAGGGGCTCCTGCGACCCCCGCTCATAGGCGTTCGCACCCGCACAATCCATAGCGGACACCAGGAGCGCTATTCCTGCGAGGAGCGATACGCCACCGCGCCGCCGGTCAGAGCGCCAAGGGTGAGCAAGATGTAGGTCAGGCTCGCGCTCAGGCTTTGCATGGCGCTTGAGGCAAAGCTATCCGCGGCCGGCGCTGCTTCTCCCATGGACGCCCGCACCGCGCCAAACTGATCGCCGGCCACCGAGATCAGGTCCACACCCGACGACCCCACAACGGCGTAAACGCCATAGACGACCGCTGCGCCCGCTGCGGCCCACCCTAGGCCGAATGCCCAGGTCTGCGACTTCAGCAACCGCTCGCGTTTCGCTACAGCACGGGTGACGGTGAGGGTAAAACCATCATCCGCTGGCTCAGGCGCTTCCGCGAAGGAGCGCTTCAAGAGGGCGTCAAAGTCGTTCATCAGGCCGCCTCCAACATGCGGCGGAGCTTTTCTGTTCCCCTCAGAACGTGGGACTTGACCGTTCCCAATGGAAGCCCGGTCATTTCCACAATTTCTGAGTGGCTGAGCCCCTCTCCATGGTTCAATGTTACACACAAACGCTCCGCGTCTGACAACAGGGCAAGCGCTTTTTCCAGGTCGATTTTGGCGCTTGCCGCCGCTTCCGGCGTCGAATCTTCCGACACAATCGGCGCGGCGTCATCTATTTCCTCGAACACCGCCTTCTGGCGCCGCTTGGCCATGAGGAAAGTGGTCACCGCAATTCTCCTAAACCAAGCCGGAAACGCCGCCGGCGTTTCGAGGTCCACGAGCCGCTCCCACGCCTTGACGAAGGCGTCCTGGGCCAGATCGTCCGCTTCCGCGTGGCTGCCGCACATCCGGCGTAGCAGAGCCCGCGCCCAGCCTTGTCGGCGCTTCACCAGTTCTCCGAACGCGGCCTGGTCCCTGGCCTGCGCCGCGACGATCAGCGAAGCTTCCGTCGCTTGAGCAAGATTGAGAGACCCCCGGGCGGCCACGTTCCATCACTCGTCCTTCTTGGTGGTAGAATAATCGACGATCGCGAGCATCAGAAAAGCCGCACCAAGCGCGCCCAAGATGACCGCCGGAACGATGAACCCGGAGTCGGCGCCGCCATCGGCCAGGAACGCCGCCGCCGTGAACCCGCCCGCCAATGCGACGAGCACCACGCCGCTGCCGAGGGTCCGCCGCGCCCGGTCAGCGGGCGGCGGCGCCTTCACCGCGCCCGTGATTTGCTGAAGCAGGGCAGGATCGACCGGTTGCCCCTTCTCCAGCGAATCCTGAACGATCTTTAGGGTCGCCTGTCTGGTCCGTTCCTTGAGCCAGATCGGCACCAGGATCACAGCCCCTAGGAAGAAGAAAAACGTAAACGGAATAATGATTTCAGGGCCCATCTGGGTCTCCATAGCCTTGAGGGTCTTGCGCCACTCTACAGGAAGAGATGCGCCTTACCGGGCGCTTAGATGCGCCTTAGACGAAGACCTCTTGGTAAACATCGGGTTTGAAGCCGACGACAACCTTGCCGCCGACTTCAAGCACGGGCCGTTTGATCATCGACGGCTGAGCCACCATTAGCGCCAGGGCCCGTGCTTCAGTCAGATTGGCCTTGTCGGCCTCGGGCAGGCCCCGAAAGGTCGTGCCGGCGCGGTTGAGCAGTGTGTCCCAGCCAACAGCAGCCGCCCAGGCCTGGAGCTTCACCTTAGGACGCGCCCTCCGTCTTGTAGTCGTGAAACCGGTGTTCGATCCCTGCCGCGTCCAACCAAGTGCGCGCCTTTTTCATCGTGTCGCACGCCTTGATCCCATAGATCGTGACCGATTCCGCCATGTCCGGCTTATTGACCGTACCGCGCCGCGGACGCAAGAGTTCGCGCCTTGTTCTGCTCGGGAGAGCGCCATGGCCGACCATCTCGTCTTCTACACCAACCCGATGTCACGTGGACGGATCGTCCGCTGGATGCTGGAGGAAGTCGGCCAACCTTACGAAACCGTGGTGCTCGACTATGGAACCACGATGAAGGGGGCGGACTATCTGGCTATGAACCCGATGGGCAAGGTGCCGGCGATCCGGCACGATGATGCCATCGTCACCGAAACGGCCGCGATCTGCGCCTATCTCGCCGACGCCTTTCCGGCTACGGGCCTGGCCCCTCCGCCCGGCAAATCGCGCGCGTCATACTACCGTTGGATGTTCTTCGCGGCGGGGCCGGTCGAGGCCGCAAGCACCAATGGCGCGATGGGGTTTGTCGTGCCGCCCGAACGCAAAGCCATGGCCGGTTATGGCTCGCTTACCGAAGTCGTGGACACGCTCGAGCGCGCCGTCAGCGCCAGCAACTATGTTGCCGGCGATCAATTCACCGCCGCCGACGTCTATGTCGGTTCGCAAATCGGCTGGGGCATGCAGTTCGGCTGGCTCGAGAAACGCCCGGCGTTCGAAGCCTACTGGTCGCGCATCGCCGGCCGGCCCGCGGCGGCCCGCGCGCGCGAACTCGACGATGCGCTTATTGCTGCGCAGAAGAAGGATTAGCACTCGCGCGCCGCGTCGCCAGCAGCGCAATCACGCCGCTCGCGAGCACGCCGACGCTCACCAGGGCGCCGGCGCCCGTTTCGCTGGTCACGTAACTCAGCGCCGATGCCAGCATAGCGAGGCTCGACGCAACGAAGATCAGCGGCAGGATCGGATAGAGCGGCGTCTTGAACGGGCGCTCGGCGTCTGGCGCGCGGGCGCGCATCACCATCACAGCAATCCCACTCATGGCGAGAAACAGCCAATAGACCGGCGCTGTGTAATCCACCAGTGTGGCGAAACCCTCGTAAAAAGCGCCGAAAATCACCAATGCGAGCGAGATGGCCCCTTGCGCCCAAATCGCTGCAGCGGGGATCTGCCTGCGATCGTCCCACCGGCCGATGCTGCGCAAAGCTGGCCAGTCATGCGCGCACGCGTACGTGGTGCGCGCGCCGACGACGATCGTCGCGTTGATCGACGTGATGACGGCGAAGGCAATGGCCAGCGCCGTGATGATGGCTGCCCACTGGCCGAAAGCCTTGTTGATCAAATCGGCCGCCGGCGTCGCCGATGCAGCGAGGCCGTCGATGCCGAGAGCGTACCAGAACGCCCAATTCACAGCGATGTAGAGCGTGGTGATCAACGCCACGGCCGACACGAGAGCACGCACCATGCCGCGCTTGGGATCGCGCACTTCGGCTGACAGCGTCGCCACTTCGCTCCAGCCGCCGAATGCAAGCAGTGCGTAGACCAGCGCAAAACCGAAGGTCGCCGGCGGCGCCGCCAAATCGACCGCGCCGAACGGCTCCGCGGCGGGCACGCCCATGACAATAAGCGACACTGCAGCCGTCACCATCACAAGCAGGCCGACGACTTCGAGGCTGGTCATGCCGTAATCGGCCGCGTCGTTCTTCGGCCCCGCGCCGCGCAAGTTGAACGCGGTCATCGCGATGACGGAAAGCGCCGCATAAAGCGGCGCGCCAACCTCGCCGAGCGGCAACACGACGTTCAAATAGTCGCCGAGCACATAGCCGAGCAGCGCGATCGAGCCGCTATTGATGACGGTGAAGCGCGCCCAGGCGAACAGGAACGCCCAGTTCTCGCCAAAGGCGAGCCGAAGGAAGTGGTAGTCGCCCCCCGGGTGTGGAAACGTCGTTGCGAGTTCCGCATAGCACAACGCACCGATCAGCGTGACCAGCCCGCCAATGATCCATGCCGCGAACAGCCAGGTCGGTGTGCCCGCTGCGTCGGCGACCAAGGCGGGACTCTTGAAGATGCCGGCGCCGACCACCATCGCCACAGCAAGCATAGCGACATAGGCAGAACTGACGTGTCGCCGCGGCTGGCTTTCCAAGAGCTGCTCTCCTGCCCTCGCGGCACACGCCTTTAGGCGAACTAAAGTGACAAGTTACGCTTTCTGCGGCGACAAAGCGCGCTTGAGACGATGTAACCATATCCTTGCACGAGGCGAAGCCCTCTTGCAGCAACGACGGTGGGGACAAATGAGACTTTTTGATACGGCGTCGCGCACGGTTCTGGCCGCGGCTTTGGGCATCGCGCTTTGGAGCGCGGACGGTGCGTTCGCCATCGCATCAGCGCAAGATCAGGCCAACGAAGAAGAAGCCATCGTCGTGGTCGGCACACGCACGCGCCCACGCACCGTTCTGGAGAGTCCGGTGCCGATCGACGTGCTGCCGGCGGAAGATTTGCGCGCGGCCGGCGCAGTAGCCGATGAACTCGGCCAGGCGCTCGCGGTTGTGGCGCCATCGTTCAACTTCCCGCGCCAGTCGAACTCGGGCAGCTCCGACCACGTGCGTTCGGGCCAGTTGCGCGGATTGAGCCCCGACCAAATGCTGGTGCTCGTGAACGGGCGGCGCCGCCACACATCGGCGATTGTCAACTCCGAAACCAAGATCGGACGCGGCACCGCGGCGGTTGACTTCAACACGATTCCGCTCGGCGCGGTGCGCCGGCTTGAAGTGCTCCGCGACGGCGCTGGTGCTCAATACGGCTCGGACGCCATCGCCGGCGTCGTCAATGTGATCCTCGACGATCGGTCAAGCGGCACAGAGGTCAACGCCACATACGGCGCGCACGTGACCGATCTCGATCCCATCGACGACAGCATCACCGACGGCGAGACCTTCACCATCGACGCCTCGACAGGCTTTGCGCTGGGCGATGGCTTCTTGCGCATCGGCGCCGACTTCGAAACTCGCGAAGCCACCAATCGCGCCGGCTTCGACCAGATCCCGTTCTTCGTGCCGCAAACGCCGCCGAACCTGGCGTTGCAGGGCAAGCGGAACTACGGCATCGGCGATCCCGAAGTTGAAGACTGGAACCTCTGGTTCAACGCCGCCACGCAGGTTGGCGGCGTCGAAGCGTATGGTTTCGGCACCTACGGTGAGCGCGACACCATTGGTCTCACCTTCTTCCGCTATCCGGACTCGTTCGACAATGTCCCAGCGATCTACCCCAACGGGTTCCGCCCAGAATCGACGGGCCTCAGCGAAGACGCCGCCATCACTGGAGGCGCACGCTGGGAGTTCGCCGGCTGGTCCGCAGACGCAAGCCTAAGCTACGGCAGAAACCAGTTCGTCTACGGCGTCCAGAACTCGCTCAATGCGTCGCTCGGCCCGACAAGCCCCACCAGCTTCCGCTCTGGAACCTTCACGTTCGAACAGACAAGCGGCAATTTCGACCTCGTACGCGACTTCGACGTGGGGCTGTTTGCCAGCCCGCTGACAGTCGCGACCGGCGTTGAATTCCGTAACGAAGCGTTCGAAGCGGAGCGTGGTGAACTGGCGTCCTACGTCGCCGGGCCGTTCGACCTTGCGATCGGCGCTCAGGGTTCGCCCGGCCTTACCCCGGACGACGAGGCCGACATCGATCGCGATGTCTGGGCTGTCTACGCGGAGTTTGGCGCCGACGTCACCGATCGGCTGTTCTTAGATGTCGCCGCGCGGTTCGAGGACTATTCGGATTTCGGCCAGGAGACGACCGGGAAGATCGCTGCGCTCTATCGCTTGACCGAAAACATCCGATTGCGCGGCGCCTTCTCCAACAGCGTGCGCGCCCCGGCGCTGCAGCAGATTGGCTATTCGGACACCTCGCTGAATTTCGGCGAAAACCGCGCGCTGATCCGCACGCGCACGCTGCCGGTCTCAAACCCGATCGCCATCGCGTTGGGCGCAGAGCCGCTGCAACCGGAAACCGCCGTCAATTACAGCATCGGCGTCAACGCGCAGTTTGCCAATCTCACGTTCTCGATCGACGCGTTCCGCATCGATGTGGATGACCGCATCACCTTGTCGGACCGCTTCTTCGGCGAGGACCTCGAAGACTTCGTGCAAGGGCTGCCAGGCGGACAAGGCGTGCAGTCCGTGCGCTTCTTCACCAACGCCATCGACACCGAAACGCAGGGCGTCGACCTCGTCGTCACCTATGAGCGACCGCTGTTCAGCGGCGACCTCGAACTCTCGGGCGCCTTCACCTACGCCCAGACCGAAATCGCCAATTTCGCGCCGACGCCCCAGCAATTGCTCGCGCTAGACCCAACGTTCCGTCTGATCGGGGTCGAAGAGATCAACACCATCGAAGACGCCGCGCCGGAAACGAAGCTGGTGCTCTCGGCTGTTTGGTCGGATGAAAACTGGCGTTTGCTCTCGCGGGTCAGCCATTACGGTTCGACCGTGCGGGTGTTCAATTTCGGCGGCGGGTTCGAGCCGCGGCAGGAATATGGCGGCGAGTATCAGCTCGACGCGGAGGCTGAATACGACTTCGGCAACGGCGTCAGCGTCGCCTTCGGCGGGTCAAACCTGCTGGACGAGTATCCTGACTTGTCGTCGTCAGACATCAACTTCTTCGGCAACCTGCCCTACGACATCCTCTCGCCGATCGGCGTGAACGGACGTTACCTTTACGGGCGCCTCCGGCTGCAATACTAGGCGCTCTGACGCGCGGCGCGCGAACGCGCTGCGCACCGGAGTTGCCGATGCGTTTCGCAGGCCAGGTCATCATCGTCACCGGCGCGGCCGGCAATCTCGGCATGGCGATCGCCGCGCTGTTGGCCCGCGAAGGAGCCTCGCTCGCGCTCGCGGATCGGCGCGGCGCGGCAAGTATCAGCGACACGTTGGCGATCACCGGCGCCGACGTCAGCACAAGGGAGGGGGCGCAGCGTATCGCCAGCGAGACGCTCGCGCGCTTCGGACGCATCGACGGGCTCGCCAACACGGTCGGTACGTTCAAGATGGCCAATGTCGTGGAGGACGCCGACAAGGATTGGCGCATGCTGATGGAGCTGAACGCGCTCTCGGCGCTGCTGCTGTCGCAGGCCGTGCTGCCGGCGATGACGCGCCAAGCATATGGCCGCATTGTCCACATCGCCGCCGGCGCAGGCCTCAAAGCCTTCGCCGGCGCCAGTGTCTATTCGGCGTCGAAGGCCGCGCTGATCCGAGTGACCGAGGCGATCGCCGAAGAGCACAAGGCCGCCGGCGTGACCGCTAACTGCATCGCGCCCGGGACCATCGACACCCCGCAGAACCGCGCCGCCATGCCGAACGCCGACGCCTCGAAGTGGGTGGCTCCCGCAGACATCGCCGCGGTCGCCGCGTTTTTGCTCTCGCGCGAGGCTGGCGCTGTCACCGGCGCGACTATCCCCGTGACCGGGAGGCAGTGACCGCCCCTATCGCGCCCGCGTGGCGCTCTTTAGAGTCGGCTCCAAGGATTCCCCGGAGAGCGACATGCCCGGCCTCTATTTCGACGAACTCACCGTCGGCCAAGTCTTCAAGCATCCCATTGTCCGGACCGTCACCGAAGCGGACAACCTCTTCATCTCGGCGCTCACGCACAACCCGGCGCGGCTTCACCTCGACGAAGAATACTGCCGCACCGAGACCGAGTTCGGCCAGCGCCTCGTCAACAGCACGCTGACGCTGGGGCTGATGGTCGGCATCTCCGTCGGCGACACCACGCTCGGCACCGCCGTCGCCAATTTGGGATGGGACGAAGTGCGCTTCCCGAAACCCGTCTTCCACGGCGACACCTTGCGCATTGAGACCGAGGTATTGGAACTCAGGGAGAGCAAGTCGCGGCCCGACCAGGGCATCGTCGTGTTCATGCATCGCGCCTACAATCAACGCGGCGAACTCGTCGCGCACTGCAAGCGCACCGGTTTGCAGCGCAAGAAGCCCGCGCCATGATCCGCTCTTTCCTCTTCGTGCCTGGCGACAGTGAAAAGAAGCTTGCTAAGGCTGAAAGCGCGGGCGCCGATGCGCTGATCCTCGATCTCGAAGACGCCGTCGCACCCGAGCGCAAGCCGGCCGCGCGTGAACTGGTGGCGGCGTATTTGTGGAGTAGTCCGCGAGACGCGCGGCGCACGCAATTGTGGGTGCGCATCAATCCCCTTGATGGCGGCGCCGCGCACGCTGACCTCGAAGCGGTTGTCGCGGCATCGCCTGATGGCGTCATGCTCCCCAAAGCAAACGGACCACAAGACGTGGCGGCGCTCAGCGCGCAACTGGACGCCATGCGCGCCGATGACGTGCGCATTCTGCCCGTCGCGACTGAGACGCCCATCGCGCCGTTCAAGCTCGGCGAGTATGCCGATGCGAGGCTTGCGCGCCTCTATGGCCTCACCTGGGGCGCGGAGGACTTGAGCGCAGCCCTCGGCGCCAGCACCAATCGTGACCCGACCACCGGAGAGTGGGCCTTCACCTATCGCATGGTGCGCTCGCTCACCCTGCTCGCCGCACATGCCGCCGGCGTCGCGGCTGTCGAAACGCTTTACGCGGACTACAAAGACGAAGCAGGCTTACGGGCAGCGAGCCGCACCGCGCGCGCCGAAGGCTTCAGCGGCCGGCTCGCTATCCACCCCGCGCAGGTCGGAGCCATCAATGAGAGCTTCACGCCGTCGGTCGATGAGGTCGAGCACGCGCGCCGCGTCGTCGCCGCCTTCGCGGCAGCGCCAAGCGTCGGCACGATCGGTCTCGACGGCAAGATGCTGGACATGCCGCATTTGAAGCAGGCTCAGCGCACGCTGGCGCTCGCGCAAGCGCACCAGGAGAGAGCGTCGTGAACCCAACCAGCTTCGCCCCGCGGCATTTTCTCTGGAGTTTCGCCGACGGCGTCGCTCGCGTGAGCCTCGATCGGCCCGAGCGCAAGAATCCGCTGACATTCGAGTCGTACGCTGAGTTGCGCGACATGTTTCGCGCCCTTGTCTATGTCAAGAGCGTCAAGGCGGTGGTGTTCGCGTCCAATGGCGGCAATTTCAGCTCCGGCGGCGACGTGCACGAAATCATCGCCCCGCTGACGCAAATGGGCATACCGCAGCTCTTGGACTTCACGCGCATGACCGGCGATCTGGTCAAGGCCATGCGCCACTGCCCCCAACCGATCGTCGCCGCGGTCGACGGTGTGAGCGTCGGCGCGGGCGCGATTATCGCCATGGCGTCCGATCTTCGTTACGCCACCCCGCACGCGAAGACGGCGTTTCTCTTCAATCGAGTCGGTCTTGCCGGCTGCGACATGGGCGCTTGCGCGATCCTGCCGCGCATTATCGGACAGGGCCGGGCCAGCGAACTTCTCTTCTTCGGCCGCAGCATGAGCGCCGAAGAAGGGTTGGCGTGGGGCTACTTCAACGCCATCGTCCCAGCCGATCAACTCGATCAACACGCCATGGCGATGGCAAAAAAGCTGGCGCAGGGGCCGAGCTTCGCGAACGGCATCACCAAAAACCAACTCAACATGGAATGGGACATGAGCCTCGACACCGCGATCGAAGCGGAAGCGCAGGCGCAAGCGCTCTGCATGCAGACCAAGGACTTCGAGCGCGCCTATCGCGCGTTCGTCGCCAAGCAAGCGCCGGCGTTCGAAGGAGACTGACGGTGAGCGACGCGATGACCCACGCATCGTCGCATGGCCTCGCATTTCCCGATGCGTTCAACATGGCCGACTATTTTGTGTTCGCGAACATCGCGGCCGGCCGCGCGGACAAGACGGCCATCCTGTTCGAAGGCCGCGCCATCACCTATGCGGAGGTGGCGGCAAAGGTCGAACGCGTCGCCGCGCGCCTCGTTAGCGATGGTCTGTTGCCCGAGCAGCGCGTTCTCATCTGCATGCAGGATCGGCCGGAGTTCGTTTATGCCTGGTTCGGCGCGATCAAGGCGGGCGCCGTGGTTGCACAGGTCAACCCGCTGCTTCCTGTCAGCGACTACGGCTATTACCTCGACTACGTCAAACCCCAGTTCGCCTTCATCGACGCCGCAAGCGCCGGGAATTTCGCCAAGGCTGCGCAGCACACGCGGCACTGCGGCAAGGGCGCCAACATCATCAACGCCGACGATGCGGCGTATGGCTTTCGGTCGTGGCTCGACAGGGACATCGCGCTCGACGCGGCAAGTTGGCCTACCCGCAAGGACGATCCGGCCGTTTGGCTTTTCACCAGCGGCACCACCGGCCAGAGCAAAGGCGCTGTGCACAGCCACGCGCACTTCCCGTTCAACACGGAGGTGTACGCCAAGCGATTCATCGGCATTCGCGAAGACGACATCACCATCGCTGGCCCTCGGCTCTTCTTCGGCTATGCCACAGGAACCAATCTGATGTTCCCGTTCGCCGTCGGCGCGACGACGGTGCTGTTCAAGGAGCAGCCGTCCGCCGAGACCTTATTTGCGCTGATCGAAGGGCGCCGCGCCACGGTGCTCACCAGCGTGCCGACACTGATCAACAAGATGCTGGAAACCGAGTTGGATGTCGATCTTTCCAGTCTCCGCTTCATGTGGAGCGCAGGCGAGGCGCTGCCGCGCGAACTCCATCAACGGTGGGACAAACGCTTTGGCGTGCCGATCATCGACGGCATCGGCTCTGCCGAGAGTTTTCACATCTATATCAGCAATCGCCCAGGCGACATCAAACCGGGAAGCCTTGGAAAACTCGTGCCTGGCTACAAAGCTAAGCTGCTGAACGACGACGGGGCCCCGGTCGCCCAAGGCGATGTCGGAGCGCTCTGGCTACGCGGCGCCTCGGCGGCGCTCCATTATCAAGGCGCCTACGAAAAATCCTGCGAACACCTGCGTGGCGGTTGGATCGTCTCCGGCGACAAGTTTCGTCAGGACGCAGACGGCTATTGGTACTATGAAGGCCGCGGCGACGATCTCATCAAGTCGGGCGGCATCTATGTGAGTCCGTTGGAGGTGGAGAACTGCCTCATGCAGCACGACGCCGTGCGCGAGTGTTGCGTCATTGGCAGACGCGACGAGGCCGGGCTTGAGAAACCATTTGCAATCGTGGTGACGCATGACGACGCCGGCCTTGAAGCCGAGCAGTTGATCGCTTTCGCCAAGGAGCGGCTTGCGCGCTACAAGGCCCCGCACGGCGTAGCGTTCCGCGCCACGCCTCTGCCGCGCAACGACCGCGACAAGATCGACCGCAAGCGTTTGCGCACGGAGTATGCATGAGGCTCGGCGATGCGCCCTGGACCCGCGTGCGCGATGCACTCGCCTCCGGCGAGCCGTGCGTCGCCATCCTCCCCTGCGGCGCGGTGGAGGCGCACGGGCCACACCTCCCGCTCACGACAGACGTCATCATCAGCGAAGCGTTCTCCGACGCCGCTGCGGATACGCTCAACCGCGATGGCGTCGTGACCTTCGTGCTGCCTGCGCTCGCTTATGCCCCTTCGGAATACGCCGCCGCGTTCGAGGGCACGATCGGCGTTGGCGCAGAGACGGCGAAGCGTATGATCCTTGACATCGTCGCGACGCTGCAGCGCCAAGGCTTTACTTGCCTCGCCATCGCCAACTCGCACTTCGACCCCGCCAATGTCGCGATGTTGCGGGACGCCGTGGCCGAAGCGCGGGCGCTTGGCTTGCCGATAGCCTTCCCGGATTTCACGCGCCGCGCGCTCGCCGCGACCCTGACTGAAGAGTTCGTGTCAGGCGCTTGCCATGCCGGTCAATTCGAGACCAGCATCGTGCTCGCCGCGCGTCCCGATCTCGTCGACAACGCTTTGCGCACGGCGCTGCCGCCCAATCCCGCGAGCCTCACAGAAGCGATGGGACGCGGCGTGACGACGTTCCACGACGCCGGCGGACCCGACGCCTATTTCGGCGCGCCAGCAGACGCGAGCAGCGCTGAAGGCGCGGCCACCATTGCGGCGATGGCGAGCGCCATTGTCGACGCCGTGCGCGAAGCGCTCGCGCAAGCGGGGCGCTCTGCATGAGAGCGTGTTGTGCGATGGCGGCCGCCGCACTCCTGCTGCTCGCAGCATGTGGATCGCAAGACTCATCGCTTGAGCGTGTTTGCGCGCCCATAGAGATCGGCGCACAGATCGTGGCGCCGGCCGGGCGGGTTCAGCGCGGCGCCAACATTTTCGAGCCCGAAGAGCGGTACGGTGGCGTAGGCGACGTGGCGGCGTTCACGATCGACGCACACGAAGTCACCAATGCGCAGTTCGCCCGCTTCGTCGATGCCACCGGCTACATCACCATCGCCGAGCGTATCGGCCCTGACGGCGCGCCGATGGGTGCGGCGGTGTTCGATCGCACGACGGGACAATGGCGCATCGATCCGGGCGCCAATTGGCGTCATCCCGAAGGCCCCGCGTCTTCGATCGAAGGACGCGAACGCTACCCCGTCGTCGCTGTCGCCTATGCCGACGCCGAAGCGTACGCCCAGTGGATGGGGCGACGGCTGCCGACCGAAAACGAATGGGAGTTTGCCGCTCGTGGCGGCGCGCCTGCGTCCAGCAATGCGAACGCTGAAGCATACGCCCCGGACGGCGCGCCGCGCGCGAACACATGGCAGGGCGTGTTTCCGTTCCAAGACAGCGGCGAAGACGGCTTCACAGGGCTTGCGCCCGTCGCCTGTTTTCCGCCGAACGAGCGCGGCGCCTACGACATGGCCGGCAATGTCTGGGAATGGACCAGCGACGCCTTTGTCGGCGCAGGCGCGCCCGAGGATTTGCGCGGCGAAGCCGCACCCACGCGCGTGCTCAAGGGCGGCTCGAACCTCTGTGCGCCGAACTTCTGCTCGCGCTTTCGCAGCGGCTCACGCCAGCCAGGCGACGAAGGCCTCGGCATGTCGCATGTTGGTTTCCGCACTGCGGGCGCTGTTCAGCCCTGATCCGCGGCTACCGGCCGCGGCCGCCACGTTTGCGTGACGCCGCGTCACCGTCAGTCTCGAACATCGGGTTGATGTCCCACTGTCCGGCGAACGGCGCGTCGAGCAGATAGTCCGGCAGCCGCGCGCTCATCGCCTTCTCGTTCGACACAGCGATCACCTGGCGATCCTTCGCCATGTTGCGCAGGATGTCGGCGTCGATGTCGCCGATCAGCTCTGAGCTTTCCTTCGCCATCAAATGGTTGGCGACGCCGAACAGCTGGAACACGCCGGCATTGTTGAAAATGGTGCGCCAATCTTTGGGATAGAGCCGCTGCAGCTGGCTCAAATCCTGGAAGAACGGCCACACCTGCAGCCCATAGCCGCGCAACAGCGTCATCGATTGCCGCAGCGGGCCGAACTCGCCCAATTGCGCGCACTCGTCGAGCAGGAATAGCGTCGAGCGCTTCGGGCGGCGCTTGCGACCCATCACCGTCAGCATCAGCGCGCCGACCCACAGCCGCAGCAACGCGCCGTGGCTTTCGAGCTTGTCGGGCGGAATGACGATGTAGATCGTCATCGGATCGCCGCGGCGCACGGCGTCGAGGCTGATGGTGGATTTCGACAGCGAACGCAGCGCCGAGTCCGAGTTCACAACCTTCAAATAGCTTTGCGCCGTCGAGAGGATGCCTGAGCGCGTCTGCTCGGTGATCGGCAGGAACGAGGAAATATTCTGCTTCGACAACCGGTTCAGAGTCTCGTGGCCTTCGATCAGCGCGGCGAGATTGTAAACCGCGTCGTCGCTCATCAGGATTTCCCGCACGCGGCCGAAATGGCGTTCGCTCTTGCTCGCGGTCTCGGCGACGGCAGCGATCACGCCCGACATCAGCGAGCGGCCCCAATTGTCCCAGAACGGTTCCTTGTGGAAGCCGACATCGCCGGCCAGCAACGACGCCAGCATCTCAGCGTCGGCGTCGAGCAGCGCGCCGGGACGATCAAACAAGTCAAACGGATTGAGCGCGTCGGTGCGGCGCGAGACAGCGCCGAACGGATCCAAAAGGCGCACCTCTTGGCCCATCTCCTTGCGGCGGCGATGGGTGACGTGCCAGGTCTCGCCCTTGGGGTCGATGACGATTACCGAGCCTTCGAAGCGCAGCAGATTGGGGATAATCACGCCCCTGCCCTTGCCAGCGCCCGTGGGCGCGATCGTCACCAAGTGACGATCTTCGCCGTAAAGGATCGGCACCTCGCCAGCGATAGCAGGCTCAAGCGAACTCGGCGCGCCGAAACCGATCGGCTGCTTTTTTCCGTCGTCCGATTTCCAGCCTAGGAGCAGGTCGGTAACTTCCGGCCGCTGCCCCTGCGCGGAAGCCTCAGGCTTCCTGCGGGAGCGAGTAGTGCGCGGCCTCGTCATCAGCGTCTCCTTCACGGTGCGGCACACGCCGCCCGCGACTCAAAGCGTAAGCGTCAATCAGGGCCGGACCCGTCCTCGAATGTGGCGGCAGAGCGACATCGGGAGGCGCCGGCGACCGGACGGCGCCCCGCCCAGCCAACCTAGATCAACCGGAAAAGCGTCGCCGCGCAATGGTGGATTACGGTGAAGGGCAAGTTTCTCCTGGGCGACGCACCGCGCGCCGCACCAGGAGGTCAAGTAATTGTTTTTATTAAAATTATCGGACGTCCTTCATCCATCCCTTCAGGATCGGCGACAGCAAAAGCAGCAGGACACCAGCCCCGAGGCCCCATGCGCCGACCCACGTGAAGGTCGAAACATAGCTAGCCAGCTGCCCCCCCAAGTCGACCACTTCACCCGCTACCGTATCTGAAGCTGTGGTCTGCGCGATGATCGCCGCCAAGATATGTGCAAGCGAAGAGGACAAGAACCACACGCCCATCATGAGCCCGACGACGCGCGCCGGCGACAGCTTGGTGATCATCGACAGTCCCACCGGCGAGAGGAAGAGCTCGCCCGTGGTGTGGAACAGATAGAGCAGGAACAGGAAGATCAGCGGCACCTTGAAATCGTCGCCGGCGAACTGAGCGCCGAGCACGAGGATGAAGAAGCCGATCCCGACCTGGATCAGTCCAAGCGCGAACTTCACAGGCGTCGACGGCTCCATGTTCTTCTTCGCCAACGCCACCCACATCATGCTGAACGGAATCGCGAGCAACACGATGATCGCGGGGTTGAAGCTCTGCGTCTGCGCCGCCGTCATGGCGAGGCCCGGCACGATGGTGAGATCGGTGTTGCGTTCAGCGAACAGGGAGAGCGACGAGCCTGCCTGCTCGAACAACATCCAGAACACGACGCTGAAGAACACCAGCACCAGCGCGGCGATCATCTTGCTGCGCTCGTCGCCCTTAAAGCCGGCGAGTGCGAACACCAGCACCGCCGCGAACAGCACCGGCACCAGGATCGGCAGCGCCGCCTCCATCAGTTCTGTCTGCTGCACCAGCAGCCAAGCCGGGATCACAGCAAGCAGGCCGCCGATCCAGAACAGACCTTCGAACATCGCCGAAATCGGTTTCGGCGGCTCAGCTTTGCCCATCAGGTATTTCTGACCCATGAGGTACTGGATGAGCCCAAGCGCCATGCCGACGCCGGCAAGGCCGAAACCGTACTTCCAGCCGTAAGTCTGGCCAAGATAACCGCAGGCGAGCGTTGCGAGAAACGCTCCCAGATTGATGCCCATGTAAAAGATGGTGAAACCGCCGTCGCGGCGCGGATCGCCGGGCGGATAAAGCGCGCCGACAGTGGTCGAGATGTTGGCCTTGAGGAACCCGACGCCGACGATGATCAACGCGAGCGACAGATAGAGTATCTGCTCGTACGGGATGGTCATGCCGCCCAGGCTGAACGTGTCCTGGCGCACACTCAGGCGATAATCGTCCGTCGCTACGAACGCCGGGAATGCGTTGCCGGCGTTTTCGATTGCCATGCCTTCCGGCGAGAAGTTGACCGGGTAGCGAACCTCGCCCGGGGCGACGATGAAGAGTTCGCGATTGTCGCCGCGTCCTTCGCTGATGATGTCGTAGGTGATGCCCTGCTCGTTGACGAGCGTGATCTCCTGCACCGAGCCGCGGCCTTCGAACGCCATGCCGAAGTGCCCCAGCACCAGCAGCGCGGCGCCGATCGTCACCGCTTTGCGGGAACCCAGAAACCGGTCGGCGATCACACCGCCGATGACCGGGATTAGGTAGACGAGCGCCGCATACGCCCCGTACAGCCCTTGCGCCTTATCGTCGGAAAACAAGAAGTGCTGCGTCAGATAAATCACCAGTAGCGCGCGCATGCCGTAGAACGAGAAGCGCTCCCACATCTCGGTGAAGAACAGCGTGACCAGCCCACGTGGATGGCCCATAAAGGTCTTTTTATCGGCAGGAGCGTTAGGCCCTGCGCCGGCGACGGCATCGGTCATCGATACGTTTCCCCTCGGTTTCCGCGCCTAGGGCGCGGCTCTCTTCCCTTACAAATCGGCCACTAAGCAGAGCGGGGCGCCGTGTTCAAGCACGCGTCGCCGAACGGAGCTCTCGCGTCAGGAGCCACCAGAAGGCGCGGCCCGGCGTTCGATCCAGCCAGAAGCCGAGCCGGCGCAGGGTGCGCACCGAGGCGAGATTGCGGCTGTCGCAGCCCGCAATCAGCGTCTCGACGCCTGCATCGTCAAAAAGCCAATCGATCAACGCGCCGGTCGCTTCGACGGCATAACCTTGCCGGCGCCGGCCGCGCGCGACCGCGTAACCGATTTCCACGTCGCCTTGAACGCGTGCGCTCGGCTCGAAGCGCACGTCGCCGACGATAGAATTATCCTCACGATGAACGGCGATCGCCCGCGTGGGGAGCGGCGTCCCACCCAGAGTCGGGGTGAGCGAACGCGCGACCAGCTTGAGACTGCTGCTGCTCCAGTCAGACGGGGCCTCGGCGCCGACCGTGCTGGCGAAAACCGCCGCGCCTATATGAGCCGCCCGCGCCATCGCCTGCGTGACCGGCTCCAGGCGGAGGCGCGGGGTCAAGAGCGAATGGTCCAGCCTGCGCACGGACCTCACTTTGGACCCGGCTCGGCGGCAAAGCCACGCCTTTCAGCCACGGCAGCCCTTGCCATGCTTGCAATTGCGAGTTATTTGCAATGTAGTTGAGAGACGTTCGCAAGTAGGGTTCGGGGATGAGTCACACGAAGACGGGTCTGTGGGTTTCGGCAGCCCTTTTGTGCGCCGCCCCGGCCTGGGCTCAGGACGCAGCGCCGCCCATCACCGAGGCTGACATCGTCGTCATCGGTCATCGCGAAAACCTGCTGAACATCCCCGGCTCCGGCGCCACCATCGAGTCGGAAGATCTCGAAGCCTCTCGCGTTTTCAGCGTCAACGAAGCGCTGCGTCAGGTCGCGGGCGTTTATCCGCGCGACGAAGAAGGCTTGGGGCTGAGGCCCAACATCGGCGTACGTGGTTTGGCGCCGACACGCTCAAGCGAAGTTCTGCTGCTCGAAGACGGGCTGCCGCTCACCTACGCGCCCTATGGCGACAACGCGACCTATTCGCATCCCCCGATCCGCCGCTTCGAACGCATCGAGGTGCTGAAGGGCGCAAGCCAGATCCGCTTCGGCCCGCACACGGTGGGCGGCGTCGTGAACTACATCTCACCGCGCGCGCCGTCGGAGTTCGGCGGCAGCGTGTTCGTCGCTGGCGGCGATAACGGCTATCTCGAAGGCTCCGGCTCGCTCGGCGGCGAGATCGCAGGCTTCAGAACCTTGGGCCACGTCAGCGCAACCCACTTCGACGGCATCCGCGACAATCACGATTTCGCGTTTCAGGACTACAGCTTGCGTGTCGAGCGCACACTATCCCCGGACCACGAGATCATTGCCCGCATCGCTGTCAACCGCGAAGGCAGCCAGGTCAGTTATTCCGGCCTCACGGAGGCGGAGTTTGCAGCCGATCCGTTTGGCAATCCGTTTCCCAACGACCGCTTCAACACCCAACGCTACACGGGAGCAGTGACGCATGGCTGGGATGTCACGCAAGACCTGCGCCTGACCACGTCGGCCTATTCGCTCTACTTCGACCGCGATTGGTGGCGCCAGAGCTCCAATTCAGGCCAGCGCCCCAATGATGCGAGCGATCCTGCCTGCGCGAGCATGGCCAATCTCAACACCACATGCGGCAACGAAGGCCGCTTGCGCGAATATCACCAATACGGCGTCGAAACCCGCCTCGATTGGGACACGCGCCTGCTCGGCGTTGACGCCAATGTCGAAGCCGGTCTGCGCTGGCACACCGAGCGCCAGCGCCGTCTGCAAGTCAACAGCGACACACCGACCGGCCGGAGCCCTGGGACGAGCGTCAATGGCGGCCTGCGCGAAGACAATACACGCTACGCCGACGCTTGGTCCGGCTTCATCATGACGAGCCTGGACTATGGCCGCTTCGCCATCAGCCCCGGCGTGCGCGTCGAAGCGATCGCGTACGAGCGCGAGAACCGCCTGACCGGCCTGCGTGGCGAAAGCCAACTCACCGAAATCATTCCAGGGCTCGGCGCAACGTTCGAACTCCGTGACGCTCTTGTCGTCTATGCTGGCGTGCACCGCGGCTTCTCCCCGCCGCGGGTCGAAGACGTCATCGACAATTCGGGCGCCAGCGTCGACCTCGCCGCCGAAGAGAGCGTGAGCTACGAACTCGGCGTGCGCGGCGAGCTCAACCCCGGTTGGGACATCGACTTCAACGTCTTTCACATGGACTTCGACAATCAGATCGTGCCGGCCTCTGTCGCTGGCGGCGTCGGCGCCACCCTGACCAGCGCTGGGGAAACACGGCATAGCGGTGTCGAACTCAGCACCCGCATCTCCTTGCGCGACATGGGGTGGGTGGAAGACGACGACTTTTACGTCCGCGCGGCTGCAACTTATCTCGGCGAAGCGGCGTATGTTGGGGACCGTTTGTCCAGCGTCGCCGGCTTCGGCGCGGTTTCGGTCAGCGGCAATCGCCTGCCCTATGCGCCCGAGTGGATCGCCTCCGCTGCACTCGGTTACACGCGCGGTGATTGGCTCAATCTGCAAGCCGAGGTGCAGCACACCGGCGAAATGTTCACCGACGATCTCAACACCGTGGCTCCGACCGCGAACGGCCAGCGCGGGTTGATCGACAGCGCTACCATTTTGAACCTCGCGGCGAACCTTACCCCAGGCGGCGGCAGCGCCACGTTCTTTGTAACGGTTAAAAACGTGACCGACGAAGTGTTCATCGTCGATCGGTCGCGCGGAATTTTGCCGGGTGCGCCACGGCTGTGGCAGGCTGGCGTGAGCGTGAAGTTCTAGCGGCGGCAACCGCCAACGTCATCTTCGACTGACGCCGACTTCAACAGCGCGTCACCCGAGTGGGTCGAAGCGGGTCGCTAGCCGCCGCGCTTCAGCGTCAGCAAATACGCGTGCACATCGTCAAGCTGCTCAGGCTCGACCACGAGCTGCGGCATGCTGGGATGCGAACTCTGCATCCAGACGCCCAGTGCCAGACGCGTCATGCCCGGGGTGTTGGCGATTTCCTCGAACGGCGGCGCTGCCGGATAGGGCGACATCTCCAAGCCAGCCGCCACGCGATGGCACGAGCCGCACGTTGCTTCGGCGAAGGCAAGGCCGCGCGCGGCGTCGCCTTCGCTGCCACTGGCTGGGCTCTCAGGGGCGGTCGTCGTGGCCGTACAGGCGGCCAAACTCAACGCGAGGGTCAATGCCACGGTGCGCATCAGACAAGACTGCCCCGTCACCCTCATCGCGCATTGCGCACGATCAAGCCTGCATCGGCAAGTGCCGCGGCTGCCGGCGCACGCGCTCCATCCAAGCATGAATGGCCGGATACCTGGCAAGCTCGATCAGCCCCTGCTCGGCCACGTGAGTGTAAGCATAGAGTGCGATGTCGGCGATCGTGTAGCGCTCGGCTGCGAAGAAGCTGTGCTTCTCCAGATGCCGCTCCATCACGGCGAGCGCCTTGTGGCCGTTTTCGATCTTCTGCCGCAGTGTCTCTTCGTGCTCGGGCGGGCGGCCGAGATATGCCACGATGAAGCGCGCCACCGCCACGTTTGGCTCGTGGGTGTATTGCTCGAAGAACATCCAGCGCAGCATCTGCGCGCGGGCCATGCGGTCTGCCGGCACAAGCCCGCTGCCTTCCGCCAAATAGCCAAGAATCGCGTTCGATTCCGGCAGCGCGTTACCATCCGCGTTCACCAGCAGCGGAACCTGTCCGTTCGGGTTCAGCGCCAAAAATTCCGGCGTGCGCGTTTCCTTCTTGAGCACGTCGATCGCGCGCCACTCGTAGGGCAAACCAAGCTGATGCAAGACCAGTTCGACCTTGTAGCAATTGCCCGACTTGCGGTCGCCGTAGACCGTGTACATCGCTAATACGCGCACGCTTCGAAGGCGCGGTTCACGTCGCGGCCCCACTCGGTATTGTAGCGTTCGATCAAACGCTCGGCCGCGGTCACGCCAGTGGCGGCGATATCATCAAGTTCGGCCAGAAACAGCGTCTCGTCATTTCCGGACGAATCAAGCTGGCCGCGCGACTTCAACCCCTGACGCGAGATCGCCAGCGCCGCTTGCGCAATATCGCGCGCGGTCACGCCCTTGATCGGCGCGCGCAGACCCAGCATCGGCACGGCGCGGCGCAAGCTCTCCCGCTCTTCCGCGGTCCAGCTCTTGACCAGGCTCCATGCCGCTTCAAGCGCCGCATCGCAATACAAGATACCCGCCCAGAACGCGGGCAATGCACACAGACGCGACCACGGTCCAGCGTCCGCGCCACGCATTTCCAGATAAGTCTTCAGACGCACTTCCGGGAAGATCGTGGTCAGGTGATCTTCCCAATCCTTGCGCGTAGGCCGTTCACCCGGCAGCGCCGGCAACTTGCCGTCCATGAAGGCGCGGAAGCTCTGCCCGGAAGCGTCAATGTATTTGCCGCCGCGGTAGACGAAGTACATCGGCACATCGAGCGCGTATTCAGCGTAGCGCTCAAAGCCCATGCCCTCCTCGAACACGAACGGCAGCATGCCGGTGCGGTCGGGATCGGTGTCGCTCCACACGTGCGCCCGATAGGTGAGATACCCGTTGAGCCGTCCCTCGGCGAATGGTGAGTTGGCGAACAACGCCGTCGCAATAGGCTGCAGCGCCAGCGAAACGCGAAACTTCTTCACCATGTCGGCTTCCGACGCGAAGTCGAGATTGGCTTGGACGGTGCAGGAGCGGAACATCATCTGCCGGCCGAGGCGTCCGACCTTGGCCATGTAGTTGCGCATGATCTGGTAGCGGCCCTTTGGCATGATCGGCGTGTCGTCGAGCGACCATTTCGGCGAAAAGCCTAATCCGAGGAACTTGATGCCGAGATCGCCGGCAACTTTGCGCAATTGGGCAAGGTGGGCGCCGGTCTCGGAACACGTTTGGTGCAGGTGCTCCAGCGGCGCGCCCGAAAGCTCAAACTGCCCGCCGGGCTCGAGCGTGATCGATGCGCCGCCCTGCCTTAGCGCGATGACGTACTCGCCCTCATAGATCGGCTGCCAGCCGAAGGTATCGGCCAAGCCACGCAGCAACGCGCCAATGCCGCGCTCGCCTTCATAGGGCACGGGTTCGAGCGTGTCGGCGTAGAAGGCGAACTTCTCGTGCTCGGTGCCAATGCGCCACGTGGAGCGATCCGGCTTCGACCCGCTCTCCAGATGCGCGACGAGGTCACGAAAACCGGCGAGCACCGGCGCCTGTTCTTTCGCCATGGCCATCCAACGTCCCTCTAGTTCCCGCTAAGCGGCCATGTGGCGCTTCTTTGCGTACGCCGCAAGACGGCGCAATTATCGCCAGTCTCCCCACGCCGCTTGGATGACGCTCAGCGCGGCAATGACCGCGGTCTCCGCCCGCAGGATACGCGGCCCGAGCGACACCGGCCGCACGAAGACAAGCGCGCGCAGCATGGCGCGTTCTTCGATGGTAAAGCCGCCTTCCGGGCCGATGAGGAGCGCGAGTGGCGGAGCGGAGTCGCGTCGCGCTTCGACAGACTCAGCGTGACGCTCCCCCGGCGTCAGCCTGGCCTTGCTGCGTCCAAGTATCTCTAAGAGCGCTGGCGCGCGCCCGCGCTGACCGCCCCATGGCGCCGAGGTTTCGTCACCCTGTTCGTCCGCATAGATCAGCAGTCGTGATGCATCCCAGCCGTCGAGCGCTCTGGCCAGCGACACCGGCTCAGATATTTCCGGTGCATCGAAACGCTCGGTCTGTTCCGCCGCTTCGCGTGCGATCGCGCTCAAGCGATCGAGCCGCACGGTTTCGGCGATGGTGCGCTGGGTGATCACCGGGCGGAGGCGGCGCACGCCGAGTTCAGTCGCCTTCTCGACGATGAGGTCGGTGGCGTGCCGCTTCACCGGCGCAAACAGCAGGTCGAGGTCGGGAACGGCGCGCGGGGGGCGCAGCTGTGTCTCGACGCGGACGCTCATGCCGCGCTTGCTCTTGGCCGCCACCTTGGCCCGCCATTCGCCTTCGTTCGCGTTGAACACGCGCAGGCCGTCGCCGACCTCGAGGCGCAGCACCGTGCCGACATGGCGCGTCTGCGCCTCGTCAAGCGCAATCTCGGCGCCGTCGCTAAGCGCTTGATCGATCAGGAGTCGCGGATCGGACATTGCCTTTAGCTGCCGCGCGCACGCCACGAACGCAAGCGCCGCGGCTTGACCCCGTGGCCGATGCGCGCTCTCTGCCAGTGGCGCGAATGGGGGCGACGACGATGGCCAAGCACACGCTTTTGGTGTCGGGTGGCGAGGTAATCGAGGTGCAGCTGACTTCGGAGACCGTGGTGATCGACACCCCGCTCGGTCGTCGCCCGATCGCCGAGCCTGGCCACATCACCAATCGGGTGCGCTTGTTCGTGCGCCACCCCGATGGGCAAGAGCAGAAGTACGATTTCGAGGACACGGAGCTCGGGGTGCGCCAGACGCAACGGGTCGGTATCGCGCGCGCACAGCTCAAAGGAGCGAGTGCGCCGATCAACCTCGCGCTCTTCAATCTGAGCAGCGGCGAAAGAGACGTGTTCGAGCCGAACCTCCGCCTTTATCTCGGCGAAACGCCGTTCTTCGGTCCGCTCTGGAAGGCTGCGGGAGTTGCGCTCGCCGTGGCGGCGATCTTTTACGTCGTCAGCCACTTCTTCTTGGGCCGCGGCGCGATCAGCGCCGCCTTCCTGGCAGTGATGTTCGCCACCCTCACCTACCCGGTGTTCTGGTGGCTGAGCGCCACCTGGGACCGCATCACCCAAGAGATGCGCTACGACGCGGCGCGAAGGCGCTTCCTCGAAGACATGGGCGCGCGCGTACGCTAGTTTGCGCCGGCCACGGAGGCGACATAAGTCTTGACACTGGTCCATTACCGTGGTAATGTCCGGCATGAACAAGATCGTTTCCAGACTGACGGCGCAGAACCAGATTTCCGTGCCCGCAGAGGTGCGCAAGAAGCTAGGCCTCGCCCCCGGCAGCGCACTGGAGTGGGAAGAAAAGGACGGCGCCATGACCGTGCGCCGTGCCGGGCGCTACACGTTTGAGGACATCCACAAGGCGGCATTCCCAAATGGCCCACCCAAGGGTCCCCCGGTGGACGTCAAGAAAGCCATCGAGAAGTACGTGCGTCAACGCTATGCGCGCGATTGACACCAACATCCTCGTTCGTGTGGTGGCGAAAGACCACAAACGTCAACTAGAAGCAGCGCTCCTGACCATTTCCGAAGGCGCCTGGATTTCACACCTCGTGCTCGCAGAGTCAGCGTGGGTACTCACAAGCCATTACGGCCTTTCCCGCACAGAACTCGCAAACACGATCCACGTCCTGCTCAATCACGAGACATTCGTCGTTCAGGACTCAGATGTCGTCGCGATGGCATTACGTTCCTTCAGCGCCAATAAGAAGGTTTCCTTCACCGACTGTCTTCTCTTGGAAATTGCGCGCAAGGCCGGTCACACGCCGCTTACGACGTTCGACCGCGATCTCGCAAAGATTGACGGCGTGGAGCGCATCGGTTCGGCCAGCTGACTACGCCGCCAGCATGTCGCCGCGCGACATGGCGTTAAGGCGTGCGTAGAGCCCGTGCGCCGCGATCAGTTCGGCGTGCCTGCCTTGTTCGACGATCCGCCCCCGATCGAACACCAAGATTCGATCGGCCTCGCGCACCGTCGATAGCCGGTGGGCGATGATGATCGTGGTGCGTCCGCGTTTCAGCTCGGCCATGGCCGCCTGCACCTCACGCTCGGTCTCGACGTCGAGCGATGACGTCGCTTCGTCAAGAACCAGGATCGGCGTGTCGGCCAGAAACGCACGCGCCAGCGCCACGCGCTGCCGCTCGCCGCCCGAGAGTTTGACCCCGCGCTCACCCACTTCAGTGTCGTAGCCCTTCGGCAGACGCGCGATGAAGTCGTGCGCACGCGCCCTGCGCGCTGCCGCCATCACCTCTTCGATTGACGCGTCTGGCCTCGCATAGGCGATGTTTTCCCTGAGCGCGCGGTGGAACAGCGCTGGATCCTGCGGCACCAGCGCAATGTTGCGGCGCAGACTTTCCTGGGTCACCGCTCGCACGTCCTGGCCGTCGATCAGGATCGCGCCCTCGTCGACATCGTAGAGCCGCTGCACCAGTTTCACGAATGTCGACTTGCCCGCGCCCGTCGGTCCGACCAAAGCCACCGTCTCGCCCGGCGCAATCTCCAGAGAAAAATCGCGATAGAGCGGCTCGCCGGCGTTCTTGTACGCGAATGTGACGCGATCGAACGCGATGTGTCCTTCCCCGGGCTTGAACGTCGCCGCGTTCGGCGCGTCTTCAACACCGGCGCGGTCGAGCGCGTAGGCCACCACGTCCTCAATCTCGGCGATGCCCTTCTGCAGGTTTTGGATGTTCTCGCCCAGCGTGCGCAGATAGCCCGAGACCAACAAAAAAGATGTGATCGCAAACACCGCGTCGCCGGCGCTGGCGCGGCCGCGACTCCACTCCCACAACACAAGGCCCAAGAGCCCCGCTTGAAGTATGAACAAAAGCAGGTTCTGGACGACCCAGGCGTTGGTGTAGCGATTCCAGGTGCGCTGCGACTTTGTATTCCAGTCGCATATCACGTTCTCGAAACGCGCCTGCTCGCGCACCTCGGCGCCGAACGCCTTCACGGTGGCGTTCGAGCCGATCGCGTCGGCGAGCGCGGCGCCAATACGGGTGTCGGCGGCGTTGGACTCACGCGTTGCGTCGGCCACGTAATAGCGCGCTGAAACGTAAGACGTCGCGAGGAATGCGGCGATGACCAGCCCTGTAAACAGCCCGATCATCGGCCACTGAATCGCGGTCAGGATGGTGACGCCCGTGAGCACGAACATCGCCGGAAACACAAACCATACCAGCGTGTCAGAGATCGTGTCATAGGCCCACATCGCCCGCGACACCCGTCGCACGGTTGCGCCGGCGAAATTGTCGGCGTGCCAGTCGGCGGAGAAGCGCTGCACGTCGCGGAAACCGTTCTTGACGATCGCGCCCATGTTGTTGGCGGCGAACGGAATCCAGAACCGCGCGCTGGTGTTGCGGGCGAAATAGAAGGTGAAGGTGATGATTGCGACGAGACCATAACCCCAGGCGGCCTGCCGCGTTGCTTCGTCGGTCGGGCCCGCCGACAGCGATTCAATCAGCCGCGCCGAAGCGAACGGAAACGCCAGGTCGCAGGCGACCGCCAGCGAAAAGAACGCAGCGAAACCGGCCAGCCGTCGGGGTTGGCTTCTCCAGAGCTTCCAGATAAAGGCGGCGATCTGGCCGATCGTCGCCTTGCGCTGGCCGCGCTCGGAATCGTCTTCAATCACGTCGAAAGCATCGCTCATCGGAGCACCGGAAGCGCAGCCGCGCCAGGCGGCGAGCGCAATATCTAGAATCTTGAATCTGTCAGCGAAACGCGGAGAGGCGGCTCACCACAGCGCTTGTTCGAACGAACCGGGATTTCCGTTTCAGACCGAAGCGGCTAACGCCGCCTTCGAGGCCTCGTGGGCGTCCGTTCGGGCGCCGCGATGCTTAGACTTTGAACCTGCCGCTCATCCGCATGCTCCTTGCGCGAAAGGGTTTTCCATACTTTGTTTGGCCGCTTGCGTAAAGCCGAGGCGGCGCGCATGACGCCAAAATGACGGATTCGAAACCCGCCGATGCGCTCAAAGCACATTGGACCGATGCGCTGCCGCGCGGGTTGAAGCCGTACGCGCAGCTCTCGCGCCTCGACCGTCCCATCGGTTGGCAATTGCTGCTGCTGCCGTGCCTAATGGGGCTGGCGGTCGCGCGCACTGGCTACGGCTTCTTCTGGGAGGACGCGCGCTATGCAATCGCGTTCTTACTCGGCGCCATTGCCATGCGCGGCGCGGGCTGCACCTATAACGACATCCTCGATCGCGACATCGACTCAAAGGTCGAGCGCACCCGCTTGCGGCCCCTGCCTTCGGGTGCAGTCAGTGTGAAGCACGCTTGGGTCTGGCTCGTCGCGCAGTGCCTCTTCGGCCTCGTCGCGTTGCTGCTGTTGCCGCCGTTGGCGCAGGTCACCGCGCTCCTCGCGCTGCCTTTGGTGGCGCTCTACCCCTTTATGAAGCGCATCACCTGGTGGCCGCAGGCGTGGCTCGGCGTGGTGTTTTCCTGGGGCGCGCTGGTCGGCGGGGCCGCGGTCTCGCAAGGCCACGGCGTGCCGCTTGAGGCGATCGCACTCTATGCCGGCTGCACCGCCTGGACCATCGGTTACGACACCATCTACGCGCTGCAGGATCGCGAAGACGACGCGCTCGTCGGCGTGCGCTCCACCGCGCGCCTGTTCGCCGACCAGTGGCGCACCTGGACCAGCGTGTTCTATGTGATCGCGCTGGCGCTATGGGCGATCGCAGCCGCGATTTCAGGCGCGAGCCTGATCGCGGCGATTCCGCTAAGCCTGGTCGGCGCCGCCCTGATCTGGCCGATGCTACAGAGCATCGACGACACCCGTCCGGAGACCGCACTCGCCGCGTTCAAGCGCAATGCGCTGATTGGCGGCGCTGTCCTGCTGGCGTTTGCGCTTGAACCGCTGTGGCGTACGCTACGCCCATTCTTGGGAGCGTGACTTTGGGCGAAGCAGAACTTCATCTGAGCGCCGTGTGTAAGCGCTTCGCGCGCGTGGTGGCGAACCACGAGCCGTTTCCGACGAAAGGCGGGCGCTCGAAGGACCCGTACCGTGCGCTGGTGCGCGCCGTCGTCTATCAACAGCTCTCGGGCAAGGCCGCAGCGACCATCCACGGCCGCGTGCTCGCGCTGTTCCCGGACAAGGACCATCCTGAGCCGGAAGACTTGCTCTCGGCGCCCGACGAGCGGCTCCGCGCGGCCGGGCTCTCGCGCCAGAAGACCGCCGCGCTCAAGGACATCGCGCAGAAGCGCATCGATGGAATCATTCCGCCGGCGCGCGCGCTGACGCGCCTTTCGGACAACGAGATTATCGAGCGCCTGACGGCGGCGCGCGGCGTCGGCCGCTGGACAGTCGAAATGTACCTGATCTTCTCGCTCAATCGCCCGGACGTGTTGCCGATCGACGATCTTGGCGTACGCAAGGGTGCGGAAAAGCTGTACAAACGCAGCTTCACCCCGAAGGAACTCGGCGCCTACGGCGAGCGCTGGGGGCCCTGGCGCAGCGCCGCAGCCTGGCACCTCTGGCGGCTTATGGACACGCAGACCCCGGAAAAAGCCAAGCCCTAGAATGGCTTTCGTTGGCGACTTGCGGCGTCTACACGGTTCGATTACCGTCGAACCATGAGTCTCGCCTCCCCGAGTTTCGAGCGCGCATGAAAGGCGGGCCGAACATAGCCGCCATCGCCGCGATGGTCGGCGATCCCGCGCGCGCCAACATGCTGACCGCGCTCCTGAACGGAGCGGCGCTCACCGCCACTGAGCTCACGCTGGAAGCCGGCGTCACCAAGCAGACTGCGAGTTCGCATCTGGCGAAACTCGTCGCTGCGGGACTGGTCGCGGTCGAGGCGCAGGGACGCCACCGCTATTACCGGCTCGCTGACGCTGACGTCGCGCGTCTGCTGGAGACGCTCATGGGCGTGGCCGCTCGCGCCAAGGCGTTGCGCACGCGCGCCGGACCGAAGGAGCCGGCGCTGCGCCATGCGCGCATCTGCTACGACCACCTCGCCGGCGAACTTGGCGTGGAGCTGTTCGACGCTTTCCTTCGCAACAAGTGGATGCAGCCCGGCCCCGAGAACACCTTCAGCTTGACGCGCCTCGGACGCATCAAGGTGCAGACCTTCGGCGTCGACATCGACGAGATCGAAAACGGCGCGCGGCCCCTGTGCCGCTCATGCCTGGATTGGAGCGTGCGCCGCCATCACCTCGCCGGCGCGCTCGGCGCGGCGATCCTCGACGTGATCTTCGAGCGCGGCTGGGCCACGCAGAAGCGCGGCAATCGCGTGCTCGAGTTCACGCGCTTCGGCGAAGCGAGCCTGCGGCGGGTGTTCGCGTTTGCAGAGCCACCCGCAGCGCCACCGACTTAGGCTTTGCGCACGCCGCACGTATTGATCCCAAACAGCGCGTATGCCGGGCAGAAGCCGACGAGGCCGGTCACGATCGGGATAAGGCCGAGATACGCCCACGGCGTCTGCGGGCCGATGAACGCAAGCGAGAGAATGCCCGCGCCGACAGCCACGCGCAGCACGCGATCGATGGTTCCTTCGTTGGTCTTCATGGCTTCCTCCTCGATGCTCGAAGCTGGAACCAGCGTGCCGCAATGCGCCCGGGACTTCTGTGACCAGATCACAGTGGCGGGGCGGCGAGCCGCGACAGCGCGTCGCACCGCTTCAGCGCCACGCGCCCGCGCGCCAGCTCCACCAGTCCGTCGCGCGCAAACAACCCAAGCTGGCGGCTCACCGCTTCCCGCGCCGAACCGATCTCGGCGGCGAGCGCTTCATGCGTGGCGTGCACCACACCCTCGCCGTCGGCCAGTCGGAGCAGCGCCGAGGCGACGCGCTGTTCCAGGCCGGAAAACGCCAGCGCCTCCACGACGTGCTCGAAATCGGCAAAGCGCCCGGCCACCGAGTTCAACACCGCAACGCGGAACCGCTCGCTCTCCTGCATCAGTCGATCAAACCCGGCGGGCGGGATCAACAGCGCCTCGACATCGTCTTCCGCCACCCCTTCGGCGGCGTAGGTCTTGCCTTGCACCAGACACGAGAATGTTTGCAGGCAAATCTCGCCCGGGCGCACGCGGTACAGCACGATCTCGCGCCCCGACGCGGAGGTCAGCGTCACCTTGATGCCGCCCTGGGTCAGCGCGATGAAGCCGCGGCAAGGATCGTTGGGGCGGAACATGATGTCGCCGGCGCGGGCGCGGATCGGGACCGCCCCGGCACCCGCCGCCGCCTCGGTGAAAGCATCTTTCATCGAACGCACCTCTCGGCTCAGTCGCTTAGGTGGTGTATTCTTTCCGCCATGCCAGCGGTCGCGCGCATTGATCCGAAGGACGTGTTCACCGCTAAGGAGTGGGCGCGGCTGTCGGCGCGTTCATCCTGGCGTGGCCTCGCATGCGTCGCGGGCGCCTGGGGGCTGATCATCGCCGCCGGCGCCTTGTTCGTCGCCTGGCCTAACCCGCTCAGCTACGTGCTGGCGGTCATGCTGATCGGCGCGCGCCAGCTTGGCCTCGCTATCCTGATGCACGACGCCGCCCACGGTGCGCTGCACACCGATCAAAAGGTCAATGACTGGGTGGGCGAGTGGCTTTGCGCAGCCCCGGTCGGAGCGCGGCTCGCAAGCTACCGCGCCTATCATTTGAAGCACCACCGCTACACCGAACAGCCGGAGGATCCAGATCTCGCGCTGTCGGCCCCGTTTCCGATCACACGCGCATCGCTTCTGCGCAAGGTCGTGCGCGACTTGACCGGGCAGACGTTCATAAAGCAGCGCGGCGCGCAGCTGTTCGGCAACCGCAAAGCCGGCGAAGTGGTGAACGCAAGCACGGCGCACTTCCTGTTCGTCAATGCGCTATTGTTCGCGGCGCTGACGCTCGCTGGCTATTGGTGGACCTATCTCGCGCTCTGGCTGGTGCCGATGGCGACCTGGTTTCCGCTGGTCACGCGCCTGCGCAACATCGCCGAGCATGCCGTGGTCGAAACCCGTGAAGATCCCTTCAGTCATGCGCGCACGACGCTCGCCAATCCGTTGGAACGCCTCTTCATCGCGCCGTACTGGGTGCATTATCACGGCGAGCACCACGTGTTCATGCACGTGCCCTGCTATCGGCTTGAGCGCCTGCACGCCGCCCTGATGGACAAGGGCTATTGGTCGCGCATGACCATCGCCTCGGGATATTGGCGCGTACTCGAACAAGCTGCGCCGGCGTGATCGCTGACATTCCCGCCTTCATCCGCGACAACACACGCATCCTCTCGCCGAGCCATGTGCCGGAGCTCAAGCTTCATCTCGCCGACGATGCGGTCTCGCTGTGGCAGCTCACCGAAGATCAGCTGGGCGAGCTTGGCCTGCCGCCGCCATTCTGGGCCTTCGCCTGGGCGGGCGGTCAAGCGCTCGCACGCTTCATTCTCGACAACCCAGCCATCGTGAGGAACAAACGCGTGCTCGATGTCGCCTCGGGCTCAGGGCTTGTCGCGATTGCAGCAATGAAGGCGGGCGCGTCGGCGGCGCTCGCGGTCGACATCGACGCCTTCGCCACTCACGCCGCGCTTCTCAACGCCGTACTCAACGGCGTAGTGATCGCGACCAGCGACGAAGACCCTGTCGGCCGCTCCACCAACGCCGAAATCATTTTTGTCGGCGATCTGTTCTACGATCGCGATTTGGCGCCGCGCGTACTGGCATGGCTGATCGAACAGGCGGCGCTTGGCAAGCGCGTGCTGATCGGCGATCCGGGGCGCACATATCTACCGCGCGACAAGCTCGTGCAGCTCGTCGCCTACGACATCCCCGTCACACGCGCGCTCGAAGACGCCGAAGTGAAGCGCGCGGCGGTGTGGAAGCTGCGCGCCTGAGTCGGATTTCTACGTGCACAGCCTTCGCTTCAGGCCCGCGCGGCTTTCTTGAACACGGTGGGCAGCGCATCGACACCGCCCCACCAGCCCTCACCGCTTGGGGCTGCTTCCGCGTCATAGACATCGAGCGTCAGCGCGAAGTGGGTAAACACGTGCTCAATGCGAGCCGCTCGCTTCCACTGAGCGTCAGCCGGCGCGTGCGCCAGCGCTTCCGCCTTGCTCCAGCTCTTGTCGCGCCACGCGGTCGTCGGCAACGCCGCCATCCCGCCAAGCAAGCCGCGTTCGGGCCGGCGCACGAGCCAAAGCTCTTCGCCCCGCATGATGCGGTACGCAACGCCAAAACGGCGAGGACGTTCGGCCTTCGTCAACCGGCGGGGAAAACTCTCCGGCGCTCCGCTGACGCGCGCCGCACACGCCGCCGTCAATGGGCACGCCACGCATTTCGGCGCCCTCGGGGTGCACACGGTCGCGCCCAAATCCATGAGCGCTTGCGCCCAATCGCCAGGCCGTTGCGCGGTGACCAGCTCAGCAGCGAGGAAGCGCAACTCTGCCTTCGCGGCAGGCAGCGGGGTCTCAACCGCATAAAGACGGGCGATCACGCGTTCGACATTGCCGTCGACGACATTGGCGGGCGCGCCATAGGCGATCGCGGCAATGGCGGCGGCGGTGTACGCCCCAACCCCCGGCAACTTGCGCCAACCCGCCTCATCGTTCGGGAAGCCACTGACCGCCAACGCTTGCGCCGCAGCGTGCAAATTGCGGGCTCGGCTGTAATAGCCAAGCCCTGCCCAAGCCGCCAAAATCTCTTCGCGCGGCGCTGCGGCCAGTGTTGCAACCGCCGGCCAGCGGCGCAGAAACGCCTCAAAATAGGGGATCACGGCCGCAACGGTGGTCTGTTGCAGCATTACCTCTGAGAGCCACACTCGGTAAGGATCGGCATTTCCCGAGCGCACGCGCCAAGGCAGCGAACGCCCACTGCGTTCGTACCAGGACAGCAATGATTCTCGTAACTTATCCCGAGTCGTGAGCGGGTTTTCCACATAGCGAGGGCGGCTTTGCGCGGGCACAGGCATCGGGCGTCTTTACCCTTTGTTTATGACTTTTCGATTCGATGCAGAGTTCATGTCACTTCGCGACCGCTTCCGCCCGATAGATGGCCCGCGCGCCTCAGCGCGCGACGAAACCCGGGCCGCGCAGGCGCTAGCGGCGCGGCGCGGACGGCAGACCATCGCCCCAGCGCCACGCGCCGGCAAGGCGGTGACGGCGGTGCTGAAGCCGCTGCTGAAGGAAACCGGCCTCGGGCTCAACGAAATCAAGCGCCGCTGGGCTGAAGTCGCCGGCGAGAGCTTCGGGCGCGCCACACCGGAAAAGCTGGCGGGCGGCGTGCTGACCCTGTCCGTCCCCGGTGCGCTTGCCCCGTTCCTCCAGACCCAGACGCCGCTCCTCATCGAGCGGCTCAAGGTGGCTGGCGCCAAGATCAAGACGATCCGCATCGAACAGCGGACCGCCGCCCGGGCGAATAAGGGCAACCTCCGTCCCCTCAAGCGCGCGCTCACCGGCGCGGAGGAAGCGGCGCTGGCGCAAGCGCTTGACCCGGTCGGCGACCAGAGCCTCAAATCCGCCCTGATGCGGCTTGGCCGCGCGGTGCGGCAAGGCTGAGGTTCCCTCGGCTCTGAAAAAACTCTATGCCTCCCGGCCAATCTGGAGGTCGGACATGCTTGTTACGGGTCGTCGCAAAGTTCTGCTGGGCGCAGGCGCGCTGGCGCTCGCCGCCGCCGCGACAGCATGCGGTGGGGGCGGCGGCACAACCGTGAGCCCGGACGATATCGTCCTTGGCGCCGACAATGCACCCGTCACGCTTATCGAGTACGCTTCATCGACGTGTCCGCATTGCGCGGACTTCCACGCCGAAGTCTTCGACCAGCTCAAGACTAACTACATTGACACCGGTCGCGTCCGTTATGTCTTCCGCGAGTACCCGACGGCCCCCCCGGCAGTCGCAGTCGCCGGCTTCCAGGTGGCGCGCTGCGGCGGCGCGACGCCCGAACAGTACATCACCAGGCTCGGCGAAGTGTTCCGCCAGCAGCAGGCGATCTTCTCCACCGGGACAATGGAAGGCGTCCGCCAGAAGCTGATCGAGATCGGCATGTCGGCGGGCCTGAGCCAGGAACAGGTGACGCAATGCATCACTGACGAGACCGGCGCCGAGCGGGTACGCCGCATCGTTGAGGGCGCCGAGCAATTCAACGTCACCGGCACGCCGACCTTCATAATCAACGGTGAGAAGGTCGAGGATCCCAGCGTTGTCACCTACGAAGGCCTCTCGCGCCTGCTTGATGCAGCGCTGGCCGGCTAGCGAGAAAGGCGCGCAGCCCATTGAACATCGTCGAGCTGCGCCTTCTTGGGTTCAAGAGCTTCGTCGATCCTGCGCGCGCGCCGATCGAACAAGGGCTGACGGGCGTTGTTGGCCCCAACGGCTGCGGCAAGTCTAACCTTTTGGAGGCTGTGCGCTGGGTGATGGGCGCGACCAGCGCCAAATCCATGCGCGCCGGCGACATGGAGGACGTGATCTTCTCCGGCACGGCCGGGCGCCCCGCGCGCGAGTTCGCGGAAGTGACCTTGGTGCTGACGGAGGCGCGCGGACGCGCCCCCGCGCCATTCCACGGTGAAGACATCCTCGAAGTCTCGCGCCGGATTCGCCGCGGACTTGGCTCCACCTATCGCATCAATGGCAAGGAAATGCGCGCCAAGGACGTGCAGCTCCTGTTCGCGGATGCGGCCACCGGCGCGAACTCGCCCGCTTTGGTGCGACAAGGCCAGATCAGCGAATTGATCGCCGCCAAGCCGCAAAACCGGCGCCGCATTCTCGAAGATGCAGCCGGCATTGCCGGCCTTCATGCGCGCCGCCACGACGCGGACCTCAAGCTCAAGGCGGCGGAAGCCAATTTGACACGCCTTGATGAAGTATTGGCGGAGATCGAAGCGCAAGCCCAGAGCTTGAAAAAGCAGGCGCGCATGGCAGAGCGCTATCGCGGGCTGGCGCAAACGCTGCGAGAGACCGAAGCGCTTCTGCTGCACCGCCGTTGGATGGAAGCGCGCGAACGCGCGGCAGAAGCGCAGGCGTCGCTGCGCGAAGCCCAACGCGCGGTGGCGGACGCCGCCAGCGAAGCGAGCGCTGCCCAGCGCAGGGCCGAACTCGCCCAGGAAGCGCTCTCCCCGCTGCGCGAAGAAGAGATGGTGGCCGCGGCTGTTTTGCGCAGGCTGGAGGGCGTTCGCGTCGGCCTCGAACGCGATCTCGCCGAGGCCGAGGCCTCTATCGAGCGCTGCACCGAGGATGCGCGTCGCGCGGGCGAAGAAGTCGGGCGGCTGGAAGCGCTGAAGCGCGATGCAAGTGACGCCTTGGCGCGCCTTTCCGCCGAAGCAGGCGCGTTAGGCGCCGCCGACGCCAAGGCGGCGAAGGCGTTACTCCAGCAAGCCGAAGCCAAGCGCGACGCCGCCGCAGAGCAACGTTCGGAAGCGGAGGCCAAACTCGAAACGCTGACGGCGGACGCCGCAGCGCAGCGCGCCCGTGCGCAAGCGCTGGGCGATGCGGCAAGCGCGGCGCGCGCGCGCTACGAACGCTTGGCGCAGGCACAAACAGCGCTCACAGCACAGATTGTAGCGCTGCCCGACGATGCGGTGCTTGCAAGACAGCTCAAGGCGGTGGAGGCCGCGTCCAATGCGGCGCAGAAGGCGCACGAAGCCGCACGCAGGTCCTTAGCGCAAAGCGAAGCATCGCTGAAGCAGGCCGATACGGCGGATGAAGCGGCATGGTCGGCTTATCGCGACGCGGAACGCGCCTTCAACGCGCTCGACGCCGAGGTGCGCGCGCTTGCAAAACTGGCGCCCGCGGATGACGCGAAGTTTCCGCCGGTGCTCTCGTTCATCGATGTCGAACCAGGCTATGAGCGCGCGCTTGCCGCCGCTTTGGGGGAGGACCTTGAGGCCTCGGTCGACATCAAAGCGCCGGCGCATTGGGCGGGCGCTGAAGCGCCTGCTCCACACTTGCCGCCGAATGCGCAATCGCTAGCGCGGTTCGTCAAAGCACCGGCGGCGCTCGCGGCGCGCCTGTCTCTCATCGGTGTGGTCGAAAGAAGTGACGGCGCGCGCCTGGCCAAGCAATTGCCCCCCGGCGCGCGGCTCGTATCGATAGAGGGCGATCTCTGGCGCTGGGACGGTTTCATACGCCGCGCCGACGCGGTCCAACCGGCGGCGGCGCGCCTTGAACACAAGAACCGGTTAGCGGCGGCGCGCACTGAGCTCGAAGCTGCGCAAGCGAAGCTCGCAGAAGCCAAGGCCGCGTCGGATAAAAGCAAAGCTCAACGCCAGGAACTCGACGCCAAGACCCGCGCGCTGCGCACGCAAGCGCCGAAACTGGCGGCAGCCGAGGCGAACGCCCGCGGCGAAGTCGAGCGCTGCTTGAGCGAAATCGCGCGCGCTCAGGAGCGCCGCGCCGATCTCCAAACGCAAGCGGAACGCGTCCGCGCGGAGTTGTTGGAAGCAAGAGACGCCGCCGACCTCGCCTCTCGGTCCAGCGGCCACGCACCGGTGATCGACGATGCCGCCATCGCTGCCGCACGCGCTGCGGTGGAAGCCGCGCGCGCGCAAGCCGCCGACGCCAGCGCCGCCGCGCAAGCCCTCATTCGCGACAAGGCGCAACGTGACGCCAGGCGCGCCATCGTTGCAAGCGAAACCGCGCAATGGCGCGCGCGCATCGCTGACGCCGACACCCGCCTCGCTGCGCTCGCAAGGGAGCTGGACGCGATCGAGACGCGCCGCACATCGGCGCAAGCCGCGCCAGAACAAGCGCGCGCCAAGCTCAACACGTTGCTGGACGAAGCGGCGAACGCCGAAGGGCGCCGCGCCAAAGCCTCAGACGCCGTGGCGGAGGCGGAGACAGCGGCGCGCGTTGCTGCGGAAGCCGCGCGCGCCGCTGAGCAAAGCCATGCCGCGGCGCGCGAGAAACGCGCCGGCGCCGAAGCGCATGCAGCGGCTGCGGCCTTACGCGTCGACGACGTAGCCGCTCAGGCGCGAGAGAACGCCGATTGCGCGCCTGAGGCGCTCGCCGAGCGCGCGGGCGCGCTGATGGCGGCGCCGCTTGCGAGTGCGCCGCTGCACGATGTTGAACGCCGCGTCGAGCGTCTGAAGGCCGAGCGCGACGCCGCGGGCCCAGTCAATCTGCGCGCGCACGAGGAACTCGAGGAAGCGCAGGCGCGCATCGACTCGATGGCGCGCGAGAAGGAGGACGTCGCCCAAGGCGTCGCGAAGCTGCGCCGCGCCATTACCACGCTCAATAACGAGGGACGCGCCCGGCTGCTGAAGGCGTTCGAGCAAGTCGACGCGCATTTCGCGCAATTGTTCTCGACCTTGTTCGAAGGCGGGCAAGCCGCGCTCAAGCTGACGGAGAGCGACGACCCGCTCGAGGCTGGGCTCGAGATCATGGCGCAGCCGCCGGGCAAGCGGCTCACCAGCCTCTCCCTGCTCTCGGGCGGCGAACAGGCGCTCACCGCCACCGCGCTCATCTTCGCCGTGTTTCTGGCCAATCCCGCGCCGCTTTGCGTGCTCGACGAAGTCGACGCACCGCTCGACGACGCCAATGTCGATCGCTTCTGCCGTTTGCTGGAGGAGATGAAGCGTCTCACCAGCACGCGTTTCGTCGTCATCACCCACAATCCGGTGACGATGTCGCGGATGGACCGGCTCTACGGCGTGACGATGCCGGAGCAAGGCTTGTCGCAGCTGGTCAGCGTCGACCTGCATCGCGCACAGGCGCTGGCGGCGGAATAGAAAACGCCGCGGCCTCTCGACCGCGGCGCTCCCAAATTGCGCTCTTGCTTCGCGCTACATGGCGGCAAGACGGAGCATGCGGCGAAGCTCGTCCGGTTCGCCGCTGCGGCGCTTTTTCTGCTGGCTCGGCTGATAGGTCAGCCGCGCGTGATCCTGGCAGTACGGGCCGCACGACGCTGAGCGGCCGCAGAAGGCAAAGCCCGGCTCCGAGGGATCTCCGATCGGGTACTTGCACATGCTCTCATTCAGCGTCAGCACCGAGGCGGTGTTTCCATCCTCGAATTTGAGCGGCTCGAGTTCCGGCACAACCAAAGCAGGCATGCTGGAGGCCGGACGCAGACGCGGTGCGCTCGGGCCCATGATCCGCGGGCGAGCGGCCCGCACCGGACGCTTCGCCGGCCGCGATGGCGTGGCGCGCCCCGCCAGTCCGAGCCGGTGGACCTTTCCGATCACGGCGTTACGCGTGACCCCGCCCAGTTGTTTTGCGATTTGGCTGGCCGACAGACCTTCAGCCCACAATTTGCGCAGCGTCGCTACGCGTTCATCGTTCCATCCCATAGCAAGCCCCTTTGCCCATGGCCCCGCCGCTTTCAGACAGGGTCACCCCGCTTTATGACGGGGGTACGACATGGGGCCGCACTTTCGCCGGATTGTCAATTGGTAGGACCATTACAATCTGTGGAGCACTATATGTAGTGGCGTTATCCCCACAGGCGAGGCGTTTCCCCTCGACTTATCCGCTGGTTCTCCACCCGATTCGGGAGCAAAAAGAAAAGAGTGGCAGGCCCTTAGCGGCGTTGTCCCGTTTGCTCCGGCCTCTGTTTCGTTAAGAATTGATGAAAGTCGCGTTCTCGTTATGGCCACTCGCATCGCGCCTCCGACCCTACAGTCCCGCCACTACGGCGTCGTCAACTGGCTCGGACTTCAGACGCTGATCCAGCGCGAAGTGCAGCGCTTCCTCAAAGTGGGCGCACAGACCGTGTTCGCGCCGCTGATCCAGACCCTCCTGTTCATGATGGTGTTCGGGCTGATCATGCGTGAGGGCAATTGGCCTGGCAGCGCCCGGCCCTACGCCGACGGGCTCGCCGCCGGGCTTGTGATGATGTCGATCCTGTCGAACGCCTTTCAGAACTCGTCGTCGTCGCTGGTGATCGCCAAGGTTCAGGGCAACGCCGTGGACTTCCTGATGCCGCCCTTGAGCGCGCTTGAACTCACCATCGCCTTCATCGTCGGCGCCGCCGCCCGCGGTCTTCTAGTTGGCATCGCCTCGCTGATCGCGGTGGCGTGGCTCGCGAACGTGATCCCGGCGCATCCCTTGATCGCGCTCTACTACGCCATCGTTGCGTCGGTGATCTTCGGCGCCATCGGCTTGATGGGCGGGGTGTGGGCCGACAAGTTCGATCACCTCGCCGCAGTGACGAACTTCATCATCGTGCCGCTGACGTTCCTGTCCGGCACCTTCTATTCGACTGAAGTGCTTCCCGAACCGCTGCGCACGATCTCGCACTACAATCCCGTATTCTCGCTGATCGACGGCTTCCGTTATGGCTTCATCGGCTCCGCCGACGCCCCCTTGCTGTGGGGCGCGATCGCAACCGGCGCGCTGGCGATTGCATTGACATGGGCGAGCTGGGCGATGCTGAACAGCGGATACAGATTGCGGAGCTAGCGCTGCGACCGGCGCCGGAAGAGGTCACTCGACGGCGCCGTGCTTCGCCGCTGTCACGCCAATCATGAGGGATGCGCTCGCACCATCGTTCGCCAGTCTACGCCACCGACTCCAGCAACAGCACCCAATCCGTGCCGCCGCCCGCGTTGCCGCTCGGCACGGAGAGATTCACCGAACCGAGATTGAACGGGGAACCGGCGATGGTTGTAAAGGCGCCATTGCTGGGATCGAACCAGCGCGCGCGCGCGCGCGGACCGCTCAGCCGCGAGAGATTCACGGTCAGCGTGCGCTGGGTTGGCGCGTAGATGACGCCGAACGAGCCGTTCGAGGCCAGCGACACCGCGGCGCGGTCGTTGCCGGTGAGGCCGCCGCCGGTGAGGAATAGCCCGGAAATGTCCGGCGCCAGCAGCTGCCAGTTCAACGCCGAATAAAAGTTCCAGAGGATGGTCATGCTCTGGGCGCCCAGCGTGTTGAGCTGAGTCTTCCAGCCCGGCGGACTGCCATATTGAGGCGCCGCGTCGAAGTGCCAAACCGGGGAATTGCCGAACACCTGCCCAAACGCGCCCGACAGCAGCGATGCATACGCCTGGCGGCGGAGCACTGTCTGATTGCTGGTGCCGAACAGGTTGTCGTTTTCGTAGTTCGACTCCGCCATGAAGAACGGCATCGCCGACGCGCGCTGATACTCTGCGAGACAGCGGTCAACCATGTTCGAGCGGGTATAGACGTTATTGACATTGAGCCAAGTTTCACCGCTCCAGAACACCACTGGCGAGGTATCCGGCTCGCAATGCGCGGTCTGCAGCGCGTTTGGCGCGATTTCTCGGATCCCCTCCGACATCGCGCGCGTCAGAAGCTTTTCCGGCGGGTCGTGATCGCCGCCCGCAACCCAAAGGATGTTGTTGAAGCTGGCAAAGCGCGTGGCGACATAACGGCCGTAATTGCGGCACTTCGTGGCGCCATTGGCCACCATGGCTTGATACCAGCCCTCGTCGTTGCCATCGAAACCGTGGTACGCGGGCGTCAGCAGCACCAGCATGCCGCGCGCCTGCGCTTCGCCTATGACGTACGCTGCGTGCGCGAAATACGCTTCGTTCGGCGTCGCGAAGTCGTTCGGTGTCGTGAACGGCGGCTGATTGTAGATGTTGTTCGGCGCGTTGAATGAGAACTTGGTGTCGATCAGCTCCACCAACACGGTGTTGAACTTCCGCGTCTGCCGATCGTTGAGATAGAGCACAGCGTCTTCACGCGTTAGATTCGAGATCAACGACCATGCGGTGTCGCCGTGAAGCAGGAACGGCGCCCCACCCGCGGTCACCAGATGCCGAACGCCGGTCTCACGCCGTAGCGGGAAAAGGCCCGGCGGCGGCGGCGGTGGCGGAGGTGGAGGCGGCGGTGGCGGCGGCGGCGGGGGTGGCGGAGGTGGGGGTGGCGGCGGCGGGGGTGGCGGCGGGGGTGGAGGTGGAGGTGACGATCCTCCCCCGCCACCGCCACCGCACGCGGCAACCGACGCGCCAAGGCCAGCAGCGACCGCACGGCGCGAGACCTCTCGGGTCGCGTCCTGATCCTTCTTGCCCATGCCTGTCCCCTCGGTCGCTGGCGCCGCCCCGCGCCATCATACCCCGTTGGTCGGGCTTCGCCAGCCGTTGAGCGCGCAATCGCTCACGCCACAGGCGAATTGCAGGCCAGCTTCAAAGCGCCTTCGCCATCAACGGCAGGAACACGTCCATCCGGTAGTCCACGTCGGAATGGTCGTCGTCGTACTCCTCGTACGTGTGGGCGATGCCAGCGGCGGCGAGCTTTTTGGCGAAGCGGCGCATGCCGTAATGGATTCGGAACTGATCGCGGTTGCCGCAGTCCATGTAGAGGAGCTTCAGCGTGCGCAGATTTTCGCCCAGTGTGTCGAACATCACCACCGGATCGTGCTTCATCCAATTGGCCCAGCGCTCGGCGATGAGTTCGCCGGTGTGCGGATCGATCGGCAGACGCATGCAGCGAAACTGCGTCGGATCGGGATCGTAGAACGCGCCCATAGCCAAATCCATCAACGTCATGCGATCACCGTGACCGATCTTCGGCTTGCTCTCGAGATAGGTTATGTAGCGCTCAATCGAGTAATCGTGTTTCCGCAAACGCTCAATGTCGTCGTAGAAGGTCGGAATGAACAACGCATCGAAACCCATGTCGCCGCTATTGATGGCGATTGCGCTCCAGACGTCGCTGCGATTCATGCCGTGCCAGGCCGCGCCGTAGCCGCCTGACGACTTGCCGAACACACCGCGCCGCCCTGCTCCACCGCACGCAAACTTGGCCTCCACGAACGGCACGATCTCGTCGCAGACATAATCGCCGTAGCGGCCCGAGCCGGCGCTGTTGAGATACTGGTTGCCATAGAGCTTGGTGAAGCAATCGGGAAACGCCACCACGACGCGCGCCATGCCTTCATCCGCGAGCCGGTCGAGCCGCTCTGGCACGTTCTCGCCATAGTCCTTCCAGCCGGTATGTTTGAGTCCCGAACCCCAATAGCCGGTAAGGTCGACCAGCAACGGCACGCGCTCCTCCGGCGTCCAGCCCGGTGGCGTCCACACGTGCAGTTCGCGCTCGACCGGATCGCCGAGCGGATTGCCGACAAGCACGTCGGATTTGTGCCAAAGGCGATGCACCTCGCCGCAGGGGATGGAGTGACCTTTGCGCATGGACTGCCCTGATGGTCCGCGCCGCTTGACCTGACAAGCCGGGCGGCTCAGAAACCCGCCTTTCCCGCGTCCCGAGGGCCATTCATGAGCGCCGCAGAAAGCCACATCCTTCCCGTCTATTCCCCGCCTGAGCAGGTTTTCGTGCGCGGCGAGGGCTGCTGGATCTGGGACGAGAAAGGCGACAAGTACCTCGACTGCATCGCCGGCATCGCCGTCAACGCGCTGGGTCACGCCCCGCATGTGCTGCAGAAGGCGCTGACCGAACAGGCGTCCAAGCTCTGGCACACCTCGAACATGTTCAAGGTCAAGGGTCAGGAAGAACTCGCCGCCAAATATGTGCGTGATTCGTTTGCAGAGGTGGTCTTCTTCACCAACTCCGGCACCGAAGCGATCGAAGGCGCACTCAAGACAGCGCGCAAATATCACACCGCCAACAACAGCCCCGAACGCATCGACATCATCGGTTTCCAAGGCTCGTTTCACGGCCGCTCTTACGCCGCCATCAACGCTTCGGGCAATCCAAGCTATCTCGACGGCTTCGGACCGCGCTTGCCGGGCTTCATCCAGGTTCCATTCGGCGATCACGACGCGCTGAAAGCCGCGATCGGCCCGACGACGGCGGCGGTGATCCTGGAGCCGGTGCAAGGCGAAGGCGGCGTGCGCGCCGTGCCTGAGCAATGCCTGCGGGGGTTGCGCGAACTCGCCGACGAGGAGGGCTTCCTCATCATCTTCGACGAAGTGCAATCCGGCGCCGGGCGCACCGGCAAGATGTGGGCGCATCAATGGAGCGGCATTGCGCCCGACATCATGGCGGTGGCCAAAGGCGTCGGCGGCGGCTTCCCGATGGGTGCGTTCCTGGCCACGCGCGAAGCAGCCAAGGGCATGGTGCGCGGCGTGCACGGAACAACGTTCGGCGGCAATCCCTTGGCCATGGCTGTCGGCAACGCCTGCTACGACGAATTGTCGAAGCCGGAATTCATGGCGCACGTCAACAAGGTGGCGAACCAATTGGGCCAAGCACTTGAGAGCGTAAAGGACCGCCATCCCGAACTTGTGGCCGACGTGCGCGGCAAGGGCCTGTTGCGCGGCTTGAAGCTCACCATGGATCCCAAGCCGATCCAGGGCGCGTTGCGCGACCGCAAAGTGCTGGTTGGCGTCGCCGGCGACAACGTGCTGCGGATGGCGCCGCCATTGATCATCAACGAAGCGGAAATCGCCCAAGCCATCGACGCGATCGGCGCTGCGCTCGCCGCGCAAATGGCGCAGGCCGGGGCGTGAACGCGGCCGCACCGAGGCGTCAGCCTGAGCTTGCCGAAGGCGACGCGGCTAGGAGCCCACAGTGATGACGCCCCGCCACTTCCTCGACATCGCCGATCTTTCGCGCGAGGAGCTGCGCGCCATCCTCGACGAAGCGCATGCGCGCAAGGCTGCGCGGCTCGATTGGCCGAAGGCCAAGCGCGACGAGGACGCGCCGCTCGAAGGCTACGCGCTCGCCATGATTTTCCAGAAGAACTCGACGCGCACCCGCGTCTCGTTCGAGGTAGCGATGACGCAACTGGGCGGCCACACCATTTCACTCAGCGCCGCCGACACCCAACTCGGCCGCGGCGAAACCGTGCAAGACACCGCCCGCGTGCTCGCGCGCATGGTCGATTGCGTGATGATCCGCGCCAACGCGCACGACGACGTACTAAGTTACGCGACAGCCAGTGCGATCCCGGTGATCAATGGTCTTACGGATCTCTCGCATCCGTGCCAGATCCTCGCCGATGTCATGACTATTGAGGAATGGTCGGGCGACATCGCCGGAAAGAGCGTGGCTTGGCTGGGCGACGGCAACAATGTATGCATGTCCTTCGTGCACGCAGCCGAAAAGCTGGGCTTCACGCTCCGCATCGCCACGCCGGCCGCCTACGCGCCGCGCACGCAGGAGATCGCTGCCGCGCGCGCCGCCGGCGCCGACGTCTCGATCAGTGTCGATCCGCACACAGCGATTGCGAACGCCGACGTCGTCGTTACCGACACATGGGTGTCAATGGGCGACACCGACAAGGATGCGCGCCTGGCCGCGTTCCCGCCCTACGCCATCAACGAGGCGATGATGGCGCGTGCTGCGAAGGACGCGATGTTCCTGCATTGCCTTCCCGCGCATCGCGGCGAGGAAGTTACCGACGCGGTAATCGACGGCGCCCGCTCCGCCGTCTGGGACGAAGCGGAGAACCGCATTCACGCGCAGAAAGCCGTGCTGATGTGGTGCTTGGGGAAATTGTAGCCGCCGCGAGCGAAACGCTTTGCTGCGGTACATGCCGTCCCTAAAGCCCGATCTCCCCGAACGCCACGCGCTGTTCGCGCACGACTGCGCCCTGCCCGTCCACCACCTGCAGCGCCAGCGCGCGCGCGTCCCAATCGATCCGCGCCATGCCGTAATTGATCGGCGCGAACGTCGGTCCGATCTGGTTGCTGCTCATCTCCTCGTTCACATCGCGGAAGGAGAGATTGAGCGATGACGTGGTCAGTTCGTAAGCCGGGTAGCCAATGAGACCGTCTTGCCGATAGAGCGCGGCCAAGTGTCGGTCGCCGGAAATGAAAACCACGCCTTTCGCGCCCGAGCGCCGTACGGTCTCGTAGAGCCGCGCCTGCTCGCGCGGCATCAGGCGCCAAGCCTCCCAGGCATGGCCGTCCGCCAGCACTTGGATCGACGAAACGATGAAGCGGATGTCGGCCGGCTCGCGTAACTGCGCTTCAAGCCATTGCCATTGCGCATCCGACAGCATGCGCTGATCGGGATCCTCCGACAGCGCATAGCGGCCGTTCGGCGTCGATTGCGGAAGCCGCGTCAGCGGCGTGCGGCCCGAGCGGGTGTCGAGCAAAATGAATTGCACGCGCCGGCCCTCCGGCCCGAACACACGCGCATCCCAAATGCCGTCACGCCCGGCGAAGCGGCCTTCGACGCGCCAGAAGCTTTCGAAAATGCGCTGCGCCATTTGCCGGCCGCTGAAGTCGCCGCCGCCATCGTTCCAGCCGAGATCATGATCGTCCCAGGTCGCCAGCATCGGCGCCGCCGCGCGCAAGCGCTGAAATTCCTCGCGCCCCGCCATCAGCGCGTATTGCGTGCGCAACTCCGGCAGCGCCATGTCGCCGGCCCAGGCGTCGCCGTAGACGTTGTCGCCCATATAGACCATGAGCTGCGGCCGTTCGGCGACGATGCGATCGAGGATTGGGATCGGCTGCTGCGCCGTCTGGCACGAGCCGAATGCAATCGTGGTCAGCACGGTGTCGCTCGACGGCAGCGCTGGGCCCGCAGGCGCGACCGGCAGATCGCGCACCGAGAGCACGTAAGGCCGCAGCGCCGCGATCGGATCGGCGGGCGCGGTCGCGCCCTGCTGTGGCGCCGCGCACGCGGCCAGCGTCAAAGCGACGAACGCCAGCGACCAATGTCTCATACCACCCCTCCGTCAACCGCCGTCGCTTCTACAACAGCTCCACGACGGAATTGCAACGCCCGCTATTGCAGGCGCAGCACGCGGCGGAAGAAAAGCGTCTCCGCTTCGCGCTGGGCTTCCTGGTTTTCGCGCCGGGCAAAGCCGTGCCCCTCATTCATCGCGATCATCATCCACGCCTCGCCGCCATTGCGCCGCACCGCGGCATAAACCTGCTCGGCCTCCGACACCGGCACGCGGGGGTCGTTGTAGCCGTGGATCACGAACAGCGGCTTGTTGACGCGTCCCATATTATTGAGCGGCGAGATGCGGTCGAACACCGCGCGCATCTCCGGACTACGCTCGTCGCCATACTCGGCCCGCCGGAGATCGCGGCGATAGCCCGACGTGTTTTGCAGGAAGGTGACGAAGTTCGAGATGCCGACGATGTTGACGCCGCCGGCGAGGCGGTCGTTGTAATGCGTCATAGACGCCAACACCATGTAGCCGCCATAGGAACCGCCATAGACGACGACGCGATCTTCATCGAGCGTCGCTTCCGCATCGACCCAGTCAAGCAGTGCGCCGATGTCGCGCACGGCGTCTTCCCGCTTCTCGGCATTGTCGAGCGCAAGAAAATCTCTGCCGTAGCCAGAAGAACCGCGCACGTTGGGCGCGATCACAGCAACGCCGAGTTCGTTGACCCAGTATTGGATGGTCGATGAAAAGCCAGGCCGGAATTGGGCTTCGGGGCCCCCATGGATGCTGATGATCACGGGATGCGGCCCCGGCGTACGGGGCCGATAGAGGAATCCGGTGATCTCCCGCCCGTCGAACGAACGCCAGCTGATCAGTTCCGGTTCGACGAAGGTCGACGACGGAATGCCGCCGGTTTCGCTCTGTGTCCACCGCGTCAGTGCGCGCGCGCGCATGTCCCAGGAATAGACGTCGCCCGGCGCCGTCGAGCTGTTCAGCGTGAAGCCGATGCGCCGGCTCGCATCGTCGAACTCGACGCCGCTGACAATGCCCGCCGGCAGACGCGGGGCAGCGAGCGAGCGCAGGCTCCGCGCATCCATCAGGCGCAAGGACGAGCGCCCCGCCTCGTTCACGACATAGGCGATGGTGCGCCCGTTCGGAGACAGGTCGAAGCTCTCCACATCCCAAGTGAGGTCAGGCGTCAGCACCGTGCGTGCGCCCGTGGCGAGATCGACGCGCACGAGACGCTGAAACTGAGAGCCTTCATCCGATGTGGTGATGATTGAACGTCCGTCGGGCGTGAACTCCCCGCCGGAATAGGAAACGCGCAGGTCCGGCGTCAGCTGTGTCAGTGTGCGGCTGGCGAGGTCGAGTGTGAAGAGCCGGCTCTCGGCAATCGAAATGTACCGCTGGAGCAAGAGGCGTCCGCCGTCCGCCGAGAAGTCCAGCGGCCCGATCGCGCCCTCGCCGTCGAGCACCATGCGCCGCGCATCCGGGTTAGCGGGATCGGCGACGTAGATGTCGTAGTTTGGCTCGTTAGCCGGCACGAACGACCAGGCGATGGCGCCGCCGTCGTCGCTCCAGACGAAATTCTCATTGCGGCTTCCCGGCGTGGTGACCTGACGTGAACGGCCCGTCGCTTGGTCGAGAATATGGCCGCCGAAATTCTCATCGCCGCCGACATCGCGGGTAAACAAGATCTCTTCGGTCCCGGGTCGCATGCTCGCGCCCGCGATGCGCTCGTCATAAAAGGTGAGCTGTGTGCGCGCGCCCATCGGCTGGTCGACACGATGGAGTTGGTTAGTGTCGCCGAAGCGGGTGGAAATCAGCACGCCGCCGCTGGGCAGCCAATCGGCAAACCCGGCGCTGCGCGTATTCACATATTGACGCAAGCGCTCGGAAACATCCGCAGGCGTCACCGGCACGTTCTCAACACGAAGCGCGCCTCGCTCCTCCCGCTGCTGATGTGCCGTTTGCGCCGCCGCAGTCAACGAAAACGCCGCGATAACCGCAGTCGCCACCAGCATTCTACGCATGCCAAGTCCCCATTTTTGTGTCGAAACGCTAGCGGCCAAGCCGCTTGGAACAAGTCCTTGTCGACGAGCCGTACTCACGCCGCCGCGAACGCCTCCTGCGGCGGGTCGTGCTCAGCCACGAAGTGCCCGGGCGCGACTTCAAGCCATTGCGGCCGGTATTGCACCGCGTCGGGATCGTCGACGATGCGCGACTTCAGGAAGCGCAGACTGGCGCGCGTATCGAGCGGGCTGGGGAGATCGCCGACCAGGCGGACGCGCGGCTTGTTGCGCGCAGCCTCCGGGTCGGGCGTCGGCGCCGCCGCAAGCAGCGCCTTCGTGTAGGGATGGCGTGGATCGCGCAGGATCACCTCCGCCGGCCCGTACTCCACCGCACGCCCGAGGTAGAGCACCAGCACGTTGTGCGAAATCTCGCGCACCACGGCGAGATCGTGGCTGATGAACAGGAAACTGGTTTGATACTGGCGCTGAAGATCGGCGAGCAACCTCAAGATTTGCGCCTGGATCGAAACGTCAAGCGCCGACACGGCTTCGTCGCAGACAACGAGCTTAGGCTTCAGAATCATCGCCCGCGCCACGCCAACGCGTTGATTTTGCCCGCCGGAAAGTTCGTGCGGATAGCGGTTGATCAGGTCCGGATCGAGACCGACTTGCGCCATCATCGACTTCACGCGTTCTTCGCGTCCGTTGCGGCCCAGCTCTGGCGCGAACGCCAACAGCGGTTCGGCGATCGAGCCACCGAGCGTCATGCGCGGATCGAGGCTGGCCAGCGGATCCTGGAAGACGATTTGCAAGTCCTGCCGCGCTTTGCGGATCGCCGCCTGCTCGCTCGGCAACAGATTGCGGCCGAGGAACGTCACGCTGCCCGCCGAGCGCGGCAGCAACTGCGCCACCGCGCGCGCGAGTGTGGATTTGCCGCAGCCGGATTCGCCGACAATGCCCAGCGTTTCGGCGGCGCGCAGCTGGAAGCTCACGCCATCGACGGCCCGCAGAGGTTTGGTCCCGCCGAAGATCGATCCGTCCGCGACTTTCACCGGGAAGGAGACACGCACATCATCGACCGCAAGGATCGGTGCGCCTTCGCCAGGCGGCGGCGGCGCGGCGCGCTGGCTGTCTATACGGGGCACAGCCTGCAGCAGCATACGCGTATAGTCAGCTTTCGGCGCCGCGTAGATGTCGTCGACGTTTCCTGTTTCGACCACTTCTCCGCGCCGCATCACCGCCACGCGCTGCGCCATCCGGGCGATCACGCCCATGTCGTGTGTGATCAGCGCAACGGCGGCGTTGGTGTCGCGGCGCAAATCGTCGATCAGGTCGAGCACCTGCGCCTGCACGGTGGCGTCAAGCGCGGTGGTTGGCTCGTCGGCGACCAGCAGCGCGGGCTCCGCCATCATGGCCATTGCGATCATCACGCGTTGGCGCATGCCGCCGGAGAGTTCGTGCGGGAACTGCTTAAGCCGTCGCGTCGCCTCGGGTATGCGCACGCGCTCCAGCCACTCGATGGCGCGCTCGCGCGCAGCCGCGCCGGTGACCTTGAAGTGGTGAGACAGCACCTCCGACATTTGCGCTTCGACGGTCATGTGCGGGGTGAGCGCCGTCAGGGGATCCTGGAACACGAACGCGACGTGGCGTCCGCGGAAGCTGTCGAGTTCGCGCCGCGACAGCCCCAAAGTCTCCCGACCCTGGAACTTCACGGACCCGGTCACCCGCGCGTTGTCCGCCGTCAGGCCGAAGGCGGCGAGGAAGGTTTGGCTCTTGCCCGAACCGCTCTCGCCGACCACGCCAAGGCACTCGCCTTTGTCGACCTTGAGCGACAGATTTTTGACCGCTTCGACATCCCCATCGGGCGTGTCGAAGGTGATGGATAGATCGGTTATTTCCAGCACAGTCTCAGTCATGGTCGCGGACACTAGCGGCGCATTGCGGGTTGTCCACCTGGCGCTTGCCGTGGCGGCGGGTCGACAGCCAGCGCCAAGTCGCTATCACGACGATAAGCGGAGCAAATGCCTCATGGCCCAAATGAACTACCTGACTCAATGCAGCTTCGACTTCGGCGCACTGGCGCAATTGCCCAAGGTGCTAAGGGTTTTTGGCGTTGCACGGCCATTCGTGGTGACCGACCCGGGGTTGAAGGCCAACGGCATTCTGGACCGCTGCCTGGCCGCGTTAGGCTCCGCGCCCGCCGGCGTCTTCGCCGAAACCCCCGCCAACCCCACCGAAAGCGCTTCGATTCAGGCGGCGGCGCAATATCGCGAAGCCGGTGCAGACGGTATTGTCGCGCTCGGCGGCGGCTCCTCCATGGATTTGGCCAAGGCCGCCGGCCTTATCGTTGCGCATGATGTTGCGTTCGAGAGCCTGGGCGCGAGCGCGCGCGGCTCCAAGCTGATCGGCAAGATCGCGCCGTTGATCGCTGTTCCGACAACATCCGGCACTGGCAGCGAAGTGTCACCCGGCGCTGTGGTCATCCTCAACAACGGTCGCAAGGAGACGTTCGTCTCTCCGCACCTCGTCCCGGTTGCGGCCATCTGCGACCCGGAGCTGACGCTCGGCCTGCCGCCGCTGTTGACGGCGGCTACCGGCATGGACGCGATGACGCACTGCGTCGAAGCGGTGCTGTCGATTGTGGTGCATCCGCCCGCGGAAGCCATCGGCATTGACGGCGCCGAGCGCGCCATGACCTGGCTCGAACGCGCCGTCAAAGACGGCGCCGATCGCGACGCGCGCTGGCACATGATGATGGCTTCGTTCGAAGGCGCCCTTGCGTTCGCCAAGGGCCTGGGCGCGGTGCACGGGCTCAGCCACGCGCTTGGACGGATCGGCGACTTGAAGCTTCACCACGGCACGCTAAACGCGGTGATCCTGCCGCACTCGCTGGCGATGATCGGTGACGCCGCGACGGAGAAATTCGCCCGCCTGCGCCGTGCGCTCGGGCTCGCGCCGAACGCCGACCTGCCGCAGGCGATCGTCGATCTGAACGCCCGGATCGGCCTGCCGGCATCGCTTTCGCAAATGGGCGTGACCGAAGCGCACTGGCCTTCGACGCGCGACTACGCCGTGAGCGATCTCGCCACCCTCACAAACGCCGTGCCGTTCGATGGCGTCAAGTATGATGAGCTCTTCAGCAGGGCTCTCTGACGCCGTCGGAAATTGGCAGCCGCGTTAGCGATTGATTGACGACCTGAGGGTCAGTTGGTCGCGTTGAGGTTGTATGCTGCCGTCCATTCTTATCGCCGAAGACGACGATCCGTGTCGCGCCATGCTAGGCCAGCGTTTTCAGCGCCTGGGCTACAAGGTGTTTGAGGCTGCCGATGGGGCGGAAGCCGTAGCGCTCACGCTCAATCACGCACCTGACGTGCTCATCTTGGATCTGACATTGCCGCGCATGGACGGCATCGAAGCGTGGCGGCTGATCTGCGATCTGGCGCCCACGCCCCCGACCGCAATCGCGCTGACTGCAACCGCCATTCTCGATCTGCAGCTGCAATGCAGTGAGATGGGAATCTTCGCGTATCTCACGAAACCCTGCTCGTTCGACGCGCTCCACGCGGCGGTCCGCGACGCCACCGTCCAAGAACGGGCGCTGGCGGGCTGACCTGTCAGTCCGCACGCGCAAGGAAGTCGAGCACGGCCTCCCACGCTTCGGGTTCATCGAGCATCGGCGCGTGGCCGACATCGGCGACATCCACGGTGACGAGATCCGGCCGCAGCGCGCGCATCTCGGCGACGATCGGCGGCGTCAGCAAATCCGAGAGCGCGCCGCGCACGAGCAGCACGGGCTTGCTTGCAAGTGCATTGAACAGCGGCGTCATATCCGGTGGCGGCGCGCCGCCGGTATCGGCGAATGCGAGCGCGATGTGGGGGTCGTAGTCGGTCTCGATCTTGCCGTCGTCGCGCGCGCGAAAGGTGCGTCGCGCGAACGCCAGCCAGAACGCGCGATCATCGCGACGCCTGGGATAGATGTCTCCCGCGAGCGCGCAAACAGCGTCCGCGGCTTCCTCCCAGGTCGAAACGGGACGCGTCCGCCCGACGTAGGACGCAATGCGATTGAGACCGGCGGGATCAAGCCGCGTGCCGATGTCATTGAGCACGGCGGCGGCGACACGCTGCGGCGCCAGCGCCGCCATCAGCATGGTGATGATGCCGCCCATCGAGGTGCCGATAAACACCGCCTGGGGGATTTCGAGTTTGTCCATCAGCGCCGCGACGTCCTGGGCATAGACCGCTGGAACATAATGCGCGGGGTCGGGATCGTTGGCGCTCTTGCCGCGGCCGCGCATGTCGGGGGCGATCACGCGCCGTCCGCACGCGGCGATGCGCGGGGCAATGATCTCGAAGTCTTTCGAATTGCGGGTGAGGCCGTGCAGGCAGATCACCGGCGCACCGGTCGCGGGCGTCACCGGCGCGTAGTCGCGCGCATAGAGAGCAAGCCCGTCAACGGTTGCAATCACCCGCTCCCGGTAGTCGCCAATCCCGGCGGTATCCATGCTATCCCCGTTCGGCCGACATGGTCGCGTTTGCGTCGGCATAGTCCACTGCCCGCATCGCGCGCAGTCGGGCAAGCCAAGACGCCTCGAACGCGGCGCGCTCCGCCGCCGGAACCGCCTCGCAGGAGCGCAGCACCACCTCGGCGGCGCCGACCGTGAACCGATCGAAGCATAGTCCGTTGAACGCCGCCTGCCGCACCAGCTGCGCTTCAATCTCGCGCCGCGCCGCCTCGCCCCCTCCTCGCCCCGCCGCCGCTTGCGCGCGTGCGATCGGTCCTTCGCCCTGGAAGCGAACAATGAACCCGACATGGCTCGGCGTGGGCGCCTGCGCCAGTTGGCGGACATGGTCAGCCGCCTCCCCCCGCGCAGCCGCGTGCGGCTGGGCGGCTATCAGCAGGGCGGCCACCATGATCGATGCCGACACGGCCATGCCCCAACTGCGCAAGGAATTGGCGGTCATGGCCGCGAGCTTGGCCCCGACCGACGTAAAGGCGCAACCCCTGTCCTCAATTGCACGTGTACCCGCCCGCGAGACCTCACATCGGGGTCGGCGTTAGTGTATACCCTCACGTGACAGGCCCGGAGGGCGGGAGCGCAGCGATGCGATCGGGACAGCACGTCAGGGCATGCGTGAGTTACGCTGCGGAAGATGCCGCAGCGGCTCGCCGCCTCGTGCAACGCATGAAGGGCGTGATCGCGCCGAACGGCCAACGCCTCACCGGCGTCTCGCTCGCTACGGAAATGACACCCCATGCGCTATCGCAAGCGTTGGCCGAGGCGGATTGGCTGATTGTCTGCTGTAGCCCCGCCGCCTTCGCTTCGGAACGGGTGAACGCCGAAATCGACGAATACCTGCGCCTTAACGCCGGCTCGCGGCTGCTGCTCGTGCTGCTACGGGGCGATCCACGGGAGTCGTTGCCAGCGCGGGTGCGCGGCCGCGAACCGCTGGCCGCGGACTTCCGCTCGGTCGGCGATGGCCAGGAATTGGGGGCGCTCAAGGTCGCAGCGGTGCTACTCGGCGCCGAACCCGGTGCGCTGATCGATGCGCGCGCCGGGGCGCAGCGCATCGGCGCTTCGGCGGCCTGGTTCATGATTGCAGCGCTTGCACTCGCCACCATGGGCGCGAGCGTGTTTGCCGCTCACTCGGCGCGGCAGCGCGACAGCGCAGAGACGCTCGCGCGTGATGCGCTGGATGTCGCGGCGGATGCTGTGGTTCAGGCCGATGATCTGTCGCTGCGTCTGGCCGAACTCGATCGCGCATCACCCGATGTGTTGGGCGCCGCTGAAGCGCGCTTCGAGCGGTTGTTCGAGCAAGGCGGCGACGCCCCCGCACTGATGCGCCAACGGGCGCACTTGCTGGTGCGTTTCGCCGACATTCATGAACGTCGTGGCGATCGCGAGCGCAGCGGCGAACGCGCGCGCGCAGCGGTGGTCGCTTTCGACGCGCTTCCGGAGTCCGAACGGCAGACATTGGCCTTCGTCCGCGCCTTGTCGCTTGCGAGCAGCGGCGCGGACGGCGAGCAGGCGCTTGCATACGCTCAACGTGCGGTCGACGCGGCCCGCACCGTGCGCGAAGAGGACGTGCGCTTGCGCAATGCCGCACTGGCGCAGGCGCTTGGCCGCTTGGGGGAGCTGCAGCAAGCGGCGGGCCGACGGTCGGAGGCGCTCGCGCTCTACGCAGAAGCCGCGCCGGCGCTTGAAGCCGTGCTCGAACACTCGCCGCCGGGCGATGAGGCCGCCATCCAGGGCCTCGCCGGGGCGCTCCGCCGTCTTGGCGACGCGCAAGTCGAGGCCGGCGACCTTGACGGCGCCCGCGTGTCTTACACGCGCACGGTCGCCTTGGCGCGCGCGCGGCTCGATCTTGATCCGCGCAGCGCCGCCGCACGCGCCGAACTCGGCTCTGCACTGTCGAAGCTGGGCCGCGCCTTCGTCGACGCCGGCAACCCGGCGGCGGCTGTCGAAGCGCTGCAAGAGAGCTTGGCGCTGGCCCGGCAGCAGGCGGCTGCGGCGCCGGACGACGCGGCGGCGCAAACCCTGTTTACGGAACGCCTCATCTACACCGCGCGCATGCTGGGCGGCGTTGGTCGCGCCGGGCCGGCCTTGATGGAGGAAGCGCTGACGGCCGCCCGCGCCGATCTCGACCGCCGCGCCACGCCGGAAACACGCACGGCGCTGTCGGATCTGTTGGCCGTCGACGCCGTCCGCCTGCAGCGCGCGCGCAACTATGCGGACGCGCGCACGGCGTGGCGCGAAGTGGTTCAGTTGCGGCGCACGCTCGCCCGCGGCGCTCCGAGCGCGAGCGTGGCCGAGGCGCAGGAACAGATCGGCGCGACGAGCCTCGCACTCAACGAACTGCCAGCAGCGACGGCCGCGTACGCCGAGTCGGTTCGTCAGCATCGTGGCGTCCTGGCGGCTGCGCAGAACGATCGCACTGCTCAGGCCGCGCTCGCGGAGGCGCTGCATCGGCTCGCCCAAGCGCGGCTGCGAGAAGAGAACGAAGCCAGCGCGCGCGGTGCGTTCGCCGAGGCGGCGCGGCTGCGCTTGGCCCTGGCGCAATCCGATCCGGCCGACGCGGCGATCGCCTATGCCGCCGCGGACTCCCTCAATCGCCTAGCGCAAACCCAACTTGAAGCGTCCCCGGCGCGCGCCAGGGAAAATTTGGAGACAGCGCGCGAATTGCTCAGCCGCATCGCCGAAGCTCATCCCACCGAACGCCGCTACGCCACCGCGCTGCGCCGCACCAACGCGGCGCTCAGCCAATTGCCAAGCGAAGGCGCGCAGCAATAGCCGGGACTCAGGCGGCCCAAACCAGACGCGGCCCCTTGTCTTCAGCATCGACATCGACGCCGCCATTCATCACCGGTCGCAGCGCTTGCACGATATCGGCTTCGACATATTCGCGCGCGTCGCGCTCATCTTGTTCGAGCACCAGCACGTGCGTCGCGCCCAGAAGTTGCGCCTCCGGCCATTGCTCGTGGGTCGCCAACCGCTTCGACAAATTGCCCGTCCGCGATACAAACAACGGCGTCCAGCCCCGTCCGCCCAGGCCGGGGCGGGCGAAAGCGTACACCGCCGGCGCCTCGCCAAACTGGTCATGCGGCCGATGCACGCGAAACCGGTGCAGCCGCCCCGAAACGCCGCGGAAAATTGCCTCTGACATGCGTCGCGCCCCTCGTGTTCCTTGTATGTTCCGGATCAATACTCCAGATTTTTGTTCTTGTAAAGTTCCGGAGCCAACGGGTCTTTCATGAGACGCGGGAGCCTGCAATCATGGTCTGCATGTCACCTCACCACGGCGCGCATGATCGCACTGCCCACATTGTCGAGGCGGAACGCATCTGCGCCGCGGCGGGGGAAACACTGACGCCGTTGCGCCAGCGCGTCCTTGAACTGCTGATCGACCAGCCGGGCCCCGCCAAGGCGTATGACCTGCTGCCGCTGATCGACGCCGACAAGCAATCCAAGCCCCCCACCGTTTATCGGGCGCTCGACTTTCTGGTCCGCATGGGCCTTGCCCACCGGATCGAGAGCCTCAACGCATTTGTGGCGTGCGACATCGGCGCCTGCGCGCGCTCGACCATCTTTCTCATTTGCGAAAAGTGCGGCGCGGCGGAAGAATTCGACGCCGGCCATGCGCTGGTCGATCTCTCAGAGGCCGCCAGCCGCGACGGCTTCTCCATCCGCCGCACCATGATCGAGGCCTCGGGCCTCTGCGCCGCCTGCCAGCGCGCCGCGTGAGTCACCCCGCACCCCTCCCCGCGCCGCTGTACCAAGGCAGCGTCAACACCTGGGAGTGCGACGAAGGGGGACATCTCAACGTGCGTTTCCATCTCGAGCGCGCAATGATCGGCCTCGCGCACATGGCGAACGCGCTTGGTATGCCGCGCGCGTTCACGCCCGCGGCGGGCGCGACGCTCGTCCCCTATGACGTGCACATCCGTTTCCTGAAAGAAGCGCGCCCGGGCGCGCCCCTGGTCATGCATGGCGGGGTGGTGCAGTTGAACGATTGCGACGCGGTTCTGTGCCTCGATATGCGCCACGCCGACGGCGCGCCGGCAAGCTGCTTCACCGTCAAAGCGGCGCACGCCGAGGCGCGCGACTTTCGTTCCTTCCCGTGGTCTGCGCGCAGCCGCGCCGCCGCGAAGATAATCGCGTGCACGCTGCCCGCGCACGCGAAGCCGCGTTCCATCGACGTGAGCCGCGCGCCCAGCAACGCAAGCCGCGACGGCGCAATCGGATTGGGGGCGGTCCGCATCGGCGCCAGCCTGGTCTCACCCGACCAATGCGACGCCTTCGGGCGCTTGCGCACCGAACACTTCTTCGGCCGCGCTTCGGATTCCGTTCCCAATCTGCTCGCGAGCTGGCGCAAGGAGGCTGGCGAGGCCGCGGGTGCGGCGCCCGCCGGCGCGGTGGTCGAAGCAAGGCTCGTCATTCGGCGCTGGCCGCGCGCAGGCGAACTGATCGAACTCCACTCAGGCGTGGCGGAAGTCGCAGAAAAAACTCAGCGGCTAGTGCATTGGATGTGCGACCCTGAAGCCGGCCATTGCTGGGCAAGTCTTGAAGCCGTCGCGCTCACCTTCGACATCGCCACGCGCAAGGCGATCACGCCAAGCGAGGACGTTCGCGCGCGCATTCGCAAGCGTGCGATTGGAATCGCTGTCTAGGCCGTCTGGCAGGTGAGCCTCGCTTGGCGCTACTCCAGTACGTCGTGATAGCGGCGCCCGGCTTTGCCCATCAAAGTCGCGCTTTCGATCGCGGAACGGACGCGGTCCGGGCGCTCCATCGGCAGCATGTGCCCCGCGCCTTCCACGGTGGCGATGCGCGCGTCCGGCTTGATCGCCGCGAAGCGATGCATCGCTGCAATCGGGATCGTGGACTCGCGCTCGGCGCGGAGCAGCACCAAAGGATCGGTCACTTTGCGCAACGCGCCCCAGACGTCGTTGCGTTGCGCCGCGAAGGTCGCGCGCTCATAAGCAGGCGTGCACACAAGGCGAACGCCGCCGCCGTCCTCGACAAAGCCGTCAACCGCATAGTCCTCGAGCATCTCGTCGGTGAACGCCGCGAACACGCCGCGGCCTTTGTACGCCGCGACCGCCTCAACGCGATCGGCGAAGCGCGGACGCCGTTTGCCTGCGACGCGGGCGATCGGCATGGTCCAGCGGCTGAGCAGCGGCCCCAGCGGCATCTGAAAATAGGCGTACGCGGCGGGCGGCAAGATCACCGGGTCGATCAGCGCCAGTCCAGCGGTCAGATCGGGCCGCTTGCCCGCGACCAGCAAACCAACCGTGCCGCCGAGCGAATGGCCAGCGAGGGTCACCGGCGCGGTGAAATGCCGCTCGATCAGGGCGATGACATCGTCACGATGCGGCCGCCAAGAATCGTAGCCGAACAATTTCGCCGGCAACTCCGTGCGGCCATGCCCGCGAAAATCGATGGCGAGCACGTGAAAGCTGTCGCCGAGCGGCTGCAACAGCGCGCGATAGGTGCGCGCGTTGAAGCCCGTCGCGTGCAGAAACACGATGTCAGGATTGGGCGTTGCCGCGCCGAACGCGATCCCGGCCATGCGCCCGCCGGGGACGTCGAAAGAGACGCGGCGGAACGGTTCGGCCGACTCACTCATCGGTCGGGAGCTTAGACTGCGCCGTCAAGCGGCCAAGCATCGTCGCTTTGGTTGGGAATGCTGAACGAACGACGCCCGCTTCAGGAGCCGAATACGCGCCGCAGGATGTCTGTTGTCCGCCGCACCGGATCGCGGCGGATGGCGCGCTCCTCCTCGGCGATGAAGAAGAAAGCGCCGTCGAGCGCCTTGGCGGTCGAGAAACTGATCACTTCCGTGCGCAGATTCGGCGTCATGCTGGCGAGCCCGACCTCGCGCAAGGCCACGCGCAACAGGGTAAACGCGCCGGAGTCCGTCAGCGCCCGCGTCATCGGCGGACGCAGCAGCGAGGTTAGCCGCGTTTCGGTTCGCTCGCGCAAATAGCGCGTGGCTGAATCCTCCGGCCCGCGCACGATGTCGATGGCGTCAGCGATGGTGATGTCGCGGACGGCGTTGACGAACAGCCGGCTGGCTTCCGGCATGGTTTGTTCGGCGGCGCGGTTGAGGCTCTCCTGCAATTGGTCCAGCGGCGCCGACATGCCAAAACCGGCGAGCGTGCGCTGCGACTGACCCAGCATGCCCGGCAGCGGAATGCGCACACGCGCATCGGCCCAGAAGCCGTTGGGTTGCGCAAGGCGCGTGGTCGCGTTCATCGCCGCCAGCCCCAAGGCGTCGCGCACGCCGCGGCTCGCGTCGCGTTGTGTCAGCACATCGAGCAGCTGCTGCGCCGAGGCGGGGGCGGCAATGAGGCTCGCCACCGCGAAAAGAGCAATGCGGCGATCGAAACGAATCTGCATGCGCCAATGATAGCACTCGTGATCCCATGGCGTCGCGGAACGCGGCGAACCCCGGGCCCCAGAGGCAAACCAGGCAACGCGGTTTGGATCTTGCAACACTCCGTCGGCAAGCGTGACCACACCGGGTCCGCAAATCTGTGCTATAAAGCCCTGATCATGACGCTCGCCGACCTGCTGCCCAAGCTCCACTACCCGACCCGGCTGGAAAAGCTGGTGGACGGCTGGGTGCATGGCATCGCACTCGGACTTTTCACCTTTGCGGTGGGGGCCGCGCTGGGGCTTGCGATCTGGCGGGGCGGGCTCGGCATGGCCAGCGCAGTAGCCGTTTATGGCGTCTGCGTCATGACCATGGTCGGCTGCTCGATGGCCTACAATCTGGCGGAAAACCACAAGCGAAAGTCGCTGCTGCGTCGCTTCGACCACGCCGCCATTTTCCTGATGATCGCCGGCACCTACACGCCGTTCACGACTTTGCGCTTTGACGGCGCCTGGGCGATCTCGATGACCAGCATCGTCTGGGCGCTGGCGCTTGTCGGCGCGGCGGGAAAGCTGTTTTTGCCTGGCGTCGGCAAACGCGTGTGGATCGGCTTTTACGTGCTCCTCGGCTGGATGATCGTCGCGGCGTTGGGGCCAATGATCGAGGGCGTGCCGCTCGCGGGGCTGATCCTGCTCGCCGTGGGCGGGGTGCTCTACACCATCGGCATTCCGTTCTACGTCTGGGAGCGCCTGCCCTTCCGGCGCGCTATCTGGCACGGCTTCGTCATGGCCGCGGCCGGCGTGCACTACGCGGCGGTGCTGACGGGGGTGGTGTTTGCTTGAGGGGGAACCCCTGGGGCGCGGGGACGGGGCCTTTCGTGTCACAGAGCGCCGACCCAACGGCGCATTCGTCGCGACGCGCAAACTCGCGTCCCCGGCTCTCCACCAACGCGCGCGGCATGCGCGTGACGGCGCGCTGGCGTTTGTCTAGGCTCGCGGCGCCAACACAAAGTGGGGCCCATGACCGACACCGCCTGCTTCTCCCTCTCCATCGAAAACGCCATCGCCCACATCGTGCTCAACCGCCCGGAGGCGTTCAACGCCATGAACCGGGCGTTCTGGAACGAGTTGCCGGCGCTCGTTTGCGACATTGACGACAACGCCAAGGCGCGTGTCATCGTCATCTCCTCCACCGGCAAACATTTCACCGCCGGCATGGACACGAGCGTCTTCACCGAAGGCGCCGGGATCAGCGCGGAGGGCGGCGATCAATATGTGCGCGCGGAAGCCTTCCGCCATTTCGTGCATGTGCTGCAGCAAAGCTTTTCGTGTCTTGAAGACGCGCGGATGCCAGTGATCGCGGCGATTCAAGGGGGCTGTATCGGCGCCGGCGTCGACATGACCAGTGCCTGCGATATCCGCTATTGCACGGAAGACGCCTTCTTCCAGATCGCCGAGATCAATATCGCCATGACCGCCGACGTCGGCACCTTCCCGCGCTTGTGCAAACTCATTCCCGACGGCTGGGTGCGTGAGCTGGCGTACGCTGGCCGCCGCCTGCCGGCGCAGAAGGCGAAAGAGATCGGGCTCGTCAACGAGGTGTTCGCCACGCATGACGCGATGATGGCGCATGTGATGGACCTCGCGCGCGAGATCGCGGAGAAATCGCCGCTCGCGGTCGCCGGCTCCAAGCGCATGATCAATTACGCGCGCGACCATTCGACCGCCAGCGCGCTCGACTACGTTGCGCTCTGGAACACCTCGATGCTCTCGCCGCCGCACATGACCGAGGCGTTCGCGGCCAAGGCGCAGAAACGCACGCCGGTGTTTCCGGATTTGGCGCCGCTCAGAAAGACAATGTGATGGACGTTCGTTTCTTAAGCGCAGGTCGCAATCCGCCGCACGAGGTCAACGCCTTCGTGGAGATTCCGCAGGGTGGCCTGCCTGTGAAGTACGAGCTGGATCAGAAGTCAGGCGCACTCTTCGTCGATCGCTTCCTGCACACATCCATGCTCTATCCCAGCAATTACGGCTTCATCCCGAATACGCTGGGCGAGGATGGCGACCCTATCGACATTCTGGTCGTGACGCCGATGCCGGTAGTTGCAGGGTGCGTCATTCGCGCGCGGCCTGTCGGCGTGCTGCTGATGGACGACGAAAAGGGCGTAGATGAGAAGATTCTTGCAGTGCCCGTGGATGCGCTCAACCCGTTCTACAAGGACGTGAAGACGCACGAAGATTTGCCTCCCTTGCTGGTGCAGCAAATCAAGCACTTCTTCATGCACTACAAGGATCTTGAGCCAGGCAAGAGCGCCAGCGTCGGCGACTGGGCGCCGCTCGCCACTGCGCACGAGCGCATCATGCAAGCTATCGCACGCAAGACATGACCAGCGAAGCCGACATCGCTGCGCGCCTCGTCGCTGCGTTGGCGCAAGCCGCCGCGCGCGAAGGCGCCTCTGCGCTGGTTTCGGCGACGATCGACGTAATCTCCTCCCCCGCCGACGGCGAGGCGCGCGTCGAACTCAACCGCAAGACCCGAACCCTGTTGTTCCTGCGCGCGGATTACGTCGGCGTCGACGGCGCACGTCTCGCAGCGGCGTCAAGCGTGCACGCGATCAAGGACTGAGCCTCGGTCTTCTATTCTATGGCGCCCGGACTGACAGCTACGCCGTCATCGGGAATGGGTGCAATGGGTGCATTGTGCTTCGCGAATGCGCGTCCCAGCGGGTTTAGTTGTACACCTCAAACAACCCCGCGGCCCCCATGCCGCCGCCGATGCACATGGTCACCACCGCGTGCTTGGCTTTGCGGCGGCGTCCTTCCAGCAGCACGTGGCCGACGAGACGCGCGCCGGTCATGCCGAAGGGATGGCCGATGGCGATCGAGCCGCCATTGACGTTGTACTTCTCCGGATCGATGCCGAGCTTGTCGCGGCTGTAGAGGCACTGCGAGGCAAAGGCTTCGTTGAGCTCCCAAAGGTCGATGTCGTCGACCTTCAGGCCCTGCCGCTGCAACAGGCGCGGCACCGCGAACACCGGGCCGATGCCCATTTCGTCGGGATGGCAGCCGGCAACGGCGAAGCCCTTAAACAGGCCCAACGGCTCCAGCCCGCGGCGTTCGGCTTCCTTTTCCTCCATCAGCACCAGAGCGGCGGCGCCGTCGGAGAGCTGGCTCGCATTGCCCGCGGTGACAAAGTTGCCCTCGCCGCGCACCGGTTCGAGCTTGGCCAGCCCTTCAAGCGTGGTGTCCGGGCGATTGCAATCGTCGCGGTCAACCACCGCATCGACGATGTTTTCGGCTTTCGTTTCCTTGTCGACCTTTTTCATCTTGGTCTTCATCGGCACGATCTCGTCCTTGAAGAGCCCGGCCGCTTGCGCGGCGGCGATGCGTTGCTGGCTGCGCAGCGAATACTCGTCCTGGTACTCGCGGCTGACATTGTAGCGCTTCGCGACATTGTCTGCGGTTTCGATCATGGTGATCCACATGTACGGGTGCTCTTTCATGAGCTTCTCCTCGAACATGTGATCCTTGTTCATGGCCGGCGACAGCCGCGTGAGCGAAATGGATTCCACCCCGCCGGAAACCCCCACCGCCGCGCCTTCGTTCATGATGTAGTGCGCGAGTTGCGCCGTCGCCTGCAGGCCGGAAGAGCAGAAACGATTCACCGTCGTCGCCGAACACTTGAAATCGAGCCCCGCCCACACCGCCGCCAAGCGCGCGACATTGTGGCCGGTGGCGCCTTCCGGCGAGCCGCAGCCGATCACGACATCCTCGACCGCACCGCTCTCGACCTTGGCGCGGGCGACGGCGTGCTGGATGCAGTGGCCGGTCATGGCCGCGCCATGCGTGTCGTTGAAAGCACCGCGACCGGATTTGGCGAGGCCGGTGCGGGCGTAAGAAACGATGACGGCGCGGCGAGACATGAGCGGACTCCTAAGTCAATTTGGCCCGGAGCTTATCGCCACGCGCACGCGCGCGAAAGCGCATGCCGCTGGGCCAGTGCATCCAATGCGCGGATGAGCAGGTCAGGATATCGCCTGATTATTGACGAGCCCGCCGCCAGGAGGCGTCTCTGCGCTCGCTGGCGCGCCAGCCGCAGGCGCGCCTCCGCCTTGTTGGAAGATGCCGCGGCTACGGTCCTGGATCCATTTAGCGATGTCCTCCGACATCACCCCGGCGACGATGCCGACCAGCGATACGGTGAAGGGGTTGAGCGAGGACGAGGATGTCGCCTGCTGGACCGCCGAGGCGATCGAGAAGCCGGCGATAGCTGCATTCGCCAGCACGTAGAACGCCAGCGCCGCACACATGCCGAAGATGATGCGTACGACGATCTCGGCGATCGTCACGGGTATGGCGCGGTTGAGATAGGCCGGGAACAAATACAGAAGCGCCCCGAGCGATCCCATCAGCAACACCAGCAGCGTAGACAACAGCGCCGGATGGCCCTGCGCCAGCGCGGCGCTGACGCCGAGCGGGCTCATGCTGCGAAGCGCCTCGGCCTCGCCGCGCACCCGCGCGTATTGATCGGACTCAGGCACCACATTCGCCTGCAGCGCCAAAACGCGCCGATTGGCTTCCGTGACTTGACCGTCAACCAGCCGCTGCCGCGCCGTCAATTGCGCTTGCTGCGCATCGAGTTCGTCGATGGCCTCCTCGTGTTCGGCCAATTGCTGCGCCTGGCTTTGAAGCTGCGCCACGCGCTGTTGATCGGCGGGTGAGAGATCGCGGCGCGCGGCGAGAGCAGAAACGCGCTGCGACAGCGCCTGTACGCTGGTGTTGGCGGCCGCACTCGCCGCCGCCTGGACGTTGGCGTCACGCTCAATGGTGGCGATCAGGCCGACCATTTCCGCGCGCAGCTCGTCGGCCGCGCGCGTAGCACTTTGAATTTGGCCCTCGAGCTGATCGAGCTGATTGCGCAAGTCGCGTTGTTCGCCCACCGGGCCGCTCGCCGCCGCTTCGATCTCGTCGATCAGCGTGTTCGCTTGCTCGAGTTCCGCGAACGAGATCATCCCGCCCGTGCGCGGCGACAACTGCTGTAACCCCCACTGGAAGTCGCGGGCGCTGAACACCAGCGCGCTCATCGCCAGCACCGCGATCATCGCCAGCGCCAACGCCACGCCCACGACGAACTTGTAAAATGTCATGGCAAATCCACCCCGCGTGTGTGCGCCTCTGATGGGCGCCTCCTCCCAGTCGCTCGTCAACCTGCCTTAGCAGGACCGCCGGCTCAACTACCCTAGGGGTAAACCCCATTGCGATGCAGAATGATAACAGTACTGTGAATACTGTCGGCTTCCTTCATTTTTCTCTTGTCATCAGTCAGGGTCGGGGCGATTGTTGGCTCGCGCTCCTCCCCAAGCAGCGCGACCAACCAGGAGTTTTTGCATGTCCGCCCTTCGATCTGTCGTCATCGCCGCCCTCGCCAGCATGAGCTTTGCCGGGGCCGCCTATGCCCGCGACGCCATCTTCACCGCGAGGCTGGAGACGCCGGTTGCCCAGCAAACCCGGGTGATCGCACAAAACACGATATGGACCTGCGAAGGCGACACCTGCCGGGCCCGTGCCGACCATGCGTCCACCGTCCGCGCATGCCGCCAATTGGGCCGCGAGCTGGACGGCCGGATCGTTGCCTACGGCCCCGAAGGCGACGAACTCACCGCGGATGAAATCGCGCGTTGCAACGGCGATGCCGTCCCCGCCGTGCAAGCCGCAAACTAAAAGAGAACAAGCCCTCCCAAGACCACTCAAGGGCCGCCCCTGGGGCGGCCCTTTTTCATGCGCGGCCGCGCAAACCGCCAAGCCAGGGGTGCTCGCCGCAGGGGTGCAAGGTCATGAGCGTCTCGACCGGATCGCCGGCGATGCGCGTGCGCGTGGCGCCGGTGCGCGGATCGACGAGAGCGTGGGTTTCGGGGGCAAGACCACCATCGGGCTGCCGAGCAAGCACCAGCACGCCATGCTGGTTTGGACTGCGGACCGCGCCGGCGATGCGAGGAAGATCGTAGGCGATGCGCACCCTGAATGCGTCGCCATTGGCCTCAATCTCGTAGCGGGGACGTGCAAACAGCGTCTCGACCTGCTGATCGTAGACCGCTTCGATCGCATCGGCCTCGAAACGCACGCCCACGCCAGCGTCGCAGGAGGCGGGGCCGGCGCTCCACAGCCCAGCAAGTTCCTGCGGCGGACCTCCGCCGGCGCAGCCCGCAAGGGCTAGTGCCGACAGCGCGATCGCCGTGCGGGGGCTTTGCATGCGGCGGTGGTACGCTGAGCATGGTTGACGAGACCTGAACAAGCCCCTGGTCAAAGAAGTGCGGGCGCCCCATGTGATCCGCCGCAACCCGCGTATGAACGCCTCCCCAGAACCTCCAAAGAGCCCCGGCCGCGCCGCGTCGGCCCTGCTCGACGATCTCGCCGCTTCGTTCCCCGGCGACACGATCAGCGTTGGCGAACTGCTGGACCAGCTCGACGCCCGCGCCAACGGCGTGGTGCTACTGGTGTTGGCGCTACCGATGTGCATTCCGAACGTGCCAGGCATCTCGACGATCTTCGGCGTGCTGATGCTCGCGCCCGCGCTGCAGCTGGTGCTGGGTCAGCGGCGCATGTGGGTGCCCAAGCGCGTGCGGGACTGGCGTGTAGACTGCAACACGCTGCGTCGGACGTTTGCGGCGGCTACGCCAACCCTGCGGCGCGTCGAGTATCTCATCAAGCCGCGGCTTTCGGAGCTCACCCGCTTTCCGGCGACGATTTATGTCGGCTTGCAAACGCTGTTGATGGCGCTCGTCCTGATCCTGCCGATTCCATTTGGCAATTGGCCGCCAGGCATCACGGTCGCGTTGACCGCGCTGGCGCTGCTCCAACGCGACGGGCTGCTCATGCTGCTGACATCGCTTGCCGCAGCCGCCTCCACCTATGTCGCAGCGCGCGTCGGCGTCGCCGTGTTCAACGGCGTGCTGCACTGGCTGCAGGGACTGTTTGGCTGAGCGTCAGCAGGTGCGACGGAAAAGCCATCCAATTGGCTGGCCGTCGCGATCGATGGCTTCCTCAGATGACCAGCAGGCTTGCGCCGCAGGCGCAACGCCGCCGCGCTGAAACTCCGGATCGCCTTCGCCCGTGCGCCGATCGGAGTCGGCAAGCGGCTCGAACACCGCAATCTCGCCAGCGCCGTCGGCGACGCACTCGACCCGCGCTCCATCACGGGCGCGCAGTCTGACGCTGGTTTGTCCGCCTCCAATCGCAGACGCGAACGTGACCCGCGCTCCGGCCATGCGTCCCAGGCAGGCGTCGATCGCGGGAACAAGATCAGGAAGCGCCAGCGCCCAAGTCGGCCGTTCGCCTTCCGCCACGCCACGGCGCGCGCAACCCTCGTAGGAAACGCCTTCGTAGATCACGCGGGCGACGTAATCGAGTTGCAGGCCACTGGTCGTGCACGGCGCATGCGAAAGCGTGATGATGACCGCGCCGGCGACCACGCGCATGCCGCGTTCGCGATAATCGCGCTCGCCAGGAATGCCGCCGTCATCGCCCAAGCCGGGACGCGAGAACTGCGCATAATCGTTGTAAAGCCGAAGTTCCCAAGCGCCCTCGCCGGAGCCGCCGCCTTCCCCGCCCGCGCTCTCGTCCACTGCGCCGACACCGCCTGAAGCTTGGAACTCGCCCTCATACAGCGCGCGTTGTTCAGGGTTGGCTGGGCCGCCAAGCGCGGCGAGTTGTTCCGCCGCAAGCGCCGACTCGCGGTCGCCGCTACCGCCGACGCCTGGCTCATCGGAGGATGTGCCTGGCTGACGCTGGCAGGCGCCGAGCAACAGCACACCCGCCACAAGGCCGGTGACAAGGCCGCGAATCACCGTCCGCATGAGCTACCCCCATTCGCGACGTCTGCAGGGACGCCACCGCATCCAGGACAGGCTAGTATAGACCTATGCAGCGTGATTCCGGCGCCCCATTTTACGAGTTTTTCGCGGGCGGTGGTCTGGCCCGGCTCGGGCTAGAGCCCGATTTCGCCTGCATTTTTGCAAATGACGTCGATCCTGCCAAGGCTAGTGCGTATCGGGCAGCCTTCGGCGCCGACCATCTCGTGGAAGGCGACGTCTGGTCGCTGAGCACGGCTGACCTTCCGGGCAAGGCGACGTTGGCCTGGGCGTCGTTCCCCTGCCAGGACCTCTCGCTCGCAGGGGCGCGACGCGGTTTGGCGGCGCCACGATCGGGTGCGTTCTGGGGCTTCCATCGGTTAATGGAGAAGCTCACCGCCGAGGGCCGTGCACCAGAGATCCTCGCGCTTGAGAACGTTACCGGATTGCTGAGTTCGCACGGCGGCGCTGATTTCGCAGCGCTGATCCACGCTCTCGACGTCCTCGGCTATCGAGCCGGTGCGCTGGAGCTGGACGCCGCGCTGTTCACGCCGCAATCGCGCAAGCGGCTGTTCATCGTCGCAGCGCGGAACGCACCGCCCCATCTCGCCGTGTCCGGCCCAACCGAGCCCTTCCACACGACGGCGTTGCGTGACGCCGCAGCGCGCCTGCCCGAAGCCCTGCGCAAGCGCTTTGTGTGGTGGAGGGTCGACGCGCCGCCGCTGCGAAACACGCGCTTGGCCGATCTCTTGGACGATGTTCCCGGCCAGGCCTGGAACACGGAAGTGCAGACCCAGCGTCTGCTTGCGTTGATGAGCCCGCTGCAGCGCGCGCGGCTACAATCGCTGCAAGACAGCGGCCGCAGCGAGGTGGGCGCGCTGTTCCGCCGCATTCGCCGGGAGCGCGGTCAACGCGTGCAGCGGGCGGAAGCACGCTTCGATGGGCTCGCGGGCTGTTTGCGCACCCCTGCAGGCGGTTCGAGCAACCAAACGCTGCTTTTTGTGCAGGATGGCCGCGTCCGCTCGCGGCTGCTCTCGCCCCGCGAGGCGGCTCGGCTGATGGGTGCGCCCGAAGACTATCCGTTGCCCGACAAGCAAACTGCTGCGCTGCACTTGCTTGGCGATGCGGTCAGCACGCCGGTTGTCCGCTGGCTCTCGCAACGACTGCTCGCGCCTTTGGCGTGGGCAAGCGCACAGCGCTTGCGCGCATGAGCCGGACGGATGTCTTCTCCCCCGCCGATCGCTCAGCGGTGATGCGTGCGGTCAAATCGTCAAATACCGCCCCGGAACGCCTTGTGCGTGCTGCGCTGCGCGCGTTGGGCTATGCGCGGCGCTATCGGCTCAACGGCGCGTCGCTCATCGGCAAACCGGACATCGTGTTCGGCGCCATCCGCAAAGCCATCTTCGTGCATGGGTGCTTTTGGCACGGCCATGACTGCGCCCGGGGCGCGCGCAAACCCAAAGCCAACGCTGCGTATTGGCGCGACAAGATCGATCGCAACAAGAAACGTGACGGTGTTGTGAGGCGGACCTTGCGGCGCGCAGGCTGGAAGGTGCTGATCGTCTGGGAGTGCGAAACGCACAAAGGCCCGGCGCTCAACGCCAAGCTAGCGCGGTTCCTCGACGGGCCGGGCCTGCACTCGAGCCCTACTCCCAGCGCAAGCCGGAGGGTGCGCTAGGGGATCGCCTTAGGAGGCGGGGTTCATCCCGGCTCAAGCGACATTTCGACGTCGATCGGGGCTGCTGGTATCGGCTAGATTAGTGTATTGGAGTTGTTCAGGGCCCGCTCATGTGGCGGACGCCAAACTTCGCCCTGATATGGGCGTCCGCCCCTGGGATTTGGAGGGATTGATTATGCGTAAGTTCATTACGGCTATCGCGGCGGCGGTGCTGTTCGCTGGCTGCACCACGGTTGACCCGGTTACCGGCGAACGCGAGACCAACCGCGCCGGCACGGGCGCCATCGTCGGCGCCATCGCCGGCGCTGCGGCTGGCACGCTGGCGGGCGGCGATGACCGCCGCAACGCCATGATCGGCGCCGGCATTGGCGCACTCGCCGGCTATGCAATCGGCAGCTACATGGATCGCACCTATCTGAACCTGCGTGAACGGCTCGCAGGAACGGGCGTCGGCGTCGAGCGGGTCAGCCAGAGCCAAATTCGCCTCATCTTCCCCGCTGACCTCACGTTCGACTTCGATCGTGACTCGGTGAAAGGCCAGTTCGTGCCGACGCTCCGCGACACCGGCAGCGTGCTGCGCGAGTACGAGCAGACCACGGTGGATGTCTACGGCCATGCCGACTCTGTTGGGTCGGACGCCTACAACCAAGACCTCTCCGAGCGCCGCGCCATGAACGTCGCGTCGGTCCTCATGCAGGGCGGCGTCATCCGCCAGCGCCTGATCGCGCAAGGTTTCGGCGAGACGCGCCCCGTCGCCGACAACTCCAGCGACAGCGGCCGCGCACGCAACCGCCGCGTAGAGGTGTACATCAGCGCCTTCCAGGGCTGATCAAATTAACCATCGAAAGCTGCAAGCGCCGTCGCACTCCATGCGACGGCGCTTCGTTTTTGGGGCTTGCGCTGGCGGCGCTGCCGCCAACATGCGATATTGAGTGCGCGGGACAATGATGACGCCGGTCAACCCAAATCTGGTGCTGCTGTTTTACGACGGCTACGAACTTCAAGCCGAGGAGCCTGCTTGGCGTTATGTCAAGGCGCAGGCGCGCCGCGCCGCGCGCTATCTCTGGAACAACCTGCGCCGCCGGCAGGTCTGGTCAGGCCGATACATGACCTATCGCAGCTTGCGCAAGGCGCTGACGGCGGCTGGCTGCGACGTCCGTGTCAACGACTTCCAAGCCGCAAGACGCTATCCCGAACACCCGATCGCCGTCACCGGCTACATCACGGTGTTGGATAAGGTCGAAGGACTGCCAAACCCAAGAGTGGTGGGCTCCGGCATCTTGGATACGCCGCTGCAGCGTCCGCACCTGTTCGACGATCCTCGAAACTGCACGTTCGTGCTGCGCGCCGAATGGGAACGGACGATGTTTGCGCCCTACTTCGGCGACCGCCTTCGCATGTGGTACCGCGGTTACGATCTCGATGAGTACGAAGACGTCAGCAAGGCGCAAAAGTCGGTCGATGTCCTCATCTATGACAAAATCTATCACGCGCGCGACTACCACTTTCCCCGCACTATTGGGCGTTTGACGGAGATGCTGCGCCACCAAGGTCTGAGCTTCGAGATCATACAATACGGTCGCTACCATCCAGACCACTACATCTCGGCGCTGAGGCGTTGCCGCAGCATGGCGTTTTTTGCGCACTCTGAAATCCAAGGAAACGCACAGCTGCAAGCAAGCGCCATGAACATGCCGATCTTCGCTTGGGACGAAGGGGTGTGGCTCGATCCCCTAGCGCGGCAATTGTCCGACCAGCCGATCGCCAGCAGCTCGGTAACGCATTTCGACGATCGCTGCGGGTTGCAGTTCAAGATGGCCGACATGGAACAGCGCTGGCTGGAGTTCTGGGCCGCGCGCGAGCACTACAATCCGCGCGCCTATGTCGGAGAAGAACTGAGCTTGGCCGGATCGGCGGCGCTTTATCTGTCGCACTATCGCGAAGCGGCGAGAATGCGGGCGTCGGCGCAAACCGGCGTCGCGTCGCTGACGGAGCGATATGCATGAAGCACATTGTTGTCGCGGTTGCGCTGCTTGCGGTCGCCTGTTCTGCGCCGCCTGCCGCCACCGCCCCGCCGACACTCGACGACATGCCGAGCTGGAGCGACGCGCGCGCGGCAGGCGTTGACTTTCGCGCCGTTGGACAGGAACCGGGTTGGCTGCTCGACATCCATCAAAGCGAGCGCATCGTGCTGGTGTGGGACTATGGCGAAAACGGCGCCTCTTTCCCGCTCACCGAACCGACCTACCCGCAGGAAGGCGCCACCCACTACGAAACACAGGCAGGCGGCCGAACGCTTCAGATCACAATCCGTCGCATGCCATGCGAAGACGCCATGAGCGGCGAAGCATTTCCGGCGCAAGTCGAGGCCGTGATCGACGGCCGCACGTTGAGCGGCTGTGGACGCAGCGTGTAATGACACATCGCACAGCGGGAACGCGCACTGTGCCGTTATGGCGTTGCTTCTCCGCCTTTTAGAGCTGGCGCTTGGCGGCCGCATTAACGCGCGGTGTTCCGTACAGCTCCTCAAGCGGCGACGTCGACCAGAATCTTGTCAGACTCTGGTGGGCTTGCGATTCAGCCGACGCGGCGGGCCACTGTTGGACCAAACATCGTTGCCCTTGCGATCGCGCCTATCGCCCGTATCTCTGGCGCCGCGATCGCGCCCCTGCTCGCCGCGCACATGCGACGGCTTGCGCGCCGGTTTGCCGTGCGCGTCGGAGGCATGGTGCTTCTGCTGCTGAGGCTTGCGGGTAGCACGCTGCGCCGGCCCTTTTGGTCGGGGAGCGCGTTCGTCGGCCTTCGGCGCACGCAGCGAGAGGTCAGTCTCCATCACCGGAACCGACTGCTTGGTCAGGCGCTCGATGTCGCGCAGGTACGAACGCTCGTCCGGGGCGCAGAAGGAAATGGCCAGACCGCCCTGGCCGGCGCGCGCGGTACGGCCGATCCGGTGCACATATTGCTCAGCCACGTGGGGCAGATCGAAATTGATCACGTGGCTGACGTTCTCCACGTCGATGCCCCGCGCAGCGATCTCGGTCGCTACCAGCAAGCGCGCCTGACCTTTCTTGAAGGCGTCAAGCGCGCGCGTGCGCTGACCTTGATTCTTGTTGCCGTGGATCGCTTCGGCCGGATGCCCCGCGCTCTCGAGTTTCGTCACGACGCGGTCCGCGCCATGCTTGGTGCGGGTGAACACCAAGGCGCGCGTGATCGACGGATCGGTCTCAAGCAGGTGATGCAGCAGGTCCTGCTTTTTGTTGTGATCGACGTGGATCACTGCCTGCTCTACGCGCTCGGCGGTCGAGCTGACGGGCGACACCGCGACGCGCTCGGGATTGGTCAGGAATTGCGCAGCCAGTTCGGCGATCGGTGGCGGCATCGTCGCCGAGAAAAACAGCGACTGACGCTGCTTCGGCACGAGCGTCGCGATTTTGCGCAGATCGTGGATGAAGCCCATGTCGAGCATATGGTCGGCTTCGTCGAGCACCAGGATTTCTACCCGATCGAGTCGCAGCGAACGCTGGTGGACATGATCGAGCAGCCGCCCGGGCGTGGCCACCAGAACGTCGACGCCGCGGAACAGCGCCTGCTTCTGCTTGAACATCGAAGCGCCCCCGAACACCACAGCGGTCGACAGGCCGAGGAAGCGTCCATAGGTGCGGAAGCTGTCGGCGATCTGCGCTGCGAGTTCGCGCGTGGGCGCCAAAACCAGCGTGCGGCACGACTTCTCGCCGGCGTGTTTGCGATTGGCGTTCAGCCGATCGAGGATCGGCAGCGCGAACGCGGCGGTCTTGCCGGTGCCGGTCTGCGCCAGGCCGACGAGGTCGCGCCCCTTGAGCACGATCGGGATCGCCTGACTTTGGATTGGTGTCGGCGTTGTATAGCCCTCGGCGTCGAGCGCCTTGAGGATCGGCTGCGAAACGCCGAGGTCTTTGAAATGAGTCACGCGATTGCTTTCAGCCGCCAGCATCCGCTGCGCGGCTCATCAGAGCAGGAACGGTGCGACGGCGAAGAAGGGCGGCGAGCTTGCTGATGAAGCGCTCAAAGCCGAACGTCGATGGTGCGTTCCGGGAGGACCGCGTTCAGCGCAAGATGACGCGCGAACGGTCGCTGGGCCTGCATATGGGCGGGAAAGGTTGAGAAGTCAATAATCCTCGCCCTGGTGGAAATCAAGCAAGAGCGCTCCGGGGTGCCACTACGTCGCCTCGGCGACGAAGCCTTTCCAGGTGCGCATGTAGTTCACGAACGACTCGCCCAGCCCTTCGGTGCGTAGATGCTCGGCGCTGACAGGCAATGAGACCGGTTTGAAAGCCGGATCGGCCTCGACCTTCTTCGGGAAATCGTGGTGCAGGATGGCGCCGCGGCCGATGATGGCGAAGTCAAAGCCGGCATCGAGACAGCGCTGCGCAGCCTCGCCGGTCATGATTTTTCCGGCGGCGCCGAGACGCAGAGGCCCGCGATCGAGTTCGGTAAAGTAGGCGGCGAGCGTCTTGCTCTTATGGCGCTCGTCGTGCGGTTCCTTGAACACGTCCCAGAGCGACAGGTCGAGATAATCGATCTTGGCGTCGCGCATCAGGCGCTGCGCCAGATCTCGGATTTCGAGCACGTCCATGCCGAAGCGCTCCGGCGAAAGCCGCACGCCGAGGCTGAAATTCGCGCGCGTCGCGGCGCGCACGCCGTCGATGCATTCGAGCAGAAAGCGGGCGCGGTTTTCGGGCGAGCCGCCATATTCGTCCGCGCGCTTGTTGATCTCGGCAGAGAGAAACTGGCAGATCAGATAGCCGTGCGCGCCGTGCAGCTCGACGCCGTCGAAGCCGGCTTTCTGCGCGCGCACCGCAGCGGCGATGAAGCAATCGCGGGCGCGATGGACTTCCTCGAGGCTCATCGCTTTCGCGCCGAATTCCTCGTTGTCGGACGGGCATTGCAGCGCCATCCCCTCGCGCTTCAGCGCACGCATGCCGGAATTGTGGATCTGCACCACCGCATGTGAGCCATGCGCCTTGATGCCGGCGGCGAGCCGCGTGAGCCCGGGCAGATGCTTGTCGTCATGACAGCCTAGCTGCCCCGGAAAGCCAACGCCCTCCTCCTGCACGCTCGCCGCACACGTCATGGTCAGCCCAAACCCGCCCTCCGCGCGCATAGTGAGCCATTTGTACTCATCATCAGAAAGCACGCCGTCCGGCGCGCTTTGAAGGTTCGTGAGCGGCGCTAGCACGAACCGGTTCTTGAGCGTGGCGCCGGAGCGGAGTGAGAGCGGGGAGTCGAGGGAGGTCACGCTCATTCCCGCTCAGAAAAGCTAATCTCGCGATCAGGCGACGGCAGCCGCCTTTGAGTTCGCCACAATCGATATGCGAAATAGCCGAATGTGAGCGCGCTCGCCGGGATCACGCCCCACACGAAATCTTCCAAATTGCCTCCGCGCATTAGGACCAGCAGTCCAAGGAACCCCGCCATAAGTGGCAAAATCCACAGGCTCCGCTTTGCCGCGAACACAACATTGTGGAGGCGTATTGCCATCCGACCAGACTTTGTTTCCCAACATCCTTCGTGAAAGCGCCCCCTCACCCTGCCCTCTCCCCCTCGCGAGGGGAGAGGGTGCGTCGCGCTCACGCCGCCTTCGCGTCTTTCTTCCCAAAGCGCTCGTAGAAGCTCTCGCCCTTCGCCGCCATGTCGCGCAGCAGCTTGTTCGGGCGGAAGCGATCGCCGTATGTGTCGGCGAGGCGATCGGCTTCTTCGACGAACTTCTTCGTCCCCCAGAACAAATCCATGTAGCTGATGCAGCCGCCGCTATAGGGCGCAAAGCCCCAGGCCAGGATCGAGCCGACATCGGCGTCGCGCGGATCGGTGATGACGCCTTCCTCGAAGCAGCGCGCCACTTCGATGCATTGGCGGAACAGGAAGCGCTTGGTGAGTTCTTCCTTCAAAGCCGGCGGGCATTCCTTCACTTTCACTTCGACCTTCTCCGAAAGGCCCGGCCAGATGCGCGTCGGCTTGCCGTCTTCGCCGTATTCGTAGTATCCTTTGCCGCCCTTGCGGCCGACCCGGCCCTTCTCTTCCACGATCCACGACAACAGGTTCGCGCGCGGGTCCTTCTTATAATCCTGCTGCGAAAGCTCGGCATTGGTCTTGCCGATCTTCAGCGCGGTATCGAGGCCGACGCTGTCGGACACTTCCAGCGGCCCCATCGGCATGCCGCATTGGCGCCCGACATTTTCGATGATCGCGGGCGCAATGCCCTCCATCAGCATCTCGACGCCCTCGGCCGGGTAGGTGCCGAAGCAGCGCGAGGTGTAGAAGCCGCGGAAATCGTTGACGATGATCGGCGTCTTCTTGATCTTCAGCACGTAATCGATGGCTTTCGCCACGGTTTCGTCGCTGGTTTCCTTGCCGCGGATCAGTTCCACCAACCCCATGCGCTCGACCGGCGAGAAGAAGTGGATGCCGATGAAATTCTTCGGCCGCACCGAAGCTTCTGCAAGGCCGGTAATCGGCAGCGTCGACGTGTTCGAACCGAACACCGCGTTCTCACCCAACACCGCTTCGGCTTTCTTGGTGATCTCGGCTTTGAGCGCGGGGTTTTCGAACACCGCTTCGATGACGAGATCTGCGCCCTTGATGTCGTTGTAGTCGGTCGAGGGCTTGATCAGCGCCAACAGCGCTTCGCCCTTCTCCTTCGCGGTCTTGCCGCGCGCCACATCCTTGTCGACGATCTTCTTCGAATAATCCTTGCCCTTCTCGGCGTTTTCCATCGACACATCGATCAGCACGGTCTCGACGCCCGCCTTCGCCTGCACGTAAGCGATGCCGGCACCCATCAGCCCCGCGCCGATGACGGCCACCTTTTTCACTTGGCTCTCGGGAACGTTCTGCGGACGATTGCCGCCCTTGCCGAGCGCCTGCATCGACACAAACAAGGTGCGGATCATGCCCTTGGCTTGCGGGGTGGCGGCCGTCTTCAGGAAATAGCGGCTCTCGATGCGCAGCGCCGCATCGATCGGCACCTGCACGCCTTCGTAGATGCACGACAGGATGTTGCGCTGTGCGGGATAATTGAGATTGGTCTGCTTGGAGACCATGGCGTTGCCGCCAACGGAGGTCATCGCGCCGCCCGGTGTGTAAGGCCCGTCCTTCACGCGATAGCCTTTCACGTCCCACGGCGCGACGTGATTGGGCTTGCCCTTCAGCCACGTCTTTGCCGCTTCGACGGTCGTGCCTGGCGGCACGACCTCGTTGACGAAGCCGAGGCTCTTGGCTTCCTGCGGCGACTTGTCAGCGCCCTGCAGGATCATCATCGCCGCGTTCTGCACGCCGATCAGGCGCGGCAGACGCTGCGTGCCGCCCGCGCCGGGCAGCAGACCCACTTTCGATTCCGGCAGGCCGAGCTTGATCTTAGGATTGTCGGCGGCGACGCGATAATGGCACGCCAGCGCGAATTCGAGGCCACCGCCGAGGGCAAGGCCTTCAAGCGCCACCGCCACCGGCTTCCCGCAGGTTTCCAACTCGCGGTAAACCTTGTTCAAGCCGAAACCACGCTCGAACTGCGCTTTGAGTTTGTCGTTTTCACTCTTCGGCGCGCCATCGGCTGCGACCCCACGCTCATTCATTTCGCCAAGGTCGGCGCCGGCGCAGAAGCCGCTCTGTTTGCCAGAAGCGATCACGACACCCTTGATGGCGGCGTCGCTCTTGATGCGCGCGACCAGCTCATAGAGGTCGCGGATCACGCTCGCCGTGATGGTGTTCATCGATCGGCCCGGCACATCGAACGTCACCAGTGCAATGCCGTCACCGTCGACGTCGATCTTGAAGTTTTCCATCGTCCTCTCCTTACATCCCAACCGCGGTCTTGAGTTCCGCTTCAAATTCCTGACTACGTTTCTGATAGAAAGCGCCGACCGCTTCGCGCGCACTCTCGCGCGCGTCAGCGAACGGCGTCGGGGGCGCCGGATCGTATTCCAGCGCTAGTTGGATGCGCCGAGCGGCATCGCCGCCGGCGACAGCCTCAACGATGGTCAGCGCGAAATCGATGCCGGCGGTGACGCCGCCGCCGGTGAACACATCGCCGTCGCGCACCACGCGCGCACGTTCAGGCACGGCGCCGACCAGCGGCAGCAAATGATGATAGGCCCAGTGCGTGGTGGCGCGCTTGTCTCGGAGCATGCCCACGGCGCCAAGCACGAACGCGCCCGTGCAGACGCTGGTTACGTATTGCGCCTCGGCGCCGGCGCTGCGGACGAACTCAAGCGTCTCACGATCAGCGATCGCCCGCGACACGCCGAAACCGCCGGGCACACAGATGAGATCGAGCTTCGGCGCGCCCGCGAACGTCGCGGTCGGCATGAGGCCAAGCCCGCAATCGGAGGGCACCGGGTCCATCGTCTTCGCCAGAATGTGCGTGCTCGCGCCGGGCATGCGCGCGAGCACCTGCAGCGGCCCAGTGAAGTCGAGCTGCGTCACATTCGGGAAGAGGATGAAGCCGATATTCATGGCGGCATCCCGCTCCCACACCCATATCCTACCGTCATTCCGGACGCGCGGAGCGCGATCCGGAACCCAGGGGCGGACGCGCGGCGCTTTGGGACCCACTGGGTTCCGGGTCCATCGCTGCGCGATGCCCCGGAATGACGGTAGAGTTTTTCAAGCACGCTTAGTTCACCCGCTCGATCACCATCGCCGTGCCCATGCCGGCGCCGATGCAGAGCGTGATTAGCGCACGCTGCTTGTCGGCGCGTTCGAGTTCATCGACCATGGTGCCGAGGATCATTGCGCCGGTGGCGCCGATTGGGTGCCCCATGGCGATGGCGCCGCCATTGACGTTCACCTTATCCATGTCGAGGTCGAGCGCCTGAACCCAACGCAACACCACCGCTGCGAACGCCTCGTTCAGTTCCCAGAGGTCGATATCCTCTTTCTTCAGATTGAGCTTAGCCATCAGCTTCTTGGTGACGTGCTCGGGACCGGTCAGCATGATCGACGGCTCGGAGCCGATCGAGGCGCCGCCGAGGATCTTTGCACGCGGCTTCAGGCCGAGCGCGGCGCCCATTTCCTTGGTGCCGATCAGCACCGCAGCAGCGCCGTCGACGATGCCGGAGGAATTGCCGGCGTGGTGGACGTGATCGACCTTTTCGACTTCGGGGTAACGCTGTTTGATCACGTCGTCGAAGCCGGGCATCATCTCGCCCTGCGCCTTGAAGGACGGCTCGAGCGCAGCAAGACCCTGCATGGTCGTGTCCGGCCGCATGAACTCGTCGTGATCCAACAGCGTCGCGCCGAGCTGATCTTTCACCGGCACGATCGACTTTTTGAACCGGCCTTCCTTCCACGCCTTCGCCGCCCGCTGTTGCGACTGCACCGAGTACTGGTCGAGGTCGGTGCGCGAGAAGCCGTACTTGGTCGCGATCACGTCGGCGGCGACGCCTTGCGGCACGAAGTAGGATTTGAGAGCAATCGACGGATCGGTCGCCCACGAACCGCCGGTCGAGCCCATCGGCACCCGGCTCATGCTTTCGACGCCGCCGCCAATCGCCATGTCCGCCTCGCCGGACTTCACTTTCGCGGCGGCGATGTTGCAGGCTTCCAGGCCGCTGGCGCAAAAGCGCTCCACCTGCACGCCGGCGACACTTTGCGCGTAGCCTGCGTTCAAAACCGCGATGCGCGCGATATTGCCGCCCTGCTCGCCGATCGGCGACAGGCAGCCGAGATACACGTCATCGAGCTTCGAGGTGTCGAGATTGTTGCGGTCGCGCACGGCTTCAAGCACCTGCGTCGCCAATTGCAGCGAAGTCTGCTCGTGCAGCGAGCCGTTCGACTTGCCCTTGCCGCGCGGCGTGCGCACCGCGTCATAGATATAGGCTTCAGCCATCGTCTTTACTCCAACATGAGGCGGCCTCGCCGCCTTACGCCCTGGGCGGGACCGGAGTCGTCCCCGGCGCTAATAGCGCCTACTCCGCTGACCGCTGACGCCGGGCCGGCGCCAGCGCGGCAAAAACAATCAAGTGGCCGCGCGGATCTTTCGCTCTACCGCCGAATGTGCAGTCGCCGTCGCATCGACGATCTTCTTGTAACCAGCGGCGCCATCGGACGACCCGATGGAATCCGTGACCGAGTAGAGACTTGCCGCAATTGCGGCGTCGAAAGCATCCAATGTGTTCTTCATCTGCAAAAGCTTTTGCTTGGCTTGTCCGATGTAAACTCGCACGCTCTGCTCGCTCTTGCCCGCCACGTTCCGTGTCGAAAACTCCTTCTTCAGCGCCGCTAGACGCCGCACAAGGTCAATTCGTTCGCCTGCGTTGGTTGTTTCCAATACCGAACGCGGCTGTCTTCTGCTTGCCAGCCACGTAAAAATCCCGCCAACAACGGCAGCGCCGACAACTCCAATCACGCCCCACACTTCAGGACTCATTACGCCCTCCCCTGGTTGTACTCATTTTTGCGGCAATTCCCAAGACGTTCAGCCTCCGATCACAACTTCACCCCTAAACGAATTGGCTATGAAGCAGGCTTCGTGCGCCTTGTGATTCAAATCCGCAATCTCGTCCGCGCTCGGCCGCGTGTCGCCAGTCCATTCGACACGCGGCTTCAGCGTGATCTTGGTCATCGCCATCTTGCCGTCGGCGTTCTTACCGAGAATGCCTTCGGGCGCATCGATGTAGCTGTCGATCACGAAGCCGCCGCGGCGCGCGAAATCGAGGAAGAAGAGCATGTGGCAGGACGAAAGCGCCGCCACGAACAATTCTTCCGGATCGGCCGCGTCCTCGCGCGAAAGCGGCGGGCGCACAACGTGCGGCGAGGATGACCCGGCGATGGAAAATCCGCCGTCGAACGCAATCTCATGGCCGCGCGAATACTTTCCGTCAGCGAACGGCTGCTCGCCGCGCTTCCAGGTGAGGGTTGCTGTGTAGCTCCCCATCAGAACGCCTCCGCCGCGAGCGCCATCACCGGCGCGGCGCCGCTCTTCAGCTTCGCCAGATGCGCCCCCGTTTCCGGCAGCACCCGCGCCAGGAAATAGCGGCCGGTGGCGAGCTTCGTATCGTAATACGGATCGGTGGCAGCGCCGTTGTGCTTCGCCGCGAACGCCGCCTTCGCCTGCAGCGCCCACATGTACGATAGCGCGGTCACGCCAAACAGGTTGAGGAAATCGTGACTGGCTGCGCCGGCGTTGTCGAAATTGGTCATGCCGTTTTGCATCAACCACATCGCGCCCTCTTGCAGCTGTTGCTTGGCGCCGCGCAGACCATCGACGAAGTCCTTCAATTGATCGTCGGCTTCATTGGCTTCGATGAACTCGTCGATCTCCTTCAGGAACGCGAAGATCGCACGCCCGCCATTGGCGCCAAGTTTCCTGCCGACCAGGTCGAGAGCCTGGATGCCGTTCGCGCCCTCGTAAATCATAGTGATGCGCGCATCGCGCACGAACTGGCTCATCCCCCATTCTTCGATGTAGCCGTGACCGCCATAGACTTGCTGGCAATTGGTGGCGTTGGCATAGCCCTTGTCGGTCAAGTAGCTTTTCAGCACCGGCGTCATCAGACCCATATAGTCTTCGGCCTTCTCGCGGACTTTCTCGTCCGGCGAAGCGTGTATGAGATCGCCGTAGAGCGCCGTCCAGAACGTGAAAGCGCGCGCGCCTTCGTTGAAGGCCTTCGCGTCCATCAGCATGCGGCGGATGTCGGGGTGAACGATGATCGGATCGGCCGGTCCGTTCGGGTTCTTGGCGCCGGTAATCGAGCGGCCTTGCAAACGGTCTTTCGCGTAGGCGACCGCGTTCTGGTAGGCCACTTCCGATTGCGACAGGCCCTGCAGACCGACGCCAAGGCGCGCCACGTTCATCATCGTGAACATGGCGTGCAGGCCCTTGTTTTCCTGCCCGATCAGGTAGCCGACCGCATCGTCGTAATTGAGCACACAGGTAGAATTGCCGTGAATGCCCATCTTCTCTTCGATCTTGCCGCAGACCACGCCATTGCGCGCACCCAGTGATCCGTCAGCGTTCACCAGGAACTTCGGCACAATGAACAGCGAAATGCCCTTCGTGCCCTGCGGCGCGCCTTCGATGCGCGCGAGCACGAGGTGGATGATGTTTGACGCCAGATCGTGCTCGCCAGCGGAAATGAAGATCTTCTGGCCGCTGATGCGATAGCTGCCGTCAGCCTGCGGGATCGCCTTGGTGCGCAGCATGCCCAGATCGGTGCCGCAATGCGGCTCGGTCAAATTCATCGTGCCGGTCCACTCGCCGGTGACGAGCTTCGGCAGATACATCTGCTTTTGCGCATCGCTGCCATGTTGATGGATGGCCTCGTAAGCGCCGTGGCTCAAGCCCGGATACATGCCGAACGCCATGTTGGCGCTTGCGACCATCTCGTTCCAAGCCAATGCCACGATGTGGGGCAAACCCTGACCGCCATAAGCGGGATCGCTCGACAGCGACGGCCAGCCCGCGTCGACAAATTGCTTGTACGCATCCTTGAACCCGGGCGGCGTCGTGACCGAACCGTCGGCATTGCGCACGCAACCGTGCTCGTCGCCCACTTTGTTGAGCGGGGCCAGCACGTTCTCGCAGAATTTCGCGCCTTCTTGCAAAACCTGATCGATCACATCGATCGGCGCGTCGGAGAATCCAGACAAGTTGGAATAACGCTCGATCTCGAGCACGTCTTTCAGCAGGAATTGATATTCTCGAAGCGGCGCTTTGTAGGATGGCATCGTCTGCTCCGAATGGACGAATACAATGCGAATAGAGCCCTCAGAGCCCCTCGCTACTCAAAGTGGCAATGTGCTCAGTGCGCGCCTTCTAGGCGCTTTTTGGCTTCCCGCTCGAACGCTCGCGCGGCGCCCATGGCGGCTGGGGCGGCCGGCTTCTCCAAGAAGCTTTCGAGTTGCGTGACGCCGTCATGTAGGGCGGCGATGGCGGCGTCGACATCTTCGCGTTGCTGCTCAAGCGCAGCGATGCGCGCCTTGAAACGTTTCAGCGCGGTTTGCGCCTGTGCGCGCTGATCGACTTTGTACAGATCGAGTATCTCCTTGATCTCGATCAGCGAGAGTCCAACGCGCTTGCCGCGCAGGATCAATTGCAGTCGTGCGCGGTCGCGATGCGAGTAAACGCGATTGAGGCCATCACGACGCGGGGTGAGCAGCCCTTTGTCTTCGTAGAACCGAAGCGCACGAGGCGTGACACCGAATTCCCGGGCGAGCTGCGAGATCGTGTAAGTGCGGGCGCTGTCTGTCATTGAGCGCGGTCCTCCGTGTGGCTCGAAGGACATAGTTTCCGTTAACGTCCGCGTCAACACAAGTTGACGCAGGCGTCACTCAAATTGCAAAAATTTCAGGTGTCAGCTCGGAGGGGCGGCGGACGCCAGACAGCGCCATTGTAAGATCGAGTTCCGCCAGCAGGTATTCCATAACCGTATGGACGCCGGCTTCGCCGCCGAGCGCCAAGCCGTAGGCGTAGGGTCGCCCCACCCCTACGGCTTTCGCGCCCAGCGCCAGAGCCTTGCAGATGTCGGCGCCGCAGCGGACGCCGCTGTCGAACAACACGGGCGCGCGGCCAGCGACCGCCGCTGCAATGGCGGGTAAGGCATCAAGCGCCCCAACGCCGCCGTCGACCTGGCGGCCGCCATGGTTGGACACCATCACGCCGTCGAATCCCTCGCTCACCGCCTTAGCGGCGTCGGCGCTGCGCATCACGCCTTTGAGCACCACCGGTAGTTTCGTCCACGATCTGATCTTAGCGATGCGCGCCCAGTCGAGGCTCGGGTCAGAAAAGAGCTGTGTGAAATGTACCGCTGCGGCGAGCGGGTTTTCCTCGGGCGGCTGCGCCAGCAGAGCGCGAAATGCCGGGTCGGAGGTGTATTGCGCGATGCCCTTTGCATTGAGGAACGGTAGGTGGCCGAGATTGAGATCTCGCGGCCGCCAGCCGAGAATAGTGGTGTCGAGGGTGATAAAGATCGCCTTGCAGCCGCAGGCCTCGGCGCGTTTGACGAAGCTCTCGGCGATCGCGTCGGACTTTCCCCAGTACAGCTGAAAGAAACGCGGTCCCTCGCCATTGGCGGCCGCGATCTCTTCCATCGGCCGCGACGCTTGACTTGATATCACCATGGGCAGATTGAGCCGCGCCATTGCGCGCGCCAGCGCAACATCGGCGTCGGCATGCATCATTTCGAGCACGCCGATCGGCGATGAGAAAACCGGCGCCGCCACGCGAACGCCGAACAACTCGCCCGTCAAGTCGCGCTCAGCCGCGCCGGCAAGCATGCGGGGCGCGATCTGGTAGCGTTGAAACGCGGCGCGATTGGCGTCCATCGTCGTTTCCAAGCCCGCGCCGCCGGCAATGTAGGCGAACGCTTCAGACGCCACGGCTTGTTTCGCCTTCGCTTCCAAATCCTGAAAGCTGGCGGGAATGTCAGGTTTCGCACCGCCGACGCCGCGCAAATAGATGGCGCCTTGAGTTTCGGGTCCGTAATGGCGCTGCGTGTCACTCATCTTTATCCTCGTTTACCATTTTACTCGCCATTAACACGCGGCCCACTTTCATCGACACTGCAAAGTTGTGGGCGATTCTCGAATTCTGAGACTCTCCCCAGGGGTTGGGCGTGCGTTCCGCGACTGGCGCGGACGCGATCGCGGCGAGGACGAACATGAGCGCGCAGAGCTGGAGCGTAAAGGGTATCGACCCGAAGATCCGCGAGGCGGCGCGCGAAGCGGCGGCGCGCAAGGGCATGACGCTGGTCGAGTTTTTGAACCAGGCGATCGCCGAAACCGGCGCCCCGCCCTCCGCGCGCGCACGCGCCTCGCGGTTGGCGCTCGACGATGATGGCGATTGGGACAGCAGCAGCGCGCGACCGAGCGATGCGAAGCTGGCGCAGCGCGTGGAGTCCATTGAACGCCGCACACAGCTCGCCTTCACTGGGCTTGATCGCGCGGTGACCGCGATCGACCGGTCGGTGCTCGGTCTCGCCTCGCGCATCGAGGACGCCGAGGCGATTTCGAGCGAGGCGTCGGAGCGTATCGCACAGGCCCTGGAGCAATTCCGTCTCGCCGGCGAAACCCTCAGCGGGCGCTTGGAGCGCGCGGAACAGGAGAGCGTCCAGGGGCGGCGCGCCCTCGACGAAGCGCGCTTTGAACTCACCGCATTCAAGGACCGGCTGGAAACGCAAGTGAGCTTGGCCACCGAATTGGCCAGCCGCGCGGAAGCAACGGCGTCGCTTATTGCCACGGAGATCGAGAACGGCGGCGCGGGCGCGCTCGCCGATGCGCGTTTGGCCGCCGAGCGCGCCGCGCAAGAAGCGCGCGAGGTTTCGGCGTCGGCGGTGCGCGAGCTGCGCAGCCTGCAGGAAGAACTCGAACAGCGCTTTCGTCAGAGCGAAACATCGACGCGCCAGGCCATCGAAGGCGCTATCGCCGACGTGAGCGAAGCCGCCGAAAGGCAGGTGCGCGAAGCGATCGCCGCGGAGACGGCGCACGCCACACTGGAACTCACCCAGCAACTTCGCGCCGATCACGCCGCTCTGGTCGCACGGGTCGAACGCGCCGAGGCCAATGCGCGGGAGTCCACCGCCGGACTGCGTCAAGCCGCGGGCGCAGCGATCGCCGATCTGCGCAACGCGCAGCTCGCGCTGGCGTCGCGCGTCAAGCAAGTCGAGGACGCCGAGACGGGCGGACACGTTGACCTCACGGATATCCGCCACGCACAGCAGGACATCGCCGAACGCCTGCGCGCGCTCGAGACCAAGACCGAGATCAACCCTGTCGCCGACGCGCTGAGCGAATTCGAAGCTCGCATTGCCAACGCCGAAGCGGGCGCGCAGCCGCGGCTGGACGCGATGGACGGCGCCGTTCGCTCGCTCGACGACGCCATGCAGCGGCTGGCGGCGCGGATGGTGGAAACCGAATCCACCGCCAACACGGCGATCAGAGCGCTGGAGCAAACCGTCTCCTCGCTCGGCGCTCAAGTCGAACAGGCCGCGGCTGCTGAACAGACCGAAGCGCTTCGCGCCATGCTTGAGCAGCGCCTGGACACCATGGCGCACTCGGTCTCGAAAATGGTCGACGACGCGCGCACCGAGTTGAACAGCCAATTGCAGGCGGCTGATGGTGGGTTCGACGAAGCGTTGACAGATGTGAACCGCAGACTGGCGGCGGCCGAACGCCGCCAGGCGCAAACCATCGAAGCGATATCGCTCGAAATCCGGCGCATGTCGGAATCGGTCGATGCGCGCTTGCGTGCGGTCGAGGCGCGCAACGACGACGCGGCAGCGGCAGCGGTGCGCGAAGAGCTGACGCGCATGGTTGCGACGCTTGAAAGGCGCTTCGACGACATTGAACGGCGTGAAGCCGCCGGCTTCGACCGTATGGGGATCGAGGTCGGCCGCCTATCGGAGCGGCTGGAAGAGCGCGTCGGCGCGATCGAGGCGCGCAGCGCGCAAGCAATCGAGCAAGTCGGCGAACAAGTAGCGCGCGTTGCCGAGCGTTTCGCACAACGCCATGACGCGCTTTCGCGCGAACTCGGCGAACGCATGATCGACAGCGAAGAGCGGTCAGGCGTGCGCGTGAGCGAGGCGATAGGCTCGATCATGCAGCGCTTGGCGGAGGTCGAGGAGCGTTCCGCCGAAGCGATCGCACCAATCCAGAAGGCGGTCTCAAGCGTCGCTTCGAAGCTTGAAAAAATCGAGGGCGGCGTCGAGAGCGGCGAGCCAGCCGATCCGATCCTGGCGATTCCGGCGATGACGCGCTCGCCCGCCTTTGAGACATTCGGAACCGATCTGAGCGATCCTGATCCACAGCCTTATCAGCCGACGTACACGAGCGCGCAGCCGACGCCCGCGGCGCCGCTGCCGACGTTCGCTGAAGATCTCGACTTTGCGCAGGAGATCGACGATCTGCTCATCGACGATCGTCCGATCGAGACGCCGCCTGCTCAAAGCCGTCCTGAGCAGCCTGAATCCTTCGACGATCTTTTGCTGGAGGAACAAGCGCCGACACCGGAGGCTGCGCCGGCTGAAGACAATTCATTCTGGGCGCCAGCGCTTGAGGTGCAGCACCCGCTGATCCCGCCAGAGCCCGCCGTCGAAGCTGAGGCCGCCTTGGAGGAAGAGACTCGAGACGCATTGTTCGAGTCAGCGTCGCCGGAACCGGAGGCGATCCCGCTCTCCGCGCCGGAGGTTGCGCCCGCAGCTCCGCGTGAGCCGCCACCGTCGAGGCTCGACTACCTCGCCAATGCACGCAAGGCAGCTCAAGCCCAATCTCTGCCCAAGGCAAGGCCCGAACTGGAGCCGACACCTCGGCTCAGCTTGCGAGGCTCGAGCCGCGTCGTGCTGTGGGGGGCAGCCAGCGTCATTACGCTGATGCTCGTGGGCGGGGCGTGGTGGTTCAACAATCGCGCCGCGTCAGCTGACGGCGCGCCTGCCGAGCCAACCACTCCACCCGTTGGCGCCTCGACCGCCGACCCCGCCGCCCCGCTTGGCGCACCGGGCGAAGACGTTGCCGCACCAGCCGACGAAGCCGACCCGGCGCCGGTGGCGCTGATGGATGGATTGCAACCCGCCTCCTCGGTGGTGGCCGGTCCGCTCGCCCCACGTTCAGTGTCGCTCGAACAGGCCGCACAAGGCGGCGATCTGATCGCGCAATACGAGTTGGCGCTGCAGCAACTTGCATCGGGCCGCGCTACCGAAGGCGCAGCCATGTTGCGGCGCGCGGCTGACCGGGGCTTCCCAATGGCGCAATACCGTCTCGCCAAACTCTATGAGCGCGGCGAAGGCGTGCAGCCCGATCTGGTCGCGGCGCGCCAATGGACAGAACGTGCGGCGGCCGCGGGCAATCGGCGCGCCATGCACGACCTTGGCGTCTACTTCGCCCGTGGCGAGGGTGCACCCTTGGATGAGGCTGCGGCCTTCCGGTGGTTCCGCCAAGCGGCAGAGCTTGGCGTCGCCGACAGCCAGTACAATCTGGGCGTTCTTTATCAGCAGGGGCGCGGAGTCAACGCGAGCCCCTCGGAAGCTCTCTTCTGGTTCCTGGTGGCCGCCCGTCAGGGCGATCAGGATGCCGGCGAACGCGCCGCCTCAATCGAGGCGAGCCTGCCTGCGGTCCAGACCCAACAGGCGCGCGCTCGGGCTCAGTCGTTCCGACCGCGCGCCGCGAGCGCGGTGGCCAACGGTGAGTTCGGCCAGCGGCCGTGGGCGCGTAGCGGGGCCTGAGCACAAACCGCGCAAGCGCCGTTGCGTCAGGCGTCGGGCCTCAGCATAAGCACTGAGCTTGGCCACAGCGCCTAACGCCAGAGCTGTCTTTGATCTACTTGCCGATCGCCGAGATGCCGGTGAACGTCGCGCTCATCCTCTTGGTGAGCGGCGCCGTCGGCTTTGTGTCCGGACTGGTCGGCGTCGGCGGTGGTTTCATCATGACGCCGACGCTGATGTTCCTCGGCGTGCCTCCGCCCGTCGCCGTCGCCACCGGCGCCAGCCAGATCGCCGCGACCTCGTTCTCGGGCATCATGACGCAAACGCGGCGCAAGAGCGTGGACTGGCGCATGGGAATGCTGCTGTCGATTGGCGGCATCCTCGGCAGCGCGTCGGGCGTCTGGCTGTTCGAGCAATTGCTGCGGCTGGGCCAGCTCGATCTGCTGATTTCGTTGCTCTACCTCGTGCTGCTGTCGAGTGTGGGCGGCCTCATGCTCGCCGAGAACTACCAGATTTGGCGCGGGCGCAAGACACGCGGCGTCAGCATCCTGCGCCGGCCAGCCCGGACGATCGCGCACACGTTGCCGCTTCGCATGGCCTTCCCGCGCTCGGGGCTTTACATTAGCGTTATCCCGCCGCTGGTGCTGGGTTACGGCGTCGGTGCGCTGTCTGGCGTGATGGGCATCGGCGGCGGGTTTATCCTCATCCCTGCGATGATCTATTTGCTGCGAATGCCGACGAATGTCGTGGTCGGCACATCACTCTTCCAGGTTCTGATCGTGTCGTCGCTGGTCGTGATCCTGCAATCGGCGCGGACGCAGACCGTCGACCTCGTGCTCGCGGCGCTGCTCATGCTTGGCGGCGTGTTCGGCGCGCAGCTCGGCGCCCTGGTCGGCGCGCGGCTGAACAACGAACAGGTCCGCGGCATCCTGGGCGCACTGTTGGTCGCGGCCAGCCTTTTCTTTCTCTACGAACTTGTGTCCCCGCCGGCGGAACGCTTCGTTTTGGCGGGCGGACTATGGTGATGCGCGCTGCAATTGCCGCACTCGCCTTCGCGCTGCTGACGTCGTCGGTGCATGCGCAGGAGCGACCGCCGGCGAGCGAGTTGCCGGCCGCGGTCGCCGAGGAGCAGATCGCCGTTGGTTCCGACTATCGCGGCTCGCAAATCACCGTGTTCGGCGTCAATCCGGACCGTCGCGGACGCGGCGACGTCGTTGTCGTCGTCCGCGGCCCGACGGAAAGCGTCACGATCATGCGCAAGCGGCAGGTGTTTGGGCTTTGGGTGAACGGCGATCCCGTGACGTTCAGCGAAGCGCCGACGTTTTTCGCCGTGCTCAGCAATCGCCCGCTGCGCTCCATCGCCAACGCGCAGGCGATCTGGCGTTACCGCCTCGATCCCGCCGCTTCCGCCGAGCTTGCGAGCGCGGTGCCGGCCGGCGCCGATCCGTCGGCCTATCGCGCAGCGCTTGTACAGCTGCGCCGCGCGCAGAATCTGTATCAAGAGCATTCTGGCCGCGCCTCCAGCGGCCGCAGCGGGCTGACCACCTATCAAGGCGGTTTGTTCCGCGCCATCGTACGCTTGCCCGCGAACGCACCAATCGCGCAGTACAACGCTGACGCCTATGTTTTTCGCAACGGCGAACTGATCTCTTCTCAACGCATCCCGATCAACATCGAACGTGTCGGCATCGAGCGGCGCATCCACGATCTCGCCACGCAGGCCTCCTGGCTCTATGGCGTTCTTACCGTGCTGCTCGCGCTTGGCGCGGGCTGGCTTGCCGCCTTCCTGTTCCGCCGAACGTGAACGACCCCTGGCTTCCGCGCGCGGCCTTGCGCCTTGGCTTTCTCGGGCTGACGCCGCTGGCGGTATCAGCGCTGGTATCGCTGTCGCAGCATCAGGACACCGCCCACCTCGGCGTGATGAGCTTCACGCTCTACGCTGCGGCGTTGCTCTCGTTCCTGGGCGGTGTGCGCTGCGGCTTCGAGTTCATGCGCGCGCCGGAGCGGCCGAACCCGCTGCGCCTGATGTTCAGCGCGCTGCCGGCGCTTGGCGGCTGGGCGCTGGCGCTCTTCATTGTGATCGTGCCTGCGGCCTTGGGCGCGGCTTCAGCGTTCGCGGGTCTCTTCGCCGCGCAATATGTGTGGGATCATCGCAGCGCGATCGATGCCGGCGCACCCGAATGGTACCCGCTCTTGCGGCGCGTACTGACCGGCGGCTCGATGATTGTCTGCCTGATCATCCCGCTCGCCGGCGCGTTGCATCGATTCTAGTCCGGCAGCAACCGCTCTTGCGCGACGGGCACAACGCGCGCGCGCGCCAGCACCAACGCCATCGCGCCGCGTGGGAAGATTGCCGCGAACGCCTCGTCGCAGAGATTGAGCCCGCCGGTGAAGGCGCCGAACGCCGGCATCACCAGGTTCGCGCCGTCATAGGCAAAACAGCGTCTGCGCACGCTGCGTCCGCGCCCGGATACGCGTGCGCAGGGGTGCAGGTGGCCTGCGATCTCGCAGCCAGCGCCCGTCGGTTCGTGGCGCAACGCCAGCGCGCCCAGATGCAGCATGTCGCGAACAACGCCGCCGAGCGTTTCCGGCGTACGCCCGTCATGATTGCCTTCGACCCAGATCCAGTCGCAGCGCGTGATGAGGTCTCGCAACAGCGCGCGATCGCCCTCGCTCATGCGCGCAGGCCCGCCGCAATCGTGAAAGCTGTCGCCGAGCGAAACGACGATGTCCGGTGAAAGCCGATCCATCAGCGACGCGAGCTTCGTGAGCGTCGCGCGCGTATCGTAAGGCGGCAGCATCTGGCCGCGCAGCGCGAACGACGAGCCTTTCTCTAAGTGCAAGTCAGAAACGACCAGGGTCTTCGCGTCCCTGATCCAGAGCGCGCCGCCGGGAAGAGCCGTGACCGTCGCGCCGGCAATCTGCAGCTCCACCGTTGCGCCGATCACGACCGGCCACGGCGCACACAGAGGCGCTCGCGGTGCGGGCCGTTCGCGTCGCTGCGATGTCTGGCGTGGCTGGGAGAGCAGCGGCATCGCCAGAGGTTAGCGAGGATTCGCTCGGCGCTCCATCGCCTATTTCATGGTGTCACGATCGCGAAGTTCGGGTCGGGTGTGTCGAACACCTCGTTCATGCCGCGCAGCGACCTGCGATTGCCGGCGATGCGGATTTGTCCCGCCAGCACTGCGCGCGTCATGCTTTGCGTCGCCATCGCCTGCAGAAACACCGCGCGCGGCGATGTGATTGTCGGCGCACCGTCAAGCGTGACGTCGCGCTCGTGCACCAATACACCATTCGAGATGGTCACGGCGAAGCGTTCGTTGCGCTCGGGGAAAACCAGATTGAAGGCAAACCGGCGTTCGCCGAGCCGCTCGGGGTTCAGCCGCACCGCGAGCAAGTCGAGGATGTAGGAGGTCGGCGTCGCCGCCACCAAATCGACGGCTTGCGCGCTGGCGTTGCGCTGCGGCACGCCTTGCTCCAATTCCTGGGCCGCAACCAGATACATGTTGCGCCAGATCGCGCTCTCGGCCTGATACGCCATCTGCCGATGCGTGCGCGCCAAGAGCTGACGCGCGGCACTGTTGTTCGCGTCGGCGAACACCAGGTGATTGAGCACCCGCGCCGCCCAGCGATAATCGCCTTCATCGAAGGCGCGTTGCCCCTCCGCGAGCACGCGGTCGGGCCCGCCCATCGCGCGCACGAAGCGCGTCGCCTCCGCTACCGGCGGCAGCGGATTGAGGTTAGCGGGGTTGGCGTCATACCAGCCCATGTAGCGCTGATAGACGGCGCGCGAATTGTGCATCATGGTGCCGTAATAGCCGCGATTGAACCAGCGGCTCGCCAGCGGCGCGGGCAAACGCACCTGTTCGGCGATCTCGCGATCGGTGTAGCCGGCGTTCATCAGACGCACCGTCTGATCGTGCAGATACTTGTAGGCGTCGCGATGGCTGGCGATGAAATCGCGCACGCGCGCGCCGCCGAAGCGCGGCCAAGCATGGCTCGTGATCATCACGTCGCTGCGCGCGCCATAGAGACGCAGCGCCTCCGTGAGATAGTCCGCCCACGCCTTCGCATCGCGCACCAGAGCCCCGCGCGGGGTCAGGATGTTGTGCATCGAGGCGTTGGCGTTTTCCGCAAGGCACAGCACGCCGAGATCGGGGAAGAAGAAATTCACCTCCGCCGGCGCTTCGGTGTTCGGCGTGACCTGAAACTCGATCCGCACCCCATCGATGGTGAGCATCTCGCCCGTGCGTGCGATCGTGCGGGTCGGCGGAATGAGACTGTAGCTTCCGCTCGCTACCGCCGGTCCGATGCCGGAGGTCATCTGCCCTTCCGGGCCCGGCGCAAGGCCGGAGCCGAACTGAAAGAGCGCGCGGCGGGTCATGGCGTTGCCGGCGATCACGTTCTCGGTGACGGCGTGCTCCATGAAGCCGTCGGGCGCGATAATCTGCACGCGGCCTGCGGCGACGTCGGCGCCGTCGACGACGCCGCGCACGCCGCCGAAATGATCGAGATGGCTGTGGGTGTAGATGACTGCGACGACAGGCCTGTCACCCAACGTGCGCCGCGCGAGCGCAAGGCCCGCCGCGGCGACTTCGACGCTGGTCAAGGGATCGATGACGATGAGGCCGCTGTCGCCGACCACTATGGTCATGTTCGACACATCGAAGCCGCGCACCTGAAAGACGCGGTCGGTGACGCGGAAGAGCCCTGCGCGGGTGAGCAATTGCGCATGCCGCCAAAGGCTGGGGTTCACGGTTTCGGGCGCTGGCCCTTGCAAAAAGCTGTAGGCGTTGAAGTCCCACACCACGCGGCCGTCGGCGGCGCGGATCTGCGGCTCGCCCCAGGCGGCGACGAAACCGCGCGAGGCAAAATCTTCGTCCTCGCGATCGGCCCACGGCAGCGTTTCCGCCATCGCGGCGTTGGCGGCGCGCGTGGCGTCGCTCGCTTGCGCGTGTGCGAACGCCGGCAAAGCGAACAGCAGCGCCGAAAGCATGAAAGCGCGCATCGATGTCCTCCCCTGACTTGCTCGCACTCTGCGTTGGAAAGGCCCGCCTCGCAACGCCGCTGGCGCTGGCGCATCGGGCGCCGTCGCGGCATGTTCAAGCTACCCCATCGCCTCCCTGATCAGCGCCGCCGCGTCTTCCAGGATCGCGTCCTCCGCCGCGCCCTGGATCGGCACGCGGCCGACCTCCAACATCACCGGCGCGGCGAACGGCGAGACGTGGTCGAAATCGCGATGCACGATGCGTCCCTTCACGCGGCGCAGCAGCGCCCCGAGGCGGCGCAAGTCGAGATAGCCCTCGCCCGCGTCCGCGAACGCCGCCTGCAACAGTACATGGTCGGGCTCGTATTGCTTCAACACGTCGTAGATGAGATCGGCCGAGAATGTCACCTGGCGCCCGGTCTTTGACTCTTGCCCCGGCATGCGCCGCTCGATCATGCCGGCGATCACCGCGCAGTCCCGGAAGGTGCGTTTCATCAGCGTCGATTCCGCGAGCCACGCTTCGAGATCGTCGCCCAGCATGTCTTCGTCGAACAACGCGGCGAAATCGCAGGCACCCATCGGCTCCAGCCCCCACACCGCCATCGCGTACTCACTGGCGAGGAACCCGAGCGGGTGTTTTCCAAGACGCTCGAGCCTGCGCGTCACCAGCATGCCGAGCGTCTGGTGCGCGAGGCGGCCCTCGAACGGATAGCAGACGAGATAGTGTTTCGCCCCGCGTGGAAACGTTTCAACCAGCATTTCGTCCGGCGTCGGCACAATCGAGCGACGCTTTTGAATCTTGATCCAGTCACGCACTTGCAGCGGCAGCCGCTTCTGGCGCTTCGGTTCGTGCAGCATCATGCGCACGCGCTCCGCCAAAAACGTCGACAGCGGGAACTTGCCGCCGGCATAGGATGGAATGCTCGGGTTTTCCGCGCCCGGCGCGCGCACGACCAGCGCCGAGTCTTCGCGCACGTCGATGAAACGCAGTATCTCGCCTGCGAACATGAAGGTGTCGCCCGGCGTGAGTCCTTCGATGAAGTACTCTTCGATCTGGCCGAGGCGGCGGCCGGGAAGAAGCAGCGCCTTCTGCCCTCTCCCGTTCACGGAGGGAGAGCCCGCGCCCCGACGTGTCGCCAACCGCACATCCAGCATCTCGCTTTCGATGATGGCGCCGACATTCATGCGGTGCTGCTGCGCCATGGATGGGTTACGCGCGCGCCAGCGACCGCTCTGCACATCCTGCACGATGCGGCGATAGCGATCGTAGGAGCGCAGCGCGTAGCCGCCAGTTGCGACCAGATCGAGAACACGATCGAACTGCGCACGCGGCAATTCTGCGTACGGCGCGGTCGACACCACTTCTTGGTAAAGTTCATTAGCGTCGAACGGTTCGCCGCTTGCGCACCCCATGATGTGTTGCGCCAGGCAATCAAGGCCGCCGACGCGCGTGCTGGCGCCATCCACCGCGCCTTCGACCACCGCTTCCTGCGCGGCGCGGCACTCGAGCACTTCGAAAAGATTGCTCGGCGCGAGCAACGCGCGCGACGGTTCGTCGAGACGATGATTGGCGCGGCCGATCCGCTGCGTCAGCCGCGCTGCCCCTTTCGGCGCGCCGATCTGGATCACCAGATCGACGTCGCCCCAATCGACTCCCAAATCGAGTGTTGACGTGCAAACCACCGCGCGCAACGCGCCAGCCGCCATCGCGGCTTCCACTTTGCGCCGCTGCGCCACGTCGAGCGAGCCGTGATGCAAAGCGATCGGCAGCTGATTGTCGTTGATACGCCAAAGCTCCTGGAACGTCATCTCCGCCTGCGCGCGGGTGTTGACGAACACCAACGCCAGCTTCGCGCGTGTGATCGCGGCGTACACCTCCGGCATGGTGTGACGGGCGGTGTGCCCCGACCACGGAATGCGCGCGTCCGAGTCGAGCACATCGACGATGGGCCGCGCGCCGGGCGCGGCGTGGAGGATGATTTGTCCCTCTCCCCTTGTGGGAGCAGCTCTCTGCGAAGCAGACGGATGAGGGGTGTCGGCGGGACGATGTCCCACAAGCCACCCTGCCAGCCCTTCCTCATCCGCCACAGTTGCACTGAGGCCGACACGGCGATGGGCCGGCGCCCAACGCGCCACGCGCGCCAGCGCGAGCGCGAGCAAGTCGCCGCGTTTGGTCGGGGCCAGCGCATGCGCTTCGTCGACGATCACCACCTGCACATCTTCAAAGAACGCGCGTGCATGCTCGGATGCGATCAGCAAGCACAGCTGCTCCGGGGTCGTCAGCAGGATGTCGGGCGGATGCGCGCGCTGGCGCTGACGTTTGTGCGGCGGCGTATCGCCGGTGCGGGTCTCGATGCGCAGCGAAAGCTTCATCTCGCGCACAGGCGTTAGCAAGTTGCGCGCGACATCGGTGGTCAGCGCCTTGAGCGGTGAGATGTAGAGCGTGTGCAGCCGATAGGGGCGAGCAGTGCGTTGATCCTCCGCCAGTTCAATCAGGCTCGGCAGGAAGCCGGCCAGGGTTTTGCCCGCGCCGGTCGGCGCGATCAGCAGCGTCGACAGGCCCGCACGCGCGCGCTCAGCCAACGCCACCTGATGCGCGCGCGGGGTCCATCCGCGCGCCTCGAACCAGGCCGCGAAGGGCTGGGGCAAACGTGAGCTCTGGCTCATGATCGGAACCTAGTGCGCCGGCGGTCTCTATGCCATCTTGCCGCCCGGATCGCTGCCCATGAGGACACGTATGCTTCGCCCGATCATCCTCGCTCTCGCGCTCCCCGCACTTGTCGTCGCCGGCGCGGCCGCACAGCAGGCCGCGGTGACCGCACTATCGGAGGCGGCCGCCGCCACAGCCGCGGCGCAGGCGCCTTACGCGTTCGATTTCGAGCTGCAAACGTCTGACCGGCTTTGGCGTGCCCGCTTCGATCCAGACGCGCAGCCCAAGCTGCAGCTGCTGCAGCCGCGCCGTGAGGAACTGAGCAATGACGAGCGCACCGCCTTCGATCGAATGGCGCAGAACATGGAAGGCGTATCCTGGTGCGCAAGCGACAACCTAGCCCGCGTTGAGGACGTGCGCCTGCTGCGGGAAGACGAAACATCCGCCACCTACTCGTTCCAGCCAACGCCTGAGAGCATTCGAGGCGAGCAGGCGCGGCGCTTCGCTCATCGACTGCGCGGCGAATTGACCATCACCAAGAGCAATCCCGATGTCATCCGCGTGCGGATGTTCACGCCGCGGGCCTTCAACCCCATGCCGTTGGTGGAGGTCCAGCACTTCAATGTCCTCATCCAATGCGTGACCGCACCAAATGGCCGCCGCTACGCCGGCGAAACGGTGACCGATATTCGGGCCAGCGCTTTCGGCCGCGACATTAACGAACGCAGTGTGCAGCGCATCCGCAATTTGAGCGCGCCCTGATGTCGGAAGCAGGGGATTACCAGCACCTCAGCGCCGATCGCATCCTGGCGACGCTACAGCGGCTGCACGCGCGCATCGTCGCGCGTTTCCCCGAAGCCGGGCTCGCGCGCGTCTGCGCCGCGCTGATTGAGACAGCCGAATTCGCCGCTCGCGACGCCGCACAGCTCGCGCGGCCCTCCGCGCTTTGGCGGCTCGCGGCGCTGGCGCTCGTTATCGCCGGCATCGCCGCGCAGATCGTTGCGTTCCGCTTCATCCATGTCGAGGCGACAGGCATCAGCGCGGTCGACGTCGTGCAAGGTCTGGAAGCAGCTGTGAATCTGCTGATCCTGTTCGGCGGCGCGGTTTGGTTCGTGCTGACGCTTGAGGAGCGCGCCAAACGCCGGCGGGCGCTGGCCGGGCTGCATCGCCTGCGATCGATTGCGCACGTGGTCGACATGCATCAGCTGACCAAGGACCCAACAGTGGTGCTGACGCCGCAACCTACCGCAGCTTCCCCGCAGCGGACAATGACCGAATTCGAGCTGACGCGGTACCTCGACTACTGCGCCGAAATGCTGTCGCTGATCGGCAAGCTGGCTGCATTGTACGCCGACCGCGTGCGCGACTCGGTCGTCATCGATGCCGTGAACGACATCGAGGACTTGACCACTGGGCTCGGCCGCAAGATCTGGCAGAAGATCACCATCATCGGCGCGCTCGAAGAACGGCGCTCCTGAGCGCTAGGGTTCCGCGCGCGGCGGCGGCTTGACAAACGCCAGCACCGCCAGTCCGCCGAGCAGCAAGAGCGCAATCGAACCGAACCCCGCCTGCTGACTCTGATACATTGTGGTGAAGTAAGCCACCAGCATCGGGCCGATCCATACAGTCGCGGAATTCGCCAACGCGTAGAGACCGAAGATCTCGCCCTGCATGTCTGCGGGCGCAAGCTGCGCCATCAGCGTACGACTGGAGGCGTAGGAGGCGGTGATCGAAATGGCGATCAAACTCCCGGCGAGGAGATAACCCACCTCAGGCGCGGTGTTGAATAAAGGTGCGGGCCAGACCGCGGTCGAGTCGACGGGTACGACAAACAAGACATGTTCTGGCGTCATCGACACCATCAGCATCAGGCAAAGGAAGGTGACCGCGATTTCGAGCAGCACCGCGCGCTTGGCGCCGATGGCGTGATCCAGCCAACCGCCGACGAATCCCCCAAGCACCGCGAATACCGAGAGGACGACGCCAAACACCAGCATTTCGATCACGCCCCAGCCCATGACACCGGAGGCGTAGACGCCGCTGACCACCAGGATCGCCGTCTTGCCGTCAGCGTACAGCATGCGCGCGATCAGGAAGTGCGCGACGTTGCGGTGGTGGTCGCGCAGCTTGCGGATGGTGCGCAGCACGTTGCCGAAGCCATGGCGCAGCGCGTCGCCAAACCGTTCGCCCGTCGAATTGAGGTCGGGGACGTACAAGAAGATCGGCGCCGCGAACAGCACGAGCCAAAACGCACACAGCAGCGCGACGATGCGGCTCGGCTCATGGGCAGCATGGTCAAGACCGAAGAGCGGCGCGTCCGGCAAGAACGCGATGTCGATCTGTCCCGGCAGTGCGAAGGCCAGCAGAACGAACACCAGCAACAGCACGGACGACGCATTGCCGAGCGCGAGACCCAAGCCGGACACCGGGCCCAGCTTGGCCGGCCGCGCAGCGCGCGTCAGCAGTGCGTTGTGCAGCGACTCCGACCATGCGTAGCAGGCGCCAGTGACGATAATGGCGAGCCCCACGCCCCAAAGCGGCAGACCCCGCTCCTCCGGAAGCGCCCACCACTGCACGGCCATGCCAAGCGCCATGCCGGCGCTGACCACACCGAGCAGCGGCAAACGTCGCCCCATCCGGTCCGACGCCGCGCCTATGAACGGCGCAGTCAGCGCGACGAGCAGACCAGCTTGCCCGTGCCAGGTCGCGATCAATGCTTGCCCGCGCACCGGGTCGCCGATCACGTGGTTGGCGATGTAGGGGCTGAGCACATAGATGATGCACAATAGGACGTACGGATTGCGCGCCCATTCGTAGAGCGCCCAACTCCACTCGCTGCGTGTCAGCGACGAGGACGCAGGCTCCGTCAGCCTTCTACCCCTGCCCTTTCAGGGCGACTGCCGCCTCGCGGGCGATGCGTTGGATTGCCGCCTGCGAAGCCGGCGATGCGCCTGGGAACATGACAAAGCCATGCGGCAGCGTTTCGAAGCAATGATACGCAACCGGAACGCCGCTTTCACGCAAGCGTTCGGCGTACGCGGCACCTTGGTCGAGCAGAATGTCGAAGCCAGCGGTGTACACAAGTGCAGGCGCCAGTCCGCGCAGATCCGCCGCGCGTCCAGGCGACAGGCGCACGTCGGCGGGATCGGCGCCGGCCGGCAGGTAATGCGCCATGAAGAAGTCCTTGACCTCGGTGGTCAGCGGCCACGCATCGGCAAACTCATGCATCGAAGGCGTTTCGCTGACCATGTCCGTCGCCGGATAGATCAGCAGCTGCAGCACCGGCGGCCGAGTCGTGCGAAACTCCTGCGCCAAGATGGCCGCGAAATTACCGCCCTGCGAGTCGCCGCCGACGCCGACCTTGCCAGCTGGCGCGCCGAAACGGGCGGCGTTGTCGAGCGCCCAAAGGTAGACAGCGCGGCAATCCTCAAGCCCGACCGGAAATTTGTGCTCCGGCGCCAAGCGATAATCCACCGACACCACCGGTGCGCCAGTTTCTTTCGCGATCAGCGCGCAGAGACGATCGCAGCTTTCGAGCGATCCGATCACACCGCCGCCGGCGTGAAAATACACCAGCAGCGCCGCCGAATTGTCGCGCACGGTTGGCAGATAGAGACGCACCGGCGTCGTGTGGGTGCGGCCCGTGACCGAGGCCTTCTCGATGCGCACGCCGGCAACGCGCCCGCCGTGGAAAATCTCGCTGCCTACCTCCGTCTGCGCGCGTGCGCGTGCAACCGACACTTCCCCGCCAGCGGCCGCTCGTTTGCGCGCCTGCGCTTCGAGAAACTGCATGCGCGGATCGAGCGTCATGCCGCGTACCATGCGCGGCTCGCCGCCGGACGCCTTGATCAACGCCGCATCGGAGCGCGCCAACATCAGACGTACGATCGTGTTGCGCAGCCAGCTCAAGGCAGGTCCTTATCGGTTTGCCTCGGGGCGCCGTCCAAGCCGCGTAGAATCAGCCCCACCGCGAAGTCCGACGCCTCGGCAATCGCCGGCGGCGAGTGGCGCAGCATGGCCGTGCCCAGTTCCTGGGCGATGCCGATGCAGGCGCAGGCGAGATAGTCGGCGTCGATGCGCGGCGCCATCCCACGCACGATCGCATCCTCGAGACCGAGGCGCACCTCGTCATAGACCGCCATCATTTCCGGGGTGTCGGAACGCACGTGGGGGCGCCGCTCGTCGATCGGCCGGCCCTCCATCGCGTTCTCCTCGGCGATGAACGCAAAATACGCGCTAAAGGCGCTGCGCAGATAATCTTCAAAGCTTCGCGCGCGTTCGCGTGCGGCGCGCAGCAGCGGTTTGAAGCGCAGAGCTGCGTCGTCGGCGATCGCCTCGAACACTTCTTCCTTGGAGCGGAAGTAGTTGTAGAAGGTGCCGGAGGCGAGCTCGGTGCCGCGAATGATGTCACGCACAGATGCACCCTCATAACCCATCTGCGCGAACACGCGCCGCGCGGCGGCCAAAATGGCCTGCCGGTTCGCGACTTTCGTGCGTTCGCGCTTGCCGATCGGCTCGATCGCCGTCTCGCTCATGACTCTCCCTCAAACCCTGACCCGGGTTAGCGCATGAACGTGACGGGCCGTCAAGTTTAATACCTAGCGGCCGCGAAGATCGTCATCTTGGTCCGCAGCGCCGCCGCCCGGCGGCACATCGAGTGTGCCGACCGCCGCCAGCAATTGCCGTTCGGCAACCACGAGATCGCGTTCGGCCTGAGCCAAAGCCAAGCGGGCGTTCAGGAGGTCCTGTTCCTGGTCCAGCACTTCGACGGTGGAGCGCAGCCCAGTCTCCTGCTCCAGGGTCACGCCCTCGTAGGCAAGCTCGGCGGCGTCGACCTGCTCACGCGCGGACTCCACCGCCGCGCGCGCGCTGGTGAGCCCGGTCCAGGCGTTCGTGACGCTTTCTTCGACCGCGCGCTGCGCAGCCGCGAGGTCGAGGTTTGACGCCGCGCGCAGCGCGCGTTGCTGCCGCGTCCGCGAGCGGATTTCGCCGCCGCGAAACAACGGAATCGTGACACGGACCCCGAGTGAGTCGGTGCTGGTCTCGGAATCGTCGACGTCGAAGTCGGCGCCGCGCTGCTGACCTGCTTCCAGCGTCATGTTGAGACGGCCCTGAGCGGCGGCGGCGTCAACATTCGCGTCCGCGAGGCGCGTATCGGCGAGCGCCCCAATCAGCACGGGGCTGTTTTCCTCCGCAATCGCCATGGCCGCGCCGAGATCGCTCGGCAATCCTTCCGTCGCAGGCGCTGGCGCGAGATCCGAAGGTGGGCGGCCCACCAGCCGCTGATAGGCTTGCACAGACGCGGCCAATGCGCCCTGCGCCTGCACCAATTGCGTTCGCGCTTGCGCCAAGCGAGCACGCGCTTGCTCGACATCGGTGCGGGTAACGACGCCGACCTCGAACTGGGCCTGCGCGAACTCGTAAAGCCGCGTGAGATTGGAGACGGTTGTTTCGCGTGCAGAGACAACCTGCAGCGATTGGCGCACGTTCGCGTAAGCGCGGGTGACGTCCAATAAGAGCGTCTGACGTGTTTGCTCGTAGTCTGCGACCGCGCCGGCAATCTGAGCGCGCGCCGCACGAGTGGCCGCGACCACGCGACCTGATCCGAACAGCAGTTGCGAGACGTTAGCGGAGGCGGTCCAGGTTTCCTCGCGATCGGTTTCCAGCAACGGGTCTTCAGCGTCGCGATCGGCGGCGACGGCGAGCCCGGTCACGGAAATCTGCGGCAAGGCGGCCGATAACGCCTGCGGCAGGGTCTCGCGGGTCGCCCGCAAGCGTTGCCGCTGGGCGGCGAGGCTGGGATTAGTCTCTACCGCGGTGACCATTGCCTCGCCAAGCGTCTGAGCCGCCGCCGGCGCTGTCGCGGCCATGAGGGCGGCCAAGGATGCCATTACCAGACGCATGAGAACTTCTTCCTCAGTTGGACCGCCGACTTTCCCGGGGTCGCCGGACCTCCAGGAACATAGGGTCTCATACGAATGTCGTCCAAGCTAAGATCGCCACAACGCGGCACATCTTCGTCCCGGTTTGCAAAGGCGTCGTAAACGGAAGCGGCGCTCCGCTTAAGGAGCGCCGCCATTTTTTGGGGTGATTGCCGTATTTCGCCTAATACGGGTCAGTTAGCCCCGTGACGCTGCATGGGTTCATGCGCCGCGTGTTCTTCCCGCGTGATACGGCCATCGCCATTGGCGTCGAGGCGCTCAAACATGCGTGCGCTCATTGCATCAAACTCGCTACGCGAGAGCTGGCCATCCTGGTTGGCGTCACGGCCGCCGCGCCCGCGGCGATGCTCGCCGCGCTGGGGCCGTTCGGACTGCGAGATCACGCCATCGTTGTTGGCGTCCAGCCGGGCGAACATCCGATTCGGACGCGCAAGGAATTCCTCACGGGTGATCTGCCCGTCATTGTTGGCGTCCGCCCGTTCGAGATGTTCGCCACGACCGCCACGCCGATGGCCGTGGCCGCCGCCATGCTCGCGACGGCCCGCGTGCATCTCGTCGCGGCTGACTTGGCCGTCGTCGTTGGCGTCCATCTGTCTGAAGTGCGATGTGCGCGCGGCGTCGAACTCTTGCCGTGTCACGACTCCGTCATTGTTGGCGTCCGCGCTCTGGAACATGCGGCCTGGGCTGTGCTCGCGGCTCTCCTGTGCGACAGCCAAGCCTGCGACCGCCAATGCCGCTGCGCTGGCGGCAATGAATACTGCTTTCCGCATCGAGTGACTCCTCTGCGCCGCGTGTGCGGCGATGGCAGCGGACTAACGGTTGCACGTGTCACGGCTTCGTCGCAGTGGCGACAAATTGTGTCGTCAGGGGCGGGCGCCGCCTGGCACGGGCGCGCGCTGCCGTTCGGGCGCGGGCGGGCGCGCCTGGCCAACGAGGCGCACGAACTCAGCGCGCGTCAGCGTCCGGCTCTGATCTTCATCGTAATCGCTGGCGCGCGCGCGGATTTCAGCCTCGAACTCGGCGCGGGTGATGCTGTTGTCGACATTGCGGTCGAAATCGAGCCGGAACGGCCCGAGCTGACCGCCGCCAAGCACCAGGTTGGCCCAGTTCTGAAACTCGATCGGCTGCAGCTGGGTGTCGTTGTTGGCGTCGGCGCGCGCGAATTCGCGCGCGATGCCGCTCTCGATCTCGGCGCTGGTGACGGCAGCGTCGCCGTCCCCGTCGAAACTTACGAACATAAGCGCGTCCGCCGACAGCAAGGCGCGGATCGGTTCGTTCGCACCTCCGCCCCCACCGCCGGTGGCGCAGGCCGTCAGAGCCGCCGCCGCGCACACGCCCGCAATAAGCTTCACCGTCATTCGTTTCCCCTGTTTCTGGACGCCACGAAGGCGACGGACCTTGGCGGTCTTAAGGCATGGCGCGCGAACTTGCGACAAAGTTTGTCGCGTTCCGCGCCCCGGCCATGCTTTGCCATCTTTGGCCAGACGCGCGCGCTGGATTTTCCGTCGTCGACGTCGCAGATGAGAGGTATGTCCATTGAGGACCCGCACGTACTCATCGTCGACGACCATCGCGAAATACGCGAAACGCTGGCCCAGTTCCTGCAAAAGAACGGCCGGCGAGCGACCGCCGTCGCCAACGCCGAGGCGGCGCGGAGAGCGCTGAAGGAAGCCCGTGTCGATCTCGTCATCCTCGATATCATGATGCCGGGCGAAGATGGACTTTCGCTCTGCCGTCACATTCGCGACGCCGAAGGCGTGCCGGTGATTCTGCTGTCAGCGCGCGCAGAAGACGTCGACCGCATTGTCGGGCTTGAACTCGGGGCGGACGATTATGTGGTCAAGCCGTTCAACCCCCGCGAATTGCTGGCGCGCATTGACGCGGTGCTGCGACGCACGCACGCGCTGCCGCCGCGCGCCGCGTCAAGCGCCGCCGGCGAACAGCTGCGCTTCGACCGCTGGACGCTCAAGGTGGCCGAGCGCGAATTGGTCGACGATGCCGGCGAAACGCATGAACTCAGCACGGGCGAATATCGCCTGCTGCTCACTTTCCTACAGCGCCCCAAGATCGTGCTCTCGCGCGAGCAATTGCTCGACCTCGCCTTCGACCGCGGCGCGGACGTGTTCGACCGCGCCGTGGACACCCAGGTTTCCCGCCTCCGGCGCAAGATCGAGGCCGATCCTGGTGCGCCGAGACTGATCAAGACCGTGTGGGGCGGGGGCTATGTCTTCACTGCGCCGGTGGACAAGCTTTGAACTGGAATCCGCTCAACTCGCTCACCGGGCGCATGGTGATCGTCACCATTGTCGCGGTGGCGCTGTCGCATGCGGCCGCGCTCTGGTTCTACGCGCATGAGCGCGGCGCCGCACTGCGCCAGGCGGCCGAGAGCGCAGCGGCGGATCGGATCGTCGCCTTCGCCGATCGCGCCCGCACGGCAGTCGCCTTCGGACGCAACGACGGTTTCGGTATTGCACGCGATCGCCGCGGACGCTTCGCGGTTCAAACTGAACCAGCGGTCTTGTCGAGCGACGCCGCCGGCCCGGGCGCCCGCATCGCCAGCGCGGTGTCCGAACAGCTCGACGGCGCCGAGGTGCGGGCCAACGCACGCGAGGTCGAGCGTTTGCTCGAACGCCGTTACCACGAGCGTATTCATGGCCCGACCCCCAGCGCCGCGCCACGCGACAGGCTGGTGCGCATCACCGAACTGAGCGTGTCCGTGCGCCTGGATGAGGCGCGTTGGCTGAACGGCAGGGCGTACCTACCGGCGCGCCGGCCCGTACCGCTGACCGGCATCCTGGGGGCGCTGATCTCGATCGCCGCGGTCGGCGTCGGCGCGGCTTTGGTGTCGCGGCAGATCGGGCGGCCGCTGAGCCAACTTGCGGCTGCCGCGCGCGCCTTGGGCGAAGGCAAAACGGACGTGACGGCTCCGGAACAAGGTCCGCGCGACTTGCGCCACGCGGCACGCGCCTTCAACACGATGGCCGAGCGGCTCGGCCGCCAGCTGACGCGCCAGCGGCAGATGCTGTGGGCTCTGAGCCACGATCTGCGCACGCCGATCACGGCGATCCGCCTACGCGCCGAACTGATCGACGATGAGACGGCGCGTCAACGGCTGCTCGCCTCTGTTTCGGAGATGGAGCAATTGACCGAGCAAGCGCTTGCGCTCGCGCGCGCCGGCGCCAGCGACGAGCCGCGCAGAGACGTCGACTTGAGCGACATCGCGCGAACCATGGTCGGCGAAATGCGCGACCTCGGTATGACCCTCGGCGTTAACGCCGACGCGCCGGTGATCGCGTCGTGTCGTCCGAGCGAGATCGCCCGCGCGCTGCGCAACCTCGCCGACAACGCCGTGAAACATGCTAAGGGCGGCATTGTGCAGGTCTATCGCAACGCCGAGGGTGAAGCGGTTGTCGAGGTCATCGACGACGGGCCAGGCGTGCGCGAATCGCAGCTGGCGAAGCTCGCCGACGCTTTCTTTAGGGCCGACGAATCGCGCGCGCAAACGAACGGCGTTGGATTAGGCCTTGCGATCACACAAGCGATCGCCGAAGCGCACGGCGGACGATTGGTGCTGAAAAACCGCGAAAATGGCGGCTTTTCAGCGTCTCTCGTGCTGCCGAATTCATAGGCAGGTTCTGCGCAGCTTCGCACTCAATAGGTAAAGTTTACCGGGCATTCACCGAAGCCGCCCGATGCACGCAGCATGAGCATTGCTGCGAGCGCGTCGGGGACGGCGCCACACAAGATGCACTGGACCACCAAACTCGGCGTCGCCGCCGTGGTGCTGTTCATGCTTGTCGTCGCGGGCTTGAACGCGATCGGCTGGATCAACACGCTGCCGGGACCGGCGGGCATCGCCGCTGCGTTCGTCGCCATCAGTTTAGAAGCAATGGCGTTCGTGCTCTGGGAGCATTTGGTCGCGTACCACAAGGCGCGCGACTACGGGCGCTTCATGCTCTCCTTGCTCGGCCTCATCTTTGCCGTCTCGATCAATGTCGAAGGCGGACATCGCGGGCTCGAGCACATGGCTGCGCCGTTTTATGTGCAGGCGGAAGCGGACCGCCGCACCGCGCAGGAAGCGCTCGACGCCGAGCGCGCCTCGATTACCGAACAGGTCGCTTCGCTGCAGACCCGCGTTGACGCCTTCGCCGCTACAAATCCGGGGCTCACGCTGTCGGGTCGCATGGAGCAATGGCGCGAGAATTTTGACATCGTGACCAGCGAGGATCGCAGACAGATCGCTGCACTTCGCGCCCGTCTCGATCAGCTGCCGCTGGTGGCGGCGGCGCCGGAGCCCTACCCCAAATGGGCGCCGTACGCGCTTGCCGCCGCGTTCGCCTTCTTCAGCGTGTTCGGGCTCACCATGTTCGGCGTCAAGGTTCCCGGTCCGGAGTTGCAGGTGGCCGGGCGCAACGCCGTCGCCGCGCGGCAGATGGCCAGCGCCATGCGCGCCAAGCAACTCGACACAATCGAGCAAACCGAGCCGCCCGCGATCCTGGAGAAGGCCGAAGAGCTGCCGCCGCTCGACGAGGATCAGATCCGGCGCGCCATCGCCGCGCTCGCGCTGCAGGAAAAGCCCATTACCGCGGTCAACGTCGCGCGCTTCTACAAGGTCAAGGTCGCGCGCGTTTATGGCTCGCCCGGGGTCATCCATTTGCAGGATTACATTGAACGAGAGCGCGTTCGCAAAGGCATGAAGACGGCCGCAGACGCGATCGCAGCACCCGACGGCGTCGACGGAAAGCAAGCTGCCTAAGCACCGCAAGAGACAGCGGGCGTCACCATGTGCTGACGCCCGCTGCTCGCGTCGTCAAATCACTCCACGCGCTCGACGGTGTAGCCCGCCGCGCGCAGCTGTGCGATCAAACCATCCTCGCCCAGCATGTGCCCCGCGCCCACGGCGATGAAATCAACGCCCGAACCTGCGAGTTCCTGACGCAGCACCGTCACCCAGGCGTCATTGCGATCGGCAAGCAGCACCTCATAAACCGCCGGATACTCCGCGCGCATGTCGGTGACGACCATCTGTTCCAATGTCGCCAGATCACCGGTCTCCCAAGCCGCAGCCATGCGCTCAATCTGCTGTGATCCCTTTGCTGCCTCGTCGATGGACTCGATCAACATTTGACGCTGCACATCATCGCTGAATCCCGCGAGCATGCCGAGCTGCTGTTCGGCTGTTTCGAACGCGCGCATATGCTTACCGTTGGCGTCGCCGAACGCGTCGATCTGGCGGTCAGCGCCGGCGGCCGGATCAAAGCCGGCGCGCACACTTGGCAGCAGCGCGAGCGTGACGGCGGCGAGCCATGGGCGCAAGCCGTCGAAGGCGTTAGGCGGAACGCCTAGCGCTTGCAGTGCGGCGGCGAGGCGAGCGTTTTCATCTGCACTGAGGTAACTCGACAGCGGCCGATCTGATGCGGCGCGTCCATACTGCATAGCCAATTGCTGGATCTGCGCGTCGGTCTCGGGCGAGATCGGCATTTCAGTCCAGATTTCTTCAGCTTCGGCAATGCCGGCTTGCGCACGTGCTCCGCCCCAAGGCGCGCCCGGACGGCGCAAATGCAGGGTGCCGAACAGATACATAGTGGAGTCCGCATCGCGCGCGACGTACAGCGCCGGACCGGGCGCGAATTGCTGTTCCCTGACAGTGTTCGGTGTGTCGCTGGTTGCGCCCGAGGCGCATGCCGCCAACAACGCGGCCGCTACGAGCAGCGTTGTTTTCAAACCATAACGTTTCATGGGTTTCTCCTCGATTGAACGGTTTTCAGGTGGTGAAGTCGATCCAGAGGTTGGCGGCGATCAGCACAACGCCCAGCAGTGCCAGCGCAGCGCCAAGCACGCGGCGCCACAGCGGGATCTTCGCCCACGGCGTGGCTTCATTGCCGAGCACCACCAGCGCGAGGCCGAGCGAGAACCAGACCCCGGCGCCGAGCACGTCAGCTTGAAGGGCGTTGACTGCGGAGATGCTCAAAAACAACAAGGCCAAGAGTGCATTGCCCACGGAGCGAGGCGATGGCTGCGTGTCGGCCGGCATGTCAGGTCCCTCCTTATTCTGCGGCGTTGGCTTGGGCGTCATCGAAAAAAATCTCCTCGATGTGCATTCCGAACAATCGTGCGATTTTGAACGCGAGCGGCAGCGATGGGTCGTAACGGCCGGTCTCAATCGCGTTGATGGTTTGGCGTGAGGCGCCGAGTTTGTCGGCGAGGTCGGCCTGGCTCCATTCGCGCTCGGCGCGGAGCACTCTGAGGCGATTTCTCATGCCGGTTTTCCAAACATCGACGACTGCCCCATGACCGACGCTGTCACGAACGAAGTGGCGACGAGTTGAACGACGATGAGCGCGAGAAACACCCCGCTCGCGTCCATGGGCGGCGCCAGCGCGAGCGGCTGGATGACGGCCCATACGAAGGCGCCGAGCGTGAGAATGATCGCCGAAACGGCATAGCCCTCGACGACATGGCGACGCTGCATCTCATCGAAGCCGCGCCACAGCACGTGATTGGACCACGCGCTGATCACGCAGGCGGCGATGGCGACGATAGCCGGCCAGAGTCGCGCCTCCTCCGGCGCCTGGCGGACGGCGGCCAGGGCCGCGCAGCCAACGCCCAATGTCGCCATCCCTAGCGCCGCCCAACCGAACATGCCGCGCTCCGAGCGACGCACCTCCAGGCATTCCGGGTCGTCGACCTCGTCCACTTGCAGCGCCTGCATCGCGCTCTGCCCGAACATAGCGATGGCGGCGAGGAATAATCCGACCACCACGCAACCGCTGGCCAGGATCCAAAGGAAGCTGTCGAGCAGGGTCGGCTCGCTGAGCGGCCCAAGCAGCGCGGCGATCGCGGGCGAAATGCTGGTGAAGAGTTCGAGGCAAATCCCCAGCGTCATGCCCACGACCATCCCCGCAACGGCGTAGATCACCCAGCGCACGAGTTGGGGTTTGCCCTTCGCTGTGAACCGGCTGAGGGGCAACACCAGCACCAGCGCCAATACCGGGATGACGTACATCGCGAAGAACGCGACGCGCTCGGGGACGCCCCAGCCGATGACCGTGGCCAGGGGCTTCTCTTCCGGCGTGCCGGTAGCGACCAGCGCCACCATGGTCAGCGTCAGCACAGCCAAACCGTGGAGGCGCAACGGGGTCACAGCTTTGTTCGACATGGGACCTTCTCCGGCCAGAGGTTAGGCGACGATGGCGGCGGCCGTGTTGAGAACGGAAAGCCCGATCGGTGCGAGGAGCACGGCAGCCAGGGCCAGGGCGGCGAAGCGAGCGACAAGACCGTTTCTCATTTCGACAAACTCCTTTGTCTAAGTGACAAGGACATTTGTCATACATGGGCGCATCGTTGTCAAGCGTGTTTGCCTTTTTGCCCTGGATGTTTGTCATACCGGATTGGGAGAGCCGCACATCGGTGCGCGGCCAATAGGCCTTTGATGACCCCCAGCTGGCGAAGTGGGTCCTAGCGCCAGGGGGCGAAGTGCTTGGACAGTTTCAGCCCCTGTCCTTGGTAGCTCGAGCCGATCTCGCCGTAGAGCCGGTCCACCGGCCCAGACAGCGGCTCGAACACCAGCTTGCCGACCGGCTGGCCGTCCTCGACGATGAAGGGCACGTCGCGAGAGCGCACTTCCAGCACCGCGCGCCCCTCGTACGGGGCGACGCCAAATCCGGGATCGAAGAAGCCGGCATAGTGGGCGCGGAACTCGCCGAGCTCCGGCCGGATCGGCGCCATCTCCGCGGCTTCATCAGCCGGGATCAGCACGTTTTCCTTCGACGCGAAGATGTAGAACTGCCCCGGCTCGAGCACGACTTGACCACGCCGCGCCTCCATCGGCTCCCAAAAGTCGCGGGGGTCGTAGCCGGCGATGCGGTCAAGGTCGATGACGCCGGAATGGCGCTTGGCGCGGAAGCCGACCGGGCCGTCGAGCGAGAGCTCCATGGTGAAGTCGATCTCACGCTTGGGCCTTGGCGCGCCGCGCCGCAACCGCACCTGGCTGAGACGCGTGCCCTCCCGCACCAGCACCGAGAATGTGCATGGGCTGATCTCGGCCCACATCGGTCCGTGATAGCCGGCGGGGATCGCGTCGAACGATTGGGCGCCATCGGTGATCAGGCGCGTGAACACATCGACACGCCCGGTCGAGCTCTTCGGATTGGCGGCGCCGTGCAGATGCGGCGGCAGCGCCAGTTCTTCCTGCACCTGAACCAGATAGACGCAGCCGGTTTCGAGCACTGCGCCCTGGCGCAGATCGACGCGGTGCATGACCAGTTCATCGTCCAACCGATCCGCAACCTTGGCGCCTGCCCCCGGCAGGAAGCTCGCGCGCAGCCGATAGGCGGTAGCGCCAAGCCGCAAGTCGAGGCTCGCCGGCTGGATCTGCTCATCGAGGAACGGCGCCCCCGCCCGGACCCAGCCGTGGCCGATGCCGCGTTTGAGTTCGCTGTCAGAGAGGACGCCGTGCGTATTGGTCATCTCCCCCTCCCCTGGCTTGCGCCGCAGGCTTTGTCTAGTTTGGGATCATGGTCGAGCAGGAAACCTCCGGCATTCTGGTGCGGGTCGCGCCGCAATTCCTCCCCGAGGAATCGGCCCCCGACGAGCGCCGCTTTGTCTGGGCCTACACGATCGAGATCGAGAACCGGGGCCGCGACACGGTGCAACTGCTGTCGCGCTACTGGCGCATCACCGACGAGAACGGCGTGACGCAGGAGGTGCGCGGGCCCGGCGTGATCGGCCAGCAGCCGGTGATCGAGCCGGGCGAAAGCTTCCGCTACACCAGCGCTGCCCCGCTGGCCGCACCCTCCGGGGTGATGCACGGCGCCTATTCCATGATGCGCGTCGACAGCGGCGATGCGTTCGACATCGCCGTGCCTCTGTTCGCGCTTGACTCTCCACACGTCGCGCGCCGGGCGAACTGACATGCCCCACCCCGCATTCGCCGACGCCATGCGCCGCATCGTCACCGGCGACAACGCCAGCGGGCGCTCGATCGTCGTCGTCGACGGCGGCCCCGCCGGCGAAATGGGCGCGCCGGGTCTGGGGGGCTTGTACGAAATCTGGCACGAGGCGCTGAACGATGCGCTCGATGCGAAGGACGCGTGCGATCGCGGCGAGCAAACGCCGCTGCTTTCGCCGGCCGACGGCAAGGTCAAAGTGCGCTGGTTCGTGATCGAGCCGCCGCCGGCGGGCGCGCCGCCCGAAGCAATCAGAGCCGCTGCGCGCGAACGCTTTCGCGCCTTCGGCGCCGAGCATGAGCTGCGCGATCAGGGTCGCCACCCGGCGATGCACCAGACCGCGACACTCGACATCATTTGTCTGATCTCCGGCGACGCTTCGCTCGTGCTCGACGACAGCGAAACGCGGGTGAAACCGGGGCAGATCGTGATCCAGCGCGGAACCTCGCACGCCTGGACCGCGCACGGCGGCCCGGCGCTGTTCCTGGCCGTGCTGATCGATCGCGAGTTGGCTTAGCCCCACTCTCTCCCTCCCAGAACCATGCCCCAGGGGCAGATACGCCCGCTTGCCGGGCCGGCCAGAGCACGCAACAACGCCTGCCATGACCCACGCCCCACTCGCCCAAGCCGGCGCGCTCTGGCCTGACCTCGAAGTCCGCATGCGCGAGATGGCCGCGGGCGACGTGAAATGGCGCGAGGGCAAGACCGGCATGTACGTGTTCAACGCCGGCGAGGACGTCGAGCGGGTGAAGAAAGCTGCCTACGCCATGTTCTCGGAAGAGAACGGCCTGGGGCCGATGGCGTTTCCAAGTCTCGCGAACATGGAGCGCGAGGTCATCAGCCATGCGCTGGCGCTTCTGCATGCGCCCGACAGCGCTGACGGCGCCATGACTTCGGGTGGAACCGACTCTATCGTCATGGCCGTGAAAGCCGCGCGCGATTATGGGCGTGCGCAGGGTATGAAGGGCCAAGGCAACATCGTTGCGCCCTACACCGCGCACCCGGCCTTCGACAAAGCCGCGATGATCATGGACCTCGAGGTGCGCCGCGTTCCTGTGAAGGCTCTGCTCGCCGACGCGGCCGCGATGGAAGCGGCGTGCGATGCGAACACGATCGTGCTGGTCGGCTCGGCCCCGTGTTTTCCGTACGGTCTGATCGATCCGATCGAAGCGTTGAGCGATGTCGCGGTGCGCAAGAACCTCTGGCTGCATATTGATGCTTGCGTCGGCGGCTTCATCGCGCCGTTCGCGGAGATGATTGGCGCATCGCTGCCGGCCTGGGACTTCCGCGTCGCCGGCGTGCGCTCGATCTCGTCGGACCTGCACAAGTACGGCTATTGCTCGAAGGGTGCGTCGACGCTGTTGTTTCGCGACAAGGCGCTCAAAGCGCACATGGTGTTCGACGCCGGGCCCTGGCCGATGGGCCGCATGCTGACGCCGACGCTCGCCGGTACGCGCCCCGGCGGCGCCATCGCCGCGGCCTGGGCGGTGCTGAATCATCTCGGCGTCGAGGGCTACAAGGCCAAGCAGAAGCTGGTGATCGACGCGCGCGAAGCGATCGAAGCGGGCGTGACGAAACTCGGCTTTCGCGTGCTCGGCCGCCCACAGCTCGGCATTGTCTCGTTCGCACACGACAGCGCCGATTGCTTCGCCATTCTGCGCGGCATGTACAAGCGCGGCTGGGTCACGGCGGCGAACTCGGAGCCGCCGTCGCTGCACTTGATGCTGTCACCGAAGCACGCGGAAGTCGCGCATGTCTATCTCGCAGACCTCGAAGCCTCGATGCGCGAAACCGCCGACGGCGCGCCGATGCCGGCGCCGGGCTACGCACGCTGATCCATGTTCGCCGCCGCACTCGCTTTGGGGCTTGCGCTCGCGGCCGACGCCTTCGCCGTGGCGCTGGCGCAAGGCGCGGCGGCGCGCGCGCATCTGCATGTGAAGGCGCTGATCATCGGACTCGCATTCGGCGCTGCGCAAGCGTTGATGCCGCTGATCGGCTGGGCTCTGGGCGCAGCCTTCGCCATGTGGCTTGCCGGCGTCGATCACTGGATCGCCTTCGTCGTGCTCGTCGTCCTCGGCTTGCGCATGCTGCGCGAGGGGTTAGCGCAGCGCACCGATGAAGACCCGCCGGCGCGGACGCTGACGGCGGCAAGTCTGACCTGGATGGCGCTCGCGACCAGCATCGATGCGGCGGCGGCGGGTCTCACATTCGAGGCGCTCGCACTCGACCCATGGTTTGCCTCAGCCGTGATCGGCGGCGTAACCGCGCTCGTCTGTGCGGCCGGCGTTTACATCGGCCGCATCGCTGGCGCAGCGCTCGGCGGGACGGCGGAGACCATCGGCGGTGTCGCCCTCATCGCCATCGGCTTCAAAATCCTGTTCGATCATGGCGTGTTCGCGATGATGTAGGCGGGCGCTACCCGCGCAGCCGTTTCACCCAAGCAGCGGTGCTCGCATCCAATCCCTCTGGCGTCTGCCCGCCCTCAAGCGCGGGCAAGAGTTGGTTCGCCATTTCCTTGCCGAGTTCGACGCCGAACTGGTCGAAGGGATTGATGCCGGCGAGCACCGCCTGTGTGAAGGTTCGATGTTCGTAGAAGGCAAGCAGCGCGCCCAAAGCCGGCGGCGACAGCGCATCCATCGCCATTAGCGTGGAGGCGCGATTGCCCGAGAAACGCCGGTGCGGATCGGCGGCGTCGCGACCGACCATAAGCGCGCGCGCTTGCGCCAATGCGTTGGCGAACACCTTCGTGCGATGCGATGGAGGCCCCTCGTGCGCGCCGATGTTAACGACGATCTCCAGTGGGATTTCCTCAACGCCTTGGTGCAGAAGCTGGAAGAACGAGTGCTGCGCATTGGTGCCGGCGACGCCCCAGGTGACGCCGCATGCGGAGCGCGCGAGCGCTTCGCCATCGCGGGTCACGCCCTTGCCGTTCGACTCCATCTCCAGCTGCTGCATATAGGCCGGCAGCAAGCGCAGACGCTCCGAATAGGGAACCAGCGCATAAGAGCCATGCCCCAGCGCTTCGCGATTCCACATCTGGATCGCTGCGCTGAGCGCGGGCAGGTTTTGCGCGAACGGCGCATCACGAAAGTGCGCATCCATCTGCGCGGCGCCGGCGAGCAGGCCTTCGAATGCGCCGTCTTGCAATGCGATGGCGCACACAAGGCTGACGCTCGACCACAACGAATAGCGTCCCCCGACCCAGTCCCAGAACGCGAACACGCTGTCTGCGGGCGCGCCCCAGGCGACCGCGCGCTCGGGCGCTGCGGTGGCCGCGGCGAGATAAGCCGGCCCCCATGCGCGCACGAACGCGGCATTGGCCAGCGTCTCCTGCGTCGTGAATGTTTTCGATGCAACGATCAGCAGCGTGCGCTTCGGGTTGAGGCCCTCGATCGCGTCGGCGACGTCGGCCCCGTCGACATTGGCGGCGAAGCGAACATCAATGCCGGGAACCCGGTGCGGCTTCAGCGCGTCGAGCAGGAGGCGCGGACCGAGGTCCGAACCGCCAATGCCGAGATGCACGATCGCGTCGATCCGGGACCGAATGTCGCGCGCGAACGCGGTCATGCGTGCGCGCACCTCCAGCACGTCTGCCGGCGCGTCCGCGGCGCGCAGCGCCCAATGCATGGCCGCGCGCCCCTCGGTCATGTTGACGCGGTCGCCTGCAAACAGCTTGGCGCGCCAGCTCTCGAAGGCGCGCGCTTGCGCCAGCGCATTGAGTGCGCCGAGCGCGCCCGCGTCGATGCGCTGCTTTGAGAGGTCAGCAATGAGGTGCGGCGCAGCGAGCGTTAATGTTTCGGCGCGCCTCGGATCGGCGGCGAACAGCGCGAGCAAGGGCGTTGTTCGCAGCCGCTTGGCTTCGGCCTCGATACGGCTCCATGCGTTAGGGATGGCGCTGGCGTTCATACGGCAGAGCCTGTAGCAGGAGCACCGCATGGCTACAATTCTTGTCACGGGCGGCGCTGGGTATGTCGGCGCGCACTGCTGCCTGGCGCTGAAGCAGGCGGGGCATTCGGTGGTCGTGTTCGACAACCTGTCGAACGGCCATCGCGCGTTCGCGAAATGGGGAGAGTTCGTCGAAGGCGATATACGGAACCGGAGCACGCTCGCCGCCGTTTTCGACGCGCAACGGCCGGATGCGGTGTTGCACTGCGCCGCGCTGATCGAGGTGGGCGAGTCGGTGAAGCATCCGGACCGCTTCTACGATAACAACGTGACCGGCGCGCTGGTGCTGCTCGATGTCATGCGTGAGAAAGGCGTCAAGCCGTTCGTCTTCTCCTCGACCTGCGCCACCTATGGCGAACCGCAGCGGCTGCCGATGGACGAGACCCACCCGCAAGCGCCGGTCAGCCCCTATGGCTCGACCAAGCTGATGATCGAGCGCGCAAGCGCCGACATCGCCGCTGCGCACGGACTCACATTCGCGCACCTGCGCTACTTCAACGCCGCCGGCGCAGCGCCCAGCGAAGGCATCGGTGAGCGCCACAATCCGGAGACGCATGCGATCCCGCTGGCGCTGTTCACGCTGCTTGGTCGCCGCGACGGCTTCAAGATTTTTGGCGACGATTACGACACCCGCGACGGCACATGCCTGCGCGACTACGTCCATGTGCTTGATCTGGCCGATGCGCATGTGCGCGCCATCGAGCGCCTGCTCGCTGGCGGGGACAGTCTCGCGGCAAACCTCGGCACTGGCGACGGCGTCACGGTGAAGGAATTGCTGGCGTCGATCGAGCGCGTCACCGGTCGCACCGTGCCCGCATCGCCCGCGCCGCGCCGGCCGGGCGATGCGCCGGCACTGATGGCGAACAATACGCTGGCGAAGCGCGAGCTGGGCTGGTCGCCCACCCGCGGGATCGATCAGATCATCGCCGATGCGTGGGAATGGCATGCGCGGGTGGAGGGAGAGGTGTTTGGACTCTGACGACAAGGTCGTTCCGCCAACCGCGGCCGCTCGCCAGTCGCTCCCGCCCGCCCCACACCCTGCCGCCGCAAATGTCGCACGCGGCTTTCTTGACGGCAAAAACCACCCCCACTAGGGTCCGCGCCGCTGAAGGGGACGGCTCAGACCTGAGTCGTCCTCCTGAGGCGTTTTGACCGTTCAATGGCTGACAGAAAACCGCCGGAGGACGCCCTCGACAACCTTCGCCGGCGTGTCGCCGAAGCGCGGGGCGATGGCGCCTCAGTCTCCCCACCGCCTCAAAGCCCGGCGTCGCTGGCGCTTCGTTTCGGCGGCGAGTTCGGGGCGGCGATCATTGTCGGGGCATTGCTCGGGTACGGGGTCGATTACTTCCTCCACTCCTCGCCGTGGGGGCTCTTGATCGGGCTCATGCTCGGGTTCGCGGCGGGCATTGCGAATGTGGTGCGTTTGGCGCGCGCCTATTCCACCGCCCACCCGGTCGACTCAAACGCGCCGTCCCTCAAGGACGACGAAGAGGATTGAAAGCGGCCCCGTGGCGAACGACCCGATCAAGCAATTCCACATCGAGCCGCTCATTCCGATCGAAGTGGCCGGGCTCGACGCGAGCTTCACCAACGCCAGCCTCGCGATGGTCGCTGGCGTGGGCTTGGCGGCGCTGTTCTTCAACCGGGCGATGAAGCCGGCGGCCCTGGTGCCGAACCGCGCGCAAGTGGTGGCCGAGGGCGCATACGGGTTCATCCACGGGATGGTCCATCAGACCACAGGCGACGAAGGCGTGAAGAAGTTCTTCCCGTTCGTCTTCACGCTGTTTCTGTTCATTTTCATGTCCAACATGCTCGGGATGTTCCCGGGCTTCCTTGGCGTGCCGCATGTATTCGCGCCAACGAGCCAAATCATCGTCACTGGGGCGATGGCCGTGCTGGTGTTTCTTACCGTGATCGTGGTCGGTTTCGCCAAGAACGGGCTGAAATTTCTGAACGTCTTCGCGCCATCCGGCCTTCACCCGCTGATGTATCTTTTTATTGTGCCTATCGAGGTCGTATCGTTCTTCTCTCGACCACTCAGTCACGCGGTTCGCCTCTGGGCCAACATTTTTGCTGGCCACCTGCTGCTGAAGGTCATTGCTGGTTTTGTACCGATGATGGCTGCCGGCGGTCTTGCCCTGACGGCACTCTCAGTCGTGCCGCTGATACTTGTTGTCGCCATTTACGCGCTCGAGTTCCTCGTCGCGTTCCTTCAAGCCTACGTCTTCGCGATGCTTACGTGCGTGTACCTGAACGACGCACTGCATCCTGGTCACTAACGTTCAGTTCCAACTCAGGGGAGTATCTGATGGATCCGGAATCAGCTCGTTTTATTGGCGCAGGTCTCGCCTGCTTGGGCATGGGCCTCGCCGGCATCGGCGTCGGCACGATCTTCGGCAACTTTCTCTCGGGCGCGATGCGCAACCCGTCAGCGGCCCCCGGCCAGTTCACGAACCTCGTCCTCGGCTTCGCATTGACGGAAGCGCTGGGCATCTTCTCGTTGGCTGTCGCGCTCATCCTTCTGTTCGTGCCGCTGCAGTTCTAAGGCCATGGCCGACACCGCCGCCGATCCGCACGTGAGCGACGCCGCACATGCGAGCGACAACGCGCATGCGGCGGCGGTCGCCCATGGCGGCGAACACGCCGCGACGCCGTTTCCGCCTCTGGATACTTCGCTCTTTCCGAGCCAGCTAATCTGGTTCGCGCTCACGTTCGGGCTCTTGTACTACGTGGTCTCGCGCCACGTGCTGCCGAGCGTCGCCAGCGTGCTGGAGAAGCGCGCGGGAACCATCAAGTCCGATCTCGACGGCGCGGCGCAGAAAAGCGCCGCCGCTGACGCGGCGCGCGCGGAGATGGAGAAGGCGACGGCAAAGGCCCGCGCCGAAGCCCGCGCTATGATCGACGCCGCGCGCGCCGACGTCACAGCCAAGCTCACCGCCGAACAGGAGCAGGCGGAAGCGCGCCTGGTTGAACGTATCCGTGTCGCTGAGTTGCGCGTCGCCGACGCGCGCGCCAAAGCGCTGGCCGACGTGCCCGGCATCGCCGAAGCGCTGGCGCGCGAGATCGCCGACAAGCTGGCCCCGGCCAAAGTGAAGGAAGTGGCCTGATGGAGATCACCGCCACCGAAATCGCCTTCGTCGCGCTGGTGCTGTTCATCGGTCTGCTCGTGTACCTGAAAGTGCCCGAGCAGGTGATGAAGGCGCTCGACGCGCGCTCGCAGGCGATCGCCAAAGAGCTGCACGACGCGCGCCGCCTGCGCGAGGAAGCCGAAGCGCTGCTTGCCGACTATCAGGCCAAGCGCGCGGCGGCGGAGGCAGACGCCAAAGCGATCGTCGAAAGCGCCAAGGAGCAAGCCGCAGCCGTGGCGGAAGAAACGCGCAAGTCGATGATGGCGGCGATGGCGCGGCGCGAAAAGCAAGCGGAAGATCGCATCGCCTCGGCCGAAAGCAAAGCCGCCGATGACGTGCGCGCGGCGGCGGTGGAAGCCGCGGTCGCAGCCGCCGAACGTCTGATCCGCGAGCGCATGAACGATAAGGCGCAAAGCGCGCTGATCGACGAGGGCGTCGCGGAATTGAAGCGCAAGTTCGGCTAAGCGGCCCGCACCTCCACGGGCGCGGCGGCCAGCCGCAGATAAAGCGCCCGCCGTTCCGCCAACGGCCACCAATCGTAGAGAAAAATCTCCAGCGGCCGCCAATTGGCGACCCAGCCTAGGATGATCAGCCCTTCCGACAAAAAGCGCGACCACGCGTAGCTGACGGCGGTCTCGATCAAGCGTCCGCCGACCACGCACGCCGCCAACACGCCGAGCCCGATGCCGAGCGAAACGTAGCCGACGCGGAACAGTTCATGCAGGTCGCCGCGCGTGCGTTCGGCGCGATAGGTGAAATGGCGCCGGATGGCGTCCGCGAGTTCGCGTTGCGCCGCCTCCGTCGCTTCGGCGGCAGGCGCGTGCACGACGATCTTGAGCGCGCTCGTGCGCGCTGCCTCGCGCGCCCAGCCGACAATGAATTCCTCGGCGCTCTTGGCCAAGTCGCGCGATGGGATTGGAAACGGATCGTAGGGATCGAAAAGGTGCGCGAGCGTTTCGAGCTTAAGCTCGATGGTGGCCGGCGGCGGCTGCGACACCCCTACTCCGCCGCGTGCTTGGCTGCGCCGTTTTCGCCACGCTTCCAGCGCAGTTTAGGCTGGCGTGCGGCGCGGGTATCGTCGAGGCGGCGCATCGGCGCGAGCCTTGGCGCCTGCTTGAAGAACTCCACCTCGCCCGCGTTCACGCGCTCGGCCAGCGCGATCATCACGTCGGCGAAACGGTCGAGTTCGCGCTTGGGTTCGGTCTCGGTCGGTTCGATCAACATGGCGCCGTGCACCACCAGTGGAAAATAGGTGGTGAACGGGTGATAGCCTTCGTCGAGCAGCGCCTTGGCCATGTCGATGGTCTCGACGCCTTTGGGCTTGATCGAAGAATCGTCGAACAAGGCCTCGTGCATGCACGGACCTTGGCCGAACGGCGCGTTGAAATGCGGCTTTAGACGCGCCAGCAGATAATTCGCATTGAGCACCGCATCTTCCGCAACTTGGCGGAGGCCATCTGAGCCGTGGCTCAGCATGTAGGTGAGCGCGCGCGTGAACATGCCCATCTGGCCATGAAACGCGCACATGCGCCCGAAGGCTTGCGTGCCGGCGCTGTGTTCGCGGAGTTCACGCGCGCCGCCGCGTTGCACGATATGTGGAACCGGTGCGAACGGCGCGAGCGCGGCGGAAAGCACGGTCGGCCCCGCTCCGGGGCCGCCGCCGCCGTGCGGGGTTGAGAACGTCTTGTGCAGATTGATGTGCATGGCGTCGATGCCAAGATCGCCCGGGCGAACGCGGCCAACGATGGCGTTGTAATTGGCGCCGTCGCAATAGAAATAGCCGCCGGCTTCGTGGATCAGATCGGCGATCATCTTCACGTCGCGCTCGAACAGGCCGCACGTGTTCGGGTTGGTGATCATCACCGCGGCCACATCGGGGCCAAGCTTGGCCTTGAACGCCGCAAGATCGACGCGGCCGTCTTCCGTGCCCGGTACTTCATCGACGGTGAAGCCCGCCGCAACCGCCGTCGCCGGATTGGTGCCGTGCGCGGAGCTTGGCACCAGCACGCGCTTACGCGTGTCCGATTCGCCGCGCGCGGCGAGTGCGGCCTTGATCGCCAGCATGCCGCAGAATTCGCCATGCGCGCCGGCCTTGGGCGAGAGCGCCACCGCCGGCATGCCGGTCAATTCCATCAGCCAGTGCGCGAGTTCGTCCATCAGTTCGAGCGCGCCTTGGATCGTGGCGATGGGCTGCAATGGATGGATATCGGCAAAGCCCTCGAACCGCGCGACGCGCTCGTTCAAGCGCGGATTGTGTTTCATCGTGCACGAGCCCAGCGGGAAGAGCCCGAGATCGATGGCGTAGTTCTTCTGAGAGAGCCGCACGAAATGCCGCATGGTTTCGGGCTCGGAGAGCCCCGGCAGATCAAGCGGCGCTTTGCGCGCGAGGCCGCCGAGCTTGTTTGGCGTATTTTTTGGCGCGGGCAGATCGACGCCCGTTCCCGTCGCGTGGCCGGTTTCGAAGATCAGCGGCTCAGCTTGCAAGAGCCCGCGATTGCCGGAGGTGGTTTCAATTTTCATGACAGGGCCGCCTTCAACGCCTTCGCATACGCCGCGATGTCGTCATCCGTATTCATCTCCGTCGCGCAGGCGATCAACACATCGTCCATGCCGGCGTGCGGATTGAGCCGGCTCATAGCCACGCCCGCGATCACGCCTTGCTCGGCCAGGGCGTCGACTATTCCCTGCGCGGGCTTTGTGAGCTTCAGCGCAATTTCGTTGAAGAAGCGCTTGGTCAGCACTTCTACGCCCTTCACCGCGCCAAGCGCATCGGCGAGCGCGATCGCCTTTTCGTGATTCAGCGTCGCCAACCGACGCAACCCCGCTTCCCCCAAAAGCGTCATGTGGATGGTCCAGGCGAGTTGGCAGAGCCCCGAATTGGTGCAGATATTGCTGGTCGCCTTTTCGCGGCGGATGTGCTGTTCGCGCGTCGACAGCGTCAGCACGAAGCCGCGCTTGCCATCGGCGTCGAGCGTTTCGCCGGCGACGCGGCCGGGCATCTGGCGGATGTATTTTTCGCGGGTCGCGAACAGGCCCACATAGGGCCCGCCGAAATTGAGTGCGTTGCCGATCGATTGGCCTTCGCCGCAGACGATATCCGCGCCCATGGCGCCCGCGGGTTCGATCAGACCGAACGAAACACATTCGGTGAACGTCGCCACCATCAAGCTGCCTGCGCCACGCGCGGCTTCGCCGATCTTGGTCAGATCAGTGATCGTGCCGAATACGTTCGGCGATTGCACGATCAATGCCGCCACATCGCCGCCGAGATGCTTCGTCACCGCCGCTTCATCGTCCACCGCCGCCGGCAGCGCAACGACTTCCAAACCAAGCGCTTCGCACGCCGTGCGAGCGGTGTCGACATAGTGCGGGTGCACGCCGCCGGAGAATATGATCTTCCGCCGCTTGGTGACGCGCGCGGCCATCATCGCCGCTTCCGCGCACGCGGTGGAGCCATCGTACATCGAGGCGTTGGCGACCTCCATGTCGAGCAAGAGCGCGACCTGGCTTTGGAATTCATACAGAGCCTGCAGCGTTCCTTGCGCGATTTCGGGCTGATAAGGCGTGTACGATGTGAGAAATTCGCTGCGCTGGATGATGTGATCGACGGTGGCGGGCACATGATGGCGATAAGCGCCGCCGCCTAAGAAAAACGCGGTGCGTCCAGCGGGCGTATTCTTCTCCGCCAGCGCATGCATATGCCGATGCACCTCGATTTCGCCCTGCGCGCGCGGCAGATCGACCAAGTGCTTCAGCAGCGCTTGCTTCGGCACGTCGACGAAAAGCTCGTCAATCTGCTTCGCGCCGATGACGTTCAGCATCTGCTGGCGATCGACGTCGGTGAGCGGGAGGTAACGCATCACAGCCCCTTCACGTAGTCGGCATACGCGGCTTCATCCATCAGCGCGTAGAACTCGGCCTTGTTCGAAGGTCGCATCTTCACGAACCAGCCATCGGCTTGCGGACTCTGATTGATGGTTTCCCAGTTCGCGTTCTGGATCGCTTCGTTGGCGGCGGTAATCACGCCGGAGATCGGCGCGTAGACATCGGACGCTGTCTTCGCGCTCTCCACCACCGCCATCTCCGCGCCCTGCGCGAAGCTCACGCCTTCGGCCGGCAGCTCCGCGAAAACCACATCGCCCAATTGCTCGGCGGCGTAGGCGGTGATGCCGACGATGGCGACGTCGCCCTCAAGGCGGACCCATTCGTGATCTTTGGTGTAGCGCGTGGTCATGAGCCCTTCCCCTTCCTCACATAACGATGCGGCACGAATGGCAGCGGGACGATGGTGGCGCTGCGCGGCGTGCCGCGGATCATCAGGTCGACGACATGTCCCGGCTCGGCGTGCGCAGTCTCGACATAGCCCATCGAGATGGGGCCGTTCAGCGTCGGCGAGAAACCGCCTGACGTGACAACGCCAATCTTCTTGCCGTCCTTGAAGATCTCGACGCCCTCGCGCGCGGGCGCGCGATCATTGGGGCGGATGCCTACGCGCCTGCGCGCGGCGCCTAACTCGTACTCGCGCAGAATGCGCTTAGCGCCCGGGAAATCCTTGGCTTCGCGACGCCGCTTCTGGATCGTCCAGGCGAGGTCGGCCTCGATCGGCGACGTGGTCGCATCGAGGTCGTGGCCGTAGAGACAAAGCCCAGCTTCGAGGCGCAAGCTGTCGCGCGCGCCGAGACCGACAGGCTTCACTTCGGGGTGCGCGAGCAAAGCTTCCGCCAGCGCCGTCGCATGCTCGGCGCGCACCATAATTTCGTAACCGTCCTCGCCGGTGTAGCCCGAGCGCGTCACTGTTAGGCGTCCGAACGCGTCGAAGCGACGCACCGTCATGAAACTCATGTCGGCGAGCGCCGGATCGATCACGGCCGCCGCGACCATGTGCGCGCTCGGCCCCTGCAGCGCCAGCAGGCAACGATCATCGGCGCGCACCAAATTGGCTTCGCCTTTGGTGGCCTGCTCGATCAGCGCCCAATCCTGATGCTTACACCCGGCGTTGACGACGATGTAGAGATCGCCAGCGGCGCCAGGCTCGGCCGGCCGCGCGATCATCAGATCGTCGAGCACGCCGCCCTCTTCGTTGGTGATCATGGTGTAGCGGACTTGGCCCGCCTTCAGCCCTTGTATGTCCGCCGGCACGAGCCGCTCGATCAGCGACGCGACTTTTTTGTGCGCTTCCTCGCCTTCAAAGCCATGGCCTTTCGGCAGCGCGAAGAAGCACGGCCCCATGTGCGACACATCGAACAAACCCGCGTGCGCGCGTGTCCAGTTGTGCTCGGCGATCAGGCCTTCAAATTGCAGCGGCATGTCGTAGCCGGCGAAATCGCCGAATTTCGAGGTGAGCGCGCGCCAAAGCGCGTCAAGTGGCAGCTTCTTCGGTGGTTCGGTGTCGGCCATATCAATCCCAGGTACGCGCGGCGCATGCCGCAAAGGCACGCTACCCCCGCTGTCCTGGGCGCCTGAGAGATTTACTCCTTCGGCGGCGCCGCCCGTATCGCTTCGCAGTCCGATGCCGAATGGCCGTCGAACCGCGATACTGGCGGTGCTCTATCCAGCGTGTTCATCCCCCCGCGGTCCGGTTCCCTGAGAGTTTCCGGGGCGGTTGCTCCTTCGGGGTTGGCCCTTATTCGCCAATCTCTCCCGCGGGGTTCGCTTGTCTGGCCAGTCAGGGGCGACTCGGCGTCGGCCCTGAGTGTTGCGCGGAACCTGGGGGCGGGCGGCGCCGGAGTCAATCGCCCCAGCTAAGCGTGGCCTTGCCCCTGAGCACAGCTTCCGCCTCCGCCGTGTGCTTGGCCCCGGATGCATCATGCAAGTCGAGGCCTTTGAGCAGGCGCAGCGGCGCCCGCGAGCCCTTTCGCGCCCGCACGATCACGCGCTTGGCGGCGGCTTCGGCGCGTGGGCGAATCGGCAGCACATCCACGCCGCCCAGTCTGCCGTCGAGCGCGGCAAGCAATGCCGGGAGCTTCGAGGCGCGGTGGATCAGCGTGAGCGCCGCGCCGCCAGTGAGGCGATCCGCCAGCGCGGCGATCCATTGATCGGCCGGCGCATCGGCGATGTATGCGTCCCGGCGCGATGGCGCGGGCGATCGCCCCTCGCCTTCGGCGTCGAACGGTGGATTGACGAAGACCCCGTCGAACACGCCCCAATGCACGCGCCGGTCGAGCACATCGCCCATGACGATTTCGACACGATCCGACATCGCGTTGAGGGCGACATTTTCGCGTGCAAGCTGGGCGATGTTCTGATCGCGTTCGACTCCGACTAGGCGCGCGTTCTCATTGCGTGCGGCGACCACCAGCAAGGCGGCGCCGACGCCACAGCCCGCTTCCATGAGCCGTGCGCCAGCCGGTGCTTCAACCGCGGCAGCCAGCAGCAGCGTGTCCGCGTTGACGCGATAGCCCTGGGCCGGCTGGCGGATGCGGAGCCGACCGTTCAGCAAGGTGTCTTCAGTGATATCAGTTCCAGGCGACATGCGACCCATCCGCACGCGCGGACTGGGCTAACTTGACCAGTGTGCGCGCCGTTAGCATCGTCCGACGGTAAGCGAGGTCAAGCGGAGGCCCCTTTGGGACCGGCAGTGGGACATGCCAAGCGAAACGCCGGGCCACACGCCGTGGACCGGCTGGCTGCGCTTCTGGCGGAGGACCTGGAGGCCGTCGACGCCCTCATCCATCACCACATGGTGAGCCCGGTCGGGGTTATCCCCAACCTGGCGGCGCACTTGATCGACGCGGGCGGCAAGCGCATTCGGCCGCTGATTACTCTGGCCGCGGCACGCCTCTGCGGCGGCGGTGGCGATGGCGCGCGCAAGCTCGCGGCGGCGGTCGAATTCATTCACTCCGCCACCCTGCTTCACGATGACGTCGTCGACGTTTCGGCCATGCGCCGCGGGCGCAAGAGCGCCAACCTGATCTGGGGCAATTCCGCCAGCGTCTTGGTCGGCGACTTTCTCTTCGCGCGTTCGTTCAACCTGATGGTTGAGACCGGCGACATCCAGGTGCTCGACATCCTGGCACGCGCCGCCAGCGTCATCGCCGAAGGCGAAGTGATGCAACTCGCCGCCGCCAACGACGCAGAGACGACACGCGAGCGCTACATGGCTATCGTGGCCGCCAAGACGGCGGCGTTGTTCGCCGCGGCGGCAAAGGCGGGCGCGGTTTGCGCCGGGCGCGCGGGCGCGGAAGCGACAGCGCTGGAAACCTACGGCCGCGAACTGGGGCTGGCGTTCCAGCTCGTTGACGACGCGCTCGACTATGGCGGTCTGTCGCAAACCATGGGCAAAAACGCCGGGGACGACTTCAAGGAAGGCAAGGTCACGCTGCCGGTCGTGATCGCCCGCGACGCAGGCGATGATTCCGAGCGCGCGTTCTGGCGGCGTGTGATGGGCGGCGAGCGCAGCGACGACGATTTCTACCGCGCGCAGGCGTTGCTGAAGCGGCACGACGCGCTGGCGATGACGATCGAGGCTGCGCGCGAGCACGCCGATGGCGCGCGCCGTGCGCTCGCATCCCTGCCGGGCAACGCCTACAGCGAAGCACTTGCGCAATTGCCGGATTTCGTGCTCGAACGCGCTTATTAGGTCATTTCGCGCTTATGGGCGAAGTCGCGCGTGTACGCCGACACGCCGACATAGAGAGCGGCCAGCGTGACAAGCGCGATCCATGGCAATGCGCTGTCCGCGAGCGGCGCGAGCAGGATGCCAAGCACGCCGCACGACGCCATCGCCGCCCAGTACGCGAGCGTCACATGCGCCGGGCTGAAGCCCGCCCGGATCGCAATCTGGTAGAAGTGCTCCTGGTGTCCCACCAGGATTTTACGCCTTTTGTACAAACGCCAAGCAAGCGTCAGCAGCGCGTCCGCCAGCAGCGGCATGAACAGGATCGGCGGTATGAACGGCGAGACGTCGGTGCGCGCCAAGATAATCAGAGAAGCGATGGCCGCCATCGCCCCTGAAAACAACGCCCCGGCGTCGCCGGCGAAGATTCGCCCGTTGGGAAAGTTCCACACCAAGAACCCGCCGATCGCGCCGGCCGCGCAAAAGCACAGCGCCGCGGCAATGTTGATGTCGTAGCTGAGGGCGATGGCGCCGAGAGCCAAAATTCCGATCGCTGTCGACCCGAGCGAGAGTCCATTGGCGCCATCCAAGAAGTTGACGCTGTTGACGAGCGTGAACACCCAGAGCGCAGTGCCAAAAAGCCCGAACGACAGGCCGAGCTTCCACTCCGCACCGCCGCCCAACGGCAATTCGTCGACGACCCCCATCGTGATCGCAATCCCAATCGAGAGCAGACTGAAAGCCAGGATTTTGGTGCGCGGTCCCAGGCGGCGCGTGTCATCAATGAAGCCGAGGATCAGAAACAGGAACGCGAAGACGGAGACGAGCCAGATCAGCGTGGCGTGTTGGCGCAGAAGCCCCAAACCGCTCTCGAATTCGATAACGCCGATGACCGCTACCGCGTAGCCGACAGCGATGCCGAGGCCGCCGCTGGTCGGCGTTGGCCACTGGTGGGCCTTGTGCTCTTCATCCGGCGTGTCGACTGGACCCGCCGCGATCAGCGCGCGGCAGACGAGCAGACTGACAATCGCCGCGACAGCCGCTCCCGCGACAAGTTCCCAGATCACACGTCACCTCGCGGCCCGGCTAGCTGTGACAGCCTCGACGGTCAAGCACGGACATTGAGACTTGTCGCGCGCACCCACCACATTGGATAGCGGGCAGAGAAGCGCGCAGCCAGCGTAACTGCTGTGCTATGAGTATCAACGAGCGCGAACACCGTCGCCCCGCTTCCCGACACGCTGGCGTAAAGCACGTCTTGCTCTTCGCGCAGCATCGACTCGATCGTTTCGATGTCAGGCAGCAGCGCGCGTGCTGCTGGCGCCAAGTCGTTACCGCGTGCGGCGGCGCCCTCGATGGCCTCGACCGCTGTGCGCCAGCGCGGCGCTGGCGCTGGGATGAAGTCCGCCCCCAACCCCATTGCGTCGAAGCAACGGTACACGGATGGCGTCGGCAACGGCTTCAGTGGGTTGACGAGGACGGCCTCGAGCCGCGGTACATCGAGGTCCACGAAGTGCTCGCCAGCGCCGGTGAGATAAGCGCTGCGTCCGCCCACGCACACCGGAACGTCGCTCCCAAGACTGCGCGCGATGACGACCAGCCGGCTTTCGCTCAGGCCCAGAGCCCACAGTTGGTTCAGCGCCTTGAGCGTCGCCGCTGCGTCCGAAGATCCCCCGCCGATGCCGGACGCGATCGGCAGGTTCTTCTGCAGTGTGATCGACGCCCCGGCGCGCACACCGCCCTCGCGCGCCAGTGCGGCGGCCGCCCTCAGCACGAGGTTTTCAGGGCCGGCCCCGAGCCCCGAGGCGAAGGGGCCCTCGATGCGCAGCGATACCGTCGAAGCCGATTGCACTTCGATGCCATCGGCGACATCGGCAAACACAATAACGCTGGTCAGCGGGTGCAAGCCGTCCGCGCGCGGCTGCCCGACCTGCAGTGTCAGATTGATCTTGGCCGGCGCAAGCGCGCGCACGCTCATGGCCGCGGCGCCGCCGGCGGCAGACCGCGCTCCAGCTTCTCCTGAATCTGCGCCGGATTGTCGGGGTTAAGCGTCAGCGTCCGCCGCCACTGGAAGCGCGCTTCAGTGCGCCTGCCGAGCCGCCAATACACATCGCCAAGGTGATCGTTGAGCGTCGGATCGGCGGGCTCGAGCGTGACCGCGCGCTCGATCAATTCTTGCGCGCGCTCATAATTGCCGAGCCGATAGTGTGCCCAGCCGAGGCTGTCGATGATCGCCGCCGAGCTCGGGCGCAAAGCCACTGCGCGCTCGATCAGCGCCATCGCCTCGGCCAAGCGCTCGCCACGATCGACCCACATATAGCCGAGATAGTTCATCACGTCGGGTTGGTCGGGCGACAGTTCGAGGGCTCGGACGAAATCTGCCTCGGCGTCGGCGTGGCGACCTTGACGTTCGCGCGCCGCGCCGCGCGAAAAATGCAGGCGCCAGTCTTGCGGCTGTTGCTCGATCAGACCGCTGTAAACCGCCTCGGCGTCGCCGTAACGGCCGACGTTGCGGTACATGTCGGCAAGCGAGCGGCGCGCGCGAAAATCGCCACTTTCGGCGTTAGCGTGGGCGAGCGCGAGCGCGGCCTCCTGGTCGCCGCTCTCAAACACGATCCACGCACCAGTAGTGCGCGCGAATGCCGCGTAGGGAGACGTATCGCGCACCTGCGCCAGCGCTGCCTGCGCCAAGTCCGTATTGCCGAGACGATTATGCTGCTGGGCGAAGGCGAGGCGCGAAGCGTCGTCCTCCGAATCGAGCATTTGAGCGATCGTGAGCGCGGCCAGCCCGCTTTGGGCGTCGAACTCCTCGAAATAGATGGCGGCAAGCCCGTAGAGGCTGATGGCCGCGCCGCGCGCCGGCGTCAGTGCAACGTTTGACGCCGCCTCACCGGCGGACAAGCGTGCGTGCGCTGCCGCAAGCCCCGGGTTTTGCCGGTCGGCGTAGGCCGCGAGCACGCGCAGCGCATCGTCGCTTCGCCCCGATCGCGCCAACAGATCGGCGCGGCGTTCGATCGCCTGCGGCAAGAACATGCCGTTGGTCGCAGCCAACGCGTAGGCCGCAAGCGCCTCCTCGCGCCGGCCAGCATAATCCAACACCATCGCCTGCTGGTAGGCGAGCAACGAGCCGTAAGGGCGGATCGACGCGAAGGGCGCAAGATCGACGAGCACGCTGTCGAGGCGGCCCTGGCCCGCCCGCGCCCACACAAACAACATGCGCGCTGTGAGTTCTGCTGCGGCCGCGCCTTCAACGGCGTCGAGTTCGCTCGCGGCTGCGTTCCAACGCCCAGACGCAAGAGCGTCGGCGCCGCGGAGAATGCGTGCTGACGCAGGCGCATCCGCACTCCGCGCACGGCGCGCCGCGGCCAGTGCGCGCTCGGCCTCGCCGCCCGCAAGCGCCGCCGAGAGCGCGCCGTCGAGCACCGCCGCATCGTTCGGACTGCGGCTCAGCGCGGCGAAATAACGATCGGCCGCAGCCCGATGATCGCGGCGCAGCTGCGCCAGATGAGCGACAAGGTAATCGGCATAGACCTGCGAAGTGTCTGGCCGCGGCGGCGCGCTCGCGCACGCCGCCGCACCCAGAACGAGCGCCGCAGCCCAAACGTGCTTCACAGTTCGTCCCGGCGCGACGGACCCTCCGGCAGGTTCACCTGGGGCACCTCGCGCCGACGCGGCGCCGGCGTCGTGAGCCCGCGCTGCAGTTTCTGATCGAGCGACCGGCGGCGGATCGCGTCGGGCTGCGCGTCCAGCGCCTGACGCCAAGCGCCGCGTGCATCCTCGCGCCGGTTGAGACGCCAATAGACGTCGCCGAGGTGATCGAGGATCTCCGCGTTCGGATCGTTCACCGACAGTGCGTTGGCGCGCTCGATAAGCACGCGCGCTTCCTCGAAGCGGCCATGGAGATAGTACGCCCACCCGAGGCTATCGATCACTGCGTAGTCGGTCTGTCCGAAATTGACCCCGCGCCACAGCAGCCGGTAACCCTCTTCCAGTCCTTCAGGCCGTTGGATCAACGCATAACCCAACGCGTTCAGCCTGGTCACCGAGTCAGGCTGTTCCGCCAGCAGCCCGCGCGCCATAGCGATCGCATCGCGCCAACCCGCGGGATCGTCCATGAGGATCGACACGAACAGCAGTCGCGTATCGATGCTCTGATCGATTTCGTACGCGGCGCGCATGTCGGCGCTCGCCGCCCGGATGTTGCCGGCGAAGCGATGCGCATAGGCGCGATAACCCAGCACGTCGGCGCGCTCTTCGGCGTCCCGCACCATGGACAAAGCGCGATCGAACGCGGGAATGGCGCGGTCGGCTTGGCCTGCGCGGCGATAGATGTCGCCAACCGAAGCGACGATGGCCCAGCGCTCGCCGCCGGCGGCGAGTGCGCGCTCGGCGGCGGCCATCGCTTCCGCGTTGTTGTTGCGATCCAGCGCGATCGACGCGCGCACGATCTCTGCGTCGGCGGCGAACACGCTGCCCGCCGGCGTCTGGTTGATGATGCGCTCGGCGCCGTCGACGCCGCCGGCGTCGAGCACCTGCTGCGCCGCGTACAGACGCCAATCGTCGGCGTCGGGGGCGAGCAGCACCCCAAGCTGGAGCAGCGCCGTGCCGGATTCCGAGGCGAGGCCCGCTTCTGGATCGGCCTGGGCGATGTAAGCAGCGATCATCTCGGCTTGCGTCAAATATTCGGAGACAAACAGCATCCATCGGCCCGCCGCGCTCTTGGCGTCGAGCGCAGGCTCCAGTGGCGGCTGCCCCGCGTCAAGCCGCGAGAGATTGGCGGCCACATCAACCGCGCGCGGCGAGAAGCCTCTGACGATCTCATAATAGCGGCGCGCTTCTTCGCGGCGGTTCAGGCGGTGATGCACAAGCGCCGCGCGGTAAACAGCGTTGGTGACGCGCGCGGCGCCGAGCGAGCGTTGCAGTTCCTCGGCCGTTTGCGGCTCGTCATCGCCAGGCGGCGTGGTGTCGAGCGCATCGACCATCTGCGCATAGACGGCTGCCGCCTCGTTCAGACGTCCAGCGGCCTCGAACACCAGCGCACGCTGCACCTCAGGAAGTGGCGCGGGGAGATTGTCGCCGCCGGAATCGACGCGCTCGACGCCGCGATCGGCGCGGCCCTCGGCGGCGAGCAGAAACGGCTCGAGCATGTCGGCGATACCGCCATTGATGCCGCCAGGCGCGGTCTGCAGCACGATACGCGCTTCGGCGTGGCGGCCCGAAGCGAGCTCGTCGGCGAACACCACCGTCGACCATAGCGACGTGGCTTGTCCGCGCGCGATGGCGCGACGGCCCTCGCGCACCAGATAATCCATATCGCCGGCGAGCAGCGCGTCCTCCGGCGCCCCGTAGGTGCGGTCGGCGGCAGCGTTGGGCGGAGAGGTGCGCCGCAACAGATCGTTGGGAACGCGATCCTCGGCGGCTGCCGGCACAAGCACCGCTTGCGGCTCGGGCTTGGCCTGCGCCGCCGCCTGCGCGGTCAGCGCCGCGCTCAGGGCCGCAAGGCTTGCAGCAAGTGTCGCCCAACGCATGTCTTGTCCTTTCTCCGGCATGACGCCGGCGCGGTTCAGAGGTTGGCGTAGTTCGGCCCGCCGCCGCCTTCGGGCGTCACCCAAATAATGTTCTGGCTCGGGTCCTTGATGTCGCAGGTTTTGCAATGAACGCAGTTTTGCGCGTTGATCTGGAACCGCGGGTTGTTTCCGGCCTCATCGTAGAGAACTTCATACACGCCAGCGGGGCAATATCGTGTCGCTGGCTCGGCGTATTCTGGCAGATTAACCTTGATCGGGACCGACGGGTCCTTGAGCGTCAGGTGCGCCGGCTGATCTTCCTCGTGGTTGGTGTTGGACAGGTAGACCGACGACAGCTTGTCGAATGTCAGCTTTCCGTCCGGCTTCGGATAGACGATCGGCTTGTGCTTCTTGGCCTTCTCCGTCGCGGCCGCGTCGGTCTTGCCGTGCTTCAGCGTGCCCCAGAACGAAAAGCCGCCGAGCAGCGTGGTGGTCCACATGTCGAGCATGCCGGCGAAGCCGCCCCAGAATGTCCCGAACCGCGAAAGCAGCGGCTTGGCGTTGCGCACCAGCAATAAGTCCTTGTGGACGCGGCTGGCGCGATAGGCCTCCTCGTAATCGAAAAGCACGTCGCGCTGGCGTCCGGCGCGGATCGCTTGGAACGCCGATTCGGCCGCCAGCATGCCGGTCTTCATGGCGTTATGCGTGCCCTTGATGCGCGGCACGTTGACGAAGCCCGCCGAGCAGCCAATGAGCGCCCCGCCCGGGAACGCCAATTGCGGCACCGATTGCAGTCCCCCTTCGGTAATCGCACGCGCACCATAGGCGATGCGCTTGCCGCCTTCGAGATACGGGCTGAGTTCTGGATGCAGCTTATGGCGCTGAAACTCGTCGAAGGGCGAGAGGTACGGGTTCTTGTAGTTCAAATGTACAACGAAGCCGACCGACACAAAGCGCTCGCCCCAATGGTACATGAACGAACCGCCGCCGGTCTTGTCGTCGAGCGGCCAGCCCACGGTGTGCAGCACCAGCCCCGGCTTGTGCTTCTCGGGGAGCACTTCCCAAAGCTCCTTGATACCGATGCCGTATTTCTGCGGATCGCGCTTGGCGTTGAGATGATATTTGCTCTGCAGCACCTTCGAGAGCGAACCGCGCGCGCCCTCAGCGACCAGCACGTATTTGCCGTGCAATTCCATGCCGGGCTGAAAATCGGGCTTTTTGTTGCCCCCCTTAGCGATGCCGAATACGCCGGCGACCACGCCTTTCAGCGCGCCCTGATCATCGAACACTGGCGCCGATGCGGCCATGCCTGGGTAGATCTCCACTCCGAGCGCCTCGGCTTGTGTCCCAAGCCACTTCGTGAGGTTCGACAAGGAGGCGATGTAGTTGCCGTGATTGTTCATCAGCGGCGGCAGGAGGAAATTCGGCAGCGCGGCGGCCCCCGCCGGGCCCAGAACCTTGAACACGTCTTCGGTGACCGGCGTGTCGAGCGGCGCGCCCTTTTCCTTCCAGTCCGGGATGAGTTCGTTGAGACTGACTGGATCGATAACGGCGCCGGACAGGATGTGAGCGCCGACTTCGACGCCCTTCTCCAACACCGCCACGGTGATCTCTGAGCTCGCCTGCGCCGCCAATTGTTTCAAGCGAATCGCGGCCGACAAGCCGGCCGGCCCCGCGCCTATGATCACGACGTCGTACTCCATAGAGTCGCGCGCAATCTCTTCGTTCGCCATTGTTCTTCCTTCACAATGTTTTGCGGTGTTTATCAAAGCTGCTGCGACGAGGCGCAAGCTGTCCGCGTCGCTTTGTCCTTTGCCGCGAGTCCGGGCATGGTGAGGCCATGAGCGCGGATCTCACCCAGGACGCTGCACGCGCGCTGCTCGCCTTCTGGCGCGCGACCGGCGTGGATATGGACGCGGCGGAAGCGGTGTTCAGCGCACCCCGCCCTACGCTGCCGCCGCCGGTGGCGCGCCCGGTCGCGCCCGCGCCGCAGCGCATCCGGGCCAAGGCCGCCGCCTCCCCGATCGACACCGCGCGCAGCCTGGCCGCCGCCGCCGACAACATCGCCGCCCTGCGGGCTGCCGTGGAGCTGTTCGAGGGCTGCGCCCTCAAGGCCACCGCGCGCTATACGGTGTTCTCCGACGGCCGTGACGACGCCCCGGTGCTGCTGATCGGCGAAGCGCCGGGAAAGGACGAGGACGAGCAGGGCAAGCCGTTCGTCGGTCGCTCCGGCCAGCTGCTCGACCGCATGCTCGCTCAAATCGGCCTGAGCCGGGAAGTCAACGTGCTGATTTCTAATACGATTTACTGGCGCCCGCCCGGCAACCGCGATCCTACCCAGGGGGAGATTGTGGCCTGTCTCCCGTTTGTGGAGCGGCTCATCGCGCTCGTCCGGCCCAAGCTCCTGATCCTCGCCGGCAAGGCTGCAGCGCATACCGTCTTGAAGCGTGAGGAAGGGGTGACCCGCCTCCGGGGCCGGCGCCTAAACTACACCCACCCGGACCTGCACGCCCCCGTCAACTCCATGGTTATGCTTCATCCCGCATATCTCCTTCGCCAGCCGCAGCAGAAACGGCTGGCCTGGGCCGACCTGTTGGCGACCGAAGCCTGGCTCGACGAGCTGGGGGTGCACCGCGTGGCGCGCCCGTGAGAAAACCTGGAGGACCAAGATGACGATGCTTCGCGCCGCCCTCGCCGCGTTCGCCGTCGCCGCGCTGGTTTCGCCCGCGCAGGCGCAGCACGTCGTGGCGCTGTCGGAGCGCGACGAAGCCGCCTATCGCGACGCCTTCGACGCCATTGAGGCCAACAACTGGCGCGGCGTCAGCGCAGCGCTTGCGCACGTTGAGGATGACGTGCTGGTGGGCGCCGTGCGCGGCCGCATGCTGCTCGCACGCGGCTATCGCCCAAGCTGGAGTGAGTACACAAGCTGGCTTTCGCGCTACGGCGAGTATGGCATGGCTGAGGCGGTCTATGACCGCGCCATGGACTCGCGCGGCCGCCGTTCGCGGGCGCGCGCGCCTGAGCCGCACGGGGGTCGCGGACGTGCGTTACCGGGTACGCCGCCGCCCGTTCCCGATGACAGCGCCGCGCACCGTGTGGCGATCCAACGCATCGCTGACCGCATTGGCGAAGCTGATTTCGACGGCGCACGTACGCTCGCCTTGGCGGCGCTAAACGGCCCGCGCAGCGGGCAAGCGCACTGGCAGCTCGGCCTGATCGCATATCGCCGGCACGACTACGCGCAAGCCGTGGCTCATTTCGAGAGCTCTGCGCAGTGGCCCTATCACGGCGGCTGGGCGCGCGCCGGCGCGCACTATTGGGCCGCACGATCCCGGCTGGCAGTGGGCGAACCCAGCGGCGTCGCCGCGCACTTGAACGCAGCTGCGGCCCGGTCCTGGACCTTCTACGGACAATTGGCGGAAGCACAGCTTGGCCGCGAGAGCCCGCTCAACTTCACCGCACCGGAGATCGAGTCGGACACGTTGCGTCGCTTCATCGAACGTCACCCCGGCGCGCGGCGCGCGGCCGCGCTCGCCCAACTCGGACGGTTGTCGGAAGTCGAGAGCGAACTGCGCCGGCTGCACGCTGACCTCTCAGCGGACGAGGATCGCGCCTTCCTCGCATTGGCGATCGCGCTGCGAGCTCCGGCGGCGCAGCTGCGCGCGGCGGAATATGGCGGCCCTGAAGTCGCCGCTGGCTTCTGTCCCGACACGACCTTCGCGCCGGAGGACGGATTCGCTCTCGACCGCGCACTTATCTTCGCCATCGTGCGCCAGGAAAGCTATTTCAATCCGAAAGCGGTCAGCGTTTCGAACGCGCGCGGGCTGATGCAGCTCTTGCCGTCCACGGCGCGCGACATGGACCGCTCGACTAATTATCGCCGTGAACCGGCGGCGCTCTTCGAGCCAGGGCTCAACATGAGGCTCGGGCAATCGTACGTGCGCTGGTTGATGGAACGCTTTCACAACGACGGCGATCTCGGCCGCATATTTGCGGCCTATAATGGCGGACCCGGCTGGCTTTCGCGCTGGTTGGAGACGCAGCCCTCCGACATCGATCCGCTGCTGCTTCTGGAGATGCTGCCGCGCGCAGAAAGCCGCGACTACGCCGAGCGAGCGCTCTCACACATGGCGCTCTGCCGAAAACGCTTTGGACAGCCGACGCCGGAGATGGATCGCCTGGCCAGCGGCGGCGCCGCGCTCTACACGCCGCTCGACACCCGCACCGCCGAACGCTGAGCGCGCGTAAGATCGGCCGCGACGTCGACATCCCACAATGTGGCGAGGCGTGCGACGCGTTGCGGCGCCAGATTGCGAATGACGTCGGCAGCGGTGTGTTCGCTGGACCAGCGCACGTTTTGCATCGCGGGCGCCGCGGCGGCCCCGTTGCGCGCGGCGAACAGCCAGAAGCCGCCGTCCTCGGCCGGGCCGATCGCGAACGGCGCACGCCTCAGCGCTGCAAATGCGGCGGCAATATGCGCGCGCGAGATGGCCGGACAATCCGCGCCGATCACCGCGACGTTTCTGTATGGCGCAAGCGTGCGCGCAAGCTTGGCGCCAAGATCTCCCCTGCCTTGGGAGATTCGCCGCAGCCGGCGCGGCCATATCTCCGGCAGATCAAGCGCCACTGCGCGATCCGGCGTCACACACAGCACAGCGCCCCAGCGCGGATCGCATGCTTCACGCAGCGTCCGCGCCTGCAGCGCGCGATTGATGCGCCAAGCCTCGACGCGACCGATCTGCGCCGCCAGACGCGACTTGCCGAGCCCAAGACGCGGCGCCTTCGCCATCACCAACAGAATCGGCCGCTCAATCATAGGCTTTCGCGAGAATGGCGGGGTCCGCCCCCATAAGGTAGCGCGCGGTCAGCGCAAGGTTGCGGCAAGCGCGGCGCGTGAACCCATCGCAGCGATACCTGTCGGCGCTGGTCACCGCTTCCGCTTCGAGCATAACCATGCGGCGCGCGCCGATGCGGCGCACCAAGTCAACATCCTCCATCAGCGGCAGGTCCGCATAGCCGCCGACAGCGTCGTACAAGAACCGCGAGATGAGCAAGCCCTGGTCGCCATACGGAACCTTGAACCAGCGCGCACGCAAGCGCGCCAAGAAGACGACCATTCGAGCCTGCGGCGAGTCATCGTCAAACGAAAGCTTGAAAGCAGCCGCACGCTGGCGCGCATTCGGCGCGCGCATGAAGCGCGTCGCCTCCTCCACGCACGCGTCACTGAGTTCTGTGTCCGCGTGCTGGAACAGAAGCCACGGCGCTCTTGCCGCCGCGGCGCCCGCGTGCAATTGCGCTCCGCGACCGCGCGCGCCCGTGACGATATCGCAGCCGGCGGCGTCGGCGATGGCCAGCGTTTCGTCGCTAGAGCCACCGTCCGCAACGATCACCTGCTTCACCAAGCCCGCCACCGTCGGACGAACCAACGGCGAGAGAGCGCGCGGCAGGTACGCCGCAGCGTTGAGCGTGGGGATAACGACTGAAATCACGGCTTGCTGTTACGCCGCCAAACGCGCGCGCATTGCAAGCGTTAAGCGCCCGCGCCCTGCTGACGCGAAACCGGCAGCGCCGTTTGCGGCGGCGTCTGTGGCGGCTGTTGCGGCGCTGGCTGTTGCGGCGCCGTGGCGCCGGTGTTCGCGGCGCGGGCCGCGGACGCCGCCGCATCCGCGGTCATGCGCGCGCGGAGGCGCTGCATGAAGCGGTCGAGCAAATCCACCCGCGCGACTGCCCGCGCAACCTCGCGGATGGCAGCGCCCTCGGCGTGAACGCCAGCGGCGACCACTTCGAACGCGTCCGCCTCTTCGGTATTGGCCAGGTCCCCGGCGTACTCCCGATAGAGCGTCCGCACACCTGCGTCGTCGCCCGCGAGTGTTAAGGCGACGGCCGCGCGCAACACCACCTGCCGCTGATGCGCTTCCAGCGGCTGCGCACGCTCGCGCTGGCTAAGCAGCGTTCGCAACTCGTTCGCCGCGCGCGCCCAATCCCGAGCGCGCCACGCGGCTTCAGCGCGGACATTTTGCGCCTCTTCGCTGCGGTCGCGCTCGACCAGTTCAACCGCGCCTTCGAGGCGGCCAAGTTCGAGCAACGCCCGCGCCTCGAGAATGCGACGATCGGCCAGCAGCGTCGCCGCCATGTTCGGATGGCGCGACCCGGCCAAAGCCGTCAGCGCCCGATCGGGCTTGCGATCCATCAGATAAATCGCCGCGAGATCGGCGGCCACTTGCGCTTTGCTCAAACCCTGCAAGCGCTCGTCGACCTGATGCTGCAGCAATTGCGCAGCCTGCTCCAACAAGTCGACATGAACAAGCCGGCCGGCGAGCAGCCGCACGATACGATCACCGTTCGGTCCGACCGGCGTCAAATCGCTGAACTCGTAGAACAGGCCGAGCGCCTGAATCGGTTCAAGCTGATCGGCTTCGCCGTCGAGAAACAGGCGCTCGAACAGCGTCGCCATGTCGGCGCGGAGGCGGCGCGCCGCGGGCGCCGCCGGGAAACGATCGGCGACGGTGCGCATGACGCCGAGCGCGTCGCGCCAACGGCCCAACTCGGAATAGGTTTCGCCCAGCATCGCGGCCACAGCGAACTCGACATCGTCGCCGCGCCAGCGGAACCGGAGCGCCTCCAATGGCTCCACCGCATCGATCGGGCGCATCACGCCAGCCGCGCGCCGCAAGCGCAGGCCTTCCACCGCGGCGCGCACAGCAATCTCCTCGTCGCGAACCCGCGAGAGTTCATCCAACGCCGCGAGAGCGCGCTCGTTGTCGCCGCGCGCCGCAAGCACACGCGCTTCTATTAAGCGCGCCCGCAGCCGTATCTGATCGTCGACCGCTTCAACCATCGCCGCGCGCGCCGCGCTTTCGGCTGCGGCGTAATCGTTGAGCTCGATCGCGGCAGTCGCAAGCGCCAAATGGAAGCGGGTGCGCCAATTGGGCGGGAACTCTTCGAGGCCCCCAGCGCCGATTTCAAGTTCGCGCCGCGCGAGCGCCCAGTCCGCCTGCTGGGCAGCGGCGTAGCCGCGCCAAAGCGCCGCGGCGGGATGGGCCGCCAGCGCCGAAGTCGACAAGTCCTGCAGCGCCGCCGTTTCGCGGCCCATCATCACGTTCGCCGCGCCCCGCATCAGCCGAAACTGCGGATCAAGTTCGGCGGCCTCGCCCTGATTCATCGTGACAAGGCGCAGTGCGCCCAGCGCTTCGGCGGCGAGGTCGTGCTGCAGCAGGTAACGGGCCAATTCGAGGCGCGCGGATGTCGGCGCGCCCTCGCCGACGCCCTCGGCCGCGGCGCGCTGCGTCAGCACGCCGATACGATCACGCACAGTGACGAGATCGGAGGTTGGCGCAGCGAGCGGCGCGCGATCGGCTTCCGCCAAAGCCGCTTCGAGCAACGCCGAATTGGCCGACGTCGACACCTCGCTTGCAAGCAAGCCTTCGGGCCGCGTCACCGTCAGCACACCCTGCTCAAAGGTGGCGCTCACGCCATCGGCGCGTGCTTCGATCACGCCCCCGTGCGCGGTGGGAAGAAGCGCCGCTTCCACTGTCCCCCGCCGCGAGCCCACCCCAAGCGCGGGCCCCGCCATGAGCGCCACGCCGATGCGATCGCCGATCTCAGGATCGCCGATCCAGCGGACGGCGCCGTCGCGCCCAAAGCGCGCGCTCAAGAGTCCTTGGCCGTTAGCGTCAATTTCGCGCGAGAGCGGCGCCTGTTGTGCAGCAGCCGCGCGCGAACCGAGCGTGAATAACCATGTCGCACCGCGCGATTCCGCTGAGACCATGACTTCAGGTGGGGTTGGGATGCGCAGCGCCACGACATTCTCGCCGCGTACAACTTCCACGTCCCGGTGACGGCGCCCGGCGCGTGTAACGCCGGCGAGATCGACGGCGCCGGTCGCGTCGAACACCAGCCAAACCGCCTCGCCGCGCCGAAACGCTGCCGCACGCGCAGGCGCCGGCCAGCTGACTTCGACGCTGGTGGTGTCCGCGTCCTCCACCAGGCGCACGCGCGCGACGCCTGTAACTGGCGCCGCAGCTGGAGCACCGGGCTCATTCGCCCGCGCCATCGCCGCGCGCGTGGCTTCGTCCGGCGGCAGCAGATCGACAACAACGCGATCACCTTCGACAAAATGCCGCTGGCGTACGCCATCTTCAAGCGTCAGGGTCAAACGCACTGCCGCGCCGGCGGGGCTGGTGCGGCGAACCTCGCGCACGAGCCGCGGCGGCGTCGAGCGCAGCTCGGCGAGGTCGATGTCCGCCGCGCGCGAGAAACGAAGATCCAGGCGATTGCCGTCGAGCAGCGGCGTTACCGTCGTCGGCGCAGCAAAGCGAAACGAAAGCCGCGTGTACTCATCCTGCACGCCGACACGCACCGTGGCGGTCGGCGCGTCGGCGAAACGCGAACGCGGTTGTGCGCTCGGTTGCTGCGGCGGCGCAGGCGGAGTCGGAGTCGGAGGCTGCGGTTGCGCCTGCACGGGCGTTGGTTCGGTCGGCGGCGGGGTCGGCGGAGGTTGTGCGGGCAACAGTGATAAGTCAGGCGGCAACGGCGTCGCGCCGCGCTCCATCTCGGGCGCGGGCTGCTCCGTCACCGGCTGCGCCTGCGGCGCCGGCGGCGGCGCGATCTGCATAGGCTGACCGGTCGCCGTCGGCGTCGCGATCAACGCCGCCGTCGCCAATACCAGTGGGGATCGCAACCGTCTCATGATCGAAAAGCGCGCACCATTCCTTCCCGCGACGCGGTTAAGCGCGCGTTAGCCTCCGTTCCCAGCCCCCTCGCCGCGAGCGCGTGTCAGCAGATCGTCGCCCCCGGAAGGCGCCCGCGCGCGCTCGGCGAGCATCTGCGTCAGGTGACGTGCGCGTTCCGGCTCCATGCGCCCCATCACTTCGGCGAGGTTAGCCTGGCGCATGCGGCTAGCGACCTGCACCAAAACATCGTCCTCGAGCCCATCGAAGACCGCCGCGGCGTCTTTGGCGCGCATGCGCTGGTAGACATCGACCAAACCGGCGATGCGCTGTTCTTGTGCTTCATCGAGATTGCCCAGCAGATCGTTTACGTGCGCTTCAAGCTGACGCAGCTCCGCCAACCGCTCATTCAGCCGTCGCTCCGCCGCGAGCATCAGCTCGTCCTGCGTTTCCACTTGCGCGGCGCGCTGATCGAGCGCCTCGCGTCGTTCGGACAACGCCTGCAGCACCGCGACTTCGCTTTGACTAAGCCCCGCCATCTCAGCGAGCGTCGCCGGCTCGCATTGCGCTTGCGCCGGCGACGCCGCCAGCGCGGCCGTGGCCGATTGCACGGTCGACGGGTTTGCGCCCTCCTCCATCGTCTCAGCGACAACTTCAGCCATGCCAACAGCCTTGAGCCCGAGGACGACCGCAACAGTCGCCATGACTGCGGGCATCAGGCGCACTGTTTGCTGTGGTTTAGCCATCAGGCGCGCCCGCGCATGCCGAGATCGGCGCTCGACCGTACTTTTCCGGCGCCGAGCCCCAGCCGATCGGCGGTGGCGCGGGCGTCGTTAATGCGCGCCTGCAAATCACGCCCCGCCTCTTGCGCCGTGGCGCGAAGCGAACGCACCGCGGACTCGGCCTGCGCAGTGGCCTGCGCAAGCTCGGCCGCTGCGCGCAAGACGCCGTCTTGTCCGCTGCGCAACGCCTTCAGCCTCTGATCAAGGCGCCAGAAATAAAACAGGCACGCACCCAGCATCAGCGCCAGAACGCCTTCGATCACGAGGACAATCGGACTCATCCGCCGCTCCTTAGCTTCATCAAGGCATGCTGCGCGGAGGGCCCGATGGGGTTCTCCACGCGCACCGCGAGGTTATGGCCCATGCGGCCTACACGGCCGGTGGACAAGTCGACGTCGCCGCACTTCAGCACGACGGGCGAATCCGGATTGGCGTCAAGCATCAAGATGTCGCCGATCTTGAGGTTGAGCACCGCCTTCAATGGGCAGCGCGTTTCGTCCAGCACCGCGCGCACTTCGAGCTTGGTGTTCCAGAGTTCGCCGGCGAGGTGGCCTTCCCAGATATTGTCGCGGCCGAACTTCTCGCCCATGAATTGCTGCAGCAGCATCTTCCGGATCGGTTCAAGCGTTGCGTACGGCATCAAAAGCTCGAGCTTGCCGCCGCGATCTTCCATGTCCACGCGCAGCTTCACCAAGATGGCTGCATTGGGCGGACGCGCAATCGCGGCGAAACGCGGATTTGTCTCGATGCGATCAAGCTTGAGCGTCACCGCCGTCAGCGGCGCGAATGCCTGTCGAGCATCGGCCAGCACCACTTCAATCATCCGCGTCACCAGCATGCGTTCGATGGTGGTATAGGGCCGCCCTTCGACGCGCGTGGTGGCCGCGCCGCGGCGGCCGCCGAGTAGAACATCGACGATCGAATAGATGAGACCCGAGTCAACCGTGACGAGTCCGAAGTTATCGAGCTCCTCAGCGCGGAACACGGCGATGATGGCCGGCAGCGGGATCGAATTGAGATAATCGCCGAAGCGGACTGAGGTGATCTGGTCGAGGCTGACCTCCACGTTGTCGGACGTGAAGTTGCGTAGGCTGGTCGTCATCAATCGCACAAGGCGATCGAACACGATCTCCAGCATCGGCAGCCGCTCGTACGACACCAAGGCGGAATCGATGATGGCGCGCACGCCGCTGTGGCCGCCGGTGGAGCCTTCTTCGATGCCAAAACCGAGAAGGCTGTCGATTTCATCCTGACTGAGGATCCGCTCGGCCGCCGGCGCCTCGGGTGCAGCGTCAGTAGCGCCGGTCTCCCAACTCTCCGCATCGTTGGCCGCTGCGGGTGTCGTGCTCATCACTGCACCAGCATTTCTTCGATCAACACCGCATTAATCTGGTGCGGCGCGATCGCGATGTTGACGCGGCGCAGAAGTTCGATGCGCAACCGATACGCCCCCGCCGAACCCGCGAGGTCGTCGGTCCGCAACTCCCGCAGAAAGCTGTTGAACTGGTCGCTGACGCGCGGCACCGATTCAGTGAGCGCGGTCACCGCGTCCTCGTTCGGCGCCTCGAGCGTCAAGCGCAGCTTCAAGTAGGCGGGCCTGCCGTCGGGGCCGGTGATGTTCACCAACATTTCCGGTAGCGCAACGAAGACGACGTCCTCGCCATAGGTGATGGTAGTGCCGTTCGGGCCAGGCACACCTTCGCCCGGCTCGCCTTCGCCGCCGTGTCCACCTTTGGCCTTGCCCTTGCCGTGGCCGGCGTCAGCGTCGGCATGCTGCTCAGCCGGGGCACCGCTGAACAGCAGCAGGTAGGCAGCCGCGCCGCCGCCGCCCAGCACCAAGACAGCCGGTAGAATAATGAACAGGACGAGCTTCTTGCCGGAAAGCTTCTTCTTCGCCGGCGCCTCTCCTTCGGCGTCTTCGCCAGCCTCGGCCTGCGGCGGCGCTTCCGCCTGCTCGGCCTCGGCTTCGGCGTCCGCCTCGGCCTTCTTCTTCTTTTTCTTCAATCCAAACATGAACAGACTCGCTCGCGCGCAGCTCTGTTCGTTGGTGGCGAACGCCGGTTAAGGAAAAGTAGCGACCCGGCAATTATTGCCGTCACGCCCGGCAGGAAGCGCCGTCATTCACCATGACCGCGCCCGGCGATAGCGCCAATTCAAAGGGTTAGACACTGGCCCGCGGCTTGCATGGTTAACCGCGATGGATAACACGCTCATGCTCGCCCTGCAGACGCAACGCGTCCAGCAGCGTCGCATGGACATTGCCGCGAATAATCTCGCCAATGTCTCGACCAGCGGGTTCAAGGCGGACACGCTGCTGCTGGAGGAAGTGACCAACGCTGGCGCCAGCGCCGAAGAATCGCCAACCGACATCAACTTCGTCCGCGACATCGGGCTGGTGCGCGACATGAGCCAAGGCCCGGTCGCGATGACCGGCAATCCGCTCGACCTCGCCATCGAAGGCGACGGCTTCTTCATGGTCGAAGGCCCAGCGGGGGAAACGCTTTACACGCGCGATGGCGCATTCAGTCTAACGGGGCAAGGACGTCTGGTGACCAGCGATGGCCGCCCGGTCCTTGGCTCCGGGGGGGCGCCGATCGTGCTCGACCCGCAGGGCGAAAGCCCGAGCATCGGGCGCGACGGCGCAATACGGGTGGCCGGCATTGAAGCCGGCCGCATCGGCGTGGCGTCATTCGCCGCGCCAGGCGCGCTTCTGAAGGTCGGGGACAACCTTTGGAGCGCGCAAAATCAAGCGCCGGAAGCGTTCGAGGGCGTCGTCGTGCAAGGCGCGCTGGAAGGTTCGAATGTACGCCCGGTCGTCGAACTGACGCGCCTGATCCAAATCTCGCGCGCCTATCAAAGCGCGGCGCGCGTCATTACGAGTGCGGACGAACTGCGTCAACGCGCCATCCAACAACTGGGCCAGTAGGAAGCTAACACATGCGCGCCTTATCCATCGCCGCCAGCGGCATGCAGGCCCAACAGCTCAATGTGGACGTGATCTCGCACAACATCGCGAACATGAACACCACGGCCTACAAACGCCAGCGCGCCGAGTTCCAGGACATGTTGTACCAGAACCTGGAACGGCCTGGCGCCACCTCCTCGGCATCGGGCGCCGTGTTGCCGCTCGGCATCCAGATCGGCGTTGGCGTGCGCGCCGACGCGGTCGGCCGCGTCACCGAACAAGGCGGCATGAGCTCCACCAACAACGCCTACGATCTCGCGATCAACGGCCGCGGCTATTTCCAGATCACGCTGCCGTCTGGCCAAACCGGCTACACCCGCGCCGGCAACCTCGCGGTCAACGCCGACGGCGAAATCGTCACCGCCGACGGCTTTCCCATCGAGCCGTCGATCACGGTGCCGCCGGACGCAACGGCGATCCAGATCACGCGAGACGGCATCGTCGAGGTCACGCTGGCGAACCAGACGGCGCCGCAGCAGCTGGGCCAGATCGAGCTCGCCACCTTCATCAATCCGGCCGGTCTCGAGGCTATCGGCGACAATCTCTATCTGGAGACGCCCGCCTCCGGGGCGGCCAATGTCGCGACCCCAGGTTCGCCAGGTTTCGGCACTGTCATGCAGGGTTTTCTCGAACTTTCGAACGTCAACGCGGTCGAGGAAATTTCAGCGCTGATCGTCGCGCAACGCGCCTATGAGATGAACGCGCGCGTGATCACCGCCGCCGACGAAATGCTGCAATCCACCACGCAAATGCGCTGAGGTCGATGATGTTGCGTTGCCTTGCAATCGCTCTCCTCTGCAGCTTCGCCGCCGCACAGGCTGCATTCGCGGACACCGTGTCGCTGCGCGCGCGCGTGGAGGCGAGCGGACCCGCAATCACGATGGGCGACGTGTTCGACGGCGCCCCGGCCGAAATCGCCCAGCGCGCAATCGCGCCGGCGCCGCCGCCGGGACAGATCACGCAGCTCTCGGTGCCGGTGCTTGCCGCAGCCGCCTCAGCCGCGGGGCTTGAGTGGACGCCGCCCGCGGGCCTGCAACACGTACAAGTCGTGCGCCCGGGCGGCGCGCGCGCGATGGTGGCGCCGACGAACGGCGGCGGACGCAGCATCGCCGACGCAGCCATCCGCCGCGGCGAGCTGGTGTCGCTGAGCTACGAGGCGCCAGGCATGATGCTGACCATGCGCGCGCGCGCGCTCGAAGACGGCGCGGTCGGCCAAACCGTGCGCCTCGTGAACACCGCTTCCAACCGCACCATCGACGCCGTAGTCACCGGCCCCGGCGCAGCGCGAGCCAATCCATGACCAAAGACACCACCCTGCGCTCGCTTGCACTGCTGGCGCTCGCCGCCGGCGCCGCGGGCTGCGCCAGCATCGACGCACGGGATCTGACGGAGGACGCGCTCGCCGCGCCGGGCGTCGCCTACAACGCCGCGCACCGGGCGCTGTCGCAACCGACGCTCGCGCCTGTCGGCACGCCCGCGGCGCTCACCGGCGGCGCGCAGCAAACTATGCCGCAGCCGCAAGAGATAGCGGTAGAACCCGCAGCCCCAAGTTCGCTCTGGCGGGCGGGCTCGCGCAGTTTCTTCAACGATCAGCGCGCCTCGCGCATCGGCGACATTCTCACCGTCAATATCGAGATCGACGACAGCGCTGAGATGTCCAATTCCTCCAACCGCTCGCGGTCCGGTTCAACCTCGGCCGGCGTCGGCAATTTCTTCGGCCTCGAAGAGACCATCGGCCAATTCTTGCCCGGCGGTTTCGACAGCGAGAACATGATCAGCGCCGACTCCGAATCCACGCACAACGGAACCGGCGCGATCAATCGTTCGGAGAAGATTGAACTCACCGTCGCCGCCGTGATCGTCGATCGCCTGCCCAATGGCAATCTGGTGCTGGCAGGCCGCCAGGAAGTGCGCATCAATGGCGAGGTGCGCGAACTCACCGTCTCCGGCCTGGTGCGCCCGGAAGACATCACCGCGTCGAACACCATCAATCACACCCAGATCGCCGAAGCGCGCATCTCCTATGGCGGCCGCGGACAGATATCGACGGTACAGCGCCCCAACTGGGGCCAACGCGCCGCCGACGCCATCACCCCGTGGTAAAACCCGCGCAGCCGCTCGCGCGCTCCCAGATCGACCTCTGAGAAGACCTTTTTCATTTCTCCCTCCGCTCAAATGAAGGGCGGGGACGCGATGATGTCGCGTCGCAAAGCGCTGCTTTCGCCGCGCGGAGAAAGACGCGAAACCGTCCGCGTCCCCGTGAACCGTTCTGCGCCGGGACGTCACGGGGCGGTCTTTCACACCCTTGTACGTTCCCCCGGCGGCGCGCGAGCCTTGTCTGTTCGCAAGGCCTCGGTTCGTCCTCCCGCGGTTGGCGGCCCAGTGCCGCATTCCCGCGGGCTTCGGCGCTTGCTCCTTGCTCCATCGCTGGAGCTCAATGCAGCGCTTCGCGCTCGTCACCCCGTCTCGCGCATCGGCTGAACAGCGGCCAACTGCCCTTCAAGCGGAAACGGTGCGATGAGTGTACGATGGGTCAAGGCGGGGGCGGATAAGAGCGCGATCTTTCCCCGCTTTCTTTTTATTGCGCACTCCTTCTCCACCCATCCCCGGGGCGACGCGCCAGCGGCGAGCCCGGGGCCTATGAACACGGACGCTGGCGATCTTGGGTCCCGGACTTGGTGCTGCGCACCAATCCGGGAATGGGTGTGGACCGCTGAGTTCCTTTCGCCGGAAGGCGACATTGGCTCAGGTCTGAGCTATCGTACGAAACGTTAGCGGCAGGCGCACCTCTCATGGACGAGATCGATACGATCCGAGAAGTGACTTATCGACTTTATGCCGAGTTGATCGGTAAGGTCACTGATAAGACGCCGCTGACGGAGCGGGAACAGACTGCATACTTCGGATTAGATTTTCGCGTTCGTCTGGAAATGGGCGCTTACGACGGAATCTGGCAGAATCCCCAATCGTTTGTGGATTCTCTCATGCGCATAGGTCTTATGGATCACGCGCGAAAGCTCAAGCACCTAGTGCGGCTAGGTGCAGACCGGTTAAGTTGGGATGACCAAGCCCGAGAGCTTTGCGAAGACGAGCTCCGTGTGATCGCGAACGCCCATCTCGACGGCGACGCCACGATCTTTGACAGAGCGGTCTTCGAGTTTTGGCAGCGAACCGAGCCCCAGCCAGCGTCTGGATAGGGCTAACACCAATCGCGCTCAATTCACCCGCCTCTCCTTGCCCGCCCAGTACGGTTCGCGCAGTTCGCGGCGCAGAATCTTGCCTGATGCGCTGCGCGGCAGTGGCTGGTCGCGGACATCGACGCTTTTCGGCGCCTTGAAGTGCGCGATGCGCGAACGCGCGAAGGCGATGATGTCGTCAGCGTCGGGCGAGACGCCCGGCTTCGGCACGACGACGGCCTTCACCGCTTCGCCCCAGGTCTCGTCCGGCACGCCGATGACAGCGACTTCGGCCACATGCGGATGGCCGTGGATGGCGTTCTCGACTTCGGCCGGATAGACGTTCTCGCCGCCGCTGATGATCATGTCCTTGATGCGATCCTGGATGAACAGGTAGCCGTCGTCGTCGAGATAGCCGGCGTCGCCGGTGCGCAGCCAGCCTTCGCCATCGACCGTCGCTTGCGTGGCGCCGTCATTGCGCCAGTAGCCGCGCATATTGGCTTGGCTGCGGGTGGCGATTTCGCCAACAGCGTTTGGAGGCAAGCGCTTGCCTTGCGCATCGAGGATGCAAAGCTCGACGCCAGGCAGCGGCAAGCCCGCCGAACGCATGCGCACATTGCCTTTCGGATCGTGATCCTCGGGCGGCAGATAGACGATCGTGCCGGTGGTCTCGGTCATGCCGTATTGCTGGCAGAACTGGCAGCCGAACACCTCCATGCATTCGCGCAATAGATCCACCGGCATCGGCGAGGCGCCGTAGAGAATGTACTTCAAGCTCGAATAATCGATCTCGCGGGCGCGCGGCTGACGGATCACGAATTGCAGCGCCGCCGGCACCATGAACATTTTCGCGATCCGCTCGCGCTCGATCAGCTCAAGCGCTTCCATCGGATTGAACTCGCGCGCGACGACGGTCTTGACGCCGTTGAGCAGTCCCACCAGCCCCCAGCCAGAGCCGCCGATGTGGGCGATCGGCATCGCCACCAGATTGACCTCCCCCTCACCCCATTCGTTCCATCCCATCTGCGCCAGCGCGAGCGACTCGCGCGAGCGCAGGATGTTGGCGCTGCTCAGCATCACGCCTTTGGGTCTGCCGGTCGTGCCGGACGTGTAGAGCAGCAGCGCTGTGTCTGTGGGCTCGGCTGCGATCGCCGGATCGTGCGGCGCGCCCGCGTCGCGCCACGCCTCGTACGTCGTCAGGCCATGCGCGCCTGCCTCCATGACGACAAGGGCCGGCGGCGCGGCGAGTTGAGCCAGCGCCGCCTGCGCCACATCCAGCACTTCAGGCCCGACAAACAGCATGCGCGCCTGCGAGTCGGCGACGATGTAGGCGGCCTCCGCCGCAGACAAGCGCCAGCCGATCGGCGCGATGAAGGCGCCGGCCTTCGATGCGCCAAGCAGCAGTTCGAAATAATGATCGCTGTTCTTGCCGAAATAGGCGACGGCGTCGCCTCGCTGAACCCCGGCGGCCGCCAGTGCGTTGGCCGCCTGATTGGTGTGCCGGTCGAGCGCGGCAAAACTCGTCTGCCGCCCTTCGAAGGACAGCGCGATCTTGTCGGGTCGAGTGCGGCCGTGATGGCGGGCGATGTCGCCCAAGGTCGCCATTTGCGCGAATTCTTCCGGTTTGAGAGATGCGGCCATGGGTTTCGCTCCGACGAGCGCTACCTTAGGCCAGCGGCGGCGTTTGTGGAGTCGACGCTTGCATGGCGCCGCGATCGGGGTGCGGCCTCAATTCTCGCTATTTTGGCCGCAAATGACGCGACGCCGGTTCATCCCGTCCATCGGGCTCGAACGGTTCGCCACGACTTCGTGAGCGCCCGCGCGCCGTTCATCACCGGCTTTTCGAACCACCGATAGCTGGCCACCGCCACAAGCAGCGAACCAGCGACGCAAACAACGACGCGCACAACCAGCGGCGCGTCGGCGAAGTACCAACCAAAAAGCGCGACGACGAACCCGTGCGTTAAGTAGATCGAGTAGGATGCGTCGCCGAACAGCAATCCCATCTTGGACACGGGCGCCTTGCCCGCTCGTTCCAGCCCCAACGCGCCCGCAACAATGAGAAACGCCGGCACGCCCCAATCAATGACACGATAGCCCGTGAAGCCAGCGGGCAAGAAAACCTGACCAGCGTAGGCCGCAAAGCCCGACCCAAGCAGCAGCCAAGCAACGCCGCCGGTCGGCAGCGCATTTGCCCGCCATGCCGCCCCGAGAGCGACACCAAAGACGAACTCCAACAAAAGCGGATTGGTGTAGGTGAGCAGCATCGGCCCGCTCAGCGGCGCGACCAAGCCCAACAGCACCAGGAGCGACAGCACGCCAACGAGAATCTTGAGCCGATGCGACACGGCCAAGACCGCCAGAGCGCACAAGGCATAGAAGAACATCTCGTACTCAAGCGTCCAACCTTGCCAGAGCACAGGCGTGACGCCCCTGTCGCTGGCATGCGGCAGGAACGCCAAGGACCACAGGATGTTCTCGAAACTCGGATCGAGACGGTAGAAGAAATCCGGCCGCACCCACCCGATCGCCGCGGCGCAAAGCGTGACAACCCAGTAGAGCGGCACGATGCGGACGAGTCGCCGCCAGATGAAGCTGCCGGGGCGCACGTCGGGCTCGGACACAAGCCCAGCCATGATGAAGCCGCTGATGACGAAGAAGATGTCGACGCCGGCCGCGCCGATGGGGAACTTGTGATCCGTCGCTTCAAGGGCGTGGAAGACCACCACCGCAAGCGCCGCGATCGCCCGCAGATACTGAATGGACAGAATCCTGTTCAACGCAGCCCCCGAAGCTCGCGCGATTGCCTCAGCCGCCAATGCCGCGCGCCATGAGGGCGGCACACAGGAGAATGAGAACGATCAAATGGACTTCGATCATCACCAGGCGGCGCGCGCTCTTTACTTCGGACGCGGGAGCGACGAACGCAGCGTCCGCCTTCGCAGCTTTGTTCCAACGCAGGAATCGCAGCGTCGGCTGCACCGATAAGAGACCAATCGCGACGAAGGTTGCGAGCTTGGCCCAGAAGAATGGCTGCGCCTGGTAGTAGTCCCAGCCGGTCGCGCCCCAGATCGCACGCGAGACGCCGACAATGAGGATGAGCAGCGCCGACAGCCCATAGAACGCGTCTACGCGCACCAGCAGCTTGGCCACACGGCTGTCCACCGGCAGCCGCAGGATGAACGCCTCGGCCGCCAATGCGCCGACCAGGATGAAGGCAAAGGTGAAGTGAAGAAACGAGAGCCCGGCGTCGTGATAGAGCATCGGGATCAGTCGTCGCGGTGCACGCGCTCGCGGCGTTCGTGGCGCTCTTGCGCTTCGAGCGACAGCGTCGCGATTGGCCGCGCTTCCAAGCGCGACAGCGCGATCGGTTCGCCGGTCTCTTCGCAATAGCCGTAAGAGCCATCCTCGATCCGGCGCAGGGCGGCGTCGATCTTGGCGATCAGCTTGCGCTGCCGGTCCCGGGTGCGCAATTCGATGGAGCGGTCGGTTTCACTGGTGGCGCGGTCGGCGAGATCGGGCTCGGCCACGGTCTCCTGCTGTAATGAGGCAATGGTCGAGCGCGACTCCTCAAGGATCTCTTCCTTCCAGGCGAGCAGCTTCTGGCGGAAATACTCCAGCTGCCGTTCGTTCATGAACGGCTCGTCGTCGCTGGGCCGATATTCTTTCGTGACCGCGGCGCCCATTCACCACTCCCTTGCAGGCGCCGGCCTTATAGCGGCCGGCCTGGCGCCCGTCCATTCAGCAAAGATGGCGCCATGCCCGAAAAAAACATAGGAACTCAAGGGCTACGATAAATCATTCATATGGCCTCGAGCTTCGCCGCCTCCACTGCCAGCCGGGTGTCTATTTCCCGAAGCACGGCGTCAAGGCCGGCGTCGCCGGTCAATTCGGCGGCGGTGCGCAGGCTGTCGAGCTCGCGGCCAAGGCCTCGTGACGTTCGCCCTCGCAGCAATCCTTGCGTGAGTTCCTCAAGCGCATCGAGCGCGTCGCGGCCGCGACGGACCTGGCGCGCCCGCCGTTGCATCGGCCCCTCCCCGCCCTGCAAGGCAAGGAGGGCGTCAAGCGGCGTGACGCCGGTGGTTGGCGCCGCTGCGCTGGTGCGTGGCGGCGCATCCAAGGCCGGCGCAAAGCCCGGCGCCGCCACGCCGGGCTGTTTCGTTGCGCTCGACCCGTTCACCCCGCGCGTGTTGTCTATCTTCATGGCGCAGAGGTTTCGGCTGCGTCCGTTTCCAGGCGCTTAACAGGCTTGAACCGCTCATTAACCGAACGCCGGTCCTATCCAGGCCATGAAGCTTCGACATCGGCTTGCGCGCGCCACGGCGCTGGCGCTGGCCACGGCCGCCGCACTGACCGCTCCGATCGCCGCCCCCGCCGCGTGGGCGGGGCCGCGCATCAAGGACATCGCTGACTTCGAAGGCGTGCGCGAGAATCAACTGGTTGGCTACGGCTTGGTGGTCGGGCTGGCCGGCACCGGCGACAGCCTGCGCAACTCGCCGTTCACGCGCCAAAGCTTGGCGGCTATGCTGGAACGGCTTGGCGTCAACGCGACCAACGGCGATCTCAACACGCGCAACGTCGCCGCCGTGATGGTGACGGCGAACCTGCCGCCTTTTGCGTCGCAAGGCTCGCGCATCGACGTGACGGTGTCGGCGCTTGGCGATGCGCGCAGTCTGGCCGGAGGGCAGCTGCTGGTCACGCCGCTGATGGGCGCGGACCAACAGGTCTATGCTGTCGCGCAAGGCCCGTTGGCGATCGGCGGATTCACCGCATCCGGCCAGACCGGCTCGTCGGTGACGCGCGGCGTGCCGACCGCTGGCCGCATTGCCTCCGGCGCCTTGGTCGAACGCGAAGTGCTGTTCGATATCGCCGGCCAGTCCGAACTTCGCCTGGCGCTGCGCAATCCTGACTTCACTACAGCGCACCGCATCGCCGCGGCCATCAACAGCGCCGTCGGCGCTGAGGCCGCGCGCGCGCTCAATCCCGGCTCGGTGGTGTTACGGCGTCCCGCCGACTTTGCCGGCGACATGGTTTCACTTGTCGGCCGCATCGAAGCGCTCGAAGTGGAAGTCGACGCGCCGGCGCGGATCGTCATCGACGAAAGCTCCGGCATCGTGGTGATGGGCGAAAACGTCAAAGTGTCGACGGTGGCGATCGCGCAGGGCAATCTCACCATCGACATCCGCGAAGACCCGTTCGTCAGCCAGCCGGCGCCGTTCAGCCGCGGCGGCGAAACGGTCGTCGTCGACTCCTCATCGGTCGAAGTGACGGAGGAAGAAGGCGGCCTCGTTGTAGTGCCCGGCGGCGTGCCGCTTCGGCAATTGGTGAACGGCCTGAACGCGCTTGGCGTAACCCCGCGCGACATGATCTCGATCCTGCAAGCGCTGAAAGCGGCGGGCGCGATCCAGGCCGAGATCGAAGTGATGTGATGGCGGAGAGCTTTCCCCTGCTTCGCGGTGCGCCGCTGCCGCTGGCCGCGACGCCGCCGGCCTCGCCGCTTGCCTCTGCGCCAGCGGAGGTGCGACGAGCGGCCGAGGAGTTCGAGGCGATCTTCCTCGCCGAGATGCTGGCGCCGATGTTCGAAGGCCTGGAAACCGACGGCCTTGGCGGCGGCGGCCTTGGTGAAGAGATCTTTCGCCCGATGCTGGTGGAGCGCTACGCCGAAGCAATCGCCCACTCTGGCGGCGCGGGCATCGCCGACAGCATCGTGCGCGAACTCATGCGGCTGCAAGCAGGGGCGACAGCGCCCGAAACTGGAGTGAACGATGGCGCTGCTGGCTGATGACGCACGCGACCGGGTTGAGCAATTGTTGCTCGTCACCGAACGCCTTGCAGCCCTCATCGGCGAAGAGACGCGGCGCATCGAAGCCCGGCAACCCCCGCTCGACGGCGCGGATTCCGAAGAGCGCAACCGCCTCGCCAACGCGTACCGGCTAGAGCTCACGCGCATTAAGCATGAGCCAGACCTGATTGCAGGCGCGCCGCCGCAATCGCTGGCGCTGCTGAAGACGCGAACGGAAGCTCTGAATGCGGTGTTGGCCGATCACGAAACCGCGCTCAGCGCCATCAAGCTCGTGACGGAAGGGCTGGTGCAGGCGATGGCCGACGAGGTCGCGCGCCAGCGCAACGCCGGGCAGAGTTATGGTTCACAGGGAGCGCTTGAACCGCGGCCGTTGTCGCCGACGGTGCTCGACCGCAGCGCCTGATACGCCCAAGCCGAGACAAGTTCTCCTTTCCTGTAATTTAGCTTGCTCTTGGGGGGCCGTATCGGTTTGGTAGCGCCCCTGCGTTGCGGGTGAGGAATGCTGCAAACCTTGAGTCCTGAGGCGTGGGAACCGGCGGACGAGCCCCGCCCCCGACGCCTCCCCCGCGGTGTCTTGTCGGCCTTCGCGTTTAACCTCTGCCTGCTGCTGCTGCCGATTGCCGGCGCGAGCGCCCTGATCGTGATCGCGAGGGACCAGCTCTATAGCTACGAATTCAGTCAGTCCGGCGCCCGGGAAGTGGCGTCGCAGGTTGCACGCCTCAACGGCGAACTCATCCAGATCGACTTCGATCGGCAAAACCAATGGGATGGGCTGATCGCCATGGAATTGCAGGCCAACGATTGGCATGCGGCGCGCGGCTTTCTTCTGTCAGGCGGAGGCATGCTGCCGCGGCGAAGCGCCAACGTTCTCAACCGGACGGCTGACGCCACCGACGCCGAACTCGAAATCGCAGCGCTGCAATTCCTCAACATCAACACACGGCAGCGCTACCAGGAACTGGCCGAGCAGCGGCGCGCCCATTCTCCAGCCGACCCGCCGCTCGGCGACGCAGCCGACTTCCGGTTGCTGGCGCAGGGCGTGCTCGATGCGCCCGAAAACAGCGTTTTGCAATTCATTCTTACCGGCTACGCGCTGGGCTTGGCGGGCGAACTCTCCCCGCGCATGGCGCACGGGGCGGGCGCGCTGCTCGACGCGAGTCGCCGCGAGGACTACCCCGAACAGCTGAGCGCCGAGGTCGAAGCGCTGCTGATGTCCAGCGTTCCCTACGCCCGCTACGTGCAGAGCGCGAGCGACAACACTAGCGAGCGAAGCGGCGTGGATTACGAGGCCGCGTTTCGCGCCGCTGTCGTGCCGGCCGAGGCCGCGAAGGTAAGGACGCTGCTGGATGATGTCGGCGCGATGGGCGAAGCCACCTCGAGACGCTCAGCGGCGATCATGCTGACGCACGCAACAACGCTCCGCGATCTGCCGCGCCTGCGATTGATCGCTCAGTCGGCGGGCGACCGCGCCGCCGCCGCGGCCAAGCGGCTGCCGCGCGACGGGCGCCTGCTCACAGCGGCGCGCGGCGCGTTGCGCATGAGCCAGGATCTGGCGATCGCCCTCGGCATTGCGGTGCTCGCGCTCGCCGGACTGGTCGCCGTAGTCGTGGCCAAGATCGTGCAAGGGGCGCTGGACGCTTGGCGCGCCTTCACCAACCCGCACGATGAAGACGATCTGCACGATCACATGGCCGAGCTGATCGAGCTGGGCGGCGGCCGCACTTGGCGCCCGCTCTGATCGTTAAGCGCGGAAATGCGCGAGCACGGCTTGCGGCTCGACGTTAGCGATGGACATGTCGCGCACAGCCTCCAGGCCTTGGCGAGCTTGCAGGGCCAGCAAGCGTGCGCCGTCGGCGTCGAGATCATGGCGAACCGAAGCTGACGCGCCAACGGCAGCGCTCAAAAATCCCTGGTGCGCCTCTAGCGCCCGCGCGCTGTCGAGCAACCGGCTCATGGCCTCTTGCAGGCGATCCATTGAGCGCTGCAGCGCCTCTCCCAGTCCGGGCGCGTCGATGCGCGCATCGACGCCGACCTCGATCACCGCGCCGCCAAGCCGCAGATCGACGCCGCCGATGGCCAGCGCCGAAGCGCCCGGTTCAGCGTCGATAAGGACATCCTCGCCGATCGCCACGCGTGCGCCCTGCGCGAGCTGCGTATCGAGCCGGGATTGGTAGTCGGCAAGGACCGAAGAGAGTTGAGCTTGTCCGCCCGCTCCATCGCGCACCAAACTCTGAGCCCGCACCAGCGTCGCTTGCGCGTCGTGCCCCAATGCCAACGCCTGATGCAGCTGAGAGATCCCGTTGCGCACGCTTTCGCGCGCCGCGTTGAGCGTGGTCGCCGCATCGACACGATCGGCGGGCGATTGTCCGCCCGAAAGCGGCTGAGACGCCGGTCGCTCCTGCGGACGCAGATCGACGCCGCGCACGTTGACGCTGGCGCTCGGGTTGACGCTCGAAACCATGGACCGCTCCTTCGGAATGCGCGCGACTACGAGTGCGCACGCGCAGGCGTTCTCACCGCGCGCGAAGGAACGATAGATTCGTTAACAGATCGTTAACGCTAACGCTTTCTCAACCAATATTTTTACGCTTTGTTTACGACTCGGCCAGCGCGCGCATATAGGCCATCACCGCCCGCGAATAAGCGAGCTGCGCTTCGCTTGGATAGCGGCGAACGATCTGGTCGGTCGTCAGATCGGTGAGGGTCTGCACGAAGCGGCCAGCTTCGCGATCAAGTTCGACATGGAGGCGGCTCTGCGGCGCCGCGACGGAGGGGGATGGCTGTGTTGGTTCCCGATCCGCTTGTGCTTGCGGAGGCGGCGGCGCTACCGGCGCCGGCTTCGCCGTCTGCGCTTGCATCTCAAGCGCTGGCTGGAGGGGCGCGACCGTATCCATGGCTCATGGGTTGAGCGGATCGGCGGAAGGCCCGAGGGCCTCCCGCCTTTTCCGTTACCGCTTAGCGGAAGAACGACAGCACGATCGACGGCGCCTGGTTGGCGATCGCCAAGGCCTGCGCGCCAAGCTGTTGCTTGACTTGGAGCGCTTGCAGACGCGCCGATTCCTTTGCGAGGTCGGCGTCGACCAACTGGCCTATACCTTTTTCGACCGAGTTCGACAGCTTGCCGAGGAACTCCTTTTGCGTCGCCAGCGCCTTTGACTGCGAGCCGAGCGATGCGAGGTTGGAGTTCAACGTCGTGAGCGCGGCGTCGATGAGGCCGGCCGCGGTGGACGCCGTGCTAGCGCTGGTGCCGATATCCCACCCAGCCGCGCCGTTAAGGGCGCCTGTGCCGCCGACGGTGAAGTCGTAGGCCGTGATCGTGCGCGTGGTGCCCGGGGCGCCGTTGGCGACGCCGGCCGAGGACGTGTTTTCCAGGAAGGTCGAAGCGCGCGCCGTGCCGCCGCCGCCCGTGGCTGACGTTACAGAGACAGTGAAGGCAGTGGTGTTGTCGTTGCCATAGAACGAGATCTGGCCGGTGGTGTCGTTAAAAACAGCGACCACCTGGCCGCCGGTCGCGGCGTTCACTTCATTGACGAAGGTGTTGATGGTCTTGCCAGCGGTGTTCTGGATCGACCAGGTCGTGCCGCCGCGCGTAATGTTGATGAAGTCGCCGTCGACCATGTCGTTGGCGGCCGCCGCACCTTCGCTGGCGGTCGTCAGCGTGGCGTTGCGGCTGGGAACCGGAGAGCCCACGCCTGGCGCAGCACCGCTAAAGCCGTGCACCAACGCCGACGACGTCGAAGCCAAGTCAGACAACAACACGTTCAGCGGATTAGACCCGCTGGCAAGGCTCAAGCCGTTGACGACGTTGGCGCCGTTGAAGGTCGCCGAGTTGGCGATCTGCGTGATCTGAGTGCGCAATTCGTTGAAGTCAGAGGCAACTGCGGCGCGCTGCGTAGCGGAGAGATCGCCCGCCTGAGCGGCGACGGCCTTTTCCTTCATCTGCACCAGCAGATCTGAGATCGTTTCGCCGGCAGAAAGACCCGTGTCGATCACGTTCATGGTGCGATCGATGCCGTCGGCGACAGAAGCGATCGCCGCAACGCGTGAGCGTTGCGCTTGGGCGATGGCGTACACCGCGCCGTTGTCTTTGGCCGAGCCGACTTTGAGGCCCGTGTTGATGCGGTTCTGGACCATGTCCAGTTCGTTGGTGGTTTTGGTGAGGTTCTGCAGCGCGACCAGGGCGCCGTAGTTTGTGTTAACGCTAGCCATGTCGAAGTCCTTCTGGACGATGTTCCGGCCGTTTTGGCCGGTTGGGCGGGACGCCCGGCTTCAAAGACGGCGCGTGCAGCCACTCGTTGTGAGAGACCGCGCACTCCTGGGTCGATGCGTAATCGATATAGGTTAACGCGGCGTTGATTCGCGGCGCGTCAGCGCGCGGCGAGCCCTTCCATCATGGTCTTGTTGATGTCGATCAGCGGCTCAATTTCAGCATTGTCGCGCAACACCTCGGTGGTGTGGCGCGCAACCCAAAGAGCCAAAGAGATGATTTGCGCGCGCAGCGCCAGCGGCAGCTGGTTTTCCGGCAGCGAGCAATCGGCCGCTAACACATTCCAAAGCCGGCGGTTGGCGTCGAGCGCCTCGGCCAGCGCACCGCCGCTCAATCCCTGCTCCTTAGCCCGCACCAAGTCGGCGGTGACGACGCCGAACGCGCGATATTCGGACTCGCGCGGGGTATCAGCCTGCGTGGCTGCGCGCTGGTACGCTTTGATCGACATGCTTCAACCCCAAGCGCTCCGCCTCATACGCAATGAGTTTGCGGCAACGCATCAATCCCCGGTAGTATTCGCCAGCCATTACTTCTTTGGAAACGCCGATACATTCGGCGAGCACTTCGGGGTCGCGCACGGCGCCCATGAACTCGGCGAGCCTGGCGGCAAACTCCGCGTAGGCTTTGTCCCGCCCGCCATCGTCCAGATACATTAACATGATCGGGAAGTAGATGCGCTTTGCGGGCGTATCGGCGTCGTCCGGCTGCATGATGTCCTTCTCACGCAACACCGACGCCTTGTTTTGAAGCACCAGCGCCGCGCGGCGGTCGCCATTCTGCACCACGGCGCCGTTGACGACGAATTTTTCGCCCGGGCGCAACGACAGTTTCAGCGGCATTCTTGCCCCGCGCTCCGCGCCATCGTGGAGTTTCCCGGTTCGACCGTGTCGCAACTTGGTTAACGAGATGTTGCCTGCCCCGCGCGCGTAAGCTGTGCTGTCCGTGCCGCAGCGTCCGCGGATTTCGCCGCAACCCGGTTGCGGCTGGTGTTCGGGCGGCTAGGTTCATTTCGCTCCCGACGCGAGTGCGCGGGAGCTCAGTCAGAAGCGTTCAGCGTCATCGCCGCCGGCGGGGCGCGGGGAGAATTTTCAAACCTGCTTCGGCGGGAAGGAGGTCGTATGCCCAACGTCGCCAATCCGGAAGCCGCGCGCGCCTTCGCGCGCAAGGTCAGCGCGCGCATCCCCGATCCAGACGTTGCGCACCGCTTGGAGACGCTTGCGTTCCTGCATCTGCTCCAAGATGCGCGAAACCTTCGGCCCGTGGCGGCGCACGAGTGGGAAACGCTCCCAGATTGGGCCGACAACGCCCGCCAACGTGGCGAGACGGTGTATCTCTTCGCTCTCCACCGCGGTTCGGCGCAGCGTGTGCAGATCGCGGCGCGACGGCTTGCCGCCGCCTGGGATGTGGCGAGGGCGGACGCGGAACACTCCGGCGCCCACCGCGAGGCGATCTGCGCCGCACGCAAATTCATGTCCAAGATCGATCACATGGACTTCGAAGCGACGATGCGCAAAGCCTACGCGTTCTGGCGCCTGCACCGCGAATGGGCGGACGATCGCGATGACAACGGTTTCTGCGAGTCAGCCTCCGCGCCAGCAACACAGGACCGAACATGGCGGCGCATCACATCGCTGGGTAAGCTCCGCTCCGTCGGACGCGAGCTTCGCAACTGTCTTGCCAACGCCACGCGACGCAGCGCCTACGGCGCAGCGCTCGTCTCCGGCGACGGCCAGTTCTGGGTTCTGCGCGACAGCACCGGCGCCGGCCTCATGCTGGCCTTCGCTTCGCATCCCGCAGGTTCGCACTTCCGGGAAGTGAAGGGTCCGCGTAACGCATCGGTCAATCTTGACCATCCCGATCTTGTTGGACTCGCCGCTAAGCTCGGCATGAAGCCACTCGATCATCCTCCGCCGACACCGCCTGATCCGCTGCCGCCGGTGTCCCTGGAAGCGCTGCGCGCTTGCTTGCGGGATGGCGATGCCTTGCCGTCGGCGCGCGCGCGGATCCTGTTGCACTTGACCACGCCCTTGCGCCGAAACGCCGCCGGGCATTAAGTGCGCGCATCTCAAGGAGCGCGCATGCGGTTTGAAGGCACGAAGGACTATGTCGCTACGGAAGACCTGAAGGTCGCCGTCAACGCCGCGATCACGCTTGAACGCCCGCTGCTGGTGAAAGGCGAACCCGGCACCGGCAAGACCATGCTTGCGATCGAGGTGGCCAAGTCGCTCGGCGCGCCGCTGATCGAATGGCACATCAAGTCGACGACCAAGGCGATCCAAGGGCTCTATGAATACGATGCGGTGATGCGGCTGCGCGACAGCCAGCTGGGCGACGCGCGCGCAACCGACATCGCCAACTACATCAAGCGCGGCAAATTGTGGGAAGCGTTTGAAAGCGCGGAACGTCCAGTGCTGCTGATTGACGAAGTCGACAAGGCTGACATCGAGTTCCCGAACGACCTGCTGCAAGAACTCGATCGCATGGAGTTCTACGTCTACGAGCTCAATCGCACAGTTAAAGCGGCGCAGCGCCCGATCGTAATGATCACGTCGAACAACGAGAAGGAACTGCCGGACGCCTTCCTGCGCCGCTGCTTCTTCCACTATATCCGCTTCCCCGACGAAGAGACGATGCGCGCCATCGTGGAGTCGCACTATCCCGGCGTGAAGACGCGGCTCGTGAACGAAGCGCTGAAGATCTTCTACGACATGCGCAAGGTTCCCGGTTTGAAGAAGAAGCCGAGTACGTCGGAATTGCTCGACTGGCTGAAACTCTTGCTGACCGACGACGTCGATCCGGAGACGCTGAAGAGCCGCGATCCGTCGAAACTCATCCCGCCGCTGCACGGCGCGCTGCTGAAGAACGAAGCTGACGTGATGCTGTTCGAGCGCCTCGCCTTCCTGGCGCGACGCGAGCAGCGGGGCGGCGGTTGATGATTACGAAGAGGAGCGCAGCTCGTCGGCGTCAGGGTTGGAAGGTCGCTTCGAACCGAATCTGATCCCCAGGTATCATCAAAAACGAGTCCGCGCTTAACGGCATTGTTCGGACTCTGTCGAGGACGGCGAGACCAAAGCCCCATCCCGATGGCGTCTCCCGTTCGATGACGCAGTCAGCGGGCGGCAGCTCACCAAGCGTGCAAATCACGCTGGCCTCTCCGGCGCGTCGAGCGGCTCGCGCCGCAGCCGGAAAAATCGTAGCGACAACTTCGCTTGGAATATTGAGGGTCAATGGCCCCACGCCAGCGAAATGAGTGCTGAGCGGCGTCTCCCACATCGCGCCGCCAAAATTCACGGGCAGCAGGAAGGGGTTGATTCGGTGCTGTGCGGCAAACGCCTCATCCGCCACGCGGAATGAGCGCGCCAATTCCATTGCCGCTTGGCCGAAACCCTGTCCAGCGGGCGCGTCTGTCAGCAGTTCGCACGCAAGCCTGCGGTCGACATTGACCCGACACGACAACACGCCCCGCCCGCGCGACCCCGAAACAAGCGCTGCTGGTGGTGTTGCCGCGCGCACAGCAAAATAATTGGGCGCCTCGTCCCATAGCGGCAAATCGGTAGGCTGCACGTCTGCCAGGAGCTGCTCAAGCTCGGGCGGAAGTTTCTCCTGCCAATCCTGATCGACGGTGAAGCGCAACGGTACGCGGATGCGTCCTCCACGCGTCGGCTCGCCGTTCCTCGTCGCTGGCGCGAGCCGAAACGATCGCGCCATAGCCAAGGCCGCTTCCCCGAACTGCCAGCCGATCGGTGATTCCTCCACCACTGAACACGTGGCTGTCGTATCCAAATTGACGAAGCAATCCAAGAGAACGCGGCCCACCACGCCCTGATATAGAGCCGGTTCTGGGTAGAATTGCATGAAAGCCTCGCCCGCGGGCCGTTCCAGCCACTGCGGCCCCTGCACATCCTCGGCAGCGGCTGTTCCGATGCCAAAGACAACTGCGATGATCAACGAATGCACGCGAAGCATGGGCGCCACCCCCGTGCGCGAAACACGTTCACACCCATGGCGTGCCGTCAAGAACCGAAGGCTAGCCCTTGCCCAAATCGCGCGAGCGCTTCGCGGCGGCGGCGACAGCGCGGCGCAACAGCGGCGCCAAGCCGTCGGCGGCGGCGAGAATGTCGAGCGCCGCTTCGGTGGTTCCGCCCGGCGACATCACTTGCTTGCGCAGCGCGCCCGGCGTTTCGCCGGTCTCGAGCATCAGCGCGCCCGCGCCGGCGACGGTGCGCGACGCGAGCCGCATGGCGGTGTCGCGGTCGAGCCCTTCCTGCTCCGCCGCCACCGCAAGCACCTCGGCCAACAAGAACACATAAGCCGGCCCCGAGCCTGAAACGGCCGTGACCGCATCCATCAAACGTTCGGCCGCCAGTGGTTCCACCGCGCCCAGCGGCTCCAGCAATTGTTCAACCAATTGCCTATCCTGCTCGCTGCAAGCCGGCGAAGCGGCGTAGGCGGTGACGCCACGGCCGATCCGCGACGGCAGGTTCGGCATCGCGCGCACCACGCGCTCGGCGCCGAGTGCGCGCGTCAGCGCATCCATAGTGACGCCGGCCATGATCGAGAGCACGCACGTCTGAGGGCCAACGAACTTCCGCGCCTGCTGGGCGGCGTCCGCGAACGCCTGCGGCTTCACCGCCAGCACCAGCACCTCGACCGGGCCGGGTTCCGGCGGATTGAGCACCGCGCCGACGGTTTCGAGTTCGCGCTCCAATTCCGGATCGAAATTCGGCTCGACGACGGTGAGCGTCAGTCCCCCGCCCTTGCGCACGGCTTCGATCCAGCCGCGCACAAGCGCGCCGCCCATGGACCCGGCGCCAACCAGTGCGATCGTTGGGGCGTCTAACGCGCTCACGCTTCTCCGCAGGTTTCGAACAGAGCCGCCTGTGACGCAGTCTCCGCCGACATCCCGCCGAGAATAAGGAAATGGAACGCCGGCTGGAAGCGCTCCGCCGCGTCCATCGCAGCGGCGAGCATCGCCTGCACTTCACCCGTCGATATGTCGTCACGGCCGATCATCGGCATGGCGTGGCGGAAGATGATGGTTCCGTCATCGGACCAAACGTCGAAATGGCCGAGCCACAGGTTTTCGTTGACAAGCCCTGCCAGGCGGATGGCCTCCGCACGCCGCGACGCGGGCGCCTGAAGGTCAAACCCCAACGTGAACAGAAGTGCTGGCAATTCGCGCCGATGCGAGAAGTAGCCGACGGTCTCGCCCCAGGCGCATTTGAAGGAAAAGTGAATGTCGCCGTCCTGAGAACGCTCGCACTGGAAGCGGTCATCGGAGCCGATAATGGCCTCGACCGTGTCCAGCGGATCGGCGGCGGCGGCGTCTTCATCGTCAATCCAGAGATCCAAGAGCGCCCCCCTCACAGAACGCAGCCGCCGACGCGGCCAGTGATCAGCCTTCGCCCCTGGTTGCGCGCTTTGCGCGTCGAATCTCACCCCTGCGCCTAGGTAACGGCTGAAAGGGTTACGCAAAAGCTAAATGACAGCTAGGCTGACTGCTCATCTGGGGAGGACGCCGTGCGCTCGATTGCCTTCGCCCTGCCTTTCAGCGTCCTCGCACCGTCGACTGGATGGGCCCAGACCACGCCCGCGGCGCCGGCTGCCGTCTCCGCTCAGATTACAGATGAAGCACTCGGCCATTTTGCCGACGGGGTCGTGCACGCCTACATGGCCGAGCACGATCTGCCGGGCATGCAGGTGGCGATCGTCCGCGACGGGCGCGTCGCCCTTCTGCGCGGCTATGGCTACGCCGACATCGCCCAGCGCACCGCTATGGATCCGAGCACGCACACGGTGCGCGTGGCGTCGATTTCCAAGACCTTCACTTGGATCGCGGCGATGCAATTGGTTGAGCGCGGACAGCTCGATCTCGACGCCGACGTGAACACCTATCTTCGCGGCTTCCAAGTCCCTGAAGCGTTCGGCGCACCCATTACCATGCGCCATCTGATGAGCCATGCCGCCGGGTTCGAAGAGCGCGACCTCGTGGACGACTTCGTCGTCAGCGAGGCGGCAAACATGCAATCGGTCCTCGAATATCTTCAAGACGACCCGCCGGCGCGCGTGCGCCCGCCTGGGGAAATCTCAGCCTACTCGAATTATGGCTCGGCGCTCGCAGGCCACGTCGTGGAGACCATCGCCGGCATGCCGTTCGCAAGCTATGTCGAGGTCAACATCCTTGCGCCCCTGCGCATGCAGCATTCGACGTTTCGCCAGCCGCTTGGCGCCGACAATCCACAGAGCATGACGCCGGAGCTGGAAGCGCACGGCGCGCAATCCTATCGCAGCGAAGGCGGCCAGTTCCGGCCTACGCTCTTCTATCTGATGCCGCCCGCACCCGCTGGCGCGCTCCGCTCCACCGCCGGCGATATGTCGCGCTACATGCTCGCCCTGCTCGGCGACGGCAGCTTCGAAGACGGACGCATTCTGCAGCAGGCAACGCTCACACGGATGCGCGAGCAGACCTTCACCAATGCGCCGCAACTGACCGGCTGGGCGCACGGCTTCCGCGAACGCCGCATCGCCAGCGTGCGCACCCTCGAACATGGCGGCTCGCTCGACAATTTCTATTCGTACATGACGCTGGCGCCCGACCTGAACGTCGGCGTGTTCGCCACGATGAGCAGCCAAGCCTCGCGAACGCCGACGTTCGACTTCCCCGAACGTGTGCTGCGCT
>JAIELK010000010.1 GCA_019753175.1 Hyphomonadaceae bacterium
CATTTCCATACCTGGGGAGCCCACGGGCATGCCGGCGACGGCAAGGCCTCGCACGCCGGCCGGCCGTTCCTCGATCAAGCGCGAAATTTCACGCGCCGGCACGTGTCCCTCAATCACGAAGCCATCGACACTGGCTGTGTGGCACGACGCCAAATCTTCCGGCACGCCAAGCCGGCGCTTCAACGCCACCATGTCAACTTCGTTCATGAGGGAAGTACGAAATTGACCGGTTGCTGCCATCCGTTCGGTCCAAACTTCACAACAGCCGCACCCCGCGTCTCGCCACACTTCAAGATCCTGCGCCTGCGCCTGGCCGGCGCAACCGGCCACGCCGACGAAGCTGGCCAAAAATGAGGAGCCAATAAGAAATCGCCGACGATTCATCAGTGCGGTCCTCTCGCAAATTAGCGCCGGTGCGCCAGCGTGATCAAAGTCCATCCGAAGCCGTGGCGGGCGAGAGTCCGCTCCACCGTTTTGCCGGCGACGGCGCGAATGAGGCGCTTAACCTTGCGTCCCGCGAGCAATCGCATGGGCCCTTTGCTGGCCATCGGTGTGATGGTGTCGAGTTGTTGGATCTCGAAATACGGATCGAGCAGCGTTTTCAGTTCGTTACGGTCAAACCAGCGGCGCAACTGTCCAGGCTGTTGTTCGTTCACAGTGTTGTGACGCTCCAGAACCGGACGGTTCTGCGTGGCCAGGATCAGCGCGCCGCCTGGGCGCAGGATGCCGCTTAGCTTGGCGATGAAAGCGTCGTGATCGGCGACGTGCGACAACACTTCGAGACTAATGGCAAGATCGAAGGAGGCTGGCGCAAAACCGAGCGTTATAAAATCGCCGGCGATGAAGCGAACATCAGGGACACGCTGACTGACGCGCGCCAGGACGTTTTCCGACAGATCGGTGGCGGTGACGCGGCCAAAGGGCTTCAGCGAGGGACACAGCCATCCCGCACCGCACCCAACCTCGATGATGTCGAGATCGGTTCGCTTGAGACCGGCGATCCAGCGCAAGGTGACCTCGCGCTGATCGAGTGAAATCTCGCTCAGCTTGTGCTCGCGATTGGAGGCGTTCCAGGCGTCCCAGAAATCGCGTTGCAGTCCAATCGGCTGGTCCAATGCCGCTCTCCCTGCGAGACCCGATGCGCCCCTTCTCCAATGCTTACGCAGCACTGCGCGAAACCCCTCACGCCGGTGCCTTGAGGGATTTGGGGAGAGTGTGCGTATTGTTGATGGAACAAGAGTTGGAAACCATGAACGCCAATCTTGAACGATTGCTTTCAGCGCTTCGCGAGCGTCCCCTCGATCGGGGACTGGACCAGTTGGAGCCCCGGGTTTGGGAGCGCATCGAAGCCGCAGGCATCGTTGTCGGGCCATCCCGCGCCTGGCGTTGGCAGGCGGGCCTTGCGGCGGCGATGCTGACGTTTGGGGCCTTTGCCGGCGGCGCCGCCACCGCCCGCACCGAGAGCGATTTCTCGCCCTTTGCGGTGCATGCGGCGTACGCGCCTTCAACCCTGCTCGGGGATGATCGTTGAGGTTTCGGAGCATTCTGCTCACAGCCTTGGTGGCGTTGGTTGCGGGCTTTGGCGGCGTCTGGCTAGGCATGAAGGCGCTGGCGCCCGCGCCCGCCCTGTCCATGCACGATATCGTGCACCATCGGCTTGATCTGAGCGGCGAGCAGCTCGCCAGAATCGAGACGCTGGAAGCGGCGTTCGCCGCCCGCAAGCACGCGCTGGAACTTGAAATGCGCTCCGCCAACGCCGAACTGGCGGCGGCCATCCGCGAGGAGCATGAGAACGGCCCAAGGGTTGCGGCCGCCGTCGAGCGATTTCACGACGCCATGGGGCGGCTGCAGACCGAAACCATGACCCATATGTTTGCGATGCGCGAGGTCTTGAATAATGAGCAGAAGGCGATCTTCGACGATACCGTCGTCGAGACGTTGACCGCCGAGCCGCAATGAGCGCCCCCTCGCCCGAAAGCGATGACGCATCGCTCGTGGCGGCGACGTTGGCGGGCGAGGAGAATGCCTTTTCCTTGCTGGTGCGCCGCCATAAAGAAAAGGTCTATCGCTTCGTGCGCTCCTACGTCGCCGATGCGGACGAAGCCTACGATCTCGCGCAAGAGGCGTTCGCCGCCGCGTGGAGCGCGTTGGCTCGCTACGACGCCGACCGTCCGTTTCCGGCCTGGATCAAGCGGATCGCCCTCAACAAATGTCGCGATTGGGCGCGCCGGCGCGCTGTCCGGCGTTTCTTCTTTGGCGCCGAGAGCATTGAGACGTCGCCAGACTTGCCGGCAACCATTGATCCAGACGATGAGGCCTTGCAACGAAACTTAAGTCGGCTCGATCAAGCCATTGCTGCATTGCCGGCCGGCCTCAAAGAGCCGCTGCTGCTGACCGCGATTGACGGCATGAGCCATCACGATGCGGCGCGGGTGCTTCATTTGACGCCGAAGGCCGTCGAGACGCGCGTCTACCGCGCCAAGCTCGCGCTGTCACGCGCGCTCCGCGATGAATAGCGCCGCCAAGTGGCGAGGCGCGGCCCGCATCGGACCGGCCTGGGCCGTCTTCCTGGGAGCAGCGGGCGACAATCAGCTGCACCGCCACCACGCCATTCAGGCGTTCGCCGGCCCTGGCGCGCTCATTGCGGACGCGAGCGGCGCATCTGGCGGCCCTGGATTTGTGGCGCCAGCTAATGTCTCCCATCGCGCAATAGCGGCGTATCCCAGCAGCTTTCTTTATATCGATCCCGACTGCGCATCAGGACGGCGGATCGCTGCCGCGATCAGGCATCGGATCACCGCGCTTTCCCCGCGCCAAGCATCGGATCTCGCCGCCATCGTCGAGAGTTCAATCACAGATGCAGACGCCGACCCGGCCGAGCGTCTGGCGATCATGTTGGGCGCAGCAGAGATCGCGCCAGCCCGCGACGCCCGCATTAGTGCGGCGCTCGCCGCCTTTCACGAGAGCGACGCTCCCCTTGAAGCGCGCGCACTCGCTCGCGCGCTCAAGCTCTCGCAATCGCGCGTAGCGCATCTCTTTCGCGATGAAGTCGGCGTCCCGATGCGTTCCTTCTTGCTTTGGTCAAAGCTCCGGCGCGCCTTTACCGGCATCGCGCAGGGGCTGTCGCTCACCGAGGCCGCACACCATGGCGGTTCGCCGATTCGGCGCACTTCTCGCGCACCTGCGCGCGCATCTTTGGCGCAAGCCCGTTCACCATCGCGAGCGCGGTGAAATTCGACGAAGCGTAGCTGTTTCGTTCAAGCATTTAACGTCCGGGCCGGCCAATTTGGCGCGAGGAGACCTCAATGCGCCTTGCCGTCTATCATCTGGCCTATCCCCTCATCATGGGAACCGTATTCATTGGCGCCGTAACGCTAGCAGCCTCGCCGAGCGCCGCGGGGGCGCTGCCGATCCTGACGCTTGCGGGCGTGCTCGCAGTTGGAGGACTGGAGGGGCTGTCGCCCTATCAGCAGGGCTGGACCAAGAACCACGGCGATCTCTTGGCCGACATCCAATACAATCTTATGGGCGCGGTCCTTGTTCAGAGCGGCGCTGTCGTTCGGACTTTGGCCCAGCACATGGCCGCTCTGGGCAAGCGTGCTCGGGGTCGGCGTCATCATCGATTTCGGACTCTATTGGATGCACCGCTGGAGCCATCGTTCGCCGCTTCTGTGGCGCTTCCATCAGCCACATCACAGTCCCGGGCGGCTTTATTGGCTGAACGGCGAGCGTCGTCACCTGGTGAGCGCCCTCATTCTGGCGACGCCTGGCCTCCTTGCCGCGGCGTTGCTTGGCGCGCCGCAGGCAGCGCTTGCCGGATGGTTTGCGATCCTGCCGGTGCATCTGGCCTTCCAGCACGCCAACGTCGATTATACACTGGGACCGTTGCGCCGCCTGCTGGGCGTCGCCGAGATGCATCGTTGGCACCACAAGCGCGACTACGAGGACGCGCAGGTGAATTTCGGCGAGGTCTTGCTTGTGTGGGATTGGCTGTTTGGCAGCCTTCACGACGCCCAAGGGAAAATCGAAAGCGGGGATTTGGGCTTGAGCGATGCGACTTATCCGAAGGGATATTTCGCCCAGCACGCGGCCCCGTTCGACCCGCGGCGCTGAGCATGGTCGCTCTACCTTCAAGTTTCTGCGCGCACTCGACCATAACCGCGCTCGATTTCCATGGTCACGACCAATGAACAACTCCGTCTATGTTCCCGCCCTCGGCCGCCGCGAGTGGACCGGTATGTATGATTGGGTCATTGCGGCAATGACGCGCGAGCGGGTCTGGCGATCGCTCGTCCTTGAGGCGCTGTATCCGCGCAAATGGCGAGACCATCGCCGATCTCGGCGCAGGCACGGGCTCTCTCGGCATCATGATCAAGAAACGTGCGTCCGGCGCGCGCCTCGTGGCGGTCGATCCTGACCCCGAAGTGAGGCTCATCGGCGAACGAAAGGCTCGTGCGGCGGGAGTCGAGATCGAGTACGTAACCGCCGTAGGAGATACGCCCCTCCCGTCTGTCGAGGCGGCTAGCGCCGATGCGGTGACATGCTCGCTTGTGCTCCATCAATGTCCGCTTGAAGCAAAGCAGGCGATACTGGAAAACGCGTTTCGGCTGCTCAAACCCGGCGGGCGGCTCGTGCTTGCGGATTACGGCGAACAGCCGACGCCATTGATGCGACTGGCGTTCCTACTGGTTCAAATTACCGATGGCTTTGAGCCGACCGAGCACAATCGCCGCGGCGCGATCCCTCGGCTATTGCAGGCCTGCGGCTTCAGACGCACCGAGATCGTGGCGCGTGTGCCGACCTCGACGGGTCTGATATCGATTTGGCGAGCCACAAAGGAGGTCTAAGCAAACCGCCGTCCGTCTCAGACGATGTGGATGAGCGCACGATGACATCCGGTAGCCCGTCCGGCAGTTGGCGTGCCCGCGACAAGGCCTCTCGCGCGCACGTACAGCCTCCCTCCACTCGGCGACACGACCGGAATTCTTGGGGGCGCTCTCGCTGAAATGTTCGTCACCGTGCTGAATTCGGCGCAAACGCGGCGGCGCGCTTGTTCCCCCCGTGTCTCAACCGTGAGCACGCAGCGATCTTATAGGCAATGGCGAACCGCGTGGGCGGCGGCAACCGCAATTTCGTTCGGGTTTAATTTGCTGGGGGCCTAGGAGCACGTGCAGACGAGTGATAAACAACGATGCGCCACTCACCGCCGCGGCGCTGCAACACGCTGGTCGCGGCCCCGCGTCGCGAAATCGGCGCGCGCGCGACCGCTTCAGGGAACGTGATCTCGTAGGTGTAAACCTCGCTGGCGTAAGCGAGATCGCCGGCCACTTCGACATCGGTCTCAAGGCCATCAAAATCGAAACTGGCGATTTCGTGCAATTCTGGCCCCAAATGGTGGGCAAGATAGGTGGCGAAATCGCCTTCGACGCCGCCTTGTTCGAAGACCTGCGAGTCTGGCCAGAAATAGCGCGAGGCCGCCTCGCCGTCGCGGGCCTCGACCGCCTGCCGGTAACCTGAGAGGACCGCTTCCACAGCCGCCTCGTCAGCGCTGGGCTGGGCTGCCGCCGCGCCCGCCATGGCCCAAGCTGCGATTAAGACGACGACCAATTTCTTCAACATCCGCGCCTGCCCCTTTGCACTCATGTGTCTATTGCGTTTACGCGCCGGTTGCTGATTTCCCGCATCCTGGCGCCAATCTTGGGCGTACGCCTTTGAGGGATCGGGCGGGAGCGCGCGTATCCTAAGATACTGTCGGGTTATTCTCAGACTGGAGCAAACGCGTGCGCAAGGCCATCGACCGTCGATCGCTACTGAAGGCTGCGGGCGCAGGAGCCGGCTGGCTCGCGCTTGAGAGCATGCTGCCCGCTTGGGCGCAGACGGGTTCGCCCGGTATTGCGCCCGCCATGACGACCTTGGCGGGTCCCGATGTGGCCCTGAGCATTGGCCATTCGCCCTTCACGGTGGGCGGGAGAACGGGCCACGCGGTGACGATCAACGGCACGCTACCGGCGCCGCTGTTGCGCTTGCGAGAAGGTCAGAACGTGCGTCTCGCGGTCACCAACACGCTAGAGGAAGACACCTCGATCCATTGGCATGGAATCCTGCTTCCCTTCCAGATGGATGGCGTGCCAGGCGTCAGTTTTCCTGGCATCCGTCCTCGCGAGACCTTCGTCTATGAATTCCCTATCATTCAGGCAGGCACGTTTTGGTACCACAGCCATTCGGGCCTGCAGGAAGCGTTAGGCCATTACGGGCCTCTCATCATCGATCCGGCCTCGCGTGATCCGGTCGAGTACGACCGCGAGCACGTGCTCGTGCTGTCGGACTGGAGTTTCACCCATCCGCACCAAATTCTGGCGCGTCTCAAGCAAAGCCCCGGCTATTTCAATTATCAACGCACGACGGTGGCGGGCCTTCTTTCAGGCGAAGACCGCATGAGCGCCGCCGACCGGCGCATGTGGGCGGAAATGCGCATGGACCCGCGCGACATTTCCGACGTGACCGGTTCAACCTACACCTATTTGATCAATGGCCACGGACCGGCCGAAAACTGGACGGGTTTGTTCCGCCCCGGCGAGCGCGTGCGGCTGCGCATCATCAACGCCTCGGCCATGTCGATCTTCAACGTGCGCATTCCAGGACTGGCCATGACTGTCGTCCAAGCCGACGGCGAGAATGTGCGCCCGGTTGAAGTGGACGAGTTCCAGATCTCCGTTGCTGAAACCTACGACGTCCTCGTCACACCACGCGAGGACCGCGCGTATACGATCGTGTCAGAATCGATCGATCGCTCAGGTATGGGGCGCGCCACGTTAGCGCCGCGGCTTGGCATGAGCGCGGAGGTCCCGCCATTGCGCGAAGTCCCCAATCTCACCATGCGCGACATGGGCATGGACATGGGCGGCATGGCGGGGATGAACCATGACATGTCAGGTATGGACCATTCCGGCATGGACATGAGTGGTATGCCAATGAGCGCAATGGATCATGCGGCGAGCGGGCACGGCGCCATGAATATGCGCGATCCCGAAAACGCCCCCCCTGACATGGCGGTCGGCGTCGGCGTCCAGACCGTTTCGCCGATGCCCGCGAACCGCATGGGCGAGCGTCCGCTTGGGCTCGAGAACGTCGATCACCGCGTGCTTGTCTATTCTGATCTCATCGCGCTCGCGCCCAACCGCGATCAGCGACCCCCGACGCGTACAATGGAAATCCATCTCACCGGCAACATGGAGCGCTTCATGTGGGGCTTCGATGGCCGACGGTTTAGCGAATTGGTCGAGCCGATACGCTTCGAACGCAATGAGCGCGTGCGCGTCACGCTCGTCAACGACACCATGATGTCGCATCCCATTCATTTGCACGGCCACTTCTTCGAATTGGTCAACGGCCACGACGGGCATCAGCCATTGAAGCACACAGTCAATGTGGCGCCCGGCAGCAAAGTGACATTCGATCTCACCGCCGACAACCCGGGCGATTGGGCATTCCATTGCCACCTGCTGCTGCACATGCATGCTGGCATGTTCAATGTGGTGACCATCCGTCCGCTCGACGGAGATGTGTCGTGAGATTTTTCGCCGCCACCCTCACTCCGCTCGTCTTGTCGTTTGCAAGTCCCGCGCTTGCTCAGTCGACCGATCACTCCGCGCATCAACAAGCGACGCCGCAAGCTGAGGAACAAGTCGAGACGCCGGCTGATCCCCAGGCCACGTCCGCGCCTGACCCGCACGCCGGTCACAGCATGACCATGCCGCAGGCCACAACGCCTGACCCAAGCGCTGGTCATGAAACGCCCGGCATGACTACGCCCCCGGCGTCCTCGCCGGACCCACATGCCGGCCACGATATGCCGGGCATGCAAATGAATTGGCCCGGAAGTGTGCCCGAGAGCGCCGCCATGCCGAACATTGAGACGAGCGCGGACAATGACGGGCGCCCGCCGGAAGCGCCCGCGCCGACGGCCGCAAGCGAAGGACCAGCGCACGCCGCCGATCTTTTCTTCGATCCAGCACAAATGGCCGCGGCGCGTGAACAATTGCTCGCCGAGAACGGCGACATCCGCACCAGCGTCGTCATCATCGACCGCCTTGAGGCGACGTTTGGCGAGGGGGCGAATGGATATGTCTGGGATGCGCAAGGCTGGTATGGCGGCGACATCCATCGCTTCTGGTGGAAGAGCGAAGGCGAAGGCGCGATCGATGGCGAACTCGAGACCGGGGAGGTTGAGGCGCTCTACAGCCGGGCGTTCACGCCCTATTTCGATTTTCAAGCAGGCGTTCGTCAGCGCTACACGCCCGAAGCTGACCGCACCGATCTCGTCGTTGGCGTGCAAGGTCTCGCGCCCTATTGGTTCGAGGTTGATGTCGCTGCATTCTTGTCAAATAAAGGCGAATTGAGCGCGCGCGCCGAAGCCGAATATGACTTGCGCCTGACGCAGCGTCTCATCCTGCAGCCGCGCGCGGAAATCACTCTGTCGGCCGAAGACGTTCCCGAACTCGCGATTGGCTCTGGGCTAACCAGTGCGGAGCTTGGCGTGCGCTTGCGCTATGAGATTCGGCGCGAATTCGCGCCCTATGTCGGGATCGAATGGTCAAGCAGCTTCGGCGATACGCGCGATTACGTTGAAGCGAGGGGCGAAGACGCGGAAGGCGCGCGTCTGGTCTTGGGCGTCCGCGCCTGGTTTTGACGCTTTCAGAGGGAACAAAGATGAGAAGCTTCGCAATCGCAGCTTTCGCCGCCGCCGCGCTGGCGGCATGCCAGCCAGCTGCTAATCAGCAAACACCGCCGCCCGTTGAAAGCGCGGCTGTCGAAGAGGCGCCAACCACTGCGCGCCCACCCGCAGAGACGGCGCCTTCGCCAACGCCTCCGCCGAGTGCGCCCGCAGCGCAGCGCCCGCGCACTGAACCCGCGCGTACGCCGGCGCCTGCTGAGACGACGTCGGACCAAGATATGTCGGACATGCCCAACATGGAGCATCCGCCTGGGCAATAGGATGCGCGGCGTCATTAGGACCGCGACGATGTAGAAAGAAGAAGAAACTTGGGGGACACCGTGAATCTCGCGCGCTTGGCGTCGTTCGTACATAAATGGCTTGCGCTGCTCGTCGGCGTGCAAATCGTCTTCTGGGTCGTAAGCGGCCTTTTCTTCACGATCATCCCGATCGAACAGATTCGCAGCGAACACCTCATCCGCCCGCCTGAGACGGCGCGTCCGCTCGCCATCGCGAACGGCGCAGCTCTAAGTGAGCTTCGCGACTTTCAGGGCCGAGCGCCCGTCAAGGTGACTATCGAGACGCGACCCACGCTCGGGCAAGTCATCGTCGCCGAGTTCGCCGACGGACCGCCGGCGCTGTTCGAGGCGGCCACACTTCGTCAGCTTTCGCCGCTCGACGCGGACGCCGCCGCCGCCGTGGCGCGCGGGCATGTGACGCTGGCGTCGCCACCGGCCCGCGTCGAACTGATTGAGACGGAAAGCTCAGAATATCGCGGCGCCTTGCCTGCATGGCGCGCCCAGTTCACCGATGGCGGCTTGGCGGTTTATGTCGCCGCCAATACTGGCGCGGTGACCGCCCGGCGCTCCGATATGTGGCGGCTCTATGATACGCTCTGGGCGCTTCACATCATGGACTGGCAGAACCACGAGGATTTCAATCATCCGCTCATCATCATCGTCACCGCCATCACGCTTTTGTCGATAATCGCCGGCGTCGTGCTTATCCCCTACCGCATCCGGTTCGGAGGCGGCCGGCGGCGCAAGAACGGGCCTGCGGCCAGCGCCGCAGCGGACGGCTGAGGGATTGACCAGAAGCGCGCGTATGAAGGGTGTGAGCGGCCCCGACGCTCATCAACGGAGAATTCGAAAATGAAAGCCAAACTTCTGGTCGGTGCAATCGCTGCAGCGATGGTGTCGAGCTTCGCCATGACCGCCCCCGCCTTGGCGCATCAGGGCGAACAGCATGAGGCGGTCCCACAGACTGCCGAAGGCGAAGGCACGGTGACCGCCATTGATGCGCAAGCCGGCACCGTCACGCTCAATCACGGCCCAATCGCCAGCCTGGGCTGGCCGGCGATGACGATGACGTTCCGCGTTCACTCGGCCTCGGTGCTGCAAGGCGTGAGCGTTGGCCAGCGTGTTCACTTCGAGCTGATGAACGACAACGGCCGCCCGATGGTGTCGGAAATCCACGTGCTCTGAGCAGCCAGCGCGCCGCGCGCGCGACGAAAGGTTGCGCGTGCGGCGCGTTTTGGGAGGGGAACAAGATGGCGACGAAGAAGCCGATGGCCCACATTGCGGCGATGCTGGCGTTAGCGTTTTCGCTGCTGCTGCTGACCCCTCAAATCTCTTTCGCCCACAGAGGTGAAGAACATCCCCCGCAAGCGACGCAAGCCGACGAGGCGCAAACCGCGCCCGAACACGACATGGGCGCGATGCAGCCCGGCGAAATGATGTGGCCGACCGCCGAAGGCACGGGCGGGATGATGATGGATCATGATGCGCGGCCGGCGACCCTGTCGGGCCGCATCATCCGCTGGCTTGGCGTGTGGCACCCTGCGGTCATCCATTTTCCCATCGCCTTGCTGTTGACCGTCGGATTCTTGGAGGCGGCGGCAGCCATCCGCCGCAAGCCCCTCTACGCGGCCAGCAACAAAATCCTTCTTGCTGTCGCGACGTTGGGCGCCTTCGCCGCAGCCCCATTGGGTTGGGCGAACGCGGGACTTCCAGCCGCTAACGATGAATCTGCGCTCGTGCTGCATCGCTGGATCGGCACCGCAATCCCCTTCCTCATCATGTTCGTCTGGTGGCTCAAGAAGCCGGTTGACGACGCTGCGGTGCGCCTAGGCGGGCCGCTCTATGAAATCACGCTTGCGCTCACAGTGCTGGTGATCCTCGGCCAGGCCTATCTAGGCGCTGAAGTCACCCATGGCGCTGGGCACTTGGCGTTCTGACGACCGAGGCGACATTGCGCGCGCGTCTCTCGCTACGGGCGGCCCAGCACAAGGTGCGTTTGCGGTCACATGAGCCCGGCGCAAAGGCGCCTAGAGCTTTTCAATGACATCCTGCAAAAGCTCCCGAACTGGCCCCGCGATTTTTGCGAGGGCCGGATTATCTACTGCCTGCATCGAGGCCACCGGATCCACCGCCGCGATCTCGACCTTTCCCGGCGCTTCCTCGCGCACGATCACGTTGCACGGCAGCATGGTCCCGATCTTGGATTCGGCCTGGAGCGCACGGTGGGCGTATTCGGGATTGCAGGCGCCCAGAATGACATAGCATCCCATCTCGGCGCCAAGCTTCGCCTTCAGGGTCGCCGCGACATCAATCTCGCTCAGCACGCCAAAGCCGTGCGCCGAGAGCGCCGCCTTCGTGCGTGCAACCGCCACGGGGAACGGCGCGTCGATGATCCTTGAAAAATAATAGCTCATAGCTCAGGGCCGCTCGTGCATGGGTCTGTCGCACGCCATCGCATCGGCGATCGCCTTCTGCTCGGTGCTCAACGATCCATACAAAGACGCAAGCGCAGCGCGAAGATCATGAAGTGCCGCAAGATGCGTCGACATCATCGTTTCATGATGCTGAAGACGCTGAGGCAGCGGCATGGCGCCCATGGAGCCCATGGAGCCCATGGAGCCCATTCCCATTGAAGACGCAGTCCGGCGATAGGCGTCGGCGTACGTCGCCCAGAGCGCCTCCTGCGCACCGGTGATGCGCAGCGTTGCGTGCAAGGACGCCAAGCGCGCGTCAACGCTTCCGGTGGCGCCTGGGCATCCGACCATCGGTCCCATCGACATCATCATGCCGCCACCGTGCATCATTCCGCCTTCATGCTGCATGCCGGGTTGATGCCCGGCCATGGCGCCGCCAGGGGCGCTAGCGCACGCACCGGTGACAAAGCTGAGCGCTGCAACCACCAGAACGCGGGTAAAGGTGATACGCATGACTCTGCTCCGATTCCGGCTGGCGAAATGACTAACGAGCCACGTTAGCTTGCGCCTGTCATTGCGCTAAATCAAGCAATCCCCAGCTCTGCGGTTCCGTCTTGATCTGAGTTCCGCTTCACAAAAGCATCAGGCGCAGGCGCGCCATTTTGCGCCGAGTGCAAAGATTCCGCTTCAATCCCGCGCGGGATTGGTCAATGTCTTGCGCATAAGCAAGAAGGCCATCCAAGCACGCTAATATGGAGTTGTAGTCGAATGTCGAATCTACAACGCGCGCGCATTGGGGCCTTTTTGAAAGGATCGATCATCGCGGTTGCGGCGGGCGCAGCGGCCTTCGCCTGGCTTTACTGGGCGGGCCCTTATCGCGTGGTGACGCTCGATCGGCGTGCGCTCGCTGCTGCGGCGCCGGAGGTTCTTGAGGATGGCTCTGGCGCGCGGATTTCCACGCGCGAAGCTTGGCAAGCGAGGCGCCGGGCCATCACTGACGCACTTGAAGCGGAGATTTACGGTCCGCTGCCAGCCGATGTGCGCGCACGTGTCGTGGGGCGCGCCTTGATCGCGCCCGAGAACGCTGGCGGCATTGCTGGCGTCGAACAGATCGAGATCGAAGCCGGCGAAAGCGTCCGCTTCCCGCTTATTCTGATCATGCCCCAAAGCGGTGCGCCAGCGCCGGTGATCGTGATGCAGAATTTCTGCGGCAACCAGGCGGCGTTCCCTGGTCGCCCGCGCGCGATTGCGCCGCCTCGCAGCGCTTATCCTATCCCATGTCGAAGCAACTTCTTCGACCCGCTTCATCGCGCGGTGTTTGGCGAGTGGATGCTGGGCCCGCCTTTTGACCGCATCACCGCGCGCGGCTATGCGCTGGCGATGTTCTATGGCGGCGATGTCGTGCCAGATGACGCCCGGGACGCGCCTCCCGCGCTTGCCGCGCTCGACGCTGAAGGCGCCATCGCTGCCTGGGCCTGGACGCAGGCGCGCGCCGTTGACGTGCTGGAGGGCGACGGGCGCATTGACCAGGATCGTATCATCGCCTGGGGCCAATCGCGTTTCGGCAAGGTCGCGTTGCTCGCCAGTGCGCTCGATTCGCGCATCGACGCAGTAATCGCGCTGCAATCGGGCCGCGGCGGCGATGCGCTTACTGCTCATCGCGCGGGTGAAAGCGTGTCAGCGATCACGAGCGCCTACCCGTACTGGTTCGCGCCGCGCTTTCGCGACTATGCGCTACGTGATCCGCCGGTGGATCAGCACGAACTCCTGGCGCTGATCGCCCCGCGCCCGTTGCTTATCGTGCAAGCGGCGCGCGACGGCTGGGCCGATCCCGCAGGCGCCTACCAGGCGGTCGTGGGCGCGAGGCCTGCCTTCGATCTTGAGGGCGGGCCTCCCCCGCACTTTGCGTTGCGCGCCGGAACCCATGCCATCACCGACGAAGATTGGCGACTGACGCTCGATTTCCTCGACGACCAGTTGCGCTGATCGGGCGCTAGCTGCGCCGCTCCAGGGTCTGCTTCATGGCGTCGATTTCGCGGCGCCGGCGCTAGAATCCGCGTCTGCCCTTCACTGATAATACGCAGGCCGCGGGCGCGCCCAGCGACGCCCGCCCAATTTATTGCTTGCGCACCGCCGTCACGATTGTGCTTTCGCGCGCGCTCTTCAGTTCAAAGCGGACGCGATCGCCTACGGCCAGACCTTGAAGGATTGAAGGATCATCGGCGCGGAACTGCATGGTCATGGCGGGCCAATTGATCGCGGTGATCGCTTCATGGTCGAGCGAAATCGTGCCCGCGGCAGGGTCGACCGCGGTGACTACACCTACGCCCTCGATCGCCGCCGTGGCTGCGTTAGGCGCCTCGGCTGCGGGGACCGACTGGTCAACAGCGGGCGGCGCCGGCGAACAAGCCGCGAGCAGGCTCGCGAGCGTGGCGGAGGCAATAATCGTCTTCATGTCTGTTCTCCTAGAATGGGACCGATCCGTTGCGCCGAGCGCGCATGTTCACGCTCGAGTTCGCGGCGCCGGATCATCAGATACGCCGCGGGAATGACAAGCAAAGATAAGAGCGGCGCCGAGAGCATGCCGCCAACCAGCGGGGCCGCGATCCGGCGCATCACCTCAGCGCCGGCCCCGCCCGTGAACAGGATCGGCAAGAGCCCCGCCATGATGACGGCGACCGTCATCGCCTTGGGGCGGAGGCGCAAAAGCGCGCCCTCGCGAACGGCGTCGGCGATGATTTGCGGTGTCAGCACGACGCCGCTCTCGATGCGTTCCTTGAGCGCGTTACGCAGATAGACAAGCATCACAACGCCAAACTCGGCGGCGAGCCCCGCGAGCGCGATAAAGCCCACCGCCACGGCGACAGAGAAATCATAACCAAGGAGATAGACGAACCAGATCCCCCCGATCAGCGCGAACGGCAAGCTCGCCATGACGATCAACGCCTCATCGAAGCGTCGAAAAGTGAAATAGAGCAGGAGCAATATGATCGCGATCGTCGCCGGCCCCACGATTAGCAGCCGCTGGCTGGCGCGGGCGAGATATTCAAATTGCCCGGAGTAAGCGACGCTCACGCCCGCCGGCAATTGCGCGCCAGCGACCGCTTCACGCAGATCGCCGACAACGGAGGCGAGGTCGCGGTCGCGCACGTCCACATAGACGAAGGCCGAGAGGCGGCCGTTCTCGCTGCGGATCATCGCTGGGCCATCGGCAATGGTGAGACGCGCCACTTCGCCCAGTGTCAGGCGCAAGCCCTGGTCGGTAATAACCGGCAGCGCGATCAAGGCCTCAAGCGAATCCCTAATCTCTCGGGGATAACGGAGATTGATGGGATAGCGGGCGCGGCCATCGATCACTTCGCCGATATTTTCCCCGCCTATCGCGCCCGACACCAAGGCCTGGACGTCTTCGACATTGAGCCCGTAGCGGGCGGCGGCGAAACGATCGATATCGACATTAATGTAGCGCCCTCCGGAGACGCGTTCGGCCACGGCGGACGATACCCCCGGCACGTCGCGTGCGACTTGTTCAATCGCGCGCGCGGCGGCGTCGATCGCGGCCAGGTCGGGCCCGCTCACCTTGACGCCAATGGGGCTCTTTATGCCGGTCGCCAACATATCGATCCGGTTACGGATCGGCGGCACCCAGACATTGGTCAAACCCGGCACGCGCACAGCGCGATCGAGTTCTTCGATGATGCGCTCGGGCGTCATGCCGGGACGCCATTCAGATCGTGGCCGCAAGCGAATAGTGGTCTCAAACATCTCGAGCGGCGCGGGATCGGTGGCGGTCTCGGCCCTGCCCGCTTTACCAAACACGCTTTCGACCTCGGGTACGGTGCGGATGAGGCGGTCGGTTTGCTGCAAGAGTTCGGAGGCCTCCGCCGCCGACAAGCCGGGCAGCGCCGTCGGCATGTAGAGCAAATCGCCTTCATCCATCATCGGCATAAATTCGCCGCCAATGCGCGAGAGGGGCCAGGCGGTCGTCGCCAGAGCCAGAGCGGCGATGAGCAGCACGGTCTTGGGCGCCCCGAGCGCGAAATCAATCGCGGGCTGATAGAGCGCCGCAAGCCAGCGATTGATCGGGTTTGCGTCCTCGTGCGGGATGCGGCCGCGAATCCAATAGCCCATCAGCACCGGCGTCAGCGTCACCGCAAGCGCAGCGGACGCGGCCATCGCATAGGTCTTGGTGAAGGCGAGCGGCGCGAACAAGCGTCCCTCCTGCGCTTCGAGCGTGAACACCGGCAGGAACGAGAGCGTGATGATGAGCAGGCTGAAGAAGAGCGCCGGCCCCACTTCCACAGCGGCATCGGTGATGACGCGCCAGTGATCGCCGCCTTGCGGCATCTCGCCATCATGGGCGTCACGCCAGCGTTCCAGTTTTTTGTGGGCATTCTCGATCATGACAATGGCCGCATCGACCATGGCGCCGATGGCGATGGCAATGCCTGAGAGCGACATGATATTGGCATCGACGCCCTGTAACCGCATGACAAGGAAAGCCGCCATGACGCCAAGCGGCAAGGTGACGATGGCCACGAGCGCCGAGCGTAAATGAAACAGGAAGAGCGCGCACACGAGTGCGACGACGATGAACTCTTCGGCGAGCTTACTGGTGAGGTTTTCGATAGCGCGATCGATAAGTCGCGAGCGATCATAGGTGGTGACGATCTCGACGCCCTCGGGCAAGCTTCGCTCGATTTCGCTGAGACGCTCGCGCACGGCGGCGATGACGGCGCGCGCATTCTCGCCGGCGCGGATCACCACCACGCCGCCAGCGACTTCGCCCTCGCCGTTCAACTCGGCGACGCCGCGACGCATTTCGGGCCCGATCTGCACCCAGGCGACATCGGAAAGACGCACCGGCGCGCCGTTAGCCCCGAGGCCCAGCGGAATGGCGTCAAAATCCTCGAGCGTGCGCAAATAACCGGAGGCGCGCACCATGTGCTCGGCCTCGCCCATCTCGACAACGCCCCCGCCCGCTTCGCCATTGGCGGCGCGAACGGCTTCGGCGATTTGCTGCTGTGAGACGCCATAGGCGGCCATCCGCTCGGGATCCAAGACGATCTGGTATTGGCGAACCATGCCGCCAATCGAGGCGACTTCGGCGACGCCCGGCACGCTCTTCAGTTCGAACCGCAGCAGCCAATCCTGCAGGCTGCGCAATTGGCCAAGGTCATGGCGGCCGGTGCGATCCACCAGCGCATATTGATAGACCCAGCCGACACCGGTCGCGTCTGGTCCCAGTGAAGACCGCGCCGAGGGCGGCAAGCGGCCCTGCACTTGGTTGAGATATTCGAGCACGCGCGAGCGCGCCCAATAGAGATCGGTTCCGTCCTCAAAGATCACGTAGACGAAGGAATCCCCGAAGAAGGAATAGCCGCGCACAGTGCGCGCGCCCGGCACTGACAACATCGTGGTCGTTAGCGGATAGGTGACCTGGTCTTCAACGATCTGCGGCGCCTGACCTGGATAGGACGTGCGGATGACCACCTGGACGTCGGAGAGGTCGGGTAGCGCATCGACCGGCGTCGAGCGCACCGCGAGCGCGCCAGCGACCGCGAGCGCCAAGGTCGCCAGCACAACAAGCAGCCGGTTAGCTACCGACCAGCGGATGAGAGCGCCGATCATGGACGCGCTCCGGTCTTTTCAATCTCCGTGACGATGTAAGTTTGACCGTCTTGCCTGAAGCGGAAGCTGACGGCGTCACCTGTTCTGAGACCACGCGCGAGCGCTTCGTCCCGCAATCGAAACTGCATCGTCATGGCGGGCCAATTGAGGCTCGTGACCGCGCCGTGCGCAATGGAGATGTTGGCGCCGTCAAGCGCGGCGATGCGGCCTTGGGCTTCGTGCGTCGCGCCCACTTGGCCCGGTTGACCCTGCGCCGATGTCTCCAAGCGCTGAAGCGCCCCCGATAGGCTCGCTTCGGAATCGATGAGGAACTGGCCCGACGCTACGACCCGCTGCCCTTCCACAAGCCCACTGCGAATTTCGATGCGATCGTCCGCGCGCCGGCCGAGCTCGACTTCTGTCGGCGCAAAGCGATTGTCTTCGAGCGCAACGATGACAACGGTGCGCCGCCCGGTTTGAATGACCGCTTCAGCAGGAACCACGAGCGCCGTTTCGGCGCGCGCGGCGGCGAGTTCAACCTCGGCTGTCATGCCCGGCCGCAAGCGCATGTCCGAATTGGAGAGCGCAACCCGCACCTCAATTGTGCGCGTCGCCGCATCGGCGGACGGCAGCACGGTCTCGATGCGGCCAGCAAAGCTTTCGCCGGGATAGGCCGGAACGCGCGCCACGACGCGTCCGCCCCGCTCGGCGACACCCGCATCCGCCTGCGGCAACGACGCGATGAGCCACACCGGCGACATGGCGTTGATGGTCGCCAGCGGCGCGCCCTGCATGATCGTCATGCCAGGGCGAATGTCGAGCGCCGTAATGGCGCCTGCGACAGGCGCGGTGATCGTCGTGACCGGACGCGGACGTCCCTCACGTTCGATGCGTTCAATCAGCGATGCCGGCATGCCCAGCATCGCAAGACGCTGGCGCGCTGCCAGAGCCAGATCGCCTCCTGCCTGGCGAAGCGCTAGATACTCCGCTTGCGCGGCGGTCCATTCGGGCATGCGCACGTCAACGATCGGCGACCCAGCCGAAACGACATCGCCGACAACACGGCCGTATCCCCGTTCGACAAAGCCCCCGGCGCGCGCCTGTACGACAGCCAGATTGCGTTCGTTAAAGGCCAGGACCCCGGCCGCGCGCACGCTGCGCGTCAGCGGCGCGCTTTCGACCGATGCCAGCCGCACGCCGAGGTTCTGAACCACGCCGGGTTCGATGCGCACGCTCGCATCACTTGAGATTTCGTCGGCGTAGCGCGGGATGAGTTCCATCCCCATCGACGATCTGCCAGGCCCCGGATAACGCTCGTTGGGGAGCATCGGATCGTACCAATAGGCGATCTCGCGGCCCGCCTGGGATTCAGCGCCAGCGGGGCTGCGGCTCGCGCCCAGCCAATAGCCGCCCGCGCCGATCGCCAACGTCCCGGCGATGATCGCGCCCAACAGCGCAACGCGGCGCGTCCTGAGCATAGGCTTCTGCGCTTCGGTCATGGCGCGTTCTCCGTAAAGGGCAGCGTGAGCGCCGCGCCGACGAGCGCGCGGCGTTCTTCCAGGTCGATCAGTTCAAGTTCAGCCTCGACAGCCTCGCGGCGCGCCGCGATCACGTCGGCCGTGCTCGCGGCGCCCGCGGCGAAACTCCCCCGCACGGCTTCGGCGCGCTGGCGCGCCAATGGCAGGCGCGTGTCGCGAGCGCGCGCGAGATTGGCGTCGAGCGCCGCGTACTGCGCAAGCGCCGTTTCGAGCGCCGCGCGCTGAGCGCGTAGCGCCGCCGCGCGCTCGCCCTGCGCGCGCGCTTGCTCGGCGCGTCGCGACTCGATCAGCGGCCCCTGCCGCCAGGCTTGAAACAAGGGGAGGCCAATGCGGACTTCCACCGAGGCCATGTCGCCGAAATCGCGTTCGCGGTTTTGATACATGAGCGATAAGGACCAGTCCGGGGCGCGCTCGGCGCGCGCCATGTCCAGGCCCGCTTCGCTCGCGGTTTCCTCCGCAAAGAACGCCGCCAGCACCGGATGGGCCGCCAGCTGGGCGCGAAGTTCGTCGCCTTTGACATGAAACGCCGGCGCCTCGCCTGTGATCGCGCCCTCGCCCGTCCAACGCCGAAGCTCAGCACGTTCGGCAGCAAGCGCCGCCTCGGCGTCGGCGAGCCGGTCGCGCATGCGGGCTGCGTCGATTTCGGCGGCGATGGCGTCATTTGCGCTGCCGGCGCCGCCCGCCAAGCGCGCGCGTGAGGCGGCCGCGAGCGCGGTTGCTTCGGTTTGGATCGACTGCAGCGCCGCCAACCGGCGTTCGGCGTAATGAACGCCAAACCAAGCCTGCGCCGCGCCCAGGCGGGCTTCCAGTTCGGCGACGCCAAGCATCGCGTCAGCGCGCACGACATCGGCCTCGGCCATCTGGCGTCGCGCGCGCCGCTCGGCGCCCGAGGGCATGTCCTGCATAATGCCGACCGTACGCATGGTCATGAAATCGCGATCGAACCGATAGGCGTCAGGCCCCTCGACAGGCACGTTCTCCAATCCAAGCACCAATTGCGGGTCGGGCAATTGGCCAGCCGGACCGACAGCGCGGTCGGCGGCGAGCCGGCCGGCCCTGCCCGCTTCAACGCTCGGCGATTGAGCCGCGCGCGCGAGCGCGTCGGCGAAACTCATGTCTTGGGCATGTGCGACCGGACTTATGCCGATGACGCAGCACGCCAGCCAAAAGGCGCGCATGGGCGTAGTGCTCCTGATCCCTGCTGACGAGAAGCGCGCGGGCGCGCGAGAGCGCGGCGCCCGAAGCGCGCAAGTACGGGGTCAGGTGGTTCGCGGCGGCCGCCAGAAGTCGTCTGGCGCGGTCGATGGGAAGCGTTGCTCTAGGACAGGGGCGACGCGCAACGCGCTTGGCGTTGCTGGCGCTGATGCCCGCGCCTCGACTGCCGCGACCGCCGGACCCGCTCGGCACGCCATCGCCATGGCGCAGTCCGACATTTGTTTGGACGGCTGATCGCTGGGCGCCGCGGGCCCATCGTCGGGGCAGCAATCGTGGTTGAAGGCGCCAGCCTCCGCCGCAGCAAGCATCGGGCAATCCGCGCGCACTATGGCGTTCGCCACCCCGGCGAAGCCAAGCGCGATAACCATAAGCAAGAAAAGCCAAATACGGCCCATTGCGGGACAACGCTCCCCTTTGCGCGGAAGCTCAAGAGATTTCGCCAATACTCCTACTACAGTTACGCAAGAGGCGGGCCGATCCCTTGCGTCGCGGCGCCGCAGCGATGCAAGAGCTCTCTGGGCGCTCCACATCATGGACTGGCGCGACCACGAGAACTTCAATCACCCGCTGATCCTCGCCGTCTCATTCATCACGCTTTTGTCCGTGATCGCGCGGATCGTGCTCATCCCATATCGCATCCGCTTTCGCGCCCGACCGCCAAAAGCCAGCATGAATGCAACGACTCAGCAGCTCATCGTTCTCACCGATTTCGGGTCGCGTGTCCGGACGCGGGGCCTTGTCTTTGTCACTGCGAGTCAGGCGCCTCCGGCGCGGATCGACCACAGGGTTTGGTCTTCACCGCTTTACGTGCGCGTGTCCGTGATGCAGGTCCGGGAAATGCGGATGGCGATGGATAAGGGGCGCGTGACGGTGACGGTGCGTGTGCGGTTCACCGGGCGGATCGCTTGGCGCGTGTTCATGCTGATGGTGATCGTCGTGACGATGCGGATGCTCATGCTCCATGGGCTCATGCGCGTGCTCGTGATCATGGCGCTCGACGACGTGAAGATAGATGCCTGACGCCATGAGCGCGCCAGCAAGCAGCAGTTGGAGCGTGATCGGCTCGGCCAGCAGCAGAACGCCAACGCCCGCGCCAATGAACGGCGCCGTCGAGAAATAGGCGCCGGTGCGCGCGGCGCCCACTTGGCGCAGCGCGAGCACGAAAAGCACGAGGCTGACGCCGTAACCGAAGAAGCCGACAATGCCTGCGCCGAGGAGCGGCGTCAGCGCCGGCATGCGGGCGCCCAGCATAAGCGCCAGTCCAAGGTTCACGCTTCCCGCGACCAGTCCCTTGATCATCGTGATCGCAACCGGATCGGCGCCGGCGATCTTGCGCGTGAGATTGTTGTCGACGCCCCAGGCGAGACACGCGCCCGCGATCGCGAGCGCGCCGGCGCCAAGGCCGATCGGTCCGCCTTGCCAGGACAGCACGAGCGCGCCCGACAGGATCGCGGCCGCGCCAAGCAGAATGCGCCGGTCGACATTCTCCTTGAACACGATCCAGGCGATCGCCATCGTCGCCAGACCTTCGAGATTGAGCAGCAGCGCGGCCGATGAGCTCGGCGTCGCCGCAAGCCCGATCATCAGCAGCACCGGACCGACGACACCGCCCGCGATGACAGCCCCCGCAAGCCACGGCAAATCGGCTGCGCGCAGCGGCGCCTCCGTTCGCGCTTGCCCGCGTCGCAGACCTTGCAGGACAGCAAGTCCGATGCCCGCGCCAAGATAGAGCAAGCCGGCCAGCAGCCAGGGATCAACGACGCCAAGCAATTGCTTCGCCAGCGGCGTGCTGACGCCGAACAGCGCGGCCGACGCCAGGCCGAGGACGGCGCCGCTTGAGCGGTCGAGCTTCATGACTTCGCTCTCTTCGGTCGTTTTGCCGGTTGCAGCGTCTTCGCGCGCTGAGCGGGTGGCGCATGATCATGCGCGCAACCGTCATGATCGCCCAGGGCGTCAATGACGCGACAATCAGCAGCGACGCCGCCGGCGCAGGACTTGACGATGCGCGTCAATTCGCGCTGCAAAGCCTTGAGCTGGCCGATGCGCGTTTCGACCGCGAGCAGATGCGCGCGCGCAATGCGGTCGGCTTCGGCGCAGGGCCGATCTGGATCGTCGGTGAGATCCAGCAGCGAGCGTATGTCGTCGAGTTCGAACCCAAGCGCGCGCGCATGGCGAATGAAGGACAGGCGGCGCACATCGGCGTCTGCGTACAAGCGCCGTCCGCTCCCGGTCCGTTCTGGCGCAGGCAACAGCCCTTCCTGCTCGTAGAAACGGATGGTCGGGATTTTCAGTCCGGTGCGTTTGGCGACAGCGCCGATGGCCAGCATTTTGGGGCTTGATCCTCTAGTCACTAGAGAATGTAGTCGATAGGGCATCGAAATTCGAGCCCTTCGCCATGCCCCTTTCATCCCCGCCCGCCTGGCTGCCGCTTGCCGCCCTCCTCGCGATCATCGCCGTGTCGGCGCTGCGGGTTGTCGGCGTGGCGCGGGCGCACAAGGTCAAGGCGCTCAGCTTCGGCCGCCACGCGCTGATCCAGGTGCGTATCGAAGAAGAAGCCCTGCGCGAGAAGCATGGCGACGCGTACGAACGCCATGCGGCGCAAGTCGGCCGCTGGTTTGGCCGGCGCGTCGGACGCCAAGGCGCCGCCGCATGAGTTCGTGCTGCGAGGGCGGCTGCGGCCAGGTGCGCGCGGCGCAGATGAATGCGCAAGCGCGCCGTCTGCTCTGGATTGTCCTGATCGCCAACGCCGCAATGTTCGGCGTCGAGATGATCGGCGGTCACGCCGTGGGATCGCTGGCGCTTCAGGCGGACGCCCTCGACTTCGGTGCCGATGCCGCCACCTACGCGATCACGCTGTGGGCGATCGGCAAGAGCGACATCGTGCGCGTCCGCGCGGCGCTCCTGAAGAGCGCATCGATGCTGCTTGTCGGTCTGGCGATCCTGGCGGGCGCTGCAGTCAAGATTGCGTCCGGCGCCGCGCCTGAGGCGCCGCCCATGGGCCTGATCGGGGCGCTCGCCTTAGCGGTGAATCTAGGCGCTGTTATGTTATTACTCGGCTTTCGAGAGGGCGACGCCAATCTGCGCTCCGCGTGGCTCTGCTCGCGCAATGACGCCGTTGGTAACCTTCTGGTCATCATCGCCGCCATCGCCACCGCCTGGACGCACTCATTCTGGCCCGACCTCATTGTCGGAATAGTCATGTGTTTACTCTTCCTCAGCGGGTCTTGGGTCGTATATAGCCAAGCGCGCCGCGAATCGTCGGCAGTGTCGGAGAGCGCCGCTTGACATCTTGGGCTCGAATGGATTGGAGGCGCTGGCTCGCGATGCTCTGCATCGCATTGACGGCGGCGCTTTCTTTCGAGCCGGCGCACGCGGGCGAGTACGCTCAACGCGCTTCAGCCGACATAATCCAGGTCGGCGACGGGCATGTCATTCACGTGCACGTCGATGATGGCGCCGACCATCATCCAAGCCAGCAACCGGATCATGACGGGGACGAGCCGCACTCGCACTTTTGCGGCGGTGCTCATACTGTGCAGCTTCCCAGCAGCGGTGGTGAAGTTCACGCCGAGCAGAACGTGCTCAAGCTTGGCTTTGCGTTCGATGCCGCCCGCGACACATCAGGGCCCATCTACGGATTAGAGCGCCCGCCGCGACCCGCCGCTTGAGCTGACGCGCGGCCATTGTTGCGCCGCGCATGTCGTTTCACGCGATTGGCGAGTATTTCATGTCATCCCGACACTCTCGGGTTCGCACGGGCGCACGAATGCGCCCTCGCGATCCCAAATCCTCATGGCGCGCATTTGCGTTGGCGGCGTGCGGCGCCTTGAGTCTCAGCAACAGCGCATGGGCGCAAGAGGGCGCGCTTTCGCTTTCCGAAGCGCTGCGACTGGCGCGGCAGGCCGATCCGCGCCTGCGCGCGGCCGAGGCCGGTGTGGACGCCGCCGAGGCCGGAATTCGTCAGGCGCGTGCACGCCCGAACCCGACACTCGGCCTTGAAGTCGAAAATTTCGGCGGACAGGATTCGCTACGCGGCTTCGATGGGTCTGAGTCGACGTTCAGTCTCTCGCAGCCGATTGAACGCGGAGGCCGCCGCCAGGCGCGGGTCGCCGTGGCGACGCAAGAACGCTCCGCCGCGGAGACCGATGCGTTGATCGCACGGCTCAATGTGTACGAAGACGTCCAGCGCGCCTATTACGACGCCCTCGCCACGGCGGCGCTTGTCATCATCGCGGAAGATCGCCTGGCGACGGCCGAGGCGATGGAAGCAACCGTCGCGCGCCGAGTCGCCGCCGCGCGCGATCCGCTCATGGCCGGCGCCCGCGCCGAGGCCGGAACAGCCGAGGCCCGCATCGCACTTGAGAGCGCGCGCAACGAGGCCGCCATCGCACGCGCCAATTTGGCAAGCCTGATCGGCGATCACGCCTTCACGCTGGCGCCGGCCGCGCTCGAACTGCCCCAGGCGCAAAGCCACGATCACGAAACCGATCCGACCTCCAATCCCGAAATCGCCCGGCTGCGGGCGGCGCGCGCGCTCGCGAGTGCAACAGCGCGCCTCGAACGCTCGCGCGGTTACATGGACCCCACCGTCAGCGTCGGCGTTCGCCGGTTTGAGGAGAGCGGCGATACCGGGCTGGTCGCGGGGCTGTCCATCCCATTCGGCATCTTCGATCGCAATCGCGGGGCAATTGCGCGCGCAGAGGCTGAAGAACGCCGCGCCGGTTTCGATGTCGAAGCGGCTCGCCTGCGCATTGAGCGCGAAGCGCACGCGCTGACCCGCCGCCTGGAAAGCGCGCAGCTCACCGCCGTTTCGCTCGATCGCACTGTAATTCCGCACGCCGCGCGCGCACTCGACCTCGCCCGTGACGGCTACAATCAAGGCGCATTCTCTTATCTCGACGTGCTCGAAGCTCAGCGCGCGCTCACCGCCGCGCGCCAGGCCCGCGTCGAAACGCTCCGCACCTATCACCATACCGAGGCGGCGCTTGATCGCTTGACCGCCCGTTTCGCCGATGCGCTCGGCGAGGAGACCTCGCAATGATCCGTCACTCCCTCACGCGCCGCATCGCGGCGATCCTGCTTCTTGTTTCGCCTCTCGCCGCGTGCGGCGCCGGAAATGTGAGCGAAAGCGAACATGAAGGAGCCGAGTATGAACGCGGGCCCCACAACGGCCGCATGCTGCGTGATGGCGACTTCGCCGTCGAGATTACCATTTTCGAGACCGGCGTTGAGCCGCAATTTCGTGTCTTCGCCTACAGCGGCGACCGCCCGCTCGCGCCAACCGAGGTGCAGCTTTCGATGACGCTCGCCCGCCTGGGCGGCGAGAACGACACGTTCGCGTTCACGCCGGAGGCCGACTATCTGAAAGGCGACGGCGTTGTCGAAGAGCCGCATTCATTCGATGTCGCGGTGCGCGCCGTCCATGGCGGCCAGACACACGAATGGTCGTACCAATCCTATGAAGGGCGCACCACGATCGCCCCTGCTCAGGCCGAAGCGGCGGGCGTGCGCGTCGAGACCGCGGGACCAGCGACCATCGAAGAAACCATCGCCCTCTCGGGGCGCGTCGAGTTGCAGCCACAGGGCCGCGCCGACATACGCGCCTGGTATCCCGGACGCATTGTCGCTATGACCAAGGCGATTGGCGAACGCGTGCAGCGTGGCGAGACGATAGCGCGCGTCACCTCAAGCGAGAGCCTGCAAACCTATTCGATTCCCTCGCCGATCTCGGGCGTCGTCATGGCGCGCAACGCCAATGTCGGCGATGTGTCGGGCGAAGCGCCGATCTACGTGATCGCGGATGCGCGCCAGGTTCATGCGGAATTCTACGTATATCCGCGCGACGCCGAGCGTCTGCGCGCCGGTCAACCCATCAATGTGCGCAGCCTGAATGGCGACCACAATGTGCGAGCGACCATCGAAGCGATCCTGCCGACCGCAGACATGATGACGCAAACGATCGTCGCCCACGTCGACCTACCCAATGAAGACGGCGCATGGCGCCCTGGCCAGGCCGTCGAAGGCGCGGCCGTTGTCGCTGCAATCGAAGCGCCGCTCGCGGTGCGAACGCGCGCGCTGCAGCGCTTCCGCGACTTCACCGTGGTCTTCGCCCGCTACAACGACACCTACGAAGTGCGGATGCTGGAGCTGGGACGCCAGACGCCGGAATGGACGGAAATCCTCGGAGGGCTGGACCCAGGCACACCCTACGTCGCCGAAAACGCCTTCCTCATTCGCGCCGACATCGAGAAGTCCGGCGCGAGCCATGACCACTGAGCGGGGGACGAATCGTGCTTGACCGGATCATACACCTCTCCATCCGCCACCGTTGGATCGTACTTGCGCTCGTCCTGCTTTTTGCGGGCGTCGGCGTGTGGAGCTTTCAGCGCCTGCCAATCGATGCAACGCCCGACATCACCAATGTCCAGGTGCAGATCAACAGCGAAGCGGCTGGCTTCTCGCCGCTCGAAGCCGAGCAGCGCGTCACCTTCCCGATCGAAACGGCGGTCGCGGGCCTGCCAGGCCTCGATCATACGCGCTCGCTGTCCCGCTATGGCTTGAGCCAGGTCACGATCGTCTTTGAAGACGGGACGGACATCTATTTCGCGCGTCAGCTCATCAATGAGCGCCTGCAATCGGTGCGCAGCCAATTGCCGGATGGCGTCGAGCCCGAACTCGGCCCCATCGCCACGGGTCTTGGCGAAATCTTCATGTACACGGTCGAGGCCCAGGAAGGCGCGCGTAAGCCGGACGGCACGGAGTGGACGCCAGAGGATTTGCGCACGCTGCAGGATTGGGTGATCCGCCCGCAATTGCGCAGCACGCCCGGCGTCACCGAAGTGAACACGATCGGCGGCTATGTCCGCCAATACCACGTCACGCCCTGGCCGGATCGCCTCGCCGCCGCGGGCCTCACCATGAACGACGTGGTCGAGGCGCTCGAAGCCAACAATTCCAATGTCGGCGCCGGCTATGTCGAACGCTATGGCGAGCAGCTTCTGATCCGCTCCTCAGGTCAGGCGCACTCCATCGAGGATTTGCAACGCATCATCGTCGCCAATCGCGGCGGCGTGCCGATTCGGGTCATTGATGTCGCCGACGTGATCATCGGCGAGGAATTGCGCACGGGCGCTGCGACCGAGAACGGCCGCGAGGTGGTTCTCGGCACCGTGTTCATGCTCATGGGTGAAAACAGCCGGACGGTTTCGCGCGCCGTCGCCGAACGGCTTGAAGTCGCCGCGCGCGCGCTGCCGGAGGGCGTCGTCGCGGTGCCGATCTATGACCGCACCGCGCTTGTCGATCGCACCATCAAGACGGTGGCGACCAATCTCGTTGAAGGCGCCCTCCTTGTCATCGTCGTGCTCTTCCTGCTGCTCGGCAATATCCGCGCCGCGCTCATCACGGCGGCCGTCATTCCGCTGTCGATGCTGATGACAATCACCGGCATGGTTCAATACGGCGTCTCAGGCAATCTCATGAGCCTTGGCGCGCTCGACTTCGGCCTCATCGTCGATGGCGCCGTCATCATCGTCGAGAATTGTCTCCGGCGCTTCGGGATGGAGCAGCACAGGCTCGGTCGCCTTCTCACGCATGACGAACGCTTCCGGCTCGCGGAGACGGCCACAGTGGAAGTGATCAAGCCGTCGATCTTCGGCGTGCTGATCATCACGCTTGTCTATGTCCCCATCTTCGCCCTCACCGGCGTCGAAGGAAAAATGTTCCACCCGATGGCGTTCACGGTCATGTTCGCCTTGACCGCGGCGCTGCTTCTTTCGCTGACCTTCGTGCCGGCGGCGGTCGCTCTGTTCGTCACCGGCAAGGTCGAGGAGAAGGAAAGCCGCGTAATGCGCGCCGCGCGCGGCTGGTATGCGCCTGCGCTCGATTGGGCGCTCGGCGCCCGCAGGATGGTCATCGCTGGCGCAATCGGCCTTGTGCTGCTCAGCGGGCTTGTCGCATCGCGCATGGGCTCGGAATTCATACCGAGCCTCGATGAAGGCGACATCGCGCTCCACGCCCTTCGCATTCCCGGCACGAGCCTCACGCAGGCGATCGAAATGCAATCGGCGTTGGAAGCGCGCCTGCTGCAATTTGAGGAAGTCGAGCGCGTCGTCTCCAAGATCGGCACCGCCGAAGTCGCCACCGATCCGATGCCGCCGAGCGTGGCCGACACCTTCGTGCTGCTGCGCCCGCGCGGCGAATGGCCAAACCCATGGAAGTCGCGCCGCGCACTCGTCGCGGAGATGCAGGCGGCGGTCGAGCAAATCCCCGGCAATAATTACGAATTCACGCAACCGATCCAGATGCGCTTCAACGAGCTCATTTCCGGCGTGCGCTCCGACGTCGCCGTGAAAGTCTATGGCGACGATCTCGACCAGCTCGGCGCCATCGCCGGCGAGATCGAAGACGTGTTGGCCGGCATCGATGGCGCCGCCGACGTCAAGATCGAACAGGTCACCGGGCTCCCGGTGCTGCAGATCGAACCCGACCGCGTCGCGCTCGCCCGTCACGGCCTCAATGTCTCTGACCTTCAGGACGTTTTGCGGGTATCGCTCGGCGGCGCGGTCGCCGGCCAGGTGTTCGAGGGCGACCGCCGATTCGATATCGTCGTCCGGCTGCCGGAGCAATTGCGCCAGAACGTCGATGAGATCGGCCGCCTGCGTATCCCGCTGCCTGGCGCCGCCGACGACGTGCGCGGCTTCGTGCCCTTGCAGGAGGTCGCCACGGTCAACCTCATCATTGGCCCCAATCAGATCAGCCGCGAAGACGGCAAGCGCCGCATCGTCGTCACCGCGAATGTGCGCGGACGCGATCTCGGCTCCTTCGTCAGCGAAGTGCAGCGGCGCGTCGGGGCCGAAGTCGAAGTGCCTGCCGGTTATTGGATCGGTTATGGCGGGACGTTCGAGCAATTGATCTCAGCGGCGCAGCGCCTGTCGCTCGTTGTGCCGGCCGCGCTGCTGCTGATCTTCGGGCTGCTCTATGCGCTCTTCCGTTCCGTGAAGGATTCCGCGATCGTTTTCTCAGGCGTGCCGCTCGCCTTAACGGGCGGCGTTCTGGCCCTGGTGCTGCGAGATCTTCCCCTCTCGATCTCCGCCGGCGTGGGGTTCATCGCCCTGTCGGGCGTGGCCGTGCTCAACGGCGTCGTCATGCTCACCTTCATTCGAAGCTTGCGCGCCGAAGGGCGATCGCTTGAGGAGGCGATCCGCGAGGGCGCGCTTACGCGCTTGCGGCCCGTGCTCATGACCGCGCTCGTCGCCAGCCTTGGCTTCATACCGATGGCGTTCAATGTCGGCGCGGGGGCAGAGGTGCAGCGTCCGCTCGCCACCGTCGTCATTGGCGGGATCATTTCCTCCACGCTGCTCACGCTGCTCGTGCTTCCGGCGCTGTATCGCATGGTGCATCGCGAGGCTGAGCGTGAGGACGAAGCCTGGGAGCGTGACGCGGAAGGCCGCGCGCAACCGGAATCGACTTAAGCCGGGCGGATCGCGCGCCTGGCGCCGGCGTCAAGGGACGGCTCTGCCTCTTCGCCCTGGACGCCGGCTTGCGCGCGATGGCGGCGCAGAGCCTGTCGGGACGTGGGAGCCACGTCCCTGCTTCACTCGACCTCAGGCCCTGCTCGGGCCGAGGTCGAACATGGGAGCTTGTGCGGGGCAGAGCGCAGAAAATGCGCGTCGGCGCGTGCGTTAATGGGTTGGGGCTGGTGGCGTCGTCCTGCCGGAAAGTGAGCGCCGCCGCCGTGGCGGAGGTGATCGCGCGGCTCTTCGCCGAGACCGGCCAGCCGCCGACCATCGAGGAATTGCGCAAAACGCTCGATGTCGGCTCGACACGAACGGTGCTGCGCACCTGCAGGAGCTGGAGGAGGCCGGCGTCATCGAGCGCTGGGCCGGCGCGCGCGGCCTGCGCCTCATCCGTCAGCCGGGCATCGGCGATCAAACAATCGAAGTCCCGCTCCTGGGCGAAGCGCCCGCGGGCGCGCTGATGGACGCGATCGAGAACCGGCTCGGCTCTGTGCGCATCGCCCGCCGCCGGCGCGATCGAGAACAGCTCTTCCTCCTTCGCGTCCGCGGCGATTCCATGAATGGTCGGCGCGCGCGTGGCCCTGCACGCGATAGTTCACAAGTTCGGCGCCCTCGCCGGTGATGACGAAGAGCGGCGGCAGATCGCTCGACGCGACCGTTTCCGGCATTTCAATCCAGGTACGCCGTCCGTCGTCGAATACCCGCGTCGGCATCCAGTTCGGCCGGCCGCCGCGCGTGGCGCGAACCCGGTAGCCGAAGTTCAACGCGTCGACGCTTGCCATGCGCGCTTGTTCTTCAGCCGGATAGCACCACGCGATCTGCGCGGAATAGGCCGAGCCTGCCTGCGCGATCGCTTCAATCGTGTAGGTCCGCCTATCGGTAACCAGGACAATATTGGTGCGTAGGCCCGTTGATTGCGGTTTCACCAGTACAATGGTGCGTCCATCGATCCCGGCTTCCGCGCTCGTCTCCTGCACCATCCAGCGTGAGGTGTCCCCGGCGGCGACATCGCCCAGGCTTTCGCCGGGCTCAAGCAGGATGGCCGAAATGAAGCTCGGGCTCGTGTAGAGCTCGTAAATGGCGCCTGGCGCATAGGTGTAGATCTGACGCGCCTGCGTGAAGCTTGTCGTTTCCGGCCGCTGGCGCGCCGCTTCATTGGCGCGGGCGAGCAATTCGGTGGGCGTGGGCTCGCGCCTGCCGCGGCGCGCTTGGGGCGCATCGGCCGCGGCGGCGCTCAAGGCGGGGACATTGAAATCTTCCGTTCGCTGGGATGCACCCGCGATGCTTCAATCTTTGCTGGCCTACGTTTCGAGACACTTCGAATGACCATCCTCACTTCCGCGCGCGAACCGCTAACGCCAATGTGCTCGCATCAGGCCCTACTCGGAGGATTACCATGCGAAGCGGACTGCTACCCCTGACGCTTTTCACCGTCCTGTGGGCGACGAGCGCGCAGGCCCAGACGTTCGATGCCGGCCAATGCGCCCGCATCCAGGGCGTCGAACTTCCCTACAGAGTGGCGGTGGCGACGGACGCCATCACCTTCAACGGCCGTAGCGGAGACATCGTCGTCTCGGCCCAGTCCATTCGGGCTAACGGTCGTTTGCACCAAAGCCCCTCGGTGGCAGGCTATCATCAGAAGCTGAGTCAATTTTTGACCCGAGCCGACACGATGGGGCGCGAAGGCTTACGCGCAGCCAATCCCTTCGCCAACGGCGGCGCGGGCTTGGGTGATGCAGCGACCAATATGTGCCAAGCCATTCTCGATCTTGCCGGATCGACAGCGGTCATTGAAAGTGAGTTCAACGGCTATTCATCGCCGGTGCGAATTCGACTGAGATAGATGGCGCGACCAGATATGGCACACTCGGCGCGGCGCAAGCAGCCATGGTCGCTGCTGCCGCGCCGGCATGCGCAGAACTGGGAAATCTACGCGAGCCTGCTATTTTTGCTCTTCTACTTCGCGGGCGCGCCAATCGATTCACCCTGGGGCATCGCGCTCACTCTCACGGCGGTGCTTGCCTTTCTGGTCTTGTACTTTGCAAGTTATTGGCTCTCACCGCTCATTGCCGCAGCGCCTATCACCGGCATAGCGCTTCTCGGCGGCTTACTGATCCATGATCATCCTGGCGCCAGTGTCTTTCTTTGCTACGCAGCCTCGCTTGCTTGCTACATTTTTCCAGTGCGCTACGGTCTTGCTTCAGCTGCCGCGATTCTGGCCTATTTCCTGGTGCTCGCGGGCGTGGGGGGATATCCTGAGTCCTATCTCGCAATAAACAGCCTGGTCATCGTCGCAGTCGCCGCGATCTACCTGCAAGCGCGTCGCAGCGCTTTCATCACCGAACGCCTTCGGCTGCGCGAGGCGGAGCTTGCATCAATCCACCGCACCTCGGAGAGGCGCCGCATCGCGCACGATCTCCACGACCAGCTGGGGCAGCATTTGGTGTTGATCGCCTTGAAGTCCGACCTAGCGCGTAAGCAGATCGCGATCGATTCCGCGGGGGCCGATAGTGAACTGGCGGAAATAGGTGACGCGGCGCGAAATACACTCAACACCGTGAGGCGCGTTGTAAGCGGCTACAGCGCTCGGCCATTTGTTGACGAGTTGCGTCGGGCCGAGGAATTGTTGCGTCTGTCCGCGATAGAACCCGTCATCGACGCCCAACTGCCAGACACGCTTACCGAGCGCCAGGAGTGTTTTCTTGCGCTGATCCTAAGCGAGGCCGTCACGAATGTGGTGCGGCACTCGGGCGCGCGGCAATGCAAGATCCGCGTTGCCGGCGACGAACGTGGCCTCTTGTTCGAGGTCATCGACGATGGTCGCGGTGCGCTCAGCTATAGGGGCTTCGGCACGGACGGCATGCGCGAACGAGCATCGAGGATCGACGGCCAACTGGATATCCGCCGGGAGAACGGAACGCTGGTCAGTTTGACGATTCCACGGGACCGAACTCCATGAAGATCAAAGTCCTCGTTGTGGAAGATCAGAAGACGGTGCTCGCCGCGCTGGTCGCCTTGCTGAGGCTCAATCACGACTTCGAGGTCATCGGGGGCTTTGCTGACCCGTCCGCGGCGCTTAACGCTGCCGCTTCGCTTCGGCCAGACGTTGTTGTTTCCGACATTCAGATGCCGGGCATGAGTGGACTGGATCTTGCGCGAAAATTGCGCGCACAAGCGCCAGCATGCCGCGTGGTTCTGCTCTCCACGTTTGCGCGCACCGGCTATGTCCAAGAAGCCTTGCGGCTTGGCATTGGCGGTTACCTGCTCAAGGATTCGCCCCCGGAACGGTTGGCGGATGGAATTCGCGCTGTCGCGGCCGGGCGCCGGCAAATCGAAAGCACGCTGCTCGAACTCCAGGAGGATTCCCACCGCCCAAGCGAGCGAGATTGCGTGCTATTGCACCTCGTTCGCGAAGGCCAGTCCAATGCCGAGATCGCGGGCGCATTGGGGCTGAGCGAGGGCACGATCAAGAACATCATAACAGCGCTGCTCGCCAATATTGGCGCCAAGAACCGCGTTGAGGCGTGCCGCCTCGCTGAGCATAAGGGCTGGATTTGAGTGTGCAGCGATCGGCGGCAAAGGGCCGAGGCTGTGTGAAAACGGCGAAGCAGTTAAGCTTTCCGCGGTGACGCGGGAGGCTTTGCGATGAAGCGGTTCGTGGAGGGCGTGGCGCGCGATCAGGGCGGGCTGTTTCCGGCGCATCTTGAGGACTTCGTCGCCGACGACAATCCGGTTCGCGCGGTCGACGCCTTCGTGGACAAGCTGGATCTGCGCGCGCTCGGCTTCGAGGCGGTCGATCCCAGCGCCACTGGCCGGCCTGGCTATCATCCCGCGGTTTTGTTGAAGCTCTACATTTACGGCTACCTCAACGCGATCCCTTGACGGTATGGGCAAATCTTGGGGTTCGCGCTCGAAGCGATACCGTCAAAAACACCGTCACGTGTTTCCGCTTGGCACCGATCCTTGACGATCGACGCCGAGAGCTATTTGTTGCTTTTACGTGGTTTATAGGCTATTCAGCGAATGTCGGCGAATGACGCCGAACCCTCCTGAATCATTCCCACTCAATCGTCCCGGGCGGTTTGCTGGTGACGTCGTAGACGACGCGGTTGACGCCTTGCACTTCGTTGATGATGCGGGTGGCGGCGCGGGCAAGGAAATCCATCGGGAAGGGGAAGAAATCGGCGGTCATGCCATCGGTGCTGGTGACCGCACGCAGCGCGCACACATACTCGTAGGTCCGCCCATCGCCCATCACGCCGACCGTGCGCACCGGCAGCAGCACGGCGAAGGCCTGCCAAATCGAGTCGTACAACCCTGCTTTGCGGATCTCGTCGAGATAGATGGCGTCCGCTTCACGCAGGATGTCGAGCTTCTCGCGGGTGATCTCGCCCGGCACGCGGATGGCGAGCCCCGGGCCCGGGAACGGATGGCGGCCGACGAACGTCTCCGGCAGGCCCAACTCGCGCCCCAGCGCACGCACTTCGTCCTTGAACAGATCGCGCAGCGGCTCGACCAGTTTCATGTTCATACGCTCAGGCAAGCCGCCGACATTGTGGTGCGATTTGATGGTCACCGACGGCCCGCCGATCGCCGACACGCTCTCGATCACGTCAGGGTAGAGCGTGCCTTGCGCCAAAAACTCGGCGCCGCCGACGGACTTGGCCTTCTCCTCGAACACGTCGATGAACAGCTTGCCGATGGTCTTGCGCTTGACTTCGGGGTCGCTCACGCCCGCCAGCGCAGAGAGGAAGCGCTCGCTCTCGTCGGCGTGGATCAGTGGGATGTTGTAGTGGTCGCGAAACAGCGTGACGACCTGATGGGCCTCATCCTTGCGCATCAGCCCGTGATCGACGAACACGCAATGCAGCCTGTCGCCGATGGCTTCGTGGATCAGCACCGCGGCTACGCTTGAGTCGACGCCGCCCGACAGTCCGCAGATCACCACGCCGTCGCCGACCTGCGCGCGGACGCGCGCGATCGCTTCATCCTTGAACGCACGCATGGTCCAGTCGCCTTTGCACCCGGCGATGCGGTGCGTGAAATTGCGCAACAACTTGCCGCCGTCGGGCGTATGCACGACTTCGGGATGGAACATGGTGGTGTAGAAGCGCCGCTTCTCATCGACCGCGATGGCGAACGGCGCATTCTCGCTGGTGGCGATCACGTCGAAGCCATCGGCCAGGCGCGTCACCCGATCGCCGTGGCTCATCCATACTGGATAGCGCCGGCCCACCTCCCACACGCCTTCAAACAGCGGCGAGGCGCGCTTGATCTCGACATCGGCGCGGCCGAATTCGCGCGCATGTCCGCCTTCGACCACGCCGCCCAATTGCACCGTCATCGTCTGTTGGCCGTAGCAGATGGCCAGGATCGGCACGCCGAGCGCAAACGCTTCATCCGGCGCACGCGGCGAGCCGGTTTCGGTGACGCTCGACGGGCCGCCGGAAAAAATCACCGCCTTCGGCGCGAACAGCTTCAGGAACGCGGCATCGACCGTGTTGTACGGATGAATCTCGCAATAGACGCCGCTTTCGCGCACCCGGCGCGCGATCAGCTGCGTCACCTGGCTGCCGAAATCGATGATGAGCACGCGCTCATGGTGCTCGGCGGCGGGCTCGATATGCGCGGGCTGGACCATGGCCTGAAATGGAGTGCGTTGCGGGACGCGTCAATCCGCCCGCAGCCTACGAGCGCACGACGCCTTGGCACACCATGCGCCACACTTGGCGCGCGCGCTCGTCCTGCGCGCGCAGCTCCAGCTGATGCTCGGTCGGCAGGCAGCGCTGGAAGGCGTAGCTCGCGCCCTGTCCGCCGGCCGCCGGGCTGACCACTACCGTCACCGTTTCGGAAACCGGACGCAGCGGCGCCTCGGCGTTGGTCTGCGTCAGCGACTGGCGCCAAGTCTCGACCGTGCGTTCGGCAGGCGTCCAATCAGCGCACCTCCAACCGCACAGGCCCCATGCCGCGCGGCGCAAGCTGCGTGCCGCCGCCGGCAATGCGCACCTCGATGAGGTCGAGGTCCGGCCCGGAGATAGCGACGCCTGAGACATGGGTCAGCGTCGCCTGCCCGACACGCACCTCGTAGCGCACCGCCAGCGGATCGGGCTCAGCTGGCGGCGCCGGCGGCGCAGAAACCGGCGAACAGGCGGCGACCGCGAGCACCAGCATGAGCAGGGACGTTTTCATGGGACGGCCTCCGAACGATCTCCCCCGCGTATAGGCCCGCCAGGATTGTTTGGACACGGCGTTCGAATCACCGGCCCGCGGCCCGCACGCGCCTGCGCGCGAAAACGGTAACGGCCTCCCCTCCCGGTTGCAGCCTTATCCACATTGGTTAAGCTTCGTTAACCAGACTTCGGGGAACCGCAAAAATGAACACGCCGCGAGCGCCAGACATAGACACTGCGTGGGCGTGGCTGATCAGTTTCGTGCCAGCGCAGTGGCAGCCCTCATTGGGCATAGCCGCAGCAGCAGCCGTGTTTCTTTGGCTCCTGATCAACGGCCTTAAGAGTGTTTTCGAGTTATTCAACGCGATCCGCGAGTTCTTTCGGCGAGGGCGCGAACGCCGCGCTGCGGCCGCGGAGGTCAAGCTCCCGGCTCCACGTGTGAGCATATGGAATCCTGACATCAACTCTCCGCCTCGGCCAAAACCGGGCGGAATCCCGGTAATCACTACCGCCAACATGAAGGGCGGCGTGGGCAAGACGACGTTCACCGCCAACTTTGCCGCGTATCTCGACGCAAAAGGGAAGCGCGTCCTGCTGATTGATCTCGATTACCAGGGCTCGCTATCTCAGACCGCCACGGCGGCCGCCGGGAGCGACAAAGTGGCGTCTGTAGTCGACGACATCATCACGCTCGGCAAGTCCCCGACAGTCATCCTCGCCAACGCGCAGTCGCTCGGGCCGGTCATGCCGAGATCGCACATTCTGACCTGCTATTACGAGTTCTCGGATACCGAAGCACACGAACTCGTGAATTGGGTAGTCGCCAAACGAACAGGTCAGCCGACTGATGACATTCGCTTCAGGATGACTCAATTCTTGAGTGATGATGCGGTTCAGAGGAACTACGATGTCGTGCTAATCGACGCGCCGCCTCGTTTTTCGACGGGGACTATCAACGCCCTGTGCGCCAGCACTCATCTGGTCATACCGACGATACTTGATCGAATGTCTGTCGAGGCCGTCATTTATTTCTCGCGTGACATTGAAAGGATGCGAGCGAAGCTCTTTCCCTCTCTGAAGCTCGTGGGTGTTGTCCCGACAATGGTGCAGTACAAAACTAGGCTCATGCCGGCGGAGGTAAGCCATGCGGCCACATTGGACCGCGACCTAGCTCAGTATTGGCGCACGGATCGAGCGGTGCTCCGCGACGCCTTCGTGCCCGACAAATCTGCCTTTCGCGCAATTGCAGGTAGCGGCATAGGCTATATTGATGCTGGAAAAAGGAAGTATACGTTGGAAGTGCGCGAGATATTTGACCGCGTTGGAAAGATTATTGCAGAGCGCGTAAGGTTATGAAAACGGTCGACGCAGCCCGCCAACTCATTGCGCTTCTAGAAGAAGCTGCGCTTCGCGGCGGGCCGCCAATCCCGCCCGAGCTTCGCACCTTCCTAGGAGAATTGGAGAGGTCGCCCGGGCTCAGGGTACCCCGCAAGAGATCATCAACCTCTCGTACGAGAACATCGGACACACGAACCGCGCGAGTCGGTCCGCGGAATAAACGAAAGTCCGAGGAAGAGATGGCGAAGACCATTGACGAACTGGCGAAGGCGCTTCGCGATGCGTTCGATAATCCGACGGTCTTTGAAACAGTCTTGAACGCCCCCGAAACTCAAGCTTTGTCGAAAGCCAGTGTCGCAACACTTTACAGCCGCGTTTTTCGATCAGAGCAACCGCCATCGCGCTCTATGACAAAGCCGGAACTCTTCAGAGCGATGAAGCGTGAGCGGATAAACTACGCCCGGGGCCGCGCCTAGCCTCCGCTACTCATCCGGAGTGCAAACTTATCCTCCCCCACCCCGCTGGGCGCATACTCCCGCGCATGCGCATAGCCGCTCCGCCCCAACACGACACCGCCCCGCTCGACGCCTTCGTTGCGTCGATGCGCGGCTGGTTGCCGTTGCTGCAGGCGTGGCTCGCGCAAATCCTGGAACACGTCGAGCCGCTCGCGCGCCGCTCACCGTTCATCGCCGCGTGGGTTCGCTGGGCCAAGGCGCGCGTCATTGCCGACCTGCGGCGCACCACGTCGTGTCTGCGCGCCTACCTCATGTGCGCCGCCTTTGGGCGGCTGCGCCGCATTCCGCGCCCGCGCCATTGCGGCGCGCGCGCCGGTCAACGTCCCCTTCGACGCCTTCGCCGCGCCGCCACCGCAGGTCTGTTGCACGACATTCATCGCGGTTCGCTGCGTGAGCGCACTGAGCGCATCGCCCGCCTCTTCTCCCAGCGCGAAACGCTGATCGGCCGCGTAGGCGCGCAACTGCGCGCGCTCTATCGCGCCGGGCCAAAGTCGCGCATGCGCGTCGTCGTCGCAGGGTCGGCATCTATTCCCCCCGCGCCCGCGACCGCCGCGCTCTGCGCCGATACTTCTTAGGCAAGTGGGTGCAGCGCACCCATTGTCCACCCACCAAGCCGCGAGCGTCTGCAGCCCCCGCCAGAGCCGCGATGGCGGTGCGTCACGCGCGCCGTTCCAGCGCGGCGACGAAGAAACCGTCGCAGCCGGTGCGTAACGGCGTCATCTGCAGCGCCAGGCCGCGCGCATGCGCGGGGACGCCGGCCAGCGCAAGCGGCGCGGCTTTGAAATCCGGGTTGGCCGCCAAAAACGCCGCGATCTGATCCTCATTCTCTTCCGGCAGCACCGAACAGGTCACGTACACAAGCCGCCCGCCCGGCTTCACCAGCGGCGCCGCCAGCGCGAGCGCCTGGCGCTGCTCTGCCAGCCGCCTCGCAAACGCGTTGGGCCGCAGCCGCCACTTCGAATCCGGCGCGCGCCGCCAGGTGCCCGACCCCGTGCAGGGTGCATCGACCAGCACCACATCCATGCGCGCGCGCAAATCCGAAAGCGCATCCTTGGTGCGCATGGGCGCGCGAATCTGCACGTTGCGCACGCCGGCGCGATCCAGCCGCTCCTTCAGCGGCGCGAGCCGGGCGCCATCGACATCATGCGCAAAAATCTGGCCCTTATTGTCCATCGCCGCAGCCAGCGCCAAGGTTTTGCCGCCGCCGCCGGCGCACACGTCCGCCACCTGCATGCCGGGTTTCACCGCGCAGAGCAGCGCTGCGAGTTGCGAACCCTCGTCCTGCACCTCAAACCAGCCCTTGAGAAACGATTGTTCGGTCGCCCACGGAAAATTGCGCCCCTGCGCCCACGGAATACGCACGCCGTCGGGCGCGCACGGCGTCGGCGCGGGCGGCTCTTTCAGCTTGGGGCTTTTGCCGAGCGCTTCGATGAGTCTTTCGCGGGTTGTCTTCAGCCGATTGGCGCGCAGATCGAGCGGCGCGGGCGCAGCAAGCGCTGCGCCCTCTTCCGCGCGCGCTTCGCCAAACGCGCGCGTCATGCTGGCGTCCAGCCATTCGGGATAATCGCCGCGCACATACGCCGGCGCGTTGGCGATGGAATCGCTAGCCAGGGCCGCGCGTTCGGACTCGCTCGGCGGCCCCGGCGCGTGCGGATCGTCGGCGCAGCTCGCCGCGATCCAGTCCGCACTTCGCCCGAAGCCCCAGCGCAGCGCGCCCCACACCCAGGCGCGCGGGGTGTCTGCGTCCATGCGCCAGGCGCTCGATTGCTGCCAGCGCAGCGCGCCGAACACCAGGTCGCCGATCTCGGCGCGGTCCTTCGAACCGGCGAAGCGATGCGTCAGCATCCACGCCTTCACCGCCTCGGCAGCGGGCCGGCGCTCGGTTTCGAGCGAGGTGAGAATTTCAATCGCGGCTTGCTGGCGCGCGCCGTCACGCATCGGGAGAACCCCACAAAAAATGCCAGGGCTAGTCCACCCCGATGTCCTGCCCGAATACCACGAGATCGCCGTCGGGCGCCAGTATGCACAATTCGCGCTGGCCGTAAGGCTTGTCCGCCGGCCCGTGGACGTCGCCAGGGGGAAGCAGATCGAGCTTGGGCTTCAACTCAGCGTAAAGCGCATCGACGTCGCGCACATCAATGTAATGGGCAAAGCGCCTGTCGCCTGGGGCGACATCAGCGTAGATGCTGCGATCCATAAGGCGGACGGCGACACTGTCGCGCTCCACATAGGCGTAGCCGCCGCCGCTGAACCCGAGCTTGAAACCCAGCAGATCGGTAAAGAACGCGATCGCCGCGTCCAGATCAGGAACCCACATCACCGGCGTGATTTGGATGAAGTTGCTTTCGCTCACGCCTTAGCTTCCCAGCGGATAATTCGGCGCCTCGCGCGTGATCGCCACATCGTGCACGTGGCTTTCACGAAGCCCCGCAGACGATATCTTCACGAATTTCGCTTTCGCGCGCATTTCGCCCAGATCGCGGGCGCCGACATAGCCCATCGCCGCGCGCAAGCCGCCCACGAGCTGATGAATGATGTTCGCCACCGGCCCCTTGAACGGCACGCGTCCCTCGATGCCTTCGGGCACCAGCTTCATCTGATCGGTGACTTCCTTCTGGAAATAGCGGTCCGCCGAGCCGCGCGCCATGGCGCCGAGCGAGCCCATACCCCGATAGGTCTTGTACGAGCGGCCCTGGTAAAGCTGGATTTCGCCGGGCGCTTCTTCCGAGCCGGCGAGCAGCGAGCCGATCATCGCCGCTTCGGCGCCGCCCGCCAGCGCTTTTGCCAAATCACCGGAAAACTTGATGCCGCCATCGGCGATCACCGGGACATTGGCCTTCTGCGCCGCCATCGCCGCATCCATCACCGCCGTTAATTGCGGCACGCCAACACCTGCAACGATGCGTGTTGTACAGATAGAACCCGGGCCGATGCCGACCTTTACTGCATCGGCGCCGGCGTCAATCAGCGCTTTCGCGCCCGCCTCGGTGGCGACATTGCCGGCGATGATCTGCGTCTTGTTGGAGGCGCGTTTGATCTTCTCTACGGCTTCGAGAACGCCGCGCGAGTGGCCATGCGCGGTGTCGATCACAACCACGTCGGCGCCCGCCTCGATCAACGCCAGCGAGCGCTCGAAACCCGCATCACCGATGGTCGAGGCCGCCCCCACAAGCAGGCGACCCTGCTCGTCCTTGGCGCGGCTCGGGAAGGCTTGCGCCTTCTCGAAGTCCTTCACCGTGACGAGCCCCGCGACACGGCCGCTATCGTCAACCACGATCACACGCTCAATACGATGTTTGTGCAGTAGCTTCTTGGCTTCGCCTTCGTTCACGCCTTCGCGCACGGTGACAAGATTGTCCTTGGTCATCAAATCAGCGACGCGTTCAGTCATGTCGGCGAAACGCATGTCACGATTGGTGAGGATTCCGACCAGCTTGCGCGAGTTGCGGTCAACCACGGGGAAGCCGGAAATCTTGCGTGCTTCCTTGATCAGAATGATCTCGCCTACGGTCTGATCGGGATGGATGGTGATCGGATCGATCACCATGCCGCTCTCGAACTTCTTCACCTGCTTGACCTGTTCGGCCTGTTCCTCGGGCGTCATGTTGCGGTGAATGACGCCTAAGCCCCCGGCCTGCGCCATGGCAATGGCGAGCCGCGCTTCCGTCACCGTGTCCATCGCGGCGGAGATGAGCGGGATGTTGAGGGTGATGCCGCGTGTCAGGCGCGCGACCGTAGAGACGTCGGCAGGCAGCACGTCGGACGCGCCGGGTTCGAGCAGCACGTCGTCGAAAGTCAGAGCTTCACGGATTTCCATGGACGGCTGGTAGAGATTCGGCCGCGGGTTGGCAAGCCCATGCATCGAGCTCGCGCGGGTTCAGCCCAGCCGAGTTGGCGACAGAACGCGCATCGCTGCGCCTAAGGGGTCAACTCTTCCGCCCCGTCGCAACCACGTACACCTCCGAGCTTTCCGTTCGGCTCGCCGGCGGTTTGGCGTGCGCAACTTTGGCGAAGTTTTGCTTCAACCGCGCCAGTAATGCAGCATCCAATCCGCCTTGAAACGCCTTGGTCACGAACGTTCCGCCCGGCGCGAGTTTGGCCAATGCGAACTCGGCCGCCGCTTCGGCAAGCGCGCCGGTGCGAATCTGATCAGTCTTCGCGTGGCCGGTCGTGTTCGCCGCCATGTCTGAGAGCACGACATCGGGCGCCCCGCCCAGCGTCGCCATCAATGCCGCCGGCGCTTCCGGCGAAAGAAAATCCATTTCCAGAAATGTCGCGCCCGCGAGCGCTTCGATCGGCAGCAGGTCAACGCCAACGACCTTGCAACCGCGTTCAACGCACACCTGCGCCCAGCCGCCGGGCGCGGCGCCCAGATCGATCACCCGTGCGCCGGGTCTCAAAAAATGGAACTGCTCGTCGAGCTCGGCGAGCTTGTAATAGGCCCGCGCGCGCGCGCCTTCGGCCTTGGCGCGGGTGACATAAGGATCGTTGAGCTGGCGCTCGATCCATTTCTTCGAGCTTTCCTTGACGCGCTTGTTTTTGACGCGCGTGGTCAGCTGGCGCGCACCGTCGCCGCCTCTCGGCTTGCCGGTCCAGCGGCGTTTTGGCGGCTCCTCGCTCACCTGGCCGCCTTGTGCTCGGCCATCAGCCGCATCAGCACACCTTCCCGTAGGCCACGATCGGCGACGCGAATGCGCTCGGCCGGCCACACCCGCAGCACCGCATCCAGAATCGCGCCGCCGATGACGACGAGGTCGGCGCGATCTTTGCCGATACAGGCGTTCTGCGCGCGCTCTTCGCGGGTTTGCGCCAGTAGACGCGCGATCACGGCGCGGCAATCTTCAACGCGAAACCACACGCCATCGACCTTGGCGCGACTGTATTTCGCAAGCCCGAGATGCACCCCGGCCAAACTCGTCACGGTGCCGGAGGTGCCGATGATGTGGGCGCGCCCCGCTGCGAATGCCGGACGTAAATGCTGCGCCTCGCCGACTCTTTCAAACACGTCGGCCAACCGTTTCACCAAGGCTTCGTACCAGGCCTGCTTGTCGCGCTCCGGCTCCGGATCGTCCTCAGCCAGCGTCACCACGCCGAGCGGGCACGTGCCCCAGGAGATCAGCGGCGGCTCGAGTCCGGCGCCGATCACCTCGCGCGGCGCGACCCACGACACTTCGGTCGAGCCGCCGCCAATGTCGACGATCATGGCGTAGTCAACTTCCGGCGTCAGCAGCGAGGTGCACCCCAGCACCGACAGCCGCGCCTCAGCTTCCGGGCTGATCACTTCAAACCTAAGGCCGAGGTCCTTTTCGATGCGATTGAGGAACGTCTGCCCGTTCACCGCCGCGCGACACGCCTGCGTCGCCACGCAGCCAACCGCCGCCGGTACACGCGCTTCGATGCGCTGTGCACACGCCGCGAGCGCCTGGTAGGCGCGCGCCATCGCCGCGTCGCTCAAGCGCCCTGTGTGCGCGAGTCCCTCACCCAGGCGCACGATGCGCGAGAAGCCATCGACGACCCGAAGACCGCCCGCACCGTCCGGCGCCGCCATCAAGAGGCGGCAATTATTAGTGCCCAAATCGAGCGCGGCGAACACCGGCGCACGCGTCCGTGGGCCAGCCCGACCGCCGATCTGCGGCGCGTGGGCCCGCACTGGCTTATCCATTGCTAACCATCTGGGGCGCGAGGCCCGCAATCCAAAGTTTCAGCGCAATGCTAGCCCAAAGCAGCCTTGGCGACACCCTCGATTTGCCGCGATTGGGCCCTGATCAGGCGTTTTTGCGCTCGCATCGACACAGGTCAGTGATGAACGCCCGCCCACCGCTTGCCGTCCGCGCCGCCGCTTCATACCTTACAGGGGCGAGAGATTGAGGAGGTACGAGGAGAGGAGAAATGCGCGAAGCGAAATTCTCCATTGGTCAAGTGGTTCGGCACCGGCACTTTCCGTTCCGGGGCGTGGTGTTCGACGTCGATCCTGTGTTTTCCAACACTGATGAATGGCTAACCGCCATTCCCGAGCCAATGCGTCCCGACAAGAACCAACCTTTCTACCATCTCTTCGCCGAGAATTCGGAAAGCCACTACATCGCCTATGTCTCCGAGCAGAACCTGCTACCGGACGAAAGCGGCGAACCGATCGAGCACCCGCAGATTGACGAGGTGTTCGAAGAAACCGACGAAGGCGGATACAAGCTGCGGCCCGAGAGCCTGAACTAGGCGCCGCCTAGCGCTGGAACGGATAGAAATCCCCGCCCAGCGGCAGGATGCGCGTGAGTTCGTCGAGCGCAGTTTGGGTCTCGCGCACCAGCGCAGGATCGGCGAGATCGGCGGGCGCGAGTTCTTCGCGATAGTGCGCCTTGATCCACGCTTCGAGCTTCGCCGCCAGCGCGTCGTCGAGAAAGAAGCCCGTATTCGCAGCGGCGCGCTCAGCGTCCGTCATAGCGATGCGCAACCGCAAGCACGCCGGCCCGCCGCCATTGCGCATACTCTCACGTACTTCGACATACTCGACCGCGCCGATCGCGGCGTTGGGCGCAGCGACGAGCTCGCGCACATAGGCGGCGGTGCGGTTGTTCTCGCGCACCTCACTCGGCGCGATCAGCGTCAGCGACGCCGCCCCCGGCAGGCGCACGAGCTGCGAATTGAACAGGTAGGATGAGACCGCGTCTTCGAGGCTGACGCGCGCGGCCGGAACCTCGACGAACACCGGCTCGAACAGGCCGCGCGCACCTGCGCGCACCTCGGCGTAGAGCGCCGCTGTATCGGCAAAGGCGTGCTCATGGTGGAACAGCACGTGCTCGTGCGCGACCGCGACCACGTCGTTGTGGAACGCACCGGCGTCGATCGCTTCCGCGCTCTGGCGCGCATGCACTGTGCGCGCCGCCGCCAACCCATGCCGGCGCGCCAGCGCGCGGCACGCCTCCAAAGTTTGGCGCGCGGGAAAGCCGGTCTTGGCCTCGCGCGCTTCACGGCCGTAGACGAAGATCTCCACCCCCGGCGCGTCCTGTTCGGCGCAGAGGCGCATGTGATTGGCCGCGCCTTCGTCGGACAGCGCATCGTGGGGCGTGAGCGCCGCATGCACGGCGAAACGGGACTCGTCCGCCAGCAGCCTGCGAAGCATGCGCTCGGTCTGCTCGGCTTCAAGGAGGCGATGCAGCATGGTCTGCAGATTGGCGACAGACGCATGCAAGCGGCCGTCGCCGCAATCGGCGCTCGGCGAAACGGTCGCCGCGTTCGCAGCCCACATTGCCGAAGACGCCAACGCCGCACGCGCCAGCATCGGCTCGCCCGCCCATGCGCCGCCCCACACGTCACTGTCGCTGCCTGAAAAGCCTAGCGTCCGTAGCCAGGTAGTGTTCGGGCGCTCCTGTGGCGGCAGCACGCCCTGACTGAGACCCAATGCGCGCAAGCGTTGCATCTTTGCCAGCCCCTGCAGCGCTGCGTCACGCGGGCGCGCGATGCTGTCGCGATTGCGCGTCGAGGCGAGATTGCCTTCCGAGAGCCCGGCGTAATTGTGTGTTGGACCGACAATGCCGTCGAAATTGATTTCGGTTGCGTTCATCCCGGCAACCCAGGCGCCGCGATTGGAGCGGCTTTCTCCGACAATTGCGTCGCCACCGGATAGGCCACGTAATCCGCGGCGTAATAGGCGCTTGGGCGCAAAGAGCCCGACAAGCCCGGGCCGCCAAACGGCATCGCCGAGGACGCGCCGGTGGTGGGCCGGTTCCAGTTGAGCACGCCCGCGCGCAGCTCCTGCTTCACCCGCCCCCACAGCGCCGCGTCGTCGCTGATCAAACCGCCGGCGAGCCCGAAGCGCGTTGCGTTGGCGAGGTCAATTGCGTGATCGAAGTCGGCGGCGCGATAAACCTGCAGCACCGGGCCGAACAATTCCTCGTCCGGCGGCGACAGGCCGGTCACATCCACAATAGTTGGATGCACGAAGGCGCCATCGCGCTTCAGCGGCACGATTGGTGTTGCGCCAAGCGCAACCAAGCCCTGCTCGAACTTCACCGCACGATCGGCAGCTTCGGCCGACACCAGCGGGCCCATGAACGGCTCCGGCGTTTGGGTTGCGGGCCCGACACTGATCGCTGGCGCCAACGCGACAAGCGCAGCAAGGATCGCGTCGCCCTCCGCGCCCTGGGACAGGATCAAGCGCCGCGCGCAGGAACAACGCTGACCGCTGGTGGCGAAGGCGGAGTGCGCGATGAGATTTGCCGCCGTCTTGGCATCAACGGGCGGCCATACGATCAGCGGATTGTTGCCGCCGAGTTCAAGCGCCAGCATCACGTCTGGTCGCCCGGCGAACTTGCGGTGAATGAACGCGCCAGTCTGGGCCGAGCCGGTGAACAGCACGCCGTTCAAGCCGCGTGCGTCTAGGATTGCGGCGCCGGTTTCCCGTGCGCCATGAAGCAAATTCAACACACCCGCCGGCAAGCCTGCCGCTTCCCAAGCTTCGACCATTAGCGCACCTACGCCCGGCGTTAGTTCGCTCGGCTTGAACAGCACGCAGTTGCCGGCCAGCAGCGCTGGTACGATGTGTCCGTTCGGCAGATGACCTGGAAAGTTGAACGGCCCGAAAACAGCGAGCACGCCATGGGCCTGATGGGCCAGCGTCATGGCGCCGAATGCGGCCTTCTCCTCGCGCGCGCCTGCGCGTTCGGCTTGGGCGCGGATCGAAATTTCGATCTTGCCGATCATGGCCGCGACTTCGCCCTTCGCGTCCCAGAGCGGCTTGCCCATCTCGCGGCTGATGGCCCGCGCGAGCTCGTCATCCCGGGCTTCAAGCTGCTTGCCGAACGCGCGCACCACGGCGATGCGCGTCTCTAGTGCTTGGCGAGACCAGCCTGGAAACGAAAGCCGCGCCGCAGCCATCGCTTCGGCGACATCGTCGGCGGTCGCCGCACGTCCTTCCCACACCTTGTCGCCGGTCGCGGGATCGTGCGAGGCGAACCGCTCGCCCCCGCCTGCGCGCCAAGCGCCGCGAATGTACAACTCAGCTCGCATCGTCCATCCACACCAGAGCGTCATCGCCCTCGCCGAGACGCAAGGCATCGGCGACGGCCGGTTCGACGCGTACTTTGTCGCCCTCTCGCACCGCATGCGTCGACACACAGCGGAATGTGGCGAGTGCTGGGGACGCGACAAGCGCGCGTTTGCCGGTTTGCACGTCGCCGACGACCACTTTGGTGCGCCGCGTTTCGCGCTTGGTGCGGATCGCATCGCGCGGCGCGCTCATCAGCGGTCCGCCATCGAAAATGTCGATCACATTGGAGAACGAAAACCCCTCCCATTCCAGCAGACGCCGAGCGCCCTCGCCATCCTTGTGACACATCCCGATCACGTCGCGAGCCCCCGCAGGCAGCAGATCCACATAGATTGGATGTTGCGGCATCAGGTCCAGGATGAACTGGTTGTCCGTAGTCGCGCTGAGCTTGTCGGCTTCGGCGAAATCCATGCGGAAAAAGTGGCGCCCGATCGCTTCCCAGAATGGCGAAGCGCCTTCCGGCGACACGACACCGCGCAGCTCTGAGACCACGGTGTCGCGGAATCTCGCCGGCGCAGCCGCCATCAAAACGTAGCGTGTCTGCGCAAGGGCGCGGCCCACACCGGCGGCCCGATGCTCTGGCCGAACGAATAGCGAGCCAACCTCAGAGCAGCCGGTGAAATCGTTGACGCCCATGAGGACGCGCATGTCGAAACGTCGATTCACCACCGCCGATGACTGTGCTTCGGTGAACATACGAAAATTGAAAAATGGGGGAAGCTCACCGATCGTAGCCTTCACGCCGCAGCAGCCGGCGATAGCCCCAGTGGCCAAATGCTCCAATGAAATGAAGTAGCGTTCGCCCCCCACGCTCGCGACTGTCGATGCAAAGCTCTCGGCGCTCAGCGCCAATTTCGCGGCGAGCGCCGCATCGTCCAGCATCAGGCTCGTGAAGCCCGCACCGGCGATTTCGCGCAACTGCCTGAACCCTTCCAAGTCGGCGGGCGTCGCCGCACGCATGACGTAGCTTAGCGCGCTCATGCGTGCAGCGCTCTGATGTCAAAGGCAGCGCGGGCGAGCCCGGCCAGCAGCAGAAATGAGAGCTTGGCGCGCTCGCTGAAGCTCGGGATCAGCGCGAACTCCTGGTCGCTATGCAAGCCGCCGCCGCAGGGGCCTAGTGTATCGATGTTCGGGCAACCGGCCGCGAACAAATTATTGCCCTCGCAGACACCACCGGACGGTTGAAACTTGAGATCGAGGCCCAACACGGCGCCGGCCTCGCGCATCCACGCCACCATGGTCTTCTGCTGGGCATTGAGCGGCTTTGGCGCGCGCGTGATGCCCCCGTGCAGGTGTGCGCTGAGGCCGTCGCGGCGGCCGGCCGCATCGGCAATGCTGCGCAGTTGCGCTTCGGCCCACGCGGCGCCCTCGATATCGGGCGAGCGCACGTTGAACCGCAACACCGCGTGTTCGGGAACAACATTCACAGCCCCGCCACCGTCTATGGCGCCGACATTAAATGTGACCCCATCCCGTCTTCCGTTGAGCGCGTCGAGCGCGAGTGCGGCCTCGGCGGCGGCGATCACCGCGTTGCGGCCATCGTTGAACGCGCGACCGACATGAGCAGCGCGGCCCTTTACAACGAGACTAAAATTGCCCGAACCCTTGCGCGCGTCGACCAGGGCGCCGTCGGCGAGCGCGGGCTCGTATGTCATGCCGAGATGCGAACGCGCGCCGAGCTCGGCCAGCAGCGGCGCGCTTGCCGGCGATCCGATCTCCTCATCCGGGCTCATCAGCACTGTATAGCCTACGTGCTTCTCGCCTGGCAGCGCCTCATAAGCCTCGAGCGCCGCCAGCATCACCGCCAGCCCGCCCTTCATGTCGGCAACGCCAGGTCCGCGCAGCTTCTCACCTTCCCGCCATGGCTTCTGGAACGGGTGCGCGGCGGGGAACACGGTGTCGTAGTGCCCCGTTAGCGCAACCTGGATCGGCGCCCCTGGGCGCACACTTATGCGGATGGCCTCTGGGTGGTCGACACGGATGATCTCTCCGTCGGCGCGGACACGCTCTGACGGCGCGAGCGGCACAAGGCTCAGGGCGCCCGGAAGCGCTGCGAACGCATCCGACAGCCGGTCGCGCATGCGCGCTAAACCGGCGCCCTCTAGAGAACCTGAATTGATGGCGGACCAGGCCTCCGTGCGGATGGCCAGCGCTTCGCCCTCAGAGTCGAGAGCCTGCAGATGGGGAGCGAGGTCCGCAGCCCAATCGGGCCGCGCCAACGACATTGGAGCACCTAGAGACATGCGGCGGATAAGTGCCCCCGTCGGCGCGTCAAGTCCAGCGCAGGCCGCCCCAAATGCAAACGGGCCCAGCTCTCACTGGGCCCGTCGCAGACTTTCGTTTTACGCCGATCTAGCGGAACGTGATCGTCACCGCCGTGCGGCGGTTGAGCGGTTCACGCACACCGTCGCGCGTCGCACGGGCGAGATCGGTTTCGCCGCGGGCTTGCGCATTGATCGCACCGGCGCCGATGCCGCGCGCCACGAGGGCGTCGCGAACCACCGAAGCGCGGCGCTCCGACAGACCTTGGTTGTAGGTCGGCGAGCCAGAGGTGTCGGTATGGCCGACCACTGTGATCGACGCGATGTTGCACTGACGCGCACGCGCCACGGCTGCATCGATCGTTTCCAGCGCCGCCTGGTTGAGGTTCGAGCGATCCCACTCGAAGTACACCACGAAGTCCGACGTCGGGCACGCCACGACGGGCGGGGGAGGCGGCGGGGGTGGCGGCGGCGGCGGCGGAGGCGGAGGCGGAGGCGCAGCCGGACCAGCGAACTGGTAGCGCAAACCAACCGTCACCGCCTGATGCTCGTAATCAGCCTCAATGGTCTCGCCGACACGTTGCAGCTGGCCAGCGAATTCACCGCCGTCTGCCACGAAATAGCGGTAGCCGATGTCCAGATCGAGCTGCTCCGTGATACCGATCGCGAGGCCGGCCAAGCCTTGGTAGGCAAGAACCGTGTCGGAATCGTCGAACGCGGTGGAGGTCGACGCGTCGAAAGCATTGCCGTTCAGACGCGCGCCGCCAACGCCGACCCCCAGGTAGGGCTGGACGCTACCGCCGCGATTGAAATCATAGAAGAGGTTCAGCATGGCCGACCAAGCATGCACGTCGCCTGAATCGATCACGTCGTCAGCAAAGCCATTGTAGCGGTGACCCAACTCGCCTTCGAGACGGAACCCGTTGCTAAACGCGTAGCCGAGCCCAAGATGCTGGGTCCAATCGTTCTCCAGCTCAATACCGCCAAAGTCGTCAACGGTTACTTCGCCATCGATCGAATAGCCGACGTCTGCACGCCCGTACCAGCCTTCGGTCGCGTTCGCGACTCCTGAAGCGCCCGCCATCAGAGCCGCAAGCGCAACTGTCTTAGTCATGCGCGATTTCATATTCACCCCTCTCAAGTGATCCCCTGCGCCCTCACGGCGCGGTGTCGAGTCGCGCCAAGCGCGCTTACGGCCTCAACGGCGATGCACCGGTCGCCCGGAACGTCTCTCCGCAGTCGGTCGTTGGAGGGATTGTGGCGCAGGGTGTTAATGAAGTCTATCCCGGGCCTCGCAACCTTAGTGCTTTTTCTGCAAAGCGTTGACTTTGGGCCCCAGTCGCCAAGTTGCCGCACGCGAACGCAAAGCGAACGAACTCACCTCTCACGCGCCTTGCGCTCCCCAGATTTGGCGCCTAAACGGGCCGCTCGGGAGCCCGTAGCTCAGTCGGTAGAGCATCTGACTTTTAATCAGAGGGTCGCGGGTTCGAGTCCCGCCGGGCTCACTTTCCGATCGCGGCCGTGACTTCGAGCGCCCCGGCTACCGCGCGCTGCCAACCTTGTCGTAGCTGGTCGCGTCGCTCGGCGGCCATGCCGGGACGCCAGCGCGACGCAATTGCCGGTGTGGCTGACAGGTTCGGGATGACGCCGGCACCCAGGGCTGCGAGCTTCGCGGCGCCGAGCGCTGTGACCTCCTGAAACGCAGGGAGCATCACTTCAACATCACAGATATCCGCGAGGTACTGCATCGCCCATCCGTTTGCGGCAAGGCCACCATCCACCAGAAGCGAACTGACTGGCGGCGCGCCATCGGCGCGCAGCGCGTCGAGCAGATCAGCCGTCTGATACGCGACCGCTTCAAGCCCTGCGCGCACCACATGTTCGGCGCGCGAGTCGCGCGTCAACCCGACGATGGCGCCCCGCGCGTCCGCGCTCCATTGCGGCGCCCCCAGCCCGGCAAATGCTGGGACCAGATAGACGCCGCCATTGTCGGGAAGCGACGCCGCAATCGCTTCGGATTCGGCGGACGTGCGAATCAGGCGCATGCCGTCGCGCAGCCATTGAATCGTTGCGCCCGCCGAAAAGATCGAGCCTTCCAGCGCATACGCGAGCGCGCCGTCGACCTGGTACCCGACGGTGGCGAGCAGCCGGTTCTGGGAGCGCGGCGGCGACACACCCATGTTCATCACCAGAAAACAGCCCGTGCCGTAGGTTGCCTTGGCCATGCCGGGCGAAAGGCAACCATGACCAACCAGCGCCGCTTGTTGGTCGCCGGCTATGCCGGTGATGGGGATGGCGCGCCCGAACAGCGCAGGATCAGTTACGCCAAATAGACCCGCACAGGACTGCACGCGCGGGAGAACCGTGCGAGGGACGCCGAGAAGACGTAGAAGCTCGTCGTCCCAGGCTCGCGTCGCAAGGTTGAGCAGCAGCGTGCGCGACGCGTTGGTCACATCGGTTGCGTGGACCAGGCCGCCGGTCAATCGCGAGAGCAGAAAGCAATCCACCGTACCAAAGCGCAGCGACTCCGCCGGGGTCGCCACGCGATCCAATATCCAACGCAGTTTGGTGGCGGAAAAGTACGGATCGAGCACGAGACCAGTCGCCGCCTGCACGCGCGGCTCCTGCCCTTCCGCGCGGAGGCGTTCGCACGCGTCAGCTGTACGTCGATCCTGCCAGACGATGGCGCGGTGCGCGGGCTTGCCCGTCGCCGCGTCCCACACGATCGTTGTTTCGCGCTGGTTGGTGATGCCGATCGCCGCGATCCGCTCGGCGCCGCCAACCTTGGCGATCACCTCTCGGCAGACCGCAACGGTGGCCGACCATATTTCTTCAGGATCGTGTTCGACCCACCCCGGTTCAGGAAAGTGCTGCGTCAGTTCGATCTGCGCGCTGGCTTGCGGCGCAAAGCCCAAATCGAACGCAATCGCGCGCGTCGACGTCGTACCTTGATCGATGGCAAGGATGTATTGGCCCATAACCAAGGAAACGCCGCGGCGGCGCGCCGGTCAATGGCCTCAACCGCAGAGTGCGCGTTTGGCCTCGTCGTACTCGCGCTTGAAACGGGCGACGAGTTCGGCCGTGGTCACCACCTCGTGCACCGCGCCGACCCCCTGCCCCGCGCCCCAGATGTCTTTCCAGGCTTTGGCCTTCGAACCCTCGCCGCCGGCAAAGCTCATCTTGGAGGGATCGCTCACCGGGAGATTGTCGGGATCCAAGCCCGCCTTGACGATCGAACCCTTGAGGTAGTTGCCCAGCACGCCGGTGAAGAGGTTGGTGTAGATGATGTCGCCTGCGCTCGAGTCGACAATCATCTGCTTATAGGCTTCAGTGGCGTTGGCCTCTTTCGTAGCGATGAAAGCGGAGCCGATATAGGCGAGGTCCGCGCCCATGGCTTGCGCCGCCAGGATCGCACGGCCGTTGGCGATGGCGCCCGAAAGCAGCAGCGGCCCATCGAAGAATTCGCGGATTTCCTGCACCAGCGCAAACGGCGACAGCCCGCCTGCGTGCCCGCCCGCGCCGGCGCACACCGCGATCAGGCCGTCGGCGCCCTTCTCCAACGCCTTCTTGGCGAACGTGACGTTGATGATGTCGTGCAGCACGATGCCGCCATAAGAGTGGATCGCCTCGTTGACCTCCGGCCGCGCACCCAGCGAGGTGATGACGATCGGCACCTTGTGCTTCACGCACATCTCGACGTCGTGATCGAGCCGCTCGTTGGTCTTATGGACGATCTGGTTGACCGCAAACGGCGCAGCCGGCGCATCGGGATGTGCCTCGTCGTACGCCGCCAATTCGTCGCGGATGCGCAAGAGCCAGTCTTCTAGGCGCTCCTTCGGCCGTGCGTTGAGCGCCGGGAAGGCGCCGACGATCCCAGCCTTGCACTGCTCGATCACGAGTTCGGGGTTGGCGACGATGAATTGCGGCGCGCCCACGGCGGGCAGACGCAGCTTGTCGAAAATCGGCGGCAGGGCCATGGGAAGCGCTCCTCTTGCCCCTGCCCTAGCTTGCGGCGAAAACGGCGTCGATAGTGTCCAAGCGTCAAGCGGAGCAGAACGTGAGCGATCCGGCTTTGAGCCTCGGCGAGAACGGCGACGAAAGCGCTTGGCGCGCGCTCGTCGAGAGAGGTCTCAAGGGCGCCGGCTGGGAGCGGCTTGTCAGCAAAACAGCCGATGGCATTCCGATCCAGCCGCTCTATCGGGAGACCGACGTCGGTACCGCTAGCGACGAGGCAGGATTCGCCGGGGCCGCGCCGTTCGTACGTGGCGCACGAACCGGCCCGTGGCTCATCCGCCAATGCTATGAGCACCCCTCGCCTGAGCAGACGAACGCAGACATTCTCGCCGACCTGCAGGGCGGCGTCTCAGCGATCGAGCTGAAGATCGATCGCTTGGGCGAAGCCGGCGTCGCCATTGAGAGCGAGCGTGATCTCGACATCGCCTTGGCGGATGTCATTCTCGAAGCGGCGCCGGTATCGCTCGACGCAGGCGCAAGGGGGCTCTGGGCGGCCGAACTTCTCGAAGCCAAACTCAAAGGCGTGGCCACGCCCGGCGCCGCGTTCAATGTCGATCCGATCGGCGCGTTGATGCGTACCGGCGTGTTTGACGCCGAAGACATCACCTCCGCTGCACGCTTTGCAGCAGGGGTGAGTACGACCCTTCCCGCCGCCACGGCGCTGCGCGTCGACGCACGCCCTGTACACGAAGCGGGCGGAACCGAAGCACAAGAAATCGCGACGGCATTGGCGGCGGGCATCGCTTATCTCCGCGCGCTGGTTGAAACAGGCCTCGCAGCGGACGATGCCGCACAGAGCCTGCAGTTTGCGCTATCCGTCGGCCCGGACGTGCTGGTCGAAGCCGCGAAACTGCGCGCGCTGCGTCTGTGTTGGGCGCGAACGCTCGAAGCGAGCGGCGTGGAGGCCGACAAGCGCGCGGCGCACATCCACGCCTTCACGTCGCGGCGCATGATGACGCGCTATGACGCAGAGACCAACATCCTGCGCGTCACCACCGCCGCCTTCGCCGCGGCGATCGGTGGCGCCGATGCGATTACGACCCTGCCCTTCACCGATGCGTTGGGCCTGCCGACGCCGTTCGCACGCCGCGTCGCGCGCAACACCCAATTGGTGCTGATCGAGGAAAGTCATCTCGACCACGTCGCCGATCCCGCCGGCGGCGCCTGGTTCATGGAGAAACTTACCCGCGACTTGGCGACACTCGCCTGGGAGAAGATGCAGGGGATCGAATCGCAAGGCGGCATCATCGCGGTGTTGCAGTCAGGCGCACTGCGGCGTGAGGTCGGCGAGGCCCGCGCCAAGCGCCAAGCAGCGTTTGCAAAGCGCAAGGAGACGATAACGGGCGTCACCGACTTTCCGTTGCTGGGGCAGAGAGCGCCGGACTTCTTAGACCGCCGGCTTCCAGCCGGCAGCGTTTCTGGCCGGCAGGATGCCGGCAGTGCGCTTGTTCCAATCCGCTGGGCCGAACCCTTCGAAGCGCTCCGCGAGCGCGCCGAGGGCAAAACCCCCGGCGTCTTCTACGCCAATCTCGGCGCGCTGGCGGATTTCTCGCCGCGCTCCGTGTTCGCGCAAAGCTTCCTCGCGGTCGGGGGCGTCGCGTCGCTTCAAGCTGAAGCGGTGTATGCGTCCATCGACGCAATGATCGCCGCGTTCAAGGCGATCAAATCGCCCGTGGCTATCATCACTGGCACAGACGCGGCCTACGCCGAGCACGCCGCCAACGCGGCGCGAGCCCTGAAAAAAGCAGGCGCAAACTGGGTCGCGCTCGCCGGCAGGCCGGGGAAACGAGAAGCAGCGTGGCGCGAAGCGGGCATCGATCAGTTCGTGTTCGTCAGCGTCGATGTCCTGAAGGAACTCGAAACACTGCATGCGGCGTTGGGGGTGTAGGATGGCCGCAAGAGCGCTGGTTTGGAGTGAGAAGTGACGGCACGCCTTGTCCCCGTCGATCGGATCGCGACAGAGGTGCTGCCAGCCGTGGAAGCGTTGGAACAAGCGCGGGCGCAGGTTGATCTCCGCAGCTTTCACACTGTGGAGACAGAATTACTTCGTCTGAAGAGACACGCTTACTCCAGCGGCTGGCGCCCTTGGGTAGCCACCGCGCAGTTTTTGCCGATCATAGTTTTTTTTGGGGTCGACAGCATTGCGATTCGGGTGGCCGCCGTGGTCGCGCTTGTGCTCGCCTGGCTGCTCTACGCGCGCTTACACACACGCTGGCGGAAGTCAGCGCAGGCGCAAGCCATTCGCAGACTAGAGCATGCCATGGCGCGATGGCTGCATCTCGATCCGGGGACGGGCTAAGTGAGGAGCGCCTATCTTTGGGGCGCGCTAGCGCTACTAGCGTCTGGCGCTGCTTTCGTCGCATTGGCACTCGGGTGGTGGTCGCCGTGGGCGAGCGACAGCTATGTGCAAGGCGTCGATGTTTCGCATCATCAAGGCGCCATCGATTGGCGTACGCTAGCAAGCCAAGACATCGCCTTCGCCTACATCAAAGCCACCGAAGGCGCGACCCACACGGACACGCGCTTCGCCGAAAATTGGGAGCGCGCCGGAGAAGCCAACCTTTATCGCGGCGCCTATCATTTCTTCACGCTCTGCCAACCGGGCGCGCGGCAGGCAGCGAACTTTATCGCGACGGTTCCGCGCACGCCCGGCGCGCTGCCGCACGCGCTCGATATGGAGCATATGGGCCCGTGCCGCGAAAGCCCAACAATGACCGAGATCGTCAGCGAGATGCGCGTGTGGCTTGATCTCGTCGAAGCGCACTACGGCGCGCGGCCGCTGATCTACACAACGCGAGAGTTCCACGACGCCCATCTGCAAGAGGTGACAGGCGAGCGCTTCTGGATCAGATCGCTTGGCATGCCCCCGCGTTTCCGCCAAGACGACTGGGTGATCTGGCAGCACCACAACAAGGCCCGCCGCCGCGGCGTGCAGGGGCCGATCGATCTCAATGCGTTTCGGGGCGATGTAGGTGACCTAGCCGAACTCACGAGAAAGTCCGAGGCCCGCTGGTGAAGCCGCGATCAAATATCCCGATCGACGTGATGCAGGCGCTTCAAATTCTCGAGGAAGCCACTACGCCGACCGATTTGGGTGAGGCATATCAAGTTCTGCTCGATTGGCGCCGCAGGCGCCCGATCGCCATCTTCGCGATGAACGCATTTGTGCCGGGGTTGATACTCATCTCTCTTGGCATCGCCTATGTCTCCGCTCCACTCGTTGACATCCCCGCGAGCGACTTCTGGCGCGGACTTCAACTCGGTCTATTGATCGGTCTGATCATCAACACCATTCAACAACTCGTGTGGCGCCATCCCGCGGCGCCGTCGATTTCCAGGCGCATTGAGGCCGCGATAGATCGTTGGCGGCACGCCGTACCCGCGATGAGGGTGATTCCACGATGACCTTGCCTGATTTTTCCAAGCTCGCGCTTGAACTCAACGCCGCGAAGGCGCCGCCTTCCTCTCATGATTTCTGGCTCACCCCCGAGGGCATCGCGGTGAAACGCGTCTACACGAGCGCAGATCGCGCGAACCTCGACTTCGTTGATGGCTTCCCCGGCTTGGCGCCATTCGGACGTGGGCCTTACCCCACCATGTACGTGCAGCAACCGTGGACGATCCGCCAATATGCGGGTTTTTCCACGGCGGAGGATTCCAACGCCTTCTATCGTCGCAACCTTGCCGCCGGCCAAAAGGGCCTCTCCATCGCCTTCGACCTCGCCACCCATCGCGGCTATGATTCCGATCATCCGCGCGTTGTCGGCGATGTCGGCATGGCCGGCGTTGCGATCGATTCCATCTACGACATGCGCACGCTGTTTTCCGGCATCCCGCTCGACCAGATGAGCGTGTCGATGACCATGAACGGCGCGGTACTGCCAATCCTCGCGCTTTACATCGTCGCTGGCGAAGAACAAGGCGTCGGCCACGCCAAGCTCTCCGGCACGATCCAGAACGACATCCTCAAAGAATTCATGGTGCGTAATACCTTCATCTATCCGCCCAAGCCGTCGATGCGGATCGTGTCCGACATCTTCAGCTACACCGCGCGCGAAATGCCGAAGTTCAATTCCATCTCGATCAGCGGCTATCACATGCAGGAAGCCGGCGCGACCGCCGATCTGGAGCTTGCCTACACGCTGGCCGACGGCGTTGAGTATGTGCGCGCCGGGGTCGCGGCTGGCTTGGACATCGACGCGTTCGCGCCGCGGCTCTCCTTCTTCTGGGCAATCGGCATGAACCCGTTCATGGAAATCGCCAAAATGCGCGCGGCGCGGCTTCTGTGGACGAAGCTGATGCGCGCGTTCGACCCGAAGGACGACAAATCCCTCGCCCTGCGCACGCACTGCCAAACCTCCGGCTGGAGCCTCACGGCGCAAGACGTGTACAACAACGCCGAGCGCACGTGCGTCGAGGCGATGGCGGCGGCCTATGGCGGCACGCAATCGCTGCACACCAATTCGCTGGACGAAGCCTTGGCGCTGCCGACGGATTTCTCCGCCCGCATCGCCCGCAACACGCAAATCCTGTTGCAGACGGAAGCCGGAGTCACACGCCCAGCCGATCCATGGGGCGGCTCCTATTATGTGGAGCGCCTCACCGCCGATCTCGCGGCGAGAGCTTGGGCGCACATCGAAGAAGTCGAGAAGCTCGGCGGCATGTCGGAGGCCATCGACCAAGGCTTGCCGAAGGCGCGTATCGAGGAAGCCGCCGCGCGCACGCAGGCGCGTATCGATACGGGCGCGCAGACCATCGTCGGCGTCAACAAGTTCAAGCTCAACGAGACCGAAGACATTCCAGTGTTGAAGGTCGACAACGCCAAGGTGCGGGCCATGCAGCTGGAGAAGCTGGCGCGCCTCAAAGCGGAGCGGAACGCGAGCGATGTGCAAGCGACGCTCGTTGCCCTGGAGACCGGCGCACGCGGCAACGGAAATCTCCTCGAACTCGCCGTCAACGCGGCGCGCGCGAAGGCCACCGTAGGCGAAGTGTCGGATGCTTTGGAGCGCGCGTTTACGCGCCACCAACCGCCGATCCGGCTGGTGACAGGCGTATTCGCCAAAGAGGCCGGCTCGAATGTCGCGGTTGAGCGCGCACGCCAGAGTGTGCAGGCGTTTGAGGAAAGCGAAGGCACGCGGCCGAAAATCCTGGTCGCGAAGATGGGCCAGGACGGCCACGATCGCGGACAAAAGGTGGTCGCGAGCGCGTTTTCAGATTTGGGTTTCGTGGTCGAGATCGGGCCCTTGTTCGCGACGCCCGAGGAAGTGGCCGAGCAGGCGATTGCAAGAGGCGTGCACATCGTCGGCGTGTCCTCGCTTGCGGCGGGGCATTTGACGCTCACGCCCGCCCTGCGCGCGGCGCTGAAAGAACGCGGCCGCGACGACATCATGATCGTCATCGGCGGCGTCATTCCGCCGGAAGACGTGAGTGCGCTGAAAGAGATGGGCGCAGCGGCGGTGTATCCGCCGGGCGGCGCCATCGCGGATATCGCGCGCGATCTCTTGGAGGCGCTGAACGCGAAGCTGGGGTATAAGCAGCGGGAGCGGTAGACGCCCCCTTGCTTTCGTACCGCAATATGGTACACCGCGGCCGTGCCGATTGCGACGTTTGCCGACGACGACACCGCCCGCATTTTCGAGGGCCAGCGGGTCCGCGGCGGGGCTGAAGACGTGGCGAAACGCGCAAGGCGACGCATGCAGCAGCTCGATGCCGCGACGCGCTTGGATGATTTGGCCTCGCCCGGCGCTGACTTGAAGAAGCTCGCCGGCGCAAAGCCAGCGACATGGCAAATGCGGGTGAACGATCAGTACCGCATCCGCTTCCAAGTCGTTCGCCAGTCGCCGTTCGAGGTTGGCGAGGTGTGGTTTGGCGATCCCCATTAGGAGAAATTATGTCCGTTGCGCGCAATACTATTCGGTTCAAGAGGCCGCTCCCGCACCCCGGTGAAACGCTTGTTGAAGATTATCTGGAGCCGCTCGGCTTGAGCGCGGGCGCGCTCGCCAAGCAGATGGGCCTCAAGGGTCGCCAGCGCATCGAGCGACTGGTGCGGGGGCAGCAATCGATCACCGCCGACACCGCGCTGCGCCTGTCGCGTGTGTTCACGAACACCAGCCCGGAATTCTGGATGAACCTGCAGGCCGCGCATGATCTATCGGCCGCGGAAATCGCGGGGCGGCGGGAATTGGCGAAGATCGGCGCACTGACGTGAGCCTGCCCATCCCCGTCCTGCCGGCCGAGAACGAGCTCTGCAACGCCATCTGCGAAAGCGCCGATATGCTCGCGCTGCTGGCGCGCCGTCGTTCGACCAAAGTCGTGCACTTCACAGCGCCCGGCCCTTCAAGCGAAGAGCTCGATGCGCTTATTCGCCTCGCCGCGCGCGTACCTGATCACGGCAAGCTCGGCCCGTGGCGCTTCGTGGCGATCGAGGGCGATGCGCGCGTGCGTGCTGGCGAAGCGCTCGCTAGCGTACTGGCGAAGGACAACGCCGACCAAGCCTCGCTCGACAAGGCGCGCGAGACCTTCCTGCGCGCGCCTGTGTGCGTGATGGTGGTCTCCACTGCCGCAGCGCATCCGAAAATACCGGAATGGGAGCAGCAGCTCTCCGTGGGCGCTGTGTGTTTTTCACTACTCTTGACCGCGCACGCCGCCGGCTATGGCGGCTGCTGGCTCACCGGCTGGCCGTGCTACGACGCGCGCGCCCGCGGGGGGCTTGGCTTGGGGGCGCAAGAGCGCATCGCCGGCTTCATTCATCTGGGCGCGCCAACCGAACGCCCCACCGAACGCGTCCGCGCCGACATCGGCGCGCGCATCAGCCGCTTCTAGTCAGGGCCTTGAGTGCCGCCGCTATCAACAGCTCTTCCGGCGCAGTCAACGCCGACACTTCACCTTGAGGTCGATCCGTTTCCGGCATGCCATTCAACGCGTAAACGATCGTGTCGCGCGTGCGTGCATTCCACAGGAGGCCGGTCATCCAGCCATAAGCGTCGCCAAAGTGACCGCGCCAGCCCGCTGGCATCCCAGCAAAGGCGTCACGCGCGCCGCGAGCAGGCAAGTGCACGCCAAGTCCATAGCGCGCATAGAAGCCGTGCTCGGTCAGGCCATTGCGGTCTTGCATGCAGTGAACCCACGCCGGCCGCTGCATCCGCTGCAAGGTAGCCCGCGATAGGATCCTCTCGTCGCCATGTGCGAAGCAGCGCGCCAGCGTGTCCATATTGCGCAGACTGAGGCGCAAGCCGCCGTGCGGTGAAAACGCCAACCCGTTCTGGCTCAGTTCATAGGACTCGAGGCGCGGCGGTTCGGTCGCGTCGCCTTGGTACATCGACACTCCCGGCGATTGCGGCGGCGACGCGTCGACCTCGGCGATCCAGGCGCCGTCACGCAAGCGCGCGCCGGCCGCAGCGCGGTCGCGGGCGGCCTGACTGACGCCGCTCCAATTGTAGCCGCAGTCGAGACCCAAGGGTGCGAACATGGCTTCGCGCATGTAAAGGTCGAAGCGCTGACCGCTGACGCGCTCGATGACTTGGGCAATGACGCCGAAGTTCGTGTCGCAATAGCCGAAGAAATCTCCAGGACGTTCCCCGGCGTACCAGCCCCCATAGCCCGGCTCACGCTCCGCGAGCCGCAGGCGGGCGAGCAAATCGCCGGAGAAGGGCACCGGGAAGTCAGCGCCATTGCGTAAACCGCTGGTGTGGGACAGCAGCTGCCGACAGGTGATCGGCGTATCGGGATAAGCCGGATGGCGGAGCGGGCTTCGGAGATAGCGCGACACATCGCGGTTCAGGTCGAGGCGATCCCGCTCAGCCAGCCGCATGAAGCCGGCTGCTGTCACCATCTTCGACACCGATGCGACGCGGAACGTGCTGTCCAGCGTAAATGAAACGTCCGCTCGAAGCGTCCGGCCCTCGGCGCGCTCCATCGCGGCGCCGCCATCGCCAGCGCGCGCGATCAAACCCGCACAGAGTACAAATTGACTTGGGGGCGGCCACAGCTGCCCAGCGTCATCGATCCCTAAACCGCCAGCCAAGGCAGAACCCAAGAGCACGCGACGGGACAACGACGCCACTAAACTCGAACCGCCTCGGCAACACGGAAAGTCAGCACGTCGCCATCGGCTTCGCGCACAGTGACATACTCGCCGGGCCTCAGTTCGTGCGAGCCAAGCCTGAACAGCGGCTCGGCGGGGCCTTCATCTTCCTCGTCGTACCAGAAATACCAATTGTCGCCGCGATGGCGTAGCCAACCATCAGCGGCCGTCTCGTGTGGATGAAAGCGGCGCACCGTGCACTGGTCGCGCTTTTCCCGCCACAGCACGGCATCAAGCTTGTGGTTACTGTCGAGCGGCGCATGGATCACGTAGCCGTAATCATCGCTCCCGTCCGGGTAACCGGCGTCCGGGTTGCGTCCGAGCCTAAGAATTACGCGCGTCAAACCAATCATTAGATGCTCCATGCGGTGAGTCCGCTTATCTGAAAGCCAGCGGCCAGATTACATTGACCGCGCGCAAAGACGAGAGGTTCCATGGGCAGGCGGCCACGCACCCAGATTTCCGCCAAGGGCGAGGCGCCGCGAGCCTGGCAGCGCATGCTGTCCGGCCGGCGGCTCGACCTTTTGGACCCCTCCCCGCTTGACATCGAGATCGAGGATATCGCCCACGGGCTCGCGCGGGTGGCGCGCTGGAACGGCCAGACCACCGGCGCGCATGCATTTTCCGTGGCCCAGCATTCGCTGGTGGTTGAAGAACTGTGCCGCAAGCTGGCGCCCGACTGGGACAAGACGCGGCGGCTGATGGCGTTGCTGCATGACGCGCCGGAATATGTGATCGGCGATATGATTAGCCCGTTCAAGGCCGCGCTCGGGCTCGATTACCGCGCCTTTGAAGCAAAACTCGAAAGCGCCATCCATCTCCGGTTCGGCTTGCCGGCGTTGACCCCGGCTTCGGTTAAGGGGGTGATTAAGCGCGCCGACGTGATCTGCGCCTATTTCGAGGCGACCCAGCTCGCCGGCTTCTCTGAGGCCGAGGCGAAACGCTATTTCGGCGCCCCGCCCCGCGGCGTAGCGTTGAAATTGACCCCACGGCCGACCGCGCAGGTGCAAGAGACCTTCCTGAAGCGCTTCCGCTCGCTGATTGAACCGGCCTAAAATCCTATCATGGCGATCCATGTCTGCCCCCTCTCGTTGGCTTCCAAGATCGCGCGCGAACACAAACCCTCGCATGTGGTGAGCTTGCTTGACCCTGGCACACCGTTCCCAGCGTTGCTTGGCTGCGACGAGCGCCACTTCAAGCTGCCGGTGCACGACATCGAACACGAACTGATCGGCTTCGATGCGATCTGCGACAAGCGCGTCCGTTCGATCATCGCGTTCGTGAGCGGCTGGGAACGCGACGCGCCGATGCTCGTGCACTGCTATGCTGGCATCAGCCGCTCGACCGCGACTGCCTACATCACAGCCTGCGCACACAATCCGGGCGCGGACGAAGAAGAGATCGCGGCGGCGCTTCGCGCAGCATCACCCAGCGCCAGCCCAAATCGCCGTTTCGTTGCGCTCGCCGACGCCGAACTCGATCGTGGCGGACGCATGGTCCGCGCGATCGAACGAATCGGCCGCGGCGCAAGCTGGTTGGACGTCGGCGAAGCAAAGCCGTTCACCCTCTCATCCCGGTTCGGAGCATGACGCCTCCCCGCGTCGTCATCGGCCTATCGGCGGTTATCGTCGCGGTGGCGGAGGACGCCCCTTGCGTCGTGGTCACGCGAGAAACGAGCAGCGCGCTGACCGGCCTGCCCTTCGGCCCGTTCGATCCCGCTGGCGACCACACCCTTGAACTTTCGTTGCGCGGCTGGGTCGCTGAACAAACAGGTTTCAACATCGGCTATGTCGAGCAATTGTACACATTCGGCGATCGCGGCCGCGAGATGCCGCTGGCTGACATAGGCAGCAGCCCGGATCGCGTCATCTCGATCTCGTATCTTGCACTCACTCCGTCGCGATCGACGCTCGATCGCGCGTCGGCGGCTTGGCGATCGTGGTACGACTTCTTTCCCTGGGAAGACTGGCGCAGCGGTCGGCCTGCTGTGATCGATGTGGTCATCGCGCCAAAGCTGCGCAGTTGGGCGCAAAGAGCGGCGAGCGCCGACGCCATCGGGCAGCGACGTGCGCGTGCGCGGCTTGCGTTTGCACTCGACGGCGCTGCATGGAACGAGGAGCGAGCGCTCGAACGCTACGAGTTGCTGTACGAAGCTGGGCTTGCGCCCGAAGCGGCGCGCGATCGCGCGCGCTTCGAGGGCCGCACGCCGGACGCCATTGCAGCGATGCCCGGCCTCGGCGAGCCTATGATCTCCGATCACCGGCGCATCCTCGCCACCGCCATCGGTCGGCTGCGGGCCAAGATGAAGTATCGTCCGATCGTGTTCGAACTCGCTCCCGAGCGGTTTACACTGCTTAGCTTGCAGCGGCTGGTCGAAGCCATCGCCGGCATCGAACTGCACAAGCAGAACTTCCGCCGCCTGCTCGATCGCACGGGGTTGGTGGAAGGCACCGGCGAGTTCGACGCCAGCGCGGGCGGCAGGCCCGCTGAGCTCTTTCGCTGTCGGCGAGAAACCCTGCACGAGCGCCCCGTCGGCGGCGTTCACGTACCAGCGCCGCGACGGGAGTGAATGATCAAGAAACCGGCGGCGGTTCAACGCCGTAGTTGAGGGGATCGACCTGAACGCCGTCGACTGTCACTTCGTAGTGCAAGTGCACGCCGGTCGCGTTGCCGGTCATGCCCATCCGCCCAATCGGCGCACCGGTCTGCACCCGCCGGCCGGTGACCAGATTGGGATCGGCCTCGCTCAAATGCGCATAGAGCGTGCGCACGCCGCGGCCGTGATCGATCTCGACCACGAGGCCATAACCGCCGCGCCACTCGACAACGCTGATCCAGCCATCGCCTGCCGCATAGATATAGCCGCCGCCGCGATTGGCGAGATCGAGCCCGTTATGCTGACGCCCGCCGCCCGTCGCGGTTCCGCGCCAGCCATACCCAGAAGACAAGCACGCCGCTTGCGTCGGATTGCGTAGCAGCGCGCCGGCCGGTGTGAACATGTAGGGCGTATAGCCCAACACCTCCGCGCGTCGCCCAAGCTCTCCGAGGTTCGAGCCGCCGCCGCCATTGCAGGCGAACAGCTCGCTATGCAGCGACGCTTGTGGCGCGGTCGAGTATTCGTTGGGGACAGGCGGCGGCGGTGGTTGACGATAGCTTCCGGGCGCGCCGTAAGGGGCGCTCGTCGACGCACAGCCCGCCGCCAGCGCCGCCGTTGCAGCAATTGCCAAATAGCGCATCGTCGTCTGCTCCCACGCCAACGCGAACCGCGATCTCTCGCACATCAACCTGAATATCGCCTGAACGGATAGGGTAACCCCGCTGTTCACGATATTGGCGCCAGGCGCGGCAGCAGCGTCCACCAGCGTGCGGGCGCGTTCATGCGCTCGGCGGCGCGGCCAGCTTCTGGACCGATACCGAAAAAGACATCGCCACGCAGCGGCCCTCGCCGAATGGCGCCACCCGTGTCCTGCGCTACCAACAGACGCCGGAAGGACGCTCCATCATATTCGCCATCCACGAACAGCAGCGCGCCATAGGGATGATAAGCGGGATCGACCGCGATCGAGCCCATCGGCGTCAGCGGCACACCAGCGGCGCCCCTAGCGCCGGCCGCTGGATCGCCGATCGGTTCTTCGGCGAAGAACACATAGGACGGATCGGCGTTCAACGCTTCCTGTGTCGCCTCCATTCCTCTCTCGTTGCTCCATGCCTTAAAGCTGGGCCAGCTAGCGACGGTGAGTTCGCCGGCGTCGCGCAACGCGCCAAGCGCCGAGCGCCAGCGATAGCCGTTTTGCGCCGCGAACGCCGCGCGGGCTTGCGAGCCATCCGGGAAGACCAGGCGGCCGGAGCCTTGAATTTGCAAATTGTACACATCGACCGGATGCGCCCAGGCGAAGGCGCCATTTGCGCGCGCCATGATCTCCGCGCGGTTCGGGTAGGGCCGCACCTGATTGCCGTCGAGGCGGCCGGTTAATGCGCGCGGCGCGCCACGTAAGGCTTCGCTGTCATACGCCTCCGCGAAAGCGGCGAGATCGACACTGACCATATCGCTGGGGCGCGTCAGCAACGGCGCCGAGAACTCCGCGTCGGGCGTACGCCGCGCTTCGATGATGGGCTCATAATACGCGGTGAGACGCGCTTCTCCTGGGCCGACGACGACGTGTGGGGTGAAATATTGTTCGAAGAACGCGCGTTCCCCGCCCCCCGCAACCGAAGGCGCCGCAGCACACGCCGCCGCCCATTCGCCGACCGTGCCGCCATAGCGACCGCCGCCAGGCAACGCTGCGCTCTGGGCGCGAAGACGACGCCCATCGCAAGCGCGGCGGAACGCCAGCAGCGCTGGCGATAGATCGGCGAAGAGCCAGCCTGGAAGCTCCGAGAACCGGGCCGCGTTCAACGCGAATGCCGGCTCTGCAACACGGGCGGGCTCGCGCGGTGCTGTCGCGCACGCCGAGACAAGCACCAGCAAACCCATTAGGGCGCGACGGCTCATGGAGAAACTCCGGTCCAAGACGCACCGGCTTAGATACCCCTTCGTCTCGCCAAAAGGGTTTTCCTTGCACCTGACAGCCTTTTGAGGCTAACGTGAGTTAGTTATGCTCCAAAGAAGCATAAGGGTGGGGATAAGTCCCTTTGATGGCTCGCGCCGCACCCTATATATGCTCGCAGTGAGCATAAATATGGGAGGCCGAACCCATGGCCCGGATTATTGATGTCCCGCTCCACGAAGCTGGCGGTAGCTGCGACCCTCGCGCGGTTCACGGCGCGTGGGGCGCCCTCGATGCCGCCGCCAGGCGGGGTCTGCTTTACACCCCCGAGGTCAAGGTTGAGACCGACCACCTTTACGAGAGGGTTCGGCACGTCATCCCGTCGATCGAGTGGCCAGCCTACGCGCCGCTCATTGCCGCCATCAATCGGATGAAACGCGAGAAGAACGCGGTCATCCTCGCGCACAACTACATGACCAGCGAGATCTTCCATTGCGTCGGCGATTTCCGCGGCGACTCGCTGCAGCTGGCGCGCGAAGCCGCCGAGACCGACGCCGCCATTATTGTACAAGCCGGCGTTCACTTCATGGCCGAGACGTCGAAGGTGCTCGCGCCTGAAAAGACAGTGCTGATCCCCGACCTGCGCGCCGGGTGCTCGCTCGCCGCCTCGATCACCGGCGCCGATGTGCGCCTGATCAAGCAGCGCTATCCTGGCGTGCCCGTGGTCACTTATGTCAACACCAGCGCCGATGTGAAAGCCGAGAGCGACGTCACCTGCACCTCCTCCAACGCCGCCGCCGTTGTCGAATGGGCGGCGCGCACCTGGAACACCGAGCGCGTGATCCTCATCCCCGACGAATATCTCGCCAAGAATGTCGCCGCGCAGACGGGCATCAAAATCATCTCTTGGCACGGCCGCTGCGAGGTGCACGAGCGTTTCACCGCGCAGGACATCGCCGAAATGCGGGATGCGCATCCCGGCCTCGTCGTGCTGGCGCACCCCGAATGCCCGCCGGACGTGATGGCGGCGGCGGATTTCGCCGGCTCGACGGCGGCGCTACAAACTTATGTGGACGAAAAACGCCCGGCCAAAGTTGTGCTGCTGACCGAATGCTCGATGAGCGACAACGTGGCGGCGACGGCGCCGGGCACGGACTTCATCCGCCCCTGCAATCTCTGTCCGCACATGAAGCGGATTACGCTCGAAGGCATCTACGACGCGCTCGTAGAGATGAAGCACGAAGTCATCATCCCCGAGGACGTCAGCATACGGGCGCGGCGCGCGATCCAGCGCATGCTCGACCTGCCGAAGGAGAAGCCACGCGCGTTCAAGGTCGGTATGCCGGAAGCCGCGGTGGAGCTTGTCTAGTCGGGGCGCCGTCCTCATCGTCGGCGCGGGGCTCGCAGGGCTATTCCTCGCCCTTAAGATCGCGCCACGCCGCGCCATTGTGCTCAGTCCTACCAAGCTTGGCCTTTCCTCCTCCTCCGCTTGGGCGCAGGGCGGCATGGCGGTCGCGTTGGCGCAAGGCGACACGCCCGAACTGCACGCTCGCGATACGGTCGCCGCCGGCGCGGGGCTCGTTGATCCGATCATCGCTCAGCTGATCGCCGCGGAAGGCCCTGCACGCTTGCGCGACCTTATCGCGCTCGGCGTGCCGTTCGATCGCACGCCCGACGGCGCGTTGGCGCAGAGCCTCGAAGCTGCACACTCGCGCGCGCGCGTGGTGCGCGTCGCGGGCGATCTCGCGGGCAAGGCGATCATGGATGCGCTGACCGCCGCCGTGCGCGCTGCACCGCACGTCGAGATCGTCGAGCATCATCGCGCCGACGCACTGCTCCAGGACACTAACGGACGCGCGCGCGGCGTGCGCTGCGAGGACGGCGCGGAGTTTTTAGGTGCGGAGGTCGTGCTCGCCACCGGCGGCGTCGGCGGGCTTTACGCGGTCACCACGAACCCCATTCAAGCCATCGGCCAGGGCATCGCCATCGCCGCGCGCGCCGGCGCGCTGATCGCCGACCCCGAGTTCGTCCAGTTTCACCCTACCGCCATCGATGTCGGGCGCGACCCCGCCCCGCTGGCGACAGAGGCGCTACGCGGCGAGGGCGCTCATCTGATCAATGGCAAGGGCGAGGCCTTCGTCTCCGATCTGGCGCCGCGTGATGTGGTGGCGCGCGCCATCCACGCCGAGCGCGTCAGCGGGCGCGGCGCCTATCTCGACGCGCGCACAGCCGTCGGCGCCAAATTTCCGAAGCACTTCCCCACCGTGTTCGCAGCGTGCATGGAAGCCGGCGTCGATCCGCGCACGGCGTTGATCCCTGTCGCCCCGGCCGCGCACTATCACATGGGCGGCGTCGCCACCGATGTGTGGGGCCGCACAACGCTCGACGGCCTCTGGGCGGTCGGCGAATGCGCCTCCACGGGCGCGCACGGCGCCAATCGTCTAGCGTCGAACTCGCTCCTGGAAGCCGTGGTGTTCGCCGCCCGCATCGCCGAGCGCTTGCGCGAGAACGGCGCGCCGGTCGACCTAACCGTCGAAGCTCAAGCGGCCATACCGTTGTTGCCGAGTGGCGCGCGCGCGGAACTACGGCGGTTGATGCAGGCGCACGCTGGCGTCGTGCGAGAGGCCGGCGGCCTGCAAACGACGCTCGATCGCGTCGATGCGCTTTGCGCCGCGCACGGCCCCTGCCATGCTCTCACCACCGCGCGACTCATCCTCTTCGCCGCGCTGCAGCGCCAAGAAAGCCGCGGCGCGCACTTCAGGAGCGACTATCCTCATGTCTCCGCGCCGAAACGCAGCTTCCTCACTTGGCCGGACGTCGAGCAAGGCGTGGGCGCCTCCGCCGCTGCCTGACATCGTGCTCGAACCCATCGTCAAGCTTGCGCTCGCAGAAGACCTCGGCGTCGCTGGCGACGTCACCACCGATGCGCTGATCGACCCGGAAGCGGAAGGACGCTGGAAACTGGTGGCGCGTCAAGCCGGCGTGGTCGCCGGGCTCGATGCGGCGATCCTCGCGGGCTTCCTGGTCGATCCGGGCATCGAGTTCACCATGCACGCGCAGGACGGCGGGCGCGTCAAAGCCGGCGACACCATCATGCAGCTCGACGGTTCCGTGCGCTCGGTGCTGATGGCGGAGCGCACGATGCTCAACTTCGTCGGCCGGCTTTCCGGCGTCGCTACACTAACGCGCACGTATGTGGACGCGGTGGCTGGAATGGACGTGATCATCGCCTCCACGCGCAAGACGACGCCCGGCTTGCGCGCGCTGGAGAAGCGCGCGGTGCGCCTGGGTGGCGGCGGTGCGCATCGCTACGGACTCGACGACGCGATCCTGATCAAGGACAACCACATTGCTGCTGCAGGCTCCGTTTCCGCTGCGTTGGAACGCGCGCGCGCTTACGCCAGCCATCTGATGTGCATTGAGGTCGAGGTGGATTCGCTCGAGCAATTGAAGGAAGCGCTACCGTACGCGCCTCACGCCATCCTGCTCGACAACTTCTCGCTGTCGGAACTGAAGGCCGCGGTGAAACTGGGCAAAGGCAAGGCGCTGCTGGAAGCGTCCGGCGGCGTCACAATCGAGAACGTATTCGCGGTAGCCGAAACCGGCGTCGATGTGATTTCGATCGGCGCGCTGACGCACGCGGCGCGGAGTCTGGACGTGGCGCTGGATGCGGTGTGAAGCGATTGCCATCCACCAACTCGCGGGCGGCGCCGGATCGCCCTTTGGCTAGCTCCGTTCGTTCACGATCCCGAAGAGAAGGTGGTCGCGCCAGTCGCCGTTGATCTTGAGATAGGCCTGCGCCACGCCTTCGTGAGTAAACCCGGCCTTCTCCAGCACCCGCCGCGAAGCGATATTGTCGGGCTGGCAGGCGGCCTCGATGCGATGCAGGTCGAGATCCTCGAAGCCGAAGCGCACCACTGCGCGCACGGCTGACGTGGTGTAGCCGTTGCCGGCGAACATGGCGCCGGCCCAATACCCAAGCGACGCCATCTGCGCGACGCCGCGCCGGACGTTCGAGACAGTGACGCCGCCGACCAGCGCCTCGTCGCTCTCTCGAAAGACGAAGAGCGCGTAAGCCTTGTCGTCGCGCGCGTCTTCTGAATAACGACGCACCTTGTAGCGATAGGAGCTGCGGGAGGTTTCGTCCTGCGCCCAGGTCGGCTCCCATGGCGTCAGGAAGGCGCGGCTCTTCTCGCGCACCTCCGCCCACTCCGCGTAGTCGCGCAGTTCGGGCGCGCGCAGGAAGACGCCATCGCCGTCGATCCGGCGCGCGCCTTCGCCGTCTTTGCGCATCAGGGCCATGAACCCGATTATGAAGGGATTGCGCCCAAAGCGCCAAGCCCCGCTTTCGGCCCAATCGCAGCAGCCGCCACCGGTCCCTCAAGCGCCCTACGCGCCATACGGCGCACATCGTCGGCGGTCACCGCCTCCAGCTTGGCGCGCACTTCGTCAAACGGGATCAACCGGTCGCGCAGCAGCACTTGGCTCGCCCGTGCTTCCGCCCGCGCCGAGGGCGCCTCCAGTCCCATCAGCATCTGCGCCCGCGCGACTGCCTTGGCGCGCGCCAGCTCTTCACCGGCGGGGCCCCGTTCGGCCAGCAGCGCCAGCTGCTCGCGCACAATAGCGACCACCGCGCGCGCATTCTTCGGCGCGCAGCCGGCGTAGACGCTGAGCCGACCGTCGTCTTCCAGTGCGTCAAGCGAGGAGTCGATGGCGTAAACCAGTCCGCGCGTCTCGCGCACCTCTTGGAACAGGCGCGAGGACATGCCCCCGCCGAATACGTCCGAGAGCAGACGCGCAGCGTACAGGTCTTCCGAGACCGCCGGCGGCGCCGGCCAGGACAGCACCAGATGCGCCTGCTCCAGTTTGCGCAACTCGGCGATGCGGCCGCCATATGCGTGGGCCGGAGCCGGCGCCTGCGCGATGATGGATGTCACGTGCGCGAAGCGCCTTTCCGCCGCATCGAGGAACGCTTCCCGATCATACGCGCCAGCGATGGCGATGACGACGCGCTCGGGGCTCATGTGCGCATCGTGGAACGCGCGCAGCGTGTCAACGCGGATGTTCGCGAGCGTCGCCTCGTCCCCGAGGATCGGCCGGCCGAGCGGTTGGTTTGGATACAGCGTGCTTTGGTGCAGTTCGAACACGCGGTCGTCAGGGACATCATACGCTTCGCCGCGCTCCTGCGCGACCACGCCCTTTTCTTTCTCCAGGTCGTCGGGCGACCAGTGCGGCGCAAACAGGATGTCGGCGATGAGCTCGAGCGCAAACGGCGCCTGCTCGGCGACCACGCGCGCGTAATACGCCGTGCGTTCGTAGCCGGTGGCGGCGTTGATCACCCCGCCGACATTCTCGATCGCTTCAGCGAACTGGCGCGCGTCGCGGGGCCCCGCGCCTTTGAACGCCATGTGCTCGAACAGGTGCGCGACACCGTTAATCTCGGCCGGCTCCCAGCGCGCGCCGACGCGCTGCCAGACGCCAAGCGCCGCCGTCGCCAGCGCCGGCATCGGATCAAGCGCAACGCGCACGCCGTTGGAGAGACGGATGAGTTCGGGGGTCACGCGAACGCCATCACCGCCACGCCCGGCTCCGCTCGCGGATGTAGCGCTTCACAGCTTCCGCATCCGCCGGCAGCGTGTCGAACTCCTCCTCTCGCTCGAACAGATCGGCGCACTTGGCCGGCAGCTGCGGACGCACGCCGGTCGCGCGCTCGACGGTGTCGGGGAATTTGGCGGGATGGGCGGTGGCGAGAAATACAATCGGCGCGGTGCCCATCGTGCTCGCACGTGAAGCAAGGCCCACTGCTGTGTGAGGGCACAGCAACTGATCATCCTCGGCGCTATTCCTCATTGCGCCCAACGTCTCTTCATCCGTCACCGCGCCGGCGCGGAACTGCGCGCGCAGCATTTCAAGTGCTGGCGCGGGTATATCGAAGCCACCGGTTTGAGTCAGCTGCGCATAGAGACGGTTGACGTGATCGCCGTCGCGACCAAGGGCCTCGAACAGGATGCGCTCGAAATTGGAAGCGACCTGTATATCCATGGCCGGCGACAGGGTCGCCTTCGATGCGACGCGCTCATAGCGACCGGTGGTCAGGGCGCGGCATAAGATGTCGTTGTCATTGACGGCAATTCCTAATGTGCCGACGGGTGCGCCCATCTGTTTGGCCACCCACCCCGAGTACGCATCGCCGAAGTTTCCCGTCGGCACGACGAAGCTCACTGGTCCGTGCGCGCCCAGGATGTGCGCTGCGATCTGGAAGTACACCGATTGCGCAACGATGCGGGCCCAGTTGATCGAATTGACGGCTGAAAGTTGGGCGCGACTGGCGAAGTCAGCATCGGCGAACAGAACTTTCACGAGAGCCTGACAAGTATCGAAATCACCGTCGATCTCGATCACAAAGACGTTGCTGGCACGCGAGGTGGTCATGAAGCGCCGCTGCACTTCAGAGACACGGCCCTTGGGCGTTAACACGAACAGATCAAGGCGTCCGCGATCTTTCAGCGCTTCAACCGCCGCGCCGCCGGTATCCCCGGATGTAGCGCACACGACGGTCAGGCGCTGGTCTCGGCGCGTAAGGGCCAGATCGTAGATTGGCCCGATCAGCTGCATCGCCACGTCCTTGAAGGACAGTGAAGGGCCATGGAAAAGCTCAAGCATCCACATGCCCGGACCGATCTGACGCAAGGGCGTCACCGCAATGGGCCACTTTGGCCGCCAGTGCTCATCATCGGGATTTGAAGGGGCTGCGATATACGCGGCGTTGCACAGCGTTACAGCGCCGCCGTCTTCCCACCCAATGTCGCCTTCCGCGAACGAGACAAGCGATCGGATAGCCGCGCAGTTGTAATGGCCGATCGCCGCGGTCCTTGACGACAATTTATGCGCTGGACCGGCCGGCCAGCTCTCCGGCACATAGAGCCCGCCGTCGGGCGCCATGCCGTTGAGCACAGCGTCCAGGAACGAGACTGGCGGCGCTTGTCCGCGTGTCGAGATGTAGCGCATCAATCCTCGCGCGCGCGCGCGCGGCCAAAGCTCAGCCGCCCGACGCTGGCATGATACGCGAAGTAAACCACAAGCAGCACCAGCGCGAGCCCCCACCAGGTGACGGCGTAGCCAAGGTGCCGCTCCGGCGGCAGCGGATCGGCGCCCGGCGCCAGCGCGAAGGGATTGCGCGCGGCGCGCCCGTCGGCCCCGACATAGGCGCTCGCAATGTAATAGTTGGCGACGTTTTGCAGCCCACCGTTGCGTCCCATAGCGGCAAGGTCGATCGCGAACCAGAGCCGCTGCAGCGGCCGCGGCGCCAAGGTCAGTGCGCCCGGCGCTTCGGGCCGGATCGACGCGCCCGAGATCGGCGCGCCGAGTCTCAGCGCCGCCGGCACGCGCACTTCGTCGGGGTTTGGCGGCTCGACGCCGGCGATGAAGTCAGCGTCGACAAAGACGACGGTCTCGCCGTGCTCGACCGGCGCGAACACGCGCCAGCCTTGCTCGCGTGTGTCGCTGCGCACGCCGTAGACGAACTGGATGGCGCCAGCGATGGGCTGATAGCGCTCGATCGTCATCTCCGCGACCGGCTCGCTGGCCGCCGCCATCTTGCGTTCGTAACGCTGCCATTGCCAGTGACCGAGCAGGATCAGCACCGCCAGCGACACTATGCTGAGCGCCGTCATCACCCAATACGGACGAAAACGGATCATTCGAGATCGTCCACTGTAGCTTGACGGGCATTGTGCGCCCACTGAAGCGCAAACAGCAGCGACTTCAGCACCGGCAGCAGAGTGACACACAGCGCCACAGCCGCACCCATGGAGGTTGTGAGCGCGAGCCATCCCGGCAGATTGAGCCCGAACTGGAGCACGATCAACAGGGGCGCTACGATCGCACCGACAATCAAGATCACGAATACGGCAGGCCCGTCGCCGCTGTCAGCGCTGCCGAAGTCGGCGCCACAGGCACCGCAGCAGTCGCGAAACTTGAGATAGCCCTCGAAGACCTCACCGTGGCCACACTGCGGGCATCGCTGCCGAAGCCCCGCGCGCCATGCGGAGTGCGTGCTCACTGCATTGTCAGGTACGGCACCACGTAGACGAAGGTGAACAAGAACAGCCACACCACATCGACGAAGTGCCAGTACCACGCCGCCGCTTCCAGCCCGAAATGCTTCTGCGGCGTGAAGTGCCCCATCAGCAACCGCAACAAGCAGACCGAAAGGAAGATGGTGCCGATGATCACATGGAAGCCGTGGAAGCCGGTCGCCATGAAGAATGATGCGCCATACAGAGTGGCGTTCGTGGTTTCGCCCTGATTGCCGAAGGCGAAGCCGGCGATGGGATACTCGACGCCGAACTGCACCCAAGTAAAAACAGCCCCGAGCAGTACAGTGAGCAACAGCCCGAGCCGCGCGCCGTTGCGGTCACCCTGCTGCAGCGCATGGTGAGCCCACGTCACCGTCGTGCCCGACAGCAACAGGATCAGCGTGTTGATGAGCGGCAGATGGAAGGGATCGAACGCTTCCACGCCCGGCGGTGGCCAATTGGCCCAGGCCTGCGCCGTCGCTTCATCCCAAGTCGGCACTGACCACGCCGCGCGATGCTCGTGAAAGATGGCCAGTTCGAAGAACACCCAAAACCACGCGACGAAGAACATCACTTCGGAAGCGATGAACAGGATCATGCCGTAGCGAAGTCCGACATCGACGACGGGTGTGTGATCGCCCTGGCGGCTCTCTTTGATCACATCGCCCCACCAGCCGATGCAGGTGGTCACAAGAATACCCATGCCGATGAGGAACAGCGTCCATTGGCCTTGGCTTAGGAAGAAGTTGCCCTCCTCCGCTGTCAGCCCGCGCATCAGCACGACAGCGCCGATGGCCGTCACCAGCGCGCCCACCGAGCCCACGAAGGGCCACGGGCTGGGATTCACCAAGTGATAATCGTGTTTGACCTCGCCGTGCGCCATGTTCGCCCTCGCCTCCACCGCCGCACTTAGCGCAGCCGCAGGTTCATGCCAATTGCTTCAGCTCGCACCATCGCCAATCGCGGGACCGTTGACGGAACGAAAGAAGGTGTAAGACAGCGTGATCGTGCCCAAGCCGCTGGTGTCTGGATCGGAGACCAGCTCCGGATCGACAAAGAAAACCACGGGAAGATCGGTGGTCTCGCCCGGCGCGAGCACGCGGTCCTGGAAGCAGAAGCACTCGATCTTAGCGAAATACTGGCCGGCGATATGCGGGGTGACGTTGTAGGTCGCGCGCGCGATGACCGGCTCGTCGCTGGTATTGCGCACGGTGTAGAAGGCAAGCCCCGTCTCACCGATGCGCAGCGTCTCGGCGTTTTGCTTCGGTGCGAATTCCACTGGCAGTTCGGGCGCGGTGTTTGCGTCGAAGCGCACTTCGATACGCCGGTCGAGCGCCTGCGCGGGCGCGGTCTCCGCCGTCTGCGTCGTGCCGCCATAACCGGTGATGCGGCAGAACGCTTCGTAGAGCGGGACGGCGGCGAAGGCCATGCCGGTCATACCCGCCACAGCGACAATGACGATGATGGCCGTCAGGCGTTTCTTCTTTTCGATTTGCTCGATCATAGCGGGCGCTCCAGCACCGCGCCGCCCAGCTGCGCCAGGGTGATGGCGAACACCAGAACCACGAATGCAACGATCGCAAGTGCAATCCAGAGATTGCGCCGCTGGCGAGCGCGAAGTTCTTCAGGCGTCAGGGTCACTGGCACACTCATACTCCGAGCCCCCGCTCGACCAACAGAGCCGCAAACAGCGTAAATAGGTATAGGATCGAGAAGCCGAACAGGTCTCGCGCCGGCTTGTTCTGCGCTGCATCGCTTTCGCCTGCGCGGGAACTGAGCACGCGCAACGCCAACGCTACAAAAGCAACGCCGCCAAGCGCAGACAACACACCGTACAATGTGCCGCCGAGCCCGCTCAGCACTGGCGCAAAACCGAGCGGGGCCAACAGCAGCGAATAGGCGAAGATGTGCAGGCGCGTCGTCTGCGCGCCGCTCGTGACGGGTAGCATCGGCACCCGGGCAGCGGCGTAGTCCTCTTTCTGCAACAGTGACAGCGCCCAGAAGTGCGGCGGGGTCCAGAAGAAGATGATGGCGACCAGCAACCACGCATCAAGCGAGAGCGCGCCGGTCTTCGCCGCCCAGGCGATCGCCGGCGGCAAGGCGCCCGCCAAGCCCCCGATGACGATGTTCTGCGGTGTCGAGCGCTTCAGCCACATCGTGTAAACGACGGCGTAGAAGAAGATCGTGAAGGCCAGCAGCGCGGCGGCCAGCGGTCCGGCCGCCAGTTGCATCGTGACCACCGACAGAGCCGACAACGTCAGCCCGAGCATCAAGGCTTCTTCACGCGCCACCCGGCCCGACGGAATCGGGCGCGCGCGGGTGCGAGTCATCACCGCGTCGATGTCGGCGTCGAACCACATGTTGAGCGCGCCTGAGCCGCCCGCGCCAATGGCGATGGCGAGAATTGCCGCGAACCCGAGCACCGCGTCGCCCTGACCGGGCGCAGCCACATAACCGACCAGCGCCGTGAACACGACAAGGCTCATCACGCGCGGCTTGAGGAGCGCGATGTAGTCACCGGTGGACGCGATCCCGCCCTTCTCCCCCGTGAGGGGGAGAAGGGGGCCCGGAGGGCCGGATGAGGGGGTGGAGCCTAGATCTGCGCTCTGCATCGATGAAGTGCACTCTTGTTGAGGCGCCCCCTCATCCGTCGGCTACGCCGACACCTTCTCCCCCCGCGAGGGGGAGAAGGAGGCGCCTCGTCCTCTAGTGATGCTTGTCCGGCTTGATCACCGGAAGCTCGTTGAACTGGTGGAACGGCGGCGGCGAAGACAATGTCCACTCCAGTGTCGTCGCGCCCTCGCCCCATGGATTGGCGCCCGCCTTGCGACGGACGATGAACATTTCAGCCAGCACAACAAGGAACACCAGCACGCCGACGGCGGTAATGACGTACCCGATCGAGGAGATCTGGTTCCAGTAGGTGAACGCCTCCGGATAATCGATGTAGCGGCGCGGCATGCCCTGCAATCCAAGGAAATGCTGCGGGAAGAAGATAATGTTCACGCCGATGAACATGATCCAGAACTGCAGCCCGGCCAGGAATCCGTTGTAGCGGTACCCGCTCATCTTCGGAATCCAGTAGAAGAAGCCCGCGAAGATGGCGAACACGGCCCCAAGCGACAGCACGTAGTGGAAGTGCGCCACAACGTAATAGGTGTCGTGCAAATACGTATCGATACCGGAGTTCGCCAGCACGACCCCGGTGACCCCGCCAACGGTGAACAGGAAGATGAAGCCGATCGCCCAGAGCATCGGCACTTTGAACTCGATGGAGCCGCCCCACATGGTGGCGATCCACGAGAATATCTTGATGCCGGTCGGCACGGCGATAACCATCGTCGCGGCGACGAAATAGGCTTCGAGGTCGAGGCCCATGCCTACCGTGTACATGTGGTGCGCCCACACGATGAAGCCGATGAAGCCGATCGCCACCATGGCGTAGGCCATGCCAAGATAGCCAAACACCGGTTTGCGGGAAAACGTCGACACGATCTGACTGATCATGCCAAAGCCCGGCAGAATGAGGATGTACACCTCGGGGTGGCCGAAGAACCAGAACAGGTGCTGGTACATCACTGGATCGCCGCCGCCGGCCGCCTCGAAGAATTGCGTGCCGAAGTTGCGGTCAGTCAGCAGCATAGTGATGGCGCCGGCAAGCACCGGTAGCGCCAGCACCAGGAGCCACACAGTCACCAGGATCGACCAGACAAACAGCGGCATGCGGTGCATGGTCATGCCGGGCGCACGCATGTTGAAGATCGTCGTGATGAAGTTGATCGCGCCGAGAATCGAGGAGGCGCCGGCAATGTGAAGCGACAGGATCAAGAGATCCATCGACGGGCCGCTATGGTGTGTCGCCACAGTCGACAATGGCGCATACAACGTCCAGCCGCCTCCGAAGCCAAAGAACTCGCCGTTGCCAGGAACAAACATCGAGAGCAGCGCGAGCGTGAACGACGCCGGCAGCAGCCAAAACGAGATATTGTTCATGCGCGGGAACGCCATATCGGGCGCCCCGATCATGATCGGCACGAACCAGTTGCCAAAACCGCCGATCATCGCCGGCATGACCATGAAGAAGATCATGATCAGGCCGTGCATGGTGACCGCCACGTTGTAACCGTGACTGCTGTCCATGTGGAGCCACGCAGTGATCGGCGCGCCTTCGGCAAACACTTGAACGCCCGGCTCAGTCAGTTCCCAACGAATGAGGCCCGACAGCGCGCCGCCGATCAGGCCGGCGATAATGGCGAACACAAGATACATCGTGCCGATGTCCTTGTGGTTGGTTGAATAGACCCAACGCTTCCAGTCGTAGAGGCTCGGGCGATGGTCTTCGTGATGACCTGCGGTGTGCGCGGCTTCGTGCGTCATTGCTGCTGATCCTTAGCGCGTCGGATTGCCGGCAGGCGCCGGCTGCGGCGTTGTCGGAGCGGTTTCAGGCGCTTGCGCCGGACTTCCCGCCGCCGCCAAGGAACCACCCTGCGCTTCCACCCATCGGTCGAACTCCTCGCGGGAGACTATGCGGATTTCGACCGGCATGTAGGCGTGATTGACGCCGCACAATTCAGAGCACTGGCCGTAGACCACCGTGCCGGGCGGCGCGAGATTGGAATCGACGTTGAACCAGCCCTCGTTCACCCGCCCCATAATCGCGTCTTCCTTGAAGCCGAAGGCAGGCACCGCGAAGGAGTGGATGACATCGTTGGACGTCACCAGGACGCGCACCGTGGTATCCACCGGGACGTACAGCGGCGCATCAGTCGCCAGCAAATAGGGGCGGCCCTCCGCGCGCGCGGTTGCTTCGTCGAGCATATTCGAGGTGAACTGGACACCGAGATCCGGGTATTCGAAGTCCCATCGCCAGGAATTGCCGGTGACCTTCAGCGTAAGTTCAGCCGGTGGGATGCGTTCTTGCTGAAACAGCAAAGGGAAGGACTTCCAGGCAATGGCGACCAGTATGAGCACCGGCACAACGGTCCAAAGCACTTCCACGGCGATGTTATGAGTGAACTTGCGAGGGGTTGGGTTGACCCGGCGATTGTACCGCACAATCACCCAGAGCAGCAGCGCTAGCACGAGTACCGAAATGGCCACTATGATCCACAAGATGAAGGTGTGGAATTCGTGGACGTCCTGCATGATCTGCGTCGCGGGCGGTTGCAGATCGATCCCGCGGTCATGCGGCTGCCCAACAGCCGCCCAAGCCGACGCGCCCGCGAGCGCTGCGCCCGCCGCAGCCGCCGCGATCATAGCCCCTCGCTTCAAGCTCTCGCCTCCTCAAGAAACAGCATCGGTATGGCGCGCTCCGCCAGCCGAGCCTATAGTCGCCAGGCGCGGCATACGACCGCGCCCGAGGTTTTTGGCCCGTCACCGACCTATTCAACGAGGGTGCTAGCATGAGCCGCGCTTGGCTTCCAAGGCGCTTCTGGGCCGTTATGGCGGCGTTGGTAGCCGCCTCGGCGGCGCTTGCGGCGCCGGCTGCTTCCGCGCAGGACCCAACCGCCGATCCTAGGTCCGTCACCGTGTTGGGATCGACGCCACACGCTCGCCGCTGCAACGCCGCCCTGGCCGAGGGCGATTCCTCCGACCGCGCTGTCAGCTATTGCGAACGTGCACTTGCCTACCCGCGCCTGAGCGATGACGCCAAGGCCCAGTTGGAAATCAATGTCGGCGTCATGCGCATGCGCCGTGGCGAACACCTCGTCGCGATCCAGCATTTCGATGCGGCGCTGGCGCTGACGCCCAACCACGCCGAAGCCTTTATGAACCGAGGCGCAGCGCAGGTGCAGATCCGTGATTACGGCCTCGCGATCGCGTCGCTGACGGAAGCGCTCAGTCTCGGGGTGACAGAACCGCACAAGGCTTACTTCAACCGCGGAGTCGCCCGGGAAAGCATGGGCGATTTGAGGGGCGCCTTCGAGGACTACACCACGGCGCTTGAGATCCAGCCCGACTGGGGCCCCGCCAACGCCGAACTGGCCCGGTTCGCCCGAGGCCGCCGGGAAAACCTGGCCAACCGGCTGGGCGAAACCACGAACCAATAGCGGTGAAGGCCGAATCCGCCGCTTTGTGACCGCGCAGGCGCTGCATGGCGCACCTATATCTCTGTCCAACGCCGAAGAAGTGAGGATCCATGGCCGACGGCCTCGCAACCGAACTTGAAACCGCCCCCGAAATGGACTGGGACGCCGCCGAGCGGATCCTCGCCGAGGCTGCGCGCGGGGCCGATGATGGCGAGATCTTCGTCGAGGAAAGTCGTGCTGAGAGTTTCTACTGGGATGACGGGCGGCTGAAGTCGGCCTCATACGACGCGAGCAATGGTTTCGGTCTGCGATTGGTCGCGGGCGAGCGCGCCGGCTACGGCCACGCCAACAGCTTCGACATCGGCAGCGTGGCGCGGGCGGCGGAAGCGGCGGTCGCAGCGAAGCTTGGCCATGACGGCTCTCTCGATGTCAGTCCCGCCAAGGTCAATCGCCAACTTTACGCTGACTTCGACCCCATCGCCGCGCCAAGCTTTCAGCACAAGACCGGGCTGCTGGCCGAGATCGACGCCTACTGCCGCGCCAGGGATCCGCGCGTCGTACAGGTGGCGGCGACGCTCAGCGGCGCGCGTCGGGGGCTCACGATCCTTCGTCCCGACGGCGCCAAGCTCACGGATCACCGCCCGCTGGTTCGGCTCAACGTATCCGTTACCGTTGAGCGCGACGGCCGGCGTGAGAGCGGCTCAGCCGGCGCGGGCGGACGCGAGCCCTATGAGGTGTTCATCGCGCCCGAGCGCTGGAAGGCGCTGGCTGACGAAGCGCTGCGCATCGCGCTCGTCAACCTCGACGCCGTGCCGGCGCCGGCCGGCGAAATGGACGTCGTGCTTGGGCCCGGTTGGCCGGGCGTCTTGCTCCACGAAGCGGTGGGCCACGGCCTCGAAGGCGATTTCAACCGCAAGGGCACGTCCGCCTTTTCTGGCATGATTGGCCAACGCGTCGCCGCCCCTGGCGTGACCGTCGTTGACGACGGCGCCCTCGAAAACAGGCGCGGTTCGCTCAACATCGATGACGAAGGCACGCCAACGCAGCGGACCGTGCTCATCGAGGACGGCATTCTGAAGGGTTATCTGCAGGATCGCATGAATGCGCGCCTGACTGGGGTCGCGCCGACTGGCAACGGCCGCCGCGAAAGCTATGCGCATCGGCCGATGCCGCGCATGACCAACACCTTCATGACCGCCGGCGACAAACACCCCGGCGAAATCCTCGCCAGCCTCAAGAGAGGCGTCTACGCCGTTAATTTCGGAGGCGGACAGGTTGACATCACCTCCGGCAAGTTCGTGTTCCAATGCACCGAGGCGTATCTTGTCGAAGGCGGCAAGATCAAAGCGCCGATCAAGGGCGCAACCTTGATCGGCGATGGGCCGAGCGCACTCACCCGCGTGAAAATGGTCGGCGACGACATGAAGCTCGATGAAGGGGTCGGCACATGCGGCAAAGCCGGACAGAGTGTGCCAGTAGGTGTGGGCCAACCGACACTGTACATCAGCGGACTTACAGTCGGCGGGATGTGAAACGCGCGTTGCGCATTTACAATTCTACGAATCGAAGCAGAAGCTCGCGTCATCCCAAACGGGGAGGTTGATATGGCTGCGAAGAAGAAGACCACTACGAAAGCTGCGGGCAAAAAGACCGCCGCGAAAAAAGGCGCCAAGAAGGGCAAGTAAGCCCGGAAGGCATCGAGTTACGGGCGCCGTCGAGGGTCACCTCGGCGGCGCTTTCGTTTGCCCCCTTTGTCGATCCAACTCCCCAATTCGTCGAAAAGGCTCGTCAGCGCCTCAATTCGCCCCTAGGCGCCCGCCTGAAATGAGCCTGCAATCATGCAGCAATATGCGCAGTTCACGCCGTATGCGATCAAGGGACGGCGTGAGGGAGGGGACTGAATGTGGCGCACAATGGCCTCGGTGCTGGCCTTGACGGGTGTGGCCTACGCCGACGAGACGCCGCCCGGGTCATTGCCCACGACCCCCCCGCCGACGTCTTCTCAGGGCCGTCTCTCATACGACGCCGCCTTCTTCGCTCAGTTTAGCCCTCAGAACGCCCTCGACATGGTGCGCCAGACGCCGGGATTCTCGCTCGACGGCGGCGATGATCGCCGCGGTTTCTCGGGCGCTGTCGGCAATCTGCTGATCGACGGCCTACGCCCCAGCACCAAAAGCCAATCGCTTGAGGGCATTCTCTCGCGCATTCCCTCAAGCCAGGTGGTGCGCATTGAGGTGTTGCGCGGCGCGGACGTCGCCGGCGACGCCTCCGGCCAGAGCGTGCTGGTCAACGTGGTCCGCACGCCGAGCGCCGGGAGCGGGCTGTGGGAAGGCGGCTTCGAAAGCTTCGACGGCGGTTTCAAGCCGCGAGGCGAAACCTCCTATTCGGGCCGCAGCGGCCAAATCGAGTACGGTGTCGGCGCCTCCTTCTTCACCCAGGGCCGCTCGCTGCCCGGTTGGAGACGCATCACCGACACAACCGGCGCTCTCGTCGAGACGGTCGACACGCCCTCGCCCCGCAACGTCAGGGAATTCACGCTCAATGGCAACGTAGCACTACCGCTGGCCGGCGGCAGGCTATCCGCCAACGCGCAAGCCAATCGCTTCCGCTTCCACGTCGACAACGGACTCTTGTTCTTCAATCCGTCCGACACACCCACGCGCAGCTTCTTCAACGGCTTCACCGAACGCAGCGACAACTACGAACTCGGTCTCAACTACGACCGCGATATTGGCCCCTGGTCGCTGGGGCTGATCGGCCTCGTCAATCGCAACACTTACGAAAGCCAGGAGGACGGCCGCTTCGAGGACGGGTTTGGTTCTGTCACCTCGACGTATCGGCAGGCAGTCACGCAGGAGAGCGGAGAGACGATCGGTCGCGTGAGCTTGGCGCGCGGCTTTGGCCAATCACACCGCATCGAGTTCGGCGCGGAGGCCGCGCTCAACTCGCTCGACCAGGGCCTAAGTTTTGTCGAGGACGGAACCGCCGTGTTCATCCCCAACTCTAACGTTCTGGTAGAGGAGGAGCGTGCTGAAGTCTTCGGCTCGCACAATTGGCGGCCAGCGCCGTCCTGGTCCCTGGAGACGCGGCTCGCGTGGGAAACCTCGACGCTGACCTTCAGCGGCGACGACAACCAGACCGTCGAGCTATCGTTCTGGAAGCCCTCGGTGCAATTGTCGCGCACATTCGCCGGCAACAATCAGCTGCGCCTGCGCTATTACCGCGACGTCGGCCAACTCGACTTCGGCGATTTCGTATCGGCGGCGTCAGTGGCGGACGCGATTATCTCGGGCGGCAATACCGACCTCGTGCCGCAGACCGATTGGCGCACCGAACTTGGTGGCGACTTCCGCTTTCCAGGCGGGGCGGCGCTGGGGGTTACGCTGACCCATCATCGCTACGGCGATGTCGCCGACCTCGTACAACTGGTTTTTCCGAACCCCGACGAGGATCCTGGCGATCCCGACGACGACTTCATCCGCTTCGATGCGCCCGGCAATATCGGCGACGCCGAAGCGATCAGCCTGGACGTGAACTTCTCCACCCCGATCCGCTTCATCCCTGGCGGCCGCCTGACGATCGAGGGGTCGTTGTGGGACACCGAAGTCACCGATCCCGTCACCGGACAGCCGCGGATCATCTCCTTCCAACGGGAATCGGAAGTAGAAATCGAGTTTCGGCAGGACTTGAGCGCGCACAAGCTCGCGTGGGGCGTTAGCTTTGAGAAGGAAGGGGAGTTCCAAGCCTATCGTTACAACGAAATCGACACCAGCGAGGAAGGCCCCTGGGTGGACCTATGGGTCGAGACGACAGCGCTGCCGAACAACATGCGCCTGCGCGCCATCGCCGCCAATGTCCTCGACGGTACGATCAACCGCGACCGCCGCTTCTTCGGCGCGCCGGGCGACGGCGATCCGACCAACGACGACCGCTCCGGCCCGTTCCTGGGCCGTGACCTGCGCGAGCGCCAATTTGCTCAGGCGCCGTGGCTAATCATAGAGCTCAGCGGGCGGTTCTGAGGCGCTAAGGACAAACATCGAAGGGCTGACGAACTGCTTCAGCACTGGCAAATTGCCCAGCGTGAAGCCATTCACCACCGACGACCTCATCGCTTGCTATCGTCGCGGCGTCTTCCCGATGGCCGAGAGCCGCGAGGATGCCGGCTTCTTCATCTTCGATCCGGACCAGCGCTGCATCATCCCGCTGGACCGGTTCCACCTTTCGCGCCGGCTCGCCCGAACCCTGCGCCAGGACAAGTTCCGGTTCACCATTGATCGCAGCTTCGAGGCTGTGATCGACGGCTGCGCGGCGCCGCGCAGCGGGCGCGAAGACACCTGGATCAATCCCGACATCCGCACGCTCTATCTCGAAATGCACGAGCGCGGGCTAGCGCACAGTGTTGAGACACGAATAGGCGACGAGTTGGTGGGCGGCCTCTATGGCGTCGCCCTCGGCGGTGTGTTCTTTGGAGAGAGCATGTTTTCGCGCGTCACTGACGCCAGCAAGGCGGCGCTTGCGTATCTGGTAGCGCGGCTGCGCTTCGGCGGCTTCAAACTGCTGGACGCGCAGTTCACTACGCCGCACCTCGAACAATTTGGCGCGCAGACGCTGCCGCGAAGGATATTCCACGCGCTGCTCGGCGCCGCGCTGGAGGCCCACGCCGATTTTTGCGCTATGAACGAGCACGTCGGAGGCGCCGACCTAGTGGACATCCTGGGGCCGTCCGCCCCCTTCAATCACTGACCTCTGCGCGCACAGGATGACGGAGACAAGTTTGCGCATCGAGCGTGGATCACGCGTCCGATGCTTCACCGCGCAATTCGTTCCAGTCCGCCCATATACCGCACCAGCGCCTTCGGCACTGTGATCGAGCCGTCTGCGTTTTGGTAGTTTTCCAGAATCGCCACGAGCGTGCGGCCCACGGCCAACCCCGATCCGTTCAGCGTGTGCACGAATTGCGGCTTGCCATCCTTGTCCCGGAAGCGCGCGCTCATGCGCCGGGCCTGGAAGTCACCGCAGTTCGAGCACGAGCTGATCTCGCGATACTTGCCCTGGCTCGGCAGCCAGACTTCAAGATCGTAAGTCTTCTTCGCGGCGAAGCCCATGTCTCCCGCACAAAGCAGCATCACGCGATACGGGAGTTCGAGTCGCTTCAGCACCTCTTCAGCGCACGCTGTCATGCGTTCGTGCTCTTCGTGACTTTGTTCCGGCGTGGTCACGGAGACCAGCTCCACCTTTCGGAACTGGTGCTGGCGTATCATGCCGCGCGTGTCCTTGCCCGCCGCACCCGCCTCAGCGCGGAAGCACGGCGTGTCGGCGGTCATGCGGATGGGGAGCGCGGACTCTTCCAAGATTTGCTCGCGCACGAGGTTTGTGAGCGCCACCTCCGCCGTGGGAATCAGCCAAAAATCCTCGCGCGTGGGCGCGGCCGCGATCATTTCCTTCATCAACTCGGTTGGCTTGATTGAACCAGCCCTGCGCTCGAATTCCTCGTCGAAGCGATCGAGAGCGGTAAACAACAACTCCTCCCGGCTGATCGTGCGCGCGGCGGTGAACTGGTCGTCTACGAACTTCGGCAGCTGCGCGGTGCCAAACATGGCCTCGTCGCGCACCAGGATGGGCGGACTGACTTCAGTATAGCCGTTCGTCCCCGTGTGCAGATCGAGCATCAACGCCGCCAGAGCGCGCTCAAGTCGTGCGAGCTGGCCCTTGAGTGCTACGAAGCGCGCACCGCTCATCCGCGCGGCGGCTTCGAAATCCATCATCCCTAGCGCCTCGCCGAGGGTGACGTGGTCGGCGGTGAGATCGAGCGCGGGCGGGTAGCCGCCATCCTTCAAGTACCAGCGCCGCACTTCGATATTGCCGTGCTCGTCGGCGCCATCGGGCACGTCAACCGCTGGCACGTTGGGCAGACCCGCAAGCAGATCGTCGCGCGTCTTCTGCCACTGCGCCTCTTCCGCGCCAGCTTCCTCGATCGTCGCCTTGAACGCGGCCACTTGCGTCATCAGCTCTGCAGCGCGCGCCTCGTCCTTGGCGGCCTTGGCCTTGCCGATCTCCCTGGAGGCGGCGTTCCGCGACGCTTCCGCTTCCTGCTTTACGGTTTGCGCGGCGCGCAGCCTGGCGTCAGCATCGAGGATCGCTTGCGTCTGCGGCGGCAGACCCCGGCGCGCCCAGGCGGCGTCATAGAGCGCTGGGTTGTCGCGAATGGTTTTGATGTCGTGCATGGTTGAGGTGTTGACACATCCGACGCCCCACCCATCCTCGATGCGCGCGCAGCGAAGCCATTCCAGGACCCATGACCGCAAGCGCCCGTGTTCAATGGGCCCCGGACTTACGGCTCGCGCTGTCCGGGAAGGGGTGAAGAGGTCTGCACGCCTGCGCAGCAGGGTCTAGTTTATGGTCCCGGCGCGGGCAACTACTCCGCCGCGGCAGCCGCCGCAGTCTCGGCGGCCTCCCGCTTGTCCTGAGCGGCGCGGATGAGCGCTACGAGCCATATCGAAATCTCGTAGAGCCCGTACATGGGAATGGCCATCAGCATCATCGAGATCACGTCGGGCGGCGTAACCAGTGAAGAAAACGCTGCGATGCCGACTATTGCGTAGCGCCGGCCCCGCCGCAGCATCCCAGCATTGACAACGCCGATCCGTCCCAGCAGCGACAGCACGACGGGCATCTGAAAACAGAGCCCAAAAGCGAGCACCAACGTCATCACCAAGCCCAGATACTCGTCGACTTTCGGCAAGTAGCGGACTTGCACCGGGCCGTCCGTGATCTCCTGTTTCAGCGCGAACTCGAGGGCGAACGGCATCGCGATGAAGAAAACGAACGCGCAGCCCAGCAGGAACATGATCGGCGCGGCGACCAAGAAGGGCGCGACAGCACTGCGCTCACGCCGGTAAAGGCCCGGGGCGATAAACGCATAGGCTTGGTAGGCAATCACCGGGAACGCGACGATCACGGCGGCAAACAGCGCCACCTGCAGCTGGACAAAGAAAAAGCCGAAGGCGTGCGTGTTGTAGAGCGTAAGCGCTTGATCTGCTTGATCGGGGTGTACGTCGCGTATGGCGGCAAGGAACGGCTCGACCAAGAACTCGAAGATCGGCTTGGAAACGAAAAAGCAGCCGACGAACGCCACGACCAGCGCAATGACGGCCACAACAAGCCGGTTCCGCAGCTCTGTCAGATGGTCGAGCAGCGGCGCGCGCGAGGCGTCGATCTCCTCTTCGTCGGATGCGCGCGCTCTCGTCATGGGGCGCTCCGCACCGGCGTCGGCGCTGTGGTGGGGTTAGATTGCGGGGATGCCTGATCACGGCCTTGTTGCGCCGCTCGGGCTGGTTCGAGCTCGTCGCCGAGCAGTCCCTCGACTTCGAATTCAACGCTCTCCGACGCCGCCTCGGAGGACAAAGCGTCGTCCGACGTCAGCGCCGGCCGGTTCGACCGGGTATCCGTCGTGGGCTTGGAGACCCCGGCATAGTCCTCCAGTGTCGGCAGCGCTTTGGTGATGTCGTTTGCGAGGCTGTTGAGATTAGTCGTCTGGCGCAAAGCTTCAACTTCGCGCTTCAGCTCGTCGAGTTCCGCCTGGCGCGCCAATTCGTCAAAGCCGGTTCGAAACTCCTGGGCCATACCGCGCAGCCGCGCTGTCCAGCGCCCGAGCTTGCGCAGCATGAGCGGCAAGTCTTTGGGCCCGATCACCACCAGGGCGAGCACGCCAAGGAGTATAATCTCCTGAAAGCCGAGACTCGGCAGCATAGGTTGCCCTCAACGCGCGTTAGCGCGACGCCTGGTCTTCGGAGCGCTCGGTGCGCTCGGTTCGGTCCTGCACTTGGCGAGGCGCCTCGGGGACCTGATTCTGATCTTGCGGGTCGGACAGGCCTTTGCGGAAGCCCTTTATGCCTTTGCCAAGGTCTTCCATGAGGCCCGAAATGCGACCCGGCCGGCTAAACAGTAGAAACGCCAACGCCAAGACGATGAGTAATGGGATCAAACCTGGGAAATGCATGTCGTGCTCCTTGGGCCCGGACGCCCTATTCGTCTTGTTTCATATGATCCACGAAAAAGTCGGCGGCGTCGTCTGTTTCCGACAGCGGCTCTTCGTCCGCCGCCGTCTCCTCGCTCGGCCTTGGCATGTCGAGCTGCGCGGCCGCCCGCGGATCAAGCAACCCTAGCGACTGGAGATCGTCCTTGCCTGGGAGCGCGTCAAGCGAGGTCAGGCCAAAGTGGCCGAGGAAAGCGTCGGTCGTTCCAAAGGTGAGTGGCCGCCCCGGGCTGCGCCGGCGACCCCGCGGCTTGATCCAGCCCAGCTCAAGCAACAGTTCCATCGAACCCCGCGACAAGCTGACGCCTCGGATATCCTCGATTTCAGCCCGGGTCACGGGCTGGTGGTAGGCTATCACCGCAAGGGTTTCGAGCGCCGCCTTTGGCAGCCGCTTCGGCGTTTCCCGCTCTTCGCGGAACAAGCCGCCAAGGTCCGGTGCGGATTGGAAGCGCCAGCCAGCCCCGGTCTCAACCAACTCGACTCCGCGCCCGGCGTAATCAGCCTTGAGCTTCATCAACACCGAAGCGATGTCGACCCCGGGCCCAAGCCTTTCGGCGAGCACCTGGGCGGGGACCGGTTGGCCGCCGGCAAACAGCAAAGCTTCGGCGGCCCGAACGGCGTCGGCGGAAGGGGGCGGCTTGCGCGGAGGGTCGCCATCGCCGAACGCGTCTTCGATCCGGCGCATGGCTTCAGCGTGCGGGGGTTCTTGAGCGCTCATTCGCGTGTCGCTTCGTGAGTCGCGCGCGCGCGAACAAAAAGCGGCGCAAAGGCCTCGGCCTGCCGAAGCTCTGTCTTGCCCTCACGGGTCAATTCGAGCGCCGCGCCAAACGTGGATGCGAGGTAGCTCTCAGGCGGCGGCGCATCTGGCCCGACCCCGGCGCCCGCCAACGCCTCTAAGGCGCGCCATTGCTCCAGCCTCGCGAGCGCTTGTTCCAGTTTCTTGCGAGCGGTCTCGATAGGGTACGCGCGCCGCAACGTTGTCTGGTACGCGCGCTTCCGCACCGACCGCGCACGCTCTGCACAATAGGCGTTTAGCAGATCGTAGAGATCGGCGCGCCACGCCGTCGCCTTCGTCAAGACAGTCGCTTGTGGTTGTCCATTCAAGAAGACGTCACGGCCGAGCTGCGGCAGCTCATCGAGTTTTTTCGCGGCCACGCGCGCCGCAGCTAGGTTCACCAGCTTCCGCCGCAGAGCCGCCTCAAGCACAAGCGGATCAGGCTCGTCGGGCGGCAGCTGCGGCTTTGGAACCAGCAAGCGCGACTTCAGCAGCGTCAGCCAAGCCGCCATAACAAGATAGTCGCCGGCGATCTCCATGTTTGCCGCGCGAACCTCGGCTATGAAGGCCAGATACTGGTCCGCAATCTCTCCTACCGAGACGCAAGCCAAGTCGATCTTCCGAGTGCGCGCCAGCTCAAGCAGCACGTGCAGCGGGCCCTCAAAAGCGTCGAGCGCGACACGCAAGGCTTCCGCGCCCTCCGCCTCCTCAGCGGCGGCTAAGTCGAGATCGAGTTGCTCGTCCTGGTTCGCCATCATGCTGACGCTAGCGCGTCTCCAGATCCTGCAACAGCGCCTTGAAGCGGGCCCATCCCGCTTCGGTGTCGAAAGGCTCGGGCGCGCGGGCCGCAATCGCCTCGACGGCCTGGGCTCGCGCCAGCGCTTCTCCCGCGAGCGGCTTACACGCGCTGGCTACAGCTTCCATATCTTTCAACACCCCGGAGCATTGAAGCACAACCTCACACCCCGCATCGAGTGCGGCGGCGGCGCGATTTCGCAAATCCCCAACAACGGCGAGCGCCTTCATATCGAGGTCGTCCGTCATCAGCAGACCCCGGAAGCCGATCTTTTCGCGAATGACCGAGCGGATCACGCTAGGCGAGCAGGTGCCCGGATTGGCCTCATCCCATGCCTCATAGATGATGTGCGCGGTCAGCGCCGCCTCCGCGTCCGCGAGCGCCATGAATGGCGACAAATCGTTGGCGAGATCGAGCGCCGAAGCGACGACACGCGGAAGCGTGAAGTGCGTGTCTGAGGTGGCGCGGCCGTGCCCCGGCATGTGTTTGATGCAACCAGCCACACCACCCGCATGCAACGCGCTCAGTGCAGCGCGCGCGAGGTTCGATATGACATCGGGTTTCGCTGAAAAGGCGCGGTCGCCCACGACCACCGGGTCCGCGCCGGCCACCGGAACGTCGAGCACCGGCGCGAAGTCGGCGTTGACTCCGATCTCGCGCAGTTCGTGCGCAATCAGCCGGTGGCCGAGCGAGCACGCCTCGAGCGCACGCTCGGGGTCTTGGGAATAGAGATCGCCGTATCGTGCAGCGGCCGGCCAGACCGGCCATTCAGGCGCTTTGAGGCGCGCCACACGGCCGCCTTCCTGGTCAATCCAGATAAGGCAATCGCGACCAAGCGCTGCGCGAAGATCGGCGCACAAGCGCCGCGCTTGCACATTCGTCACACAGGCTTCTCGAAAAAGGATCAGCGCCCACGGCGACGTCTCCCGCAGGAACGCGCGCAAGTCGTCGTCAACTTTGGCTTGGCGAATACCGAGGGCGCAAGAGAGCATCGTCGCCGCCTAGCGCGCCACCACGATGCAGTCCTGCCCCGTGCGCCTGAGGCGCTCGCAGAACAAGGCGGCGTTTTCGCGATCGGCAAAGTATCCGGCGCGTACGCGATGATAGACGCCGCGCGCGCCGAGATCGGCGCGCTCTACATCCAGCCGGGCGGACCCGAACATTCCAGGCGCGCGCGCTGCCATCAGGCGCCAAGCTGCCTCGACCCCATCTTCAGAATGCAGCGCCGCGAGCTGTACGACATAGGGGCCGTCGCCAACGATGCGGGGCGACGTGACGACGTCCGACGGCACCATGGTCTCCGATGACGTTAGCGCCTCGTCCGCGGCGCTGATCGTTTCTTCCGCCATCTCGATCACTGGAGGCGCCGCTGTTGGCGTTGCCGGCGACGTCACGCGCGGTACGCCAGCCGGCTCGCTGTAGAGCTGCCAAACGAAGCCGCCGAACGCGAGCGCCACCACGAGCATGAGCACATAAACGACGCCAGGGTGGCGAGAACGCGGCTCAGCGTGCAGCCGCGCCTCGAAGCGGGGGTCAGCATAGCGGTTACGCATCTTGGGCTCTGCGCTCATTCTAGCATGCTCGACGCCTCTCGTAGACCGTCCCCGGTCACCGAATCATTACCGTGCGAGATTGAACAACCGACGGTGCTCGTCGATGGCGAAATCATCGGTCATGCCGGCGATGTAGTCGCAGACGCGCCGAGCCGTTCGTAGGCCGCCGACGCCATCGCCGCCCTCTTGCCAATCTGGTGGCAACAATTCGGGCTCGGCAAGGAAGAGGTCGAACAGCTGGCGTAAGATGCGCTTAGCGTGACTGCGGGACCGGTTCACCTTCCAGTGGCGATACATCCGCGCCATGAGGAAACGACGAAGCACGGCTTGATGTTCGTTCATTTCGTCCGAGAAGGCGATTAGCGGTTTCCCGGCGTGGCGAACGTCTTCCACGCAGCCAGGGTCGGCGTCGGCGAGACGCGCGCCGCTTTCCTTGACGAGGTCGTCGATCCACACGCCAATCAAGCGGCGGATCAGTTCCGCCACCACGCGAAACTGGTCCAGCGCCTGGTGGTCTCGCTCGACTGTGCTCAGCACGCCAGCGACCATCGGCACTTCCGCGCGCAGCTCGGCGAGGGTGAAGAGCCCTGCCCGCAAGCCGTCGTCGATGTCGTGATTGTTGTAGGCGATGTCGTCGGCGTGGGCTGCGACTTGCGCTTCCAGACCGGGCCAAGTGTCGAGTTCAAGATCATGAACCGACACATATTCCTGAATCGCCACCGGCAAATCTTGCAACGTCGCTCCGAAGCGAATGAGCGGACCGTTGTGCTTGACCGCGCCCTCCAGAGTTTCCCAGGTCAGGTTAAGACCGTCGAAAGTTGGGTACTTTCGCTCCAGTTTCGTCAGTACGCGTAGTGTCTGGGCGTTATGGTCGAAGCCGCCATATGGCTCCATGCAGGCATCGAGCACATCCTCCCCGGTGTGACCAAAGGGCGGATGACCGAGGTCGTGAGCGATGCCGAGGCATTCGGCCAGGTCATCGTCGAGCCCCATCTGTCGCGCCACCGCGCGCGCAATCTGAGCCACCTCCAGTGAGTGCGTCAGCCGCGTGCGATAATGGTCGCCTTCGTGGGCGACGAACACCTGCGTCTTGCCCTTGAGCCGCCGGAACGCGCTCGCATGGACAATGCGGTCGCGGTCACGCTCAAAAGGCGTACGGCTTCGGCTTTCCGGTTCGTCATGGAGCCGCCCGCGCGAGCGGGCTGGGTCAGATGCATAAGGCGCGCGCGGCACGCGCACCGCCCGCAACGGCTGCGCCTGCACCGGTTTCCGCCTCTCCGCCACGCATTGGTCTCCTTGGCCGCCTCTGTGGAACCCTATATGGGATTGGATTGCTTGCGAAAGCGCATCAGCATTGGGTTAACGCATGGCTGGGATTGCCATTTCCGCCGCAGCCGCCGAGCAGATCAAGGCTGTCGTGGCGAACGAACCGGGGGGTGCAGGCCTGCGGGTGGCGGTCGAGGGCGGCGGCTGCTCGGGGTTTCAGTACGAGATTGCCGTGGCCCCGGCCCCAGCCCCAGGCGATCATGTCGTCGAACGTGACGGCGCGCGTCTGTTCGTTGATCCGGTTTCTCTGCCGTTTCTGCTCGGCTCCGAGGTCGACTGGGTCGACGAGTTAATTGGCGCTTCGTTCAAGGTGAAGAACCCCAATGCCAAGTCGAGTTGCGGCTGCGGCGTGAGCTTCTCTGTCTGATGACGCCGGCCGCCAAGCTTGACCGCGCGCTCGACGCCTTCGACCGGCGAGAATGGAAGCGCGCCCGGCGTATGCTGGAGGAAGCGCTTGACGAGGCTCCGCGCGCGGCCGGTTATCACCAACTCGGCCTGCTCTACTGGCGCGGTCTAGGTGGGCCGGTGAACAAGGCGGCGGCGTGCGATTGCTTCGCCCGCGCCAGCGAAGACGGCCACCCCGCGGCGCAGACGGCATACGGCATTGCGCTGCGTTCCGGCGTTGGCGTCGGCAAGGACAATGACGCCGCGCGGGCGCAGTTCCGCTCGGCGGCAGGCGCTGGCGATCGCGAGGCCATGGTGCAGTTCGCCACCATGTGCGAACCGGAGGAAGCCCGACGCTGGCTGCTGCGCGCGTCCGAGCAAGGCTACGCGCCGGCAATGCGTCACTTGGCCGACATGCTGATGAGCAACGAGCCAGTGGACGCGTTGTCGTGGCTCTACGCAAGCGTCGCCCTCTCCGGTGACGACGCGGCACGCAAGCGCGCTGGCGCGTTGGCGGAGGAACTGAGTGCGGCAGAGATCGAAGCCGCGCAGAAAACGGGGCGTGCCTACGCCAAGGACATCGCGCAACGCGCCCGGGAGCCCAGATGAACGTCGACGAAGCACTAAGTGCGCGAATCTCCGTGCGGGCCTTCACAACCGCTCCGGTTTCGGAAGCGCTCGTCCGCGCGATTTTGGAGGTTGCGCGTTACGCGCCATCGGGGGGCAACCTGCAACCCTGGAGGGTCATCGCTGTTGCCGGCGACGCGAGAGACGCCGTGGTCGGCCTCGCGAAGGCCAATCTGCCGGGGACAGAGGACGATCGCCCTGTTTATCCCGCCGATCTCTGGGAGCCCTATCGCTCACGCCGTTTCAAGGTGGGCGAGGACATGTACGTGCTGCTCGGGATTCCGCGTGAAAACAAGATGGCCCGGCTTGCGCACCTCGCGCGCAACTTCGAGTTCTTCGGCGCGCCGGTCGGCCTCTTCTTCGTGATTGATCGGCGCATGGGCCATGGCCAATGGGCACATTTGGGCATGTTCATGCAGTCGATAGCGCTTGCCGCTACAGCGCGCGGACTCGCCACCTGCATGCAGGAAGCCTGGGCGCGGCTGCGCGCGCCGCTGCACGCGCATTTCGGCCTCGACGCCAACGAGATGATCTATTGCGGCATGGCGCTGGGTTACGCCGATGCTGCTGCGCCGGTTAACACGCTGCGCTCCGAGCGCGCGAGTGTGGATGAAATCGCGGAGTTTCGGGGGTTTTGACTTGGCACTTCAGCTACCCAAGCTGAACCTTACCGCAATCCTCGCACGTACGGGTTCACCATCGCCATCGCGACGGTAGTATCGAACATTGCCGCGACTAGTGCCCTCGGTAGAAACATCCTCGGGGATGTCACGAAGCCGCATGTTGCAACTGAGCGCCAAGGCCGCGCGTCCGAACTCCATGCGCTCGGGATTTCTGCCAAGACGTAACATGTCTGCGCCTTCCCATCGGCGCCGATCGCGCAATCTAACACCACGCGGCCGTCAATTCCTCGCTGCAGCGCTCTCTGCGGATAGAATCGCTGACTGCCAAAGGCGTCACACTGCCTGGTCATATCGACGGGCCTCAAATCGGGAAATGGCGGCGACGGCGCAGCAGCGGGAGCGAGCGACAAGGCTGCCTGGATTGCATCTGTCTCCTGCGCCATTCCGGTTGAGGCGCCAGCGAGCGCCAACGAAGCAATGACAACGCTTGTAAAGGCGATCGTATGGTTGCGAACTCCCATCGCCTACTCCCTGCTCCTGGCGTTTCCCAGCACACCATCCTCCACGAAGTCCACAACCGCGAAGATCGCGCCCATGACGATGAGCCAGAAGATCGGCGCGAGCAGCATCGGCACAGCGAGGTGGTGGTCGACAGCATACGCGCTCCAAGCGGATCGCACCGCGAAGAAGGCGAGCGCCGGATAGACCCATGACAACAGCGCCGCCACCACGAGCGCCGGCTTGGAGCGCCAGTGCGCCTGCTCACGCGGCGTCAGCAGACGGACTGCCAAGCCAAGGCTGGCAAGGCCCACCGCCGCGTGGAAGGCGGTGAACGCCGAAAGGATTACAATCATGCTGGCTAACCTAGCATGACCGCGCCATGTTCAGGCAATCCTCCGAGTTGGTCATGCCCCTGAAGATCGCCACCTGGAACGTCAATTCGATCCTTGCGCGGCTGCCGACCGCGCTCAAGGTTTTTGAGGCGGTAGACGCTGATGTCTGGTGCCTACAGGAGATCAAGTGCGAAGATGCACGGTTTCCGCGCTTCGAGTTCGAGGCGCTCGGCTTCAACGTCGAGACACTTGGCCAGAAGAGCTACAACGGCGTTGCCATCCTCTCCAAGCATCGCATCGAGGAGACGATCCGCGGCGTGCCCGGCGTCAACCACGACCAGGCGCGTTACGTAGAAGCCGTGATCGGGGCGCCGGGCGGGCCTGTACGCGTGGCGTCGATCTATGCACCCAACGGCAATCCGCCCGATACCGACAAATTCAAACTGAAGCTCGAGTTCATGGCCGCGCTCACTGCGCACGCACGCGATCTGTTGAAGCTGGAGGAGCGCACGATCCTCGCCGGCGACTACAACGTCATCCCGCGCGAGGTCGATTGCTGGGATCCGCGCGTCTGGGAGGGCGATGCGCTGTTCAAGGCGGAGACACGCGCGGCCTATCGAACGCTGCAAAACCTCGGCTATGCCGACGCCTATATGCAGACCGACGCGGGCGCGCACAAATACACGTTCTGGGACTATCAGGCTGGCGCCTGGCAGAAAGACCACGGCATCCGCATCGACCACCTGCTCTTGTCGCCGCAAGCCGCCGATCGTCTCGAAGGGGTCGACATCTACAAGCCAGCGCGCGCGCTGGAAAAAGCCAGCGACCATGTGCCGATTTGTGCGGCGTTCGCGCTCTAACTTTGCGACTCGTCTGATTTAGGGTCGTCGCTTTCCACCGCCGGTATCGCGTACGCGCCGCTAAACCAGCGATTTAGATCGACGTCGGCGCAACGCTTCGAACAGAACGGCTTGTAGCGTTCATCCTTCGGGTTGCCGCAAATCACACAGCCGCCGGTCTTTTTCGGTTCTTTCATGTTGGCCTTGCGTCGATCATGTCGCGCGCACCCGCGCCCACTTCAATACGCCACCGCGGACCGATGCGCTCCGTCAACGCTTCCGCCCAGTCAATTTCACCTGCATCCAGCCACGTCTTCACCTCGGCCGAAACCGTGCAAGCGATCTGGCGTCCCCCATGGACCCGCGCCTCGCGCTCGATCGCCCGGAGCGACATCAGCGCCAAGCTTTCGGCACTCAATTCGCCACGAGCATCGCACAATACTTCGTGCAGGGGCGCCCGAAGTTGCGCACGCGACAGCTGGTAGACGCCAAATCGTGAGAGTCCCCCGAACTGTATGCTCCACGGATCGCTTGCGAACGCCGCGCGTACAGCCTCCTCGAGCGTCTTCTGATTGGACCGCCAGCGCATCGACACAAAGTCGATCGCGATAAGGCCACCCAAGCTACGCAAGCGGACCTGCCGCGCCGCCTCTTGTGCAGCCGCGATGTTCAGCTCCAGCGCGAAATGCTCTGGATCCTGGGCGCCTGCTCGAGCGCCTGCGTCGACGTCGATCACAACCATCGCCGCAGTCGGTTGAATGATCAGCGACCCACCCCCAGGGAGGCCGACCATCGGCGAGAGCGCCAACTCAATCGCCTCGTCGATGCGCGAGCGGGTCTCGGCATCCGCCGGTTTCACCTGATCGAGTTCTTCATCGCATTCGGGCCCCGCAACGCGGCCGGGGGATTGCTGGCTTGATGTTGCCTCGACACGCTGAAGTACAGGGCTCTTGCCCCGGGCGGCTTCGCGCGTGACCCGCGCAAGCAGCATCTCCCCCTCGCGCAACGACACACGCGCCTTGCCACCTGTGGTCGCGCCTGCGGCGTCGAGCGGCAAGAACCCTTCTTGCTCGCGCAGCCCCAAATCGATGAATCCCCCGCGCCGGCGGCGATCCACGCTCCGCACACGACCGGCATAGACCTCACCCCACCGAGCGCGCCGACCGTCATCGCTCCAGCGCGCGACGCGCAACGCTGTGGGCCGTCCGTCACTGAGCAGCACCTCTCGCGTCTCGCCGATAGCGGCGTCTCGCCAGGTTTCCAGCGCAGTGCTCATGGGCCCACGCGCACGCCCGCGCCTTCCAGCAGATTGGCGGTCTCGAAGAGCGGCAGCCCAACCACCCCGGAGTACGAGCCAATGATAGAAACAATGAAGCGGCCCGCACGCCCTTGCGCCGCGTAGCCGCCGGCTTTGCCGCGCCACTCGCCACCGGCAACGTACTGCTCGATCTCCGTACGAGACAACGACTTGAACGCGACGCGCGTTTCGACCAAGCGCTCCCGCAACGCTCCGTCGGGGGTTTGGAGAGCCACCGCTGTGTACACGCGATGGGTTCGACCCGACAGCAAGGTAAGGCACGCGTGTGCATCAGCTTCTGTTTCCGCTTTCGGCAGAATGCGCCGGCCAACGGCCACCACGGTGTCGGCGGCAAGAACCGCCGCGTCTGCGCGCGTGACTGCCGATGCTTTTTCACGCGCCAGTCGCGCCGCGTGCATGCGCGGCGTTTCGCCTTTGTGCGGCGTCTCATCAATGTCGGTTGCGATCACGTCTGCCGGTGTGACGCCGATCTGCTTCAACAGCTCAAGCCGGCGCGGGCTCGCACTCGCCAGCACCAGCTGGGTCATGCGCGTTTGGGAAAGCCCAGGCGCTGCGCGAAGATGCGATCCACCATGCGCGGCGGCAGGACCTTCGGCAACGTACGATCCATGAACGGGCGGCGCAGGATGGCGTAGCGGACCTTCGGTTTGGCGCCACTCAAGCACCGCCAAATCAGATCGCCGACTTCAGACGCCGGCAATCCTTCGCGGCCCTGCTTCAACATGTAGTCGGTGACCCGCTGAATCGCTTTCGCGTAGGGCGTATTCGAAAAACGCTTCAAATCGTTCTGCTCGGCCTTGTCCCAGATTGGCGTCGCGATGGCCCCGGGGCCGATGACGATCACATCGATGCCATAGAGCATCAATTCTCGACGGAGCGATTCCGAATAACCTTCCAAGGCGAACTTCGAAGCTGAGTATGGCCCGACGAAAGGCGAGGCGCGCTCTCCGCCCACCGACGAAATCATCACGATGCGCCCTGGCTTGCCGGTCCGCTGCTCGTCCGCGCCAAGCAAGTCCGAAAAGGCGCGGGTGACGTTGTGCACGCCAAAGAGATTGATTTCGAATTGACGACGCAATTCGTCCGTATCGAGATGCAGCAGCGGACCGGGGACAGCGATCCCGGCATTGTTGACCAAGCCGAACAGCTTGCGGTTGCCGAGCGCCCGCGCCACCTGCGCCGCCCCCGCGCGCACCGCCGCCTCGTCGGCAACGTCGAACAGAAGCGGGGTCACCGCCTCGCCGAACTCAGCCCTCAAGCTCTCGGCGTCGCCCTGCTTGCGTACGCTTGCGAACACGTGTGCGCCATTTTTCACGGCGGAGGCCACGGCCGCACGACCGATGCCCGTGGAGGCGCCTGTTACAACGATAGCGCGATCGAGTGATGCAGTTGTCATTTGAACCTGTACGTGACGCGCCCCTTGGTCAGATCATAGGGCGACATCTCGACCAGCACTTTGTCACCCGCCAGCACGCGGATGCGGTTCTTGCGCATCTTGCCGGCGGTGTGGCCGATGATCTGGTGGCCATTCTCCAATTCGATCCGGAACGTGGCGTTGGGCAAGAGCTCCATCACGGTGCCGGCAAATTCCAATAACTCTTCCTTGGCCATTCTCTCTCCTGAATCGGGGCGGCGCGGGGGCCTTATAGGCGCTGAAGTCTAGCCCGTCGACGGGCGCTGAAACCGCTGGGCGATGCGGCGGGCAAGAGTGTCGCGGACGCCTCGGTACTCCATCAGCAGCTGTTCGCGGGAGCCTTCGGCAAAGGAGGGGTCGAAGGTGGGCCAGTACTCGGCCTCGGCGGCCAGCGTCGGGATGGCCCCCAACGCGCGGTGGTGCGCCTCCGGACTGAGCGAAACAACCAGGTCGAATGGCCCCTCCTCACGTTCGATCAGCATCTCGAAACTCGTTGGGCGATGGCGCGCAATATCGCCCCCCGCTTCATCGATGACAAAGGCCGCCATCGCCGACACCTCTTCGGCTGGCCGTACTCCGGCGCACGCGACGCGAACCAGCGGCCCAAACTGCAAGCGCATGAGTTCCGCCGCCATCGGCGATCGGATCGCGTTGTGGGTGCAGGCGAACAACACCGACTGAGGCGGCCCCTCGCCCACGGGCACCGTCAACTCCGCACATGCAGCGCGCAGACCAGCGTGAACAATCGGCGCGCAGTTTCTAAATCGATCTGTATCCGTTCCCGTAGCAGAGTCATCAGCACGTCGGCGGCATCGTTGTGAAGACCGCGACGGCCCATGTCGATCGCTTCAATCTGGCTCGGTGACGCCGTGCGGATCGCCTGGTGATAACTCTCGCAGATCATCGTGTAGTCTTTGACGATCTTGCGCAGCGATCCCATCGATACTGGGTGGACGCAGACGCGCTCGCCACTGCTGTCGGCGACGTCGAAAATCAGGCGGCCCTCCGCCATGGCAAGCGTCAACGCATAGGGCCCGCGGGACTCGCCGATCACGACGAAGGTGTTGGACTCTTTGAGGTCGAATAATGCAATGCGTCGTTCTTGCTCGGCATTGGGCGACGCTGGCGCGAGCGAATCCTCGTGTAGCCCAACCTCAACCAGACGGTTCGTCTCCGCCGACATCACGATCGCTCGTGGTCCGGGCGACGCGGCGTTCGCCACGCATCGCCAATGTCGACGAGCAGCGCGTCCAAACACTCCACTTGGAGAACGATCTCACCCCCGCCCGCGAGCAGGAGGCGAACCGTGCCGCCGGGCGGTTCCGGATCCAACTCAAAGGCGATCGACAAGATCGACGCCAAGGCATCGTCAGTGTCCGTTCGAACCCGGCGACTCTTGACATGGAGCACGCTCTCGAACGACAGCGCCGCCCGAACGCGCTCAAACTTGCCGGCGTCAGCCGTTTCCCAGCGAAAGCGGTTGATCAGCGCGCTGAACCGTCGCGACTTCTGATCGTACCTAATCTCGCCCACCCGGACGAGCGCGTCCTGGGCTGCCGCCGAGAGAATCTCCAAGTCGGCCGCATCTTCCGCCATCAGTCGCAAGCGCTGCACCATCTATTCGCGCGGCTCCTTGAGTCGCTCGATCCGCGCTCCACAGTCGGCCAGTTTGGCTTCCAATCGTTCGAAGCCACGATCCAGATGGTAGACGCGATTCACGACCGTTTCTCCCTGCGCGGCAAGCCCGGCGATGACAAGACTAACCGATGCGCGAAGATCGGTTGCCATCACCGGGGCGCCAATCAGGTGCTCCACGCCGGTGACGACAGCCTCGTTGCCATGCACGGCGATCTGCGCGCCCAGCCGCGTCAGTTCCGGCGCATGCATGAAGCGGTTCTCGAAGATCGTCTCGCGAATGCGCGAGCGTCCGTCGGCCAGGCACAGGAGCGCCATCGTTTGTGCCTGCAGGTCAGTGGGGAATCCGGGATACGGCTCGGTCTCAAAGTCGACCGGCGCCACACGCCTGCCATTGCGCCGAACGCGGACGCCGCGCGGCTCTTCCTGCACGTCGACGCCAGCCGCGCGCATGACGCCCCACAGCGCATCGAGATGATGCGCGTTGGCGCCTTCGAGCAGGACATCGCCCGTCGCGGCGGCCGCCGCCAGCGCGTATGTGCCGGTCTCGATTCGATCTGCAACGACCGCGTGCCGCGCGCCCTTAAGCGAGGCGACACCGCGGATGCTGATCTCGTGACTGCCGGCGCCTTCGATCCGAGCGCCCATCTTGTTCAGGCACTCGGCGAGATCGGCGATCTCCGGTTCGCGCGCTGCATTCTTGAGCACTGTTTCGCCATCGGCGAGAACCGCGGCGAGCATGGCGTGTTCGGTTGCGCCTACAGATACAAACGGAAATTCGATCTCAGCGCCCTTGAGGCCGCGCAGGGCCGCTGCCTTGACGTAGCCCCTGTCGATATGGATGTCGGCGCCCATCGCTTCGAACGCCTTGAGGTGCAGGTCGACCGGGCGCGCGCCGATGGCGCATCCGCCCGGCAGCGACACCGTCGCGTGCCCGACCCGCGCCAGAAGCGGGCCAAGCACGTTGAACGACGCGCGCATCTTTCTGACCTGGTCATAGGGAGCGATGGTCGACGCGATGTCGGCCGCGTGCAGCCGCAGGGTCCGCGCCTCCTTGATCCAGGCAACCTCGACGCCCAGCGACGCGAGCAGCTGAGCCATGAAGCGGGTATCCGCCAGATCGGGCATGTTCTCCAGCACCAGAGGTTCGGGCGAGAGCAACGCCGCCGCCTGGAGTTTCAGTGCTGAGTTCTTGGCGCCGTAGATGGGGATGGTTCCGGCGAGGGGCGCGCCCCCCGTGATGGCGATGCGGTCCATTGTGCTCTTTCGTGGGCCCCGGCCGGCGCCGGTTATGGGGGCCGGGATTGGCTTAAGCAAGGCGCCCGCGCCGCCGGGTCGGTCATTTCTTGGGAGGCGACGCCGCCTTGCGGCGGCCGATGTTTCGCTTGAGCGCCTCGGCTAGGCGCGCCTGCCGTGCGGACTTGGCCTGGGGCTGCTTTTTCGTCATCGGATTCGACCCTGCCACGGACTGAAGCTAGTCTAAGCGACGGGGGAGCGCATGACCACCGAGGCAACGCAAGAACATCCGTTCAGTCACGGCGGGCGCTTCTTTGATGTGCTCGGTTTGGCGGCGAAAAACGCCGGCCTTTCTGTTCTTACCTTGACGCTCTACCGGTTCTGGGCGCGCACGGCGATGCGGCGACGCCTGTGGTCACGGGTTACGGTGCTGGGCGATCCACTTGAGTACACGGGGACCGCATGGGAGCTGTTCCGGGGTTTTCTCATCTCGTTGCCTTGCTTCTTCCTGCCGGCGATCTTCGTATTCTATGTGGCACCGCTGGTCATGGACCCGGTGTTGGCGATTTGGCTGGGCTTGGGCTTCTACTTGGTTGCGATCCCGCTCATCGCGGCTGCGCGTTATTGGATGCGCCGATATCAACTGTCGCGAACGCGGTGGCGCGGCATCCGCATGGGACTCGCTGGTTCAGCGGGCGCGTTCGCTCTCGCGTCATTCGGATGGACGGTGCTGCAATCGGTTTCACTCGGCTGGTACACGCCCGTCGCGCGCATGAACCGAGCCAAGATGATGTGGGAGAATACACGCTTTGGCGATCAACCATTCGAGTTCATCGATGACGGCGAGTCGCCGCAGAAGGGGCTGTGGTGGCCGTTTGCGCTCGGATGGTTCGCGTTTCCGATTGCCTATATCGGCTCCACTCTTGTTGTTCTGGCCGTGGTTGCAGCGCTGTCTGGCGGCGGTTTCCAGGTGCCCGGCGCCGACGGCGACGCCGACCCAACGGCAGTGCTTGGCTTCGTCGCTGGCGTGGTTGGGTTGACGCTGTTGCTCGTGCTCCTCTGTTGGGCGCCCTACAACGCGGCGGCGATGAACCGCATTGCTTCCCTGATCACTCTCGACGGGGCTCGCTTCCGGCTGAAAGCGAAAACGTTCTCCCTGTTCTGGGTGCAGTTGGCGGGCTGGGTCATCACGATCCTCTCGCTTACCCTGCTCGCGCCCTTGGCCGGCTTTCTCCAGGTCCGCTATGTGATCAACAGACTGGAGATCGTGGGGACGCCGAAATTCGCAGAAATTGGGCAGAGCATCGTCGAGGGGCCGCGCGCCGGTGAATCACTCGGAGACGCCTTTGACCTCGATCTCGGCGTGGGCGTGATATGATCCAGGGCCGCTACGCGGACGGACGCGCCGCCATCACCCACGATGCGGAGTGCGACATTGGGCCTGACGCCATCACCTTTAGGGTGCGGGACGCCCAACACATCTGGCCGTACGGCGATCTTCGACGCGCGGATGACGGCGCGGGACTCATAGTCCTCAAACGGCGGCCCGATACCGGCGAACGCCTTATGCTCGATGCCGACGCGAAGGATACGCTGCGCGCCGCGGCGCCATCCCTGTTCAGGCCGCGCGCCTTCGGTGTGGAGCCGCCAAGCGTAGTGGGCGGCCTGATTGCCGGAGCTTGGTCGCTTGCGGCGGTATTCCTGGTCGGCGTTCCGCTGGCTGCTGCGCCGATCGCGGACATCATCCCTCCGCGCTACCGCGAACAGATCGCCGACATCTCCTGGTCTCAAGTCGAAGCGCTGACCGAATTTTGCGACGACAGCGACGAGGCCTCGCGCGTCCTCAACGATCTTGCGTACCGGATGATGACGGCTGCGAACGTCGAGGGTCGCGACGACATCTGGGTCATCATCGTCGATGCGCCAATTCCAAACGCCTTTGCCCTGCCCGACAACTCTATTGTGGTCACAGACGACCTCATCGCGTTGGCGGACCATCCGGACGAGTTGACGGGCGTGATCGCGCACGAAATCGCGCATATCGAACGCAACCATGTCCTGAAGAACATTATTCGCAGCGTGGGCGCCGGCATTTTCTTCGATATCGTCTTTGGTGGAGCGGGCGCAGGCCAAGCCGTGGCCATTGCGTCGGTCAATCTCGCCAGTCTGAGTTACAGCCGCGACGATGAGACGGACGCCGACATGCGCGGGCTCGAGTATCTCGACGCAGCCGGCATCGACACCGGCGGCCTGGCGCGGCTTTTCGATCGACTGGCGGAGCAGTACGAAGGCGAGGAAGCGTCGGACTTCCCCTCGCTCTTCTCGACACATCCGGCCACGTCCGCACGCGCCGAGGTAGCGCGGCAGAGGTCACGCGCAGGTCTTGCGCCCTCCATGAACGCTGCCGATTGGCGCATCGTTCAGTCCTCGTGCGGCATGGATCCAGCGGCGGGAACCGAGTCGGAGGAGACGCCGAAACCGCCAGAGCAAGAAGGCGTGGCGAAGCCCTAGTTCGCCGCTTCCGTCACCGCCGACGTCGCCGCGCATTGGACGAGTGCATCGCGGGTCGGCTGGTCGATGCCCTGCGCACCTTCAGCCGCTGCTTCCACGCCTTGTCCCTCAAGGGTGCGCCGTATGACTGTCGTGACCGCATCGACGTGCTCGGGCTTGATCTCCGGGCCGAGCCGTTCGTGAAGGCATCCGCAGAAGGCTTCGGATTGCCCGGCAAGCATGCACGCCGTGCGCGTGTCGACCGCGCCCGCCGCGGCCTCCACCGCCTGCTGTCCAATTTCCAGCGCACCCTGCTTGGCCTCCTCAAGACCGGACGGCGCATCGCCACACGCGGCGACGCACAGGAGTGCGGCAATCATCACAATCGTGCGCATGCTGGCTCCGAATATTGAAAGCTGGTGCCACGGGAGAGGATTGAACTCTCGACCTCACCCTTACCAAGGGTGCGCTCTACCACTGAGCTACCGCGGCGGACCGAAGACCGGCGCTTCTAGCTCGCGACGGGCGAGGAGGGAAGCCCGTTGCTGGACCGGCTTCACAAGCCGCCTAGGCGCGCAAGCGCGGCCTGATAATTAGCCAACTGGGCGCGCAGATGGGCGGGCGCCTCGCCCACAGCGTTGCGGCGCTGCTCCAGCGCTTTTTCCTCGTCGGTCAATTCCTTGGCGTTCGGGTTGACCAGCGCCTCGTAGGCGCGGCGAACCAGCGACAGGGCGGCGGAAAGCTGAGCCTTGGTTCGGGTGATTGAGGCAGGCGCATCGATGCGCAGGTTCGCTGTCAGCAATTCGAGGCCAAACGACTTGGTCTCCCCAGCGCCTCCTTGCTGGGCGACCAATCCCGGCCTGATGCCAAGGCCAGCCAATCCGTCGCGCCCCTCGCGTCCAGCTTCCAGCCGGATCGCAGAATCGCCGTTCGGCGTAATCTTCAGTCGCTCGAAGCCCGCCTCCCGCAGCACCGTCACCCGCCCCGCGGAGCCAACCGCGCGCTGCATCCCCGCAACCAGACTCGCCAGAGTGTCATTCGCTTGGATGCGGATCGTGGCCATCCGCCCGCCGTCCACGCCGATGCGAAATTCGTCGCCGACCCGGACCGCGCTACGACTGGCGACCAAACCGGCATCGCGCGCCGCAACCACGCCGATTGGCAGGCCGAGCACATCGAGCGCCGAGGCAGCGTCGGGCGACACCGCCACGCCTGCCAGCGAGAATGAGCCGCCCGACGATCCGAAGGTCCGCATCCACGCGGCCTCTCCGTCTTGATCGAGCCGCGCCACAAAGCCGGCGCTCCTGTTGGCCGCGCCTTGCCCGGCGATGACGCCGCCAGACACGCCCGCGGCATAAACAGCGCCAGCGGCAATCGCCAAGCTCTTCACCGAATCGTTCTGCGCCGAACCAAGATAGGTCGCTCGATCCAACAAAGTGGATGAAAGATCGACGTGCAGCCGCGCGACGAACCCCTCCTGAGCCGCCAACGCAGGCCGCGCCGGTATCCCGAGCGTGAGGCGATCGGCGCCGATCTCACCACCCACGAATAGCGCCGCCCCGTCCGACACCATTGAATGGATTGAGCCTTGGTGGAAGTTGCCGATGTCGCGCGAAGGTCCCTCGCTCAGTCCAGCGCTTGCCGCGTACGTGAAGCGTCTCACCACGCCGCGGTTGTTCTCAACCCCTGCGCTGATGACGTCAAAGCTGCCGCCGCCGGCGTCTCGCACAAGCAAGGCGGTCGCCGCGTCATCAGCGCCTGTGCCGAACTGACGCGTGAACAATTCGAGGCCGCTGGCGCTGTAGCCGCGCAAATAGGCGTCCGATGCGCCAAGGGCGATTTGATTGCCGATTGAAGACTGCGTACGCCCAGCGACGATGACAGAACCATCAGGCGCGAATGCAACGGCGTTCGCTTGGTCGCTTGCGTTGGCACCGCGGCGTGCGGTCCACAGCTCCTCGCCGTCAGCATCAAGCAGCGTCACAAATGAGTCCGCGCCGCCCTGTCCTTGGGCGCCGACCAGCGTGCCTTCCACCGAGCCCGCAATCGCCACCTTGCCATCGCCGGCGACGGCCAAGGCGAAGCCGCTTGCGGTCTCGCTTGCGCCAAGCATGCGGCTGAAGACGATCCTGCCGGCGCTGTCATACTTGAAGAGAGCCACGTCGCGCGCGCCTTTGATCGCACTGACCGCGGAATCGCCGCTCAAATCGGCGAGCACGTACACTGCCCCTTCAGCGCCCGCCGCCACTGCGCGGGCGGTGGCGACCTTGGTCCCCGCACCGACGCCGACGTCGAACGCCCGTCCAGGAAACCAAGCCGACGCGTTGGCGCTGGGCGCGACGAAGGCGGCCTGCGCCGGGATGACCATGGAGACCGAACCACCGCGCGCGGCGCGATCCGCCACACGAGCGGCGCCAATCGGGTCGTCGGCCGCACTTGCACTGTCGATCGGGTCGAGCGTCACGTCGTGCGAGACGCCGCCAAGGTTGAGGTCTGTGACCGTCCGGACGCTATGCGACCCACCGATGACCACCCGCAGGCCTGCGCCACCACCCGACAATGCGACAGCGGCAAGCCCCAGATCATAACCCTGGGCGGCGAGAGCTTCGTTCAACCGAAGTGCCGCGCTCTCCAAACTCCGTGCATCGCCGACTTGCAACGCGGCGCTAACGGTTCTCGATCCCCATACCGTGTCGAAGGTAATCGACACGTTCGGGTCGCTCACGAGCGACGCCATGGTGTCGGCAACGCCGGTTGCGGCCTCTGCGCTCGTAGAGCTTCGTGTTGCGGAAAAGGCGCCGCCGAGCGCAAACGACGGCGCCGGCGACGAAAGTGTGAGCGAACCTCCGTTGATCGTTATCGATTCGATGCGATGCCCGGCGCCTTCACTGGCGCGCCATTGGGTGAGATCAGCGCTGAGCGAGCCGACGTAGACGCCCGCTTCATTAAGCGCCTCGCTCAGCCGCGTCTGAAATGTGGCGCTCCACTCGCCGGGAGCGGGATCGGGATCGTTGGCGCGCTCGAGCGCGCTCACCGAAACACTGACCGTTCTTGATCCTGTCGGCGTCTGCACGACGATCGCGATGTCCAGCGCACCGGTGTGAGCCAGCAGGGGAGGACTCCCGACCGCATAGGATCTGAGCGCGTCGCCGAATGGCTGGCCGGGGGAAGCCGCAGGCAAACCGCCCGTAGCCCAACCACCTGGCGCTTGCCGTGCCGGCGTATGCAAGACACCGTTCAATCTGGCGCTGACGCTTGTAATTTCGTGCAGCGCGTCGAGCCGAAACGTTAAGCTCCCGGCGACGTCGACGAGTGACGCGGCAGCAGCAACGCCGCGATCGCGCAAGGCCTCGTTCAATTGCTGAGCGAGCGTCGCTGAATCTATTCCGGCGGCGCCTCCAGCTATTGTGATCGTCTCCTGTTTGGCGCCCAGCGAGATCACAAACGTCTGATCCCCGACAAACATCTGGCTCGTGCTGGCGACGCCTGCAGCATCGAAACGTCGAGCGAACACACCTTCGCGAAGGCCGCCAGCCATGTTGGGCGGTTCGATAACGTCGATCGCCGTTGCTCGACCGCCAATGTCGAGGCCAGACGCCTTCAGGCCGTCGGAGGTGAAAACTGAAAGACCGAGTTGGCCCCCATTTTCCCACACCTCCACGCCTGCGGGGACGCCTTGCTCGTGCGCAAGCTGAGTCAGGCGCTCCGCGAGATCATCCAGGATGGCCCGATCGCTGCTCTCGCCGGCCCGCGTGCGCCACGCTTCAGCGTCCTCAGCGCGCCATCCCGAAGTAATGGTGAAGAAGCGGCCGTCGCTGGTCTCCAGTTTCAACACCGCCTCACCGGCAACCCGTAACGCGGTTTCGAAATTGTTGGCGCCCGCGGACATCAGCGCATTGGTGCGATGCTCCCAGGCGCCGCTTGGAGCCGACGCGTAGGGCACGCCCGGTCCGAACCAACCCGTCGCCACGTGCGGGCCAATCGGTGAGGCCGTGGCGCCCGGACGCGTCATCCAAACGGGCTGACCGCCTTCGCCGCCCACATCGCTGAGCTTGATCAGCCGCGGGCCGCTTTGCGTTGCGCCAAGCGCATAGAAAGCGGGCTCGCTGGCGCCAGGTTGAAAGGCGACCGTCTCACCGGCGCGGACATCGACCTTGAGCCCGTATTGCTTGGGGCCCGCGTAGCGCGACGTGATCGTGCGCCCTGCAACGACAATTGTGTTTTGTTTGGGGGTGAGATCCAGAGCTTCCAGGCGCGAGGCCGCACCGGCTGCCGAGAGTTCCGCGTTGATGTGACTGAGCACACTACCCAGAGTACGCGGGGTCGAGCCCATGTCGCTGAGATCGATCGCGACACTGCGAACCGTACCCGTGGCCGACGTTGCTCGGATCGTAAACTGCGCGTTCGGGTCCAGGCCTTTGACCGTGTCGAAGAGACCGCCGCGGTGGATGAGGCCCGTGGAATAGTCCTCTGTTCGCACCGGCAACGCCAACGTCGTTTGTGTGGTATCGACGCGCTCGCCTTGCACGAGCCGAAGATCTTCAAAACGCTGCTTTGCGAAGAACGATTCCAGCTCGCTGAGGCCGCGAGCAAACTGCGCCGCGACGCGGGCGCGGTCAGGAACAGATAGGTCTTTGGTCTCGGCCCGCGTAGCCAAGCCCTGCAGCATCGAGATCCCGGTGTGCAGGGCGAAGAGGCGACGATAGTCGCCGGTTGCGCCGAGATCGCTGATGACCTGGGTATCAACCTCGAAGAACGGGCGATTCGCCAGCGCACGTTCCGCCATGGCAGCTGCGCCAGGCGACAGCCCGGGCGTCCAGATCGGCGCGATCGGCGCGTTGGGGTCCTGGCCGACAGAGGCGTCGGTGGGCCCAGCGCCGGTCCGGGCGCGCATCGCCGCTGTCAGAAGATCGGCGTCCAGGCCTGTGACCACGGAAGTCGAGCCGCCGAGCAGTCGCAGCGAGAGGTTTGGGGGAATCGATACCAAGCGGCGCTCCAGTCGCCACCTTGTATCCGGCGAGTAAACGGCGCGTTGCGCGCCGTTATCTCATGCCCGCCACTTCCACCATGTCTTTGAAGACCGGATACTCCAGCAGGCGCGGCCAAAGTTGGATGCCTTGCCATATGGATAGGCCGATCACGAGCACTGCGGCCGCCGCCAACAAAACGCGCGCCGGCATTGTTTTGGTAACGTAGCCGGCGAGCGGCGCAGCGAGGAGGCCGCCCATGATCAAACCCAGCAGCGAAGCGCCGGCGACGAGCAAGCCCCCCTCGATCTCAAACCTTCCCGTAATCAATGCAAACAGGAAGGTTAGAGATATCGCAATCGTCACCACAAACTCAGCGGAATTGACGCTGCCTATTACGTAGCGTGGCGTGTGGCCATGGCCGAGCAGCGTTGACGTGACGATCGGCCCCCAGCCACCGCCGCCGCTGGCGTCGAGAAAACCGCCAACCAATCCGGTCGGAACAATGTGATCGAGATGGGGCGGCTCTTCGCGCATTTTGCGCATGGCGCGATAGAGCATGTAGACGCCGAGACAGCCGAGATACGCTATCACAACCGCCTTGATGAAGGTCGGGTCGAAACCGGTCAGAAGATAGGCGCCGACAACGCCGCCCAGGACGCCTGCCGGCGCGAGCCGCCAGAACAAGCGCCAATCAATGTTTTTGTGCAGGAAGTGGGAAACGCCCGACGCTCCTGTCGTGAAGCACTCCGCGACATGGATCGTTGCCGAGGCCTGCGCCGGCGGGATGCCAAAAGCCAGCAGCACACTGGACGAAATCACGCCGTAGGCCATACCAACCGCGCCATCCACCAGCTGAGCGAAAAAGCCCACCAGCATGAAGAGGACGAACGTGGTCGCGAGCGCGGGCCAAAGGTCCGTTAATGCTTCCAACATGCCCTCTTACGCTCGGACTCCGACCGCTTATTAATCGTTACACGCGTTTACGGCCAGAACGCGGCGCGCATATCAGCCTAACCCATTGTTTGAAAGTAGGCTTTTTTGCGGGGCGCGCCGCTGTAAGTGCACGAGCGGCAAACTGTGCCGCCCCCGGCGACTGGACTGGGCACCTGTCATCGGACCAAACGGAGACCCGATTCCTCGACCGGCAGCACATAGGGCGGTTCGAGCGCGACATCCAGATTCTCGATTGCCATGGACGCCTTCTCGACGGCCGCCCGAGGGCAAGCTTGCGTCGTCAGGACGATCGGCACGGCAGCGGCGCTCGGCGCTGGCATTTGGAGAAAGCTTTCGATGGAAATCCCTTCATGCGCCAAGCGCTCCGAAACCGACGCCACGACCCCGGGGCGATCAGCCACCAGCAGACGCACATAATAGCGCCCCCGCTCCGCTGGCGTCGCTCGCGGCGCTGATGCAAGTTCAGCGAGCGGACGCCCGAACGCTGGACCAGCACGACCCGCCGCTAACTCCATCAAATCCGACGCCACCGAAGCGGCAGTCGGCCCCTCTCCGGCGCCGCGACCGAGGAACGTCAACTGCCCTACGGGATCTGCGTCAACCACCAAGGCGTTGAGCGAGCCGCCGACATTCGCCAGTGGGTGGTCAAACGCCAACAACGCGGGGCGAACGTGCATCTCCACGCCGCCCTCCGTTCGCGACGCTTTGGCAATGAGCTTGATGCGATAGCCAAGTTTACCCGCAAGGCGGATGTCCGTGAGCGTCACGCGCTCAATCCCTTCGACGCGTACATGTTCGAAGTCGGGCCGAACCCCAAACGCAATCGAAGCCAGGATCGCAAGTTTGTGCGCCGCATCGAAACCGCCAACGTCCATAGTGGGATCGGCCTCGGCATAGCCAAACCGTTGCGCCTCAGCGAGCACCTCGCCGAAAGAACGACCTGACGCCTCCATCTCGGTGAGAATGTAATTGCAAGTGCCGTTCAGAATGCCCGCGAGAGCGGTGGCGCGGCATCCAGCTAGGCTGTCCTTGAGCGCCTTGACCATCGGCACGCCGCCGCCGACCGCGGCTTCGAACAAGAGCTTGGCGCGGCTTTGCTCCGCGATGTCGGCCAGGGCAGCGCCATGAAGCGCAAGAAGCGCTTTGTTGGCGGTGACCACGTGCGCTCCGCGCGCGAGTGCAGTCTCGACCACGCGGCGAGCTGGTCCCTCAGCTCCGCCGATCAGTTCCACCACCACGTCAATACTGGGCTCGGCGGCAAGCGTCAGAGGATCGTCGAACCAGCGGACACCACTCAGGTCCACGCCCCGATCACGCTCGCGGTCTCTCGCCGAAACAGCCTGCAGCGAAAGGCCTTGATTGAGACGGTTGTTGGAGTCGGCAAAAAGTTTGACCACCCCCCGGCCAACAGTTCCAAGCCCCACCACACCGACACGAAGCTTCATTGAGCGTCAGGCTCATGCGCTTGCCGCGCTTGCTCCAAGTCGCGACGCGCGTCCTCGATGAAGTCCGCTGGAGTCTCTGCCTGCGGCGCCGGTTGCGCCCGAGGATTCGCCCGCATCTCGCGACCCACCGCCAGAAGCTCTGCCTCGACCTGCGCCCAGTAGGCTGCGTCCACGTTGGCGTCGGTCGTACGCGGTACATCGCGAAGGCTGGGAAAGCCCTGCGCCGTCGCCGCATCGGCTCCCGGGGTCTGGCCACCGGATGGACCGGCGCAAGCCACGAGGCCAGCCGTCAAGCCGACAAACAGGATCAATGCACGCATGAGCGTCCCCGCTGCGATTCCCAAGCCCGTCTCTCCTATACCAGGGTCTGCTTTTGCACCACATAAGCCGCCGCAGTAAGAATGTCCCCCGAAGGAGACGCCAATGGCCGATGGAGAAGGGGCTGAGTCCCGTGGCACTGCGAGGCCGGCCGGGCGGAAGCCAGGCCGCAAGCGCGTCCCGAAGCAGCCGCCCACAGCGACGCGGGCGGCGCCCAAGAAAGCAAAGCCGGCATCAGCCACAGCGCCAAAGCCCGTCGAGCTAGCAGCCAAATCTGACGCGCAGAAACCCCAACCCGAGCCCCCTTCGCCGCTAAACGAACTCGTCCTCGCGCAAACCGCAGACAGCCTTGGGGCGCTGTCTGCGAACCTCACTCGGGCGATGACCCGCGCCAATCAGGTTTTCTCCACAGCCTTCCTCGATCAGGCCAAGGATTCGGCGAGCTGGCAGCCCGATCCGCTCGGCGTGCAGCCGGCGTTGAACGAAGTGTGGCAGACTCTTGCGCAGCAACCAGAGACTCTCCGCGAAGCGCATGCGCAACTGTGGCAACGATACGCCGACATATGGCAGCGCCACGCCGCCTACATGCTGACCGGCAAACAACCCGACGAAGGCCCGGTGCGGGACAAGCGTTTTCGCGATCCGGAATGGCGGTCAAACCCTGCTTTTTCGATGTTGCGCGAATCCTATCTCGCCACGTCCGAGTTCATCACATCTTTGGTCGAGAAAGCCGAAGGCATCGACGAGGCGACCAAGCGCAAGGCTGCGTTTTTCATCAAGCAGGCGGTAGACGCCGCCTCGCCTTCGAACTTCCTGATGACCAATCCCGCGGCGCTGCGAGCGCTTTTGTCCTCTCACGGGGAGAGCCTGTTGAAGGGCGTCGAGAACCTCGCCGGGGATTTGAAGCGCGGACAGGGCGCGCTAGCGATCTCGCAGACCGATCTCGACGCGTTCAAGGTCGGCGAGAACGTCGCTAACTCGCCGGGCAAAGTGATCTTCCGCAACCGCGTGTTCGAACTCATTCAGTATTCGCCGACCACCGAATTGGTGCACGATGTCCCGTTGCTGATTTTCCCGCCCTGGATCAACAAGTTCTACATCCTCGATCTACAGCCTAAGAACTCGATGATCCGATGGCTCACCGACCAGGGCCACACCGTGTTCTTAGTCTCCTGGGTCAATCCGGACGAGGACATGGCGGAAGTCGGATTTGAACATTACATGCGCGAGGGCGTCTACGCCGCCGTCGATGCTGTACAGCAAGCGATTGGGGCCGATCATATCAACACGGTCGGCTATTGCGTGGGCGGCACGTTGCTCGCCGCCACGCTCGCGCACATGGCGAAGGTCGGCGACACGCGGATTCAAAGCGCGACATTCTTCGCGAGCCAAGCCGATTTCAAGTGCGCTGGGGATCTCCTCGTCTTCGCCGATAACGCCGGCATCAACTTCCTCGAAGCCAAGATGGAGCAAGCCGGCGGCGTGCTCGAAGCGCAGACCATGGCCGATACCTTCAACGCGCTGCGCTCGAACGACCTCATCTGGAATTACGTCGTCGACAATTACTACATCGGCAAACAGCCTCCACCTTTTGACCTGCTCTATTGGAATGCCGATCAGACGCGCATGCCGAAGGCGCTGCACCTGTTCTATCTTCGCAATTTCTATCGCGACAACGCGCTCTCTGAGGGCCAGCTCACCCTACTTGGTCAAAAGCTCTCATTGCAGGACGTCAAGATCCCGATCTTCATGCAAAGCTCCAAGGAAGATCACATCGCTCCAGCGCAAAGTGTTTTTCGCAGCGCTCTGCAGTTCGGCGGGCCAGTCGAGTTCATCGTCGCCGGATCGGGCCATATCGCTGGCGTGATCAATCATCCGGCAGCAAACAAGTATCAATACTGGACCAACAAAACCTTGGTCGGCGCGGTCGAAGACTGGTTTGCCTTCGCGCACGAACATCCCGGCTCCTGGTGGCCGCACTGGGACCGATGGCTGCGCGAGCGCTCGGGCCCGGATGTGCCGGCGCGCACGCCAGGCGACGGCGGACTCAAACCGCTATGCGATGCGCCCGGCGAGTATGTACGCGTGAAATCGTCAGCCGCCTGAGAAAGAGCGACCATGGCCCTCTCCTTGTACGACATCACGGCGCCAAGTTTCAGACAGACGCTGGAGGCGGTGTCGGGCTTGCTCGACAAAGCGCAAGCCCATTGCGGCGCGCGCTCGATTCCGGAAGCCGACTTCATCGAGGCGCGTCTCGCCGAGGACATGTTCCCCTTCAGCTACCAGGTGAAATCGACCGTCGTGCACTCAATCGGCGCGCTTCAATCACTCTCAAGAGGCGTGTTTTCACCGGACCTGACGCCGCCGCCGAACAGCTTTGCCGCGCTCAAGGAGCAGGTAACGGGAGCGCGAATGGCGCTCGATGCGCTCTCGCCAGCCGAAGTAGACGCGTATGAGGGGCGCGACATGGCGTTCCAGTTCAAAGAGTTCAAGCTGCCGTTCACGGCGGAAAACTTCCTGATGTCTTTCTCGCTGCCCAACTTCTATTTCCACGCCGCCACAGCGTACGACATCATGCGCCATAAGGGTGTCGCCATCGGCAAACGCGACTTCATGGGCCCGATGCGGATCAAGGTCTGATGCGTGGACGCGCGAGACGCGCGCTACAGTCCAGCCGCCTCGTCCAAACCCAACATGATGTTGAGGTTTTGCACGGCAGCGCCGCTCGCGCCCTTGCCGAGATTGTCCAAGAGCGCGACCAGCCGCGCCTCCCCGTCATGGCCGAAGACGAAAAGCTTCAGCTCGTTCGTGCCGTTCAGGCCTTCGGGATCGAGCGTCTTTAGCGCGCTGGCTTCTGCAAGCGAAGCGACCTCGACGAATCGTTCGCCTGAATAGGCATCGGCAAGCGCCGCATGTATTTGGCTAAGTGTCGGCGGACTGGGCAACGCTTGCAGCGCCAGCGGAACTTCAACAAGCATGCCCTTGTAGTAGCGCCCTACGCTCGGCGCGAAGATGGGCGCCCGCGCTAACCCAGCCTGCATCTGCATTTCTGGCACGTGCTTATGCTTCTGCGCCATCGCGTAAATACGATAGGGTGCGCGCGTGAACGCCGGCGAGGATTCGTCCTCGAACTCGGCGATCATCGCCTTGCCGCCGCCGGAATAACCGCTCACGGCATTGCAGAAGAACTGCCAGCCGCGCGGAACGATCCCCGCATCGAGCAGCGGCTTCACCAGCGCGATGAAGCCCGTGGGATAGCAGCCGGGATTAGACACGCGCTCGGCTGCCGCGATTTTCGCGCGCTGGTCCTTCGCCATTTCCGGAAAGCCATAAGTCCAATCCGGCGCGACACGATACGCGGTGGAGGCGTCAATTATTCTCACGGCGTCGTTCTCGACCAGCGCGACGGCTTCCTTCGCAGCGTCATCGGGCAAGCACAGGATCACCGCATCAACGCTGTTTAGCAGCGCGCGCCGCGCGCCCGCGTCCTTGCGCTTGTCCGCCGTGATCGAAACGAGTGTGAGATCGGCGCGCTGGGCCAGGCGCTCGCGAATCTTCAGACCCGTCGTTCCGGCTTCGCCGTCAATGAAAACACTTGGCAAGGAGGTATCCGGGGGTTTAGCTCGCCTGCTCCGCGCAGCGTAAGGTTACACAAAAAGCGCGGCAAACGGGAGGCCTAGATGCTCGGAAGTCTTATGAATTTCGACAGGTTCGTCGCGCCATCTCTAATTCGAATCGTCTATTGGGTTGGCATCGTGGCCATTGTCCTTGGGGCCCTGGCGACGATGGCGGGCTCGCTGGGCTCACTCAGTTACAGCCCCACAAATGCGATGGGCGGCATTGTTATCGCCATCATCGGCGGATTGGTCGGCCTTCTGGTCTGGCGTGTCGCCTGCGAAGTCTGGATCGTCATCTTCTCGATCAACGACCGGCTCGGCCAATTGGTAGAGCGCGGCAAGGTCTGAGCCCAAAAGAAACGACGGGCGCTTTCGGCGAAGAAAGCGCCCGTCGAGGTGGCAGTGTGAACGCCGCGATCAGCGCTTCGAGAATTGGAAGCTTCTGCGGGCCTTCTTGCGGCCGTACTTCTTACGCTCGACCACGCGGCTGTCGCGGGTCAGGAAGCCGGCGTGCTTCAACGCGGGGCGCAACGCCGGCTCATAGTCCGACAGCGCCTTGGAAATGCCGTGACGCACCGCGCCGGCCTGACCCGAAAGGCCCGAGCCGACGACCGTGCAGACTACGTCGAACTCGCCTTGGCGGTCAGTGACCTTGAACGGCTGATTGATCATCATACGCAGCACGGGGCGCGCGAAATACACCTCGGAATCGCGGCCATTGATGGTGATCTTGCCCTTGCCGGGTTTCACCCACACGCGCGCGATGGCGTTCTTGCGCTTGCCGGTGGCATAGGCGCGGCCGAGCTTGTCGACCTTGCGCTCATAAATCGGCGCGGGCTCGTTGGGACGCGGCGGCGTTTGGCCCGTCATCTGGCCGAGTGATTCAAGACCTTGGCTGATATCGCTCATGGTTTAGCCAATCCTCGAATTCTTGCGGTTCTGAGACTTGAAATCGATCGTCTTGGGATTTTGCGCCGCGTGCGGATGCTCGGCGCCCGCATACACGCGCAGCTTCGCCAACTGCCTGCGCGCCAGCGGGCTTTCCTTCGGCATCATGCGCTCCACCGCCTTCTCGAGCACGCGCTCGGGATGCTTGCTGGCGAGCACCTTTCCGGCGACGCGCTCCTTGATGCCGCCTGGGTAGCCGGTGTGACGGTAGTAGATCTTGTCGGTCATCTTGTTGCCGGTCAGCGTGACCTTCTCGGCGTTGATAACCACCACATGATCGCCAGTGTCGACGTGCGGCGTGAAATCGGCCCGATGCTTGCCGCGCAAGCGAAGCGCGATGAAGGAGGCGAGACGGCCGACCACCGCGCCTTCGGCGTCAACAACGATCCAGCCGTTGGTGATTTCCGAAGCCTTGGCCGAGCGCGTCGATTGCGTGCGCATGGGTGCTTAGGTCCTAAATGGGGCTCAAATGAAGGCGCGGCGTTTAGTGGAGCGCCGATACCGCGTCAAGAGGCGACAATAATTGCCATTGATACAGGTACTTAGAGTAGCGGTATTATAGGGTGACGGTCAATTAGCGCCACGCCGCGCGTGCGCACATGAGCGTTAGAGCCCAAAGCACAACCGCGCCCGCTTGGTGCATCAGGCTAGGCCAAAGCGCAGACGCGCTCAGCACCGCATGCACGCCGAGCCCGGCCTGAAGCAGCGCCGCGGCGCCGACGCTTATCGCCGCCCAACGCGCTGCGCCCTGCCCGCGCAAAAATCCAATGACGCCCAGCAGCAGCGCCAGAAACGCCACGCCATACCCCAACGTCCGATGGATCAGGTGCTGCGCCGCATGGTTCTCGGTCAGGTTATGCCAGAACGGTGTCAATGAGAACGAACCGGAAGGAATCCACTCGCCGCCGATGCGTGGCCAGTCCGCGAAGGCAGGTCCGCCGTCCGCGCCAGCGAGCAGCGCGCCAGCCATCGCTTGCATGAAGATGAGACCCAAGAGCGCGAAGGGCGCCCACTTCGGGAGGCCGAGCTTCGACGGTCGCGTCGGCCACGCAAACGCACCGAGCGCAACCCAGAGCGTGAGCGCCAGGATGATCAGCGCCATGCCAAGGTGAATCGCCAGCCGCACCGGGCTTACATCGAGGCGATCGAACAAGCCGCTGGTTACCATCCACCAACCGATCGCGCCCTGCAGTCCGCCCAATGCGAACAGGAGCGCCGTGACGCGAAAACGCCCGCGCAGCCGGCCGGTGAGCAGAAAAAACAAAGCCGGCAGCGCGAAGACGATTCCAATCACCTTGCCCAGAAACCGGTGGCCCCACTCCCACCAGTAAATGTGCTGGAATTCAGCCAGACTCATGCCGCGGTTTTGCGTCTGGTACTCATAGGTCAGCTGGTAGAGCCTGAACTCTTCCGCCCACCGTTCGGCGGTCAGCGGCGGCGTCAGCCCCTTCCCCAGGTCCCATTCCGTGATCGACAAGCCGCTATCGGTCAGTCGCGTCGCACCGCCCACCAGGATCATCGCCGTCACCAACGCAGCGATCGCCAGCAGCCATGTGCCGACGGCGGGCGCACGCGGGGGCCAAACATCTTCGTTGTTCACGGCCCGAGGCTCTAACCGCCCGCCAAGTCGCCGCATAGGCGGCGCCCCGCCGCGCCCCTATCTCTGCAGTGCATGCGACAGCGTACGCGCAAAGCCATCGGCAGCCTGGCGCTCCTCACATACATGGGGATCTATGCCCTGCTTGCCTCGACCCTCGGCGCCCTGTTGTTGCCGGCCCTGCCGTTCTGGGGCGAACTCCTCTTTTTCGCGGCGGCCGGGATCGTCTGGATCTTCCCGCTGAAACCCTTGTTCGCGTGGATGAACCGCCCCTGAGGCCGCAGTCCGATTTGCAGGGCCCTTCCAACGCCGCTAAGAGTGCGCTCCCCATGGAAGAGGCGGCGCTGCCGGCCTCGCCCAACACGTCGGAGCGTGGCGCAGCCCGGTTAGCGCACCAGTCTGGGGGACTGGGGGTCGCGAGTTCGAATCTCGCCGCTCCGACCATTTCTTGACCTCGATCCACACGCTCTGGCCGATCTGGATTCCCACCAGATGCGGGCCCGAAGAACGATTTCGCAGTTGCGAAAAGCGAATGAATCTGGCTTCAAGGGCTTCGTTGCGGGGTTGGACGTTCTCGCAGCCGGCCACAAAGGTGGTCGTCATGGAAGTTTTTTCCTGAACCGGAGGTCCTCTGGCGGAGCGGATGCAGCGGTTCGTGGGCCTGGATGCGGCGCCTGCTCACAAGCGGGCGCCGGAGGCGCGCGTCGGCGATTTCCAGGAGGTCTACCTACCCGCCGCTCCGGCCAAGGCGGCTGCACAGGCCTCGCGTTGCGCCCAGTGCGGCGTCCCGTTCTGCCAAACCGGATGCCCGCTCCAGAACAATATTCCCGATTGGCTCATGCTTGGCGCTAGGGCGCGCGTCCGCGAGGCCTATGAGGCAAGCGCAGCAACCAATCCGATGCCCGAAATCTGCGGCCGCATCTGTCCGCAGGATCGCTTATGCGAAGGCGCCTGCGTGATCGAGCAATCTGGACACGGCGCGGTCACCATTGGCGACGTCGAAAAATACCTGACCGACACCGCGTGGTCTGAGGGCTGGGTCGCTCCGCTCACGCCCTCCCAAAAGCGCGACCAGAGCATCGGTATCATCGGCGCTGGACCCGCTGGCTTGGCTGCGGCGGAGCGCCTTCGCCTGCTTGGCTATGAGGTCACCGTCTATGACCGGCACGATCGCGCCGGCGGCTTGCTCACCTACGGCATCCCTCACTTCAAGCTCGAAAAGCAAATTGTCGAGCGTCGCGTCGAGCGCCTCGCGCGAGGAGGCGTCGGCTTCGTGCTCAACTGCGATGTTGGCGTTCATGTGTCGTTCGAAGAACTGCGCGAGCGCCACGACGCCGTGCTGATCGCAACGGGCGTTTACGCGGCGCGTCCACTGCCCGTGCGAAATGCAAGTCTCGCCGCACCGGCGCTCTCGTACCTGATCTCCGCCAATCGGCGCGCGCACGACGCCACGCCGATACCTGAACACCTTGATGCGCAGGGCAAACACGTCGTTGTCATCGGCGGCGGCGATACGGCGATGGACTGCGTGCGCACCGCCGTGCGCCAGGGCGCGGAGAGCGTCACCTGTCTTTATCGCCGCGATCGCGTCAACATGCCGGGCTCGGCGCGCGAGGTCAGCTGTGCGGAGGAAGAAGGCGTTCGCTTCGAGTGGCTTGTGCAGCCGAAGGCGCTACGAGGCGGCAAGCCGCCGGTGGTGACGGCGGTTCGCATGCGCCTTGGCGCGGCCGATGCGTCCGGCCGCGCATCCTCTGAAGAGACGCCGGGGAGCGACTTCAATTTACCGGCCGATCTGGTCATCGCCGCGCTGGGCTTTGAGGCTGAAAACCTCGCTGAGCGGTGGGGCATGCCGCAACTCGCGATGCGGTCAAACGGCCTTCTCCGGGTCGACCCTGTGCGCTTCGCGACCAACCTGCCCGGCGTCTTCGCTGCAGGCGACATCGTGCGCGGCGCTTCGCTTGTCGTCTGGGCGCTCAAGGACGGTCTTGATGCAGCTGAAGCGATGCATGGTTGGCTGCAGGATCAAACGCTGGCTTCACGCGTGGCGGCGGAATGAGCACGGTTATGCATGACGAGACCGCGCGCTATCTGCGCGAACGCGAACGGCTCATGCGCGAGGGGCTCTACCGCGTCGAGCAAGAACGCGATGCATGCGGCGTCGGCCTGATCGCGGCGATCGACGGCGCGCCCCGGCGCGAGATCGTTACCCACGCGATTTCGGCGCTCAAGGCGGTCTGGCACCGCGGTGCTGTCGACGCCGACGGGAAGACCGGCGATGGCGCCGGCATCATGATAGAGCCCTCGCAGGCGTTTTTCTCCGCGGAAGTGGAGCGCACCGGCCACACCGCCGGCAATCGTCCTGTGTTTGTCGGTCAGATCTTTTTGCCGCGTACAGACCTCGCTGCCCAGGAACGCGCGCGCGTGATCGTGGAGAGCGAAATCATTCGCGCGGGCTTCGCGCTGTACGGCTGGCGACAGACGCCTATCGACGCTTCGGTGCTCGGCGACAAAGCCAACGCCACCCGTCCGGAGATCGAGCAGGTCCTGCTTTGCGATCCCCGCGAACGCGACACTGAAGCCGTCGACCACGATCTTTACCTATGCCGCCGCCGAATCGAGAAGCGCGCGCTGCGCGACAACGTCATCGATCTCTACGTCTGTTCGCTGTCGGCGACGCGGCTGGTGTACAAGGGAATGTTCCTTGCCCAGCATATCGACGCCTTCTACCCCGACCTGCGCGATGAACGCTTCATCTCCCGGGTTGCGCTTTACCATCAGCGCTACTCGACCAACACGTTCCCCACTTGGCGGTTGGCGCAGCCGCTGCGGATGCTCTGCCATAACGGCGAAATCAACACGCTGCGGGGCAACATCAATTGGATGAAGAGCCACGAAATCCGCATGACCTCGGACGCCTTCGGCGCAGCCGACGCGGATGTGAAGCCCGTCATCCAACCTGGCGGTTCGGATTCAGCAGCGCTGGACAACGTTTTCGAGGTGCTTGTGCGCGCTGGCCGCGCCGCGCCGATGGCCAAGAGCCTGCTCATCCCAGAAGCATGGGCCAAATCAACGGTGATGAGCGACGAACACCGCGCTTTCTACGCCTACTGCAACGCAGTGATGGAGCCTTGGGACGGCCCAGCGGCGCTCGCCATGTTCGACGGCCGTTGGGCAGTCGTAGGGCTTGACCGCAACGGCCTCAGGCCGCTGCGTTATGCGCTCACCAGCGACGGGCTGCTCGCCGCTGGTTCGGAGACCGGCATGTGCCCGCTTGACGAGGCCCGTGTGATCGAGCGCGGTCGCCTCGGCGCCGGTCAGATGGCTGCGATCGATCTGCGCGAAGGCCGTTTCTATCGTCACGAACAACTGGTCAATGCACTCTCAGCACAGCATCCCTACGGGGATTGGCTCGCCAACGTCACCGATCTCGACGAGCGACTGGTGGGCGAAGAACCTGCGGCGCGGTTCGGCCCCGACGACTTGCTGCGGCGCCAACGCGCCGCTGGCTGGTCTTTCGAGGATCTCGAACTTTTGCTGGCGCCAATGGTGGAAGACGGCAAGGAAGCCATCGGCTCGATGGGTGATGACGCCCCGCTTGCAGTGCTCTCCGATCACGCGCGACCCCTCGCGCACTATTTCCGCCAGAACTTCAGTCAGGTCACCAACCCGCCAATCGACCCGCTGCGGGAAGGCCGCGTGATGAGTCTGACAACGCGGTTCAAGAATCTTGGCAACATCCTCGCGCAGGACAAAACCCAGACCAACGTCTTCGTGCTGTCGAGCCCCATTCTCACAAACGGCATGTACGAACGCATGACGCGTGAATTTGGGACCGACGTGGCGCTGATCGATTGCACGTTCGAAAAGCCCATCCCCGGCGTCGAGCCCGGAGCGACCCTGCGCGCCGCGCTCGACCGCATCCGCGTGGAGGCGGAGCTGGCGGTGCGCGATGGCTGCGCGCACATCGTGCTTTCGGACGAGGCCCAAAGCGCCGACAAGATCGCCTGCCCGATGATCCTGGTCACTGGCGGCGTTCAGAACCACCTCGTGGCCCGTGGCTTGCGAAGCTTTTGCTCGATCACGATCCGCAGCGCCGAGTGCCTCGATCCGCACTACGTCGCAGTTCTCATCGGCGCCGGCGCCACCACAGTAAACCCCTACCTCGCCTTCGCCACATCCGCGGATCGTTGCGCCCGCCTCGGCGGCGTCGACGCGGATCGAGCCGCGTTAAATTACCGCGCCGCGCTTGAAGCGGGGCTTCTAAAAATCATGTCCAAAATGGGCATTGCCGTGGTGTCCTCATATCGCGGCGGCCTGAACTTCGAGGCCATTGGCTTGTCGCGCGCGCTGGTCGATGAGTTCTTTCCTGGCCTCACCAGTCGCATATCGGGCATTGGTCTGGCTGGCGTCGAGATCGAAGTCCTTGAGCGCCACGTCAGCGCCTATTCGGGCGCCGCCAGCTTACCAATTGGCGGCTTCTTCCGCGTGCGTTCCGCTGGCGAGCGCCATGCGCTTGATGCCGGACTGATCCACCGTTTGCAGAAAGCGTGCACCAATAACGACTACGCGACCTACCGAAGTTACGCCGACAAGGTTCGGGAACGCAGGCTAGGCGAACCCATCCAACTCCGCGACCTGCTGGAGGTGCGTGAGGCGGCCACGCCCACGCCGCTCAGTGAAATCGAAAGCGTCAACGCTATCCGCAGACGCTTCGTCACGCCTGGCATGAGTTTGGGCGCGCTCTCTCCCGAGGCGCACGAAACGCTGAACATCGCCATGAACCGCATCGGCGCCCGCTCGGTGTCGGGGGAAGGCGGCGAAGACCCCGAACGTTACCGAACCCGCCCCAACGGCGACGACGCCAACTCGGCGATCAAGCAAGTCGCATCGGGCCGCTTTGGCGTCACTGCGGAGTATTTGAACCAGTGTCAGGAAATCGAGATCAAGATCGCGCAAGGCGCCAAGCCTGGTGAAGGCGGGCAACTCCCTGGATTCAAGGTTACGGAATTTATCGCCCGCATGCGTCACGCGACGCCGGGCGTGACGCTCATTTCGCCGCCGCCGCACCATGACATCTACTCGATCGAAGACCTTGCGCAGCTCATTTATGATCTCAAGCAGATCAGCCCCCATGCATCGGTCTGCGTGAAGCTTGTGGCGCAGTCCGGCATTGGCGCAGTCGCGGTCGGCGTCGCCAAGGCGGGGGCGGACGCCATTCTGGTTTCAGGTCATGTCGGCGGCACCGGCGCCAGCCCGCTCTCCTCCATAAAACATGCCGGTATCCCCTGGGAAATGGGCCTCGCCGAGGCGCATCAGGTGCTCATGCTCTCGAACCTGCGTCATCGCGTACGCCTGCGTGTCGATGGCGGGCTCCGCACCGGGCGTGACATCGTTGTCGCCGCCATTCTGGGCGCGGAAGAGTTCGGCATCGGCACGGCGTCGCTGCTCGCCATCGGCTGCCTGATGGTGAGGCAATGCCACTCGAACACGTGCCCAGTCGGCGTGTGCACGCAGGATGAGAGCTTGCGCGCGCGTTTCTCGGGAACACCGGAAAAAGTCGTGAACCTGATGACGTTCGTGGCGGAAGAAGTGCGCGAGATCCTCTCCCAAATCGGCTTCCGCTCGCTGCAAGAGGTTATCGGGCGCACTGATCTGATCATACAAATCAGCCGTGGCGCCGCGCACCTCGACGACATCGATCTCAATCCTCTGCTGGTGCGGGTCGACAGCCCCCATCCGCCCTACTGCACGTTGGATGCGCGCAACGAACCGGAGCCGTCGCTTGACCAGCAGATCATCGCTGGCGCTGCTGCCTTTTTCGAGCGCGGCGAAAAGCGCGAATTGGAATTCAGCGTCCGCAACACGGATCGGGCCATCGGTGCGCGCGCCTCCGCCCACGTGACTCGTACGTTTGGGATGCACGCGCTGCCTGAGGGCCGGCTAACAGTGCGCCTGCGCGGTTCGTGCGGTCAGAGTCTGGGCGCCTTTCTGGTTCAGGGCATTGCGCTACAGGTCGTCGGCGACGCCAACGACTACGTTGGCAAGGGATTGTCTGGAGGATCGATCGCGCTGCGGCCGCCTCCCGCGCGGCAGCACGCCGCGCGCCACAATGTCATTATCGGCAACACCTGTCTCTATGGCGCAACCAGCGGCTCGTTGTTCGCCGCTGGCCAGGCAGGGGAACGCTTCGCGGTGCGAAACTCGGGCGCGCGCGCTGTCGTCGAAGGCTGCGGCGCCAATGGCTGCGAATATATGACAGGCGGCGTTGTCGCGATCCTGGGGGCGGTCGGTGAGAATTTCGGCGCGGGCATGACGGGCGGCGTCGTCTTTGTTCACGATCCCAGCGCGATGCTGCCGCGCCTCGCAAACCCGGACACCATTCTGTGGACTCGCTGCGAGGATCCTGAGACGCCCCTCCTGCGCGATCTTATCGAGCAGCACATTGCGGCGACAGACTCCGTCCTCGGTCGAGAGCTGCTTGCCGACTGGCCGCGCACCATAGCTCAGTTCTGGCGTGTCGAAGCACGCGATGCCGTGGCGCTCAAGGCCACGCGGAGGAAGCATACGCGGCCCCGCAAAGTCTCCGCTGCCTAGGACGCGCCTGCAAACCCCGCAGCGAGCGCAAGGCTCATAGCGCCCAGGGTGACAATGCCCCAGGACCAACCGTCCTTGGCGGCGAAAACGATGGGGTCGTCGTGCATCTCGCCGCGGCTCGCCTTCAACCAAAAACGGGCGACGAGCATAAGACACGCCGCCGGCAGCCCCCACAGGAATGCTGGCCACAGATAGCGTGCCGCATTCGTGTCATCCTGCAGATAGAGGGCCAGAACCAGGGCCGACATGAATCCGGCCACGACGCCCATGGACGTCAGAATCTGAGTGTCGTCGCTTGTGTACCCGCGTCGCGTCAGCGCGCCCCCGCCGCGAACGGCCAGATCGCGCGTTTCAGCCACGCGCTTGACCAACGCCAGGCTCAGGAAAAAGAAGCAGGAGAACGCCAACAGCCAATCGCTCGCGGGAAAGCCGGTCGCGACGCCGCCGAGCACGATGCGCGTGGTGTAGAGGCCTGCCAACACGAACACATCGGTCAAGGCGATTTTTTTGAGCGCAAACGTGTAGAGCGTGGTTGCCGCAAGATAGAGCAAGGTGAGCCAAAGAACATTAGCCAGAACCGACAACCCAATTCCTGCCGCAGCAAGAGCCATCGCCGCCGCCATTCCAAGCGCCGGCGAGAGCGCACCGGCCGCGAACGGACGGTTCCGCTTGGTGGGATGGCGACGGTCGGCATCGATATCGGCCGCGTCGTTCAGCAGATAAACGGCGGATGCGGTCAAAGAGAGCGCCCAGAACGCGATGCCTGCCGCTGTCCACGCTTCGAACGACATCCATCCCTGTCCGGCCATCATGGGCACGAACACGAGCACGTTCTTGGCCCATTGCTGAGGCCGTACCGCACGGGCGAGCGCCCCAATTGGATTGCGCTGGCGGGGGAACACCCGCTCAATCGCGAATTTCTCCGACGCGCGCGCAAGCGTGCCGCTCGACGCGTTGACCACCACGGCGCCTGCGGCCCTGCGCCATACCTTGATGTCCGCCGCTTCGTTTCCAGCGTAGACAAACCCGTTCGGAAACGCCTCCGCCAGGCGTTGTGCTTTCCGCATGCTCTTCAGATTGGTCACGCCATCGGAAGTGAATACGGCGTCGAACACGCCCAGGTGCTCGGACACGGACTCAGCCATCCGACGATCGGTCGCCGTCGCGAGCACGATTGTTCGCCCCCGGTCGCGTTCGCTTCGGAGCCAAACCACCACGCGCTCGTCATAAGGCAAATGAGCGGCGTCCACTGTCGTGAACTCTGCGACCCGCGCCTTGGCATGCGCGCGCCCGCGCAACAACCAGGCCGCGAGCGCGAAAACCCTCAAGGGTGAGGCGAATAAGAGCTTTAGAATTCCCTCGAAAAAGAGGTCCGTTCGGATCAATGTGCCATCGAGATCCACTGCAAGCGGGAGCGCCTCGGCATTATTCGATTTCAGCTGGATCGCGCTCACGCCCCGATCTCCCAACGCGCTATCAAGGCGGCCCGACATTGAAAAGCAAGCCCGGACAGCCGACAATCCACGCTGTTTGGGCGGAGAGGCCACGGTGTACGACGTCGTCATTATCGGCGGAGGCCATAACGGCTTGACCTGCGCGGCTTACTTGGCCGCGGCGGGCCTTAAGGTCGTTGTCCTGGAGCGGAGATCGGTTGTCGGCGGCGCGGCGGTGACGGAGGAATTTCACCCCGGGTTCCGCAACTCCGTCGCTTCGTACACCGTGTCGCTGCTGAACCCGAAAGTGATTGCCGATCTCGAGCTTCATCGGCACGGCTTGAAAATCGTAGAACGCAAGGTTTCCAACTTCCTCCCGCTCTCAAGTCGCGAGAGCTTGCGGTCCGGCCCTGGCCTCACGCAAGCGGAAGTGGCTCGCTTCTCGCCGCGCGACGCAGCGCGATTGCCGGACTACGAACGTCGGCTGGAGGCCATTGCCGATGTCGTACGCGCGCTGCTCTTGCGGTCTCCGCCGAATCTTGTCGAGCGAGGCTTGGTCGCAGCTATCGAGGAGGCCATACGCGCAGCCCAGCTCAGCGGCGAACTTAACAAACTAGATCTCACCGCCAAGCGCGATCTGCTTGATCTCTTCACCAAATCCGCCGGCGATTGGCTCGACTATTGGTTCGAGTCCGAACCCATCAAGGCCTTGTTCGGTTTCGACTCGATCGTCGGCAATTTCGCGAGCCCGTACACGCCTGGCAGCGCCTACGTGCTGCTGCATCATGTATTCGGCGAAGTGAACGGCAACAAAGGACTATGGGGTCACGCGATCGGCGGCATGGGCGCCATCACGCAAGCCATGGCGGCGTGCTGTCGCGAGCGCGGCGTCGACATCCGCACAGACGCCGCAGTCAAGGAGGTGGTTGTCGAGCGGGCGCAAACCCGCGCTGCAGGCGCCGTGGTGAGGGAAGATCCAGTTGCTTCGGGACTCACTCTTGAGAATGGCGAAACCGTGCGCGCCAGAGCGATTGTCTCCAACCTCAACCCGAAACTTCTGTTCGAGCGGCTTGTGCCGCGGGCGCCGCAACCCGCCGATTTCCAAGAGCGGATTGCGCGCTACAAGTGCGGCTCGGGCACGTTTCGCATGAACGTCGCGCTGAGCGAGCTGCCGCGGTTCACCTGCATGCCGGAACCTGGCGACCATCTTACCGGCGGGATCATCATAGCGCCGTCGCTCGCCTACATGGACCGCGCCTATCAAGACGCGCGCGCGCATGGCTGGTCGCGCGATCCGATCGTCGAGTTGCTGATCCCCTCGACACTCGACGACACGCTCGCCCCGCCCGGCAAACACGTCGCCAGCCTCTTCTGTCAGCATGTGCAGCCAGTGCTCAGCGATGGGCGGTCGTGGGACGACCACAAAGACGAGGTCGCCGATTTGATGATCGCTACCGTCGAAAAGTACGCGCCGGGCTTTGCGGCTTCGGTGCTTGGCCGCCAGGTCCTGTCGCCGCTCGACCTCGAGCGCACTTTCGGCCTGGTCAACGGCGACATCATGCATGGCGCCCTATCACTGGATCAGCTGTTTTCGGCGCGCCCGGTGCTCGGCCACGGCGACTATCGGACGCCGATCGCGGCGCTGTACCAATGCGGCTCAGGCACCCACCCGGGCGGCGGCGTCACCGGCGCGCCCGGCCACAACGCCGCCCGCGTCATCGCTCGCGACTTCCGGACCGGCCGCCTCAAACGCGCTTGAGCCCAATCAACTGGTTGTTGCCTAATCTCTGTCAACAGCAGGCCAATGGAAGAGGTTCCGCTCACGCAATTAGCGCTCAATCTCAGCGCCGCCACGGGCATGGTCGCGCTGACCACGCTCATGCACTTCTTTGGTCTTCTGGCGCTGACCTGGGTGATGGGACGCGCACACGTCCGGCTGAAGACCCATCAGGGCCTGTGGCGCCAAGCTGGCATGATCCTGCTTGTCGTCTTCGGGATTTTCGCTCTGCATACGACGCAGATCTGGACCTATGCCCTCTTGTACAGGCTGCTCGGCGAGTTTCACACGTTCGAGCAAGCGCTCTATTTTTCTACCGTCACCTTTTCGACCGTTGGTTACGGGGACCTCACCTTGTCGGTGAATTGGCGCCTGCTGGGCGCGATCGAGGCGGCGAACGGCCTCGTGCTGATTGCCTGGTCGACCGCCTTCCTGCTCACCACAACAACCCGGTTACGCCTGCTGGAGCACGACTGGCTTGAGCGACGGGATTAGCGCTCTTACTCCGCCGCCACCGTCTCGGGCTGCTCCGCTTGGCGGCGCCACATGCTGGCATAGAGGCCATCGCGGGCGATAAGCTGGGTGTGCGTGCCGCGTTCAGCGATACGCCCTTCCTCGAGCACGACAATCTGATCCGCCGAGTGGACAGTGGATAGGCGGTGCGCCACCACGATGGTCGTGCGTCCGCGCGACGCCTCTTCGAGCGCATCCTGCACTTCCGCTTCCGTGACGCTGTCAAGAGAGGACGTCGCTTCGTCGAGGATGAGAATACGCGGATCCTTCAAGATCACCCGTGCAATGCCGACCCGTTGCTTCTCGCCCCCGGACAATTTCAGCCCGCGCTCGCCCACGCGCGTTTCCCAGCCCTGCGGCAGACGCTCGATGAAGGTCAGCAACTGCGCGCGGCGCGCCGCCTGCTCCAACTCGGCTTGGCTCGCATCGGGCCTGCCGTAGCCGATATTGTAGCGGATCGTGTCGTTGAACAGCACGACGTCTTGCGGCACCAGTCCAAGCACCGAACGGAGGCTCGACTGCGTCACCGCGCGCAAATCCTGGCCATCGATCAGCACACGTCCGCCGCTTGGATCGTAGAAGCGGAACAGCAGTTTCAAAACCGTGGACTTGCCGGCGCCGGATGGGCCGACAATCGCCGTCGTTTTGCCGGGAGGGGCAATGAAGGAAACGCCGTCGAGGCCGCGATCCCGGCCTTCGTGCGCAAAGCTGACGGCATCGAAGATGACCTCGCCCGCACTCGCGCGAAGCGGTTTTGCGTTCGGCGCGTCGGCAACGTCCGGCGCCTCGTCCAGCAGCACGAACATCTTCTCCATATCAATCGAGGTCTGCTTGATCTCTCGATACGCGAAGCCGAGGATGTTCAGCGGCGCATAGAGATTGGTCATGATCAAGATGACTGCGGTGATATCGCCCGGCCCCATTTCGCCGCGAGCGATCACGACGCCCGCCATCAGCACCATGCCGACGAGGCCCACGTTCATGATCAGCCCTTGCGCCATGTTGAGCAGCGCAAGCGAGGTGTTGGAACGGACGGCGGCGTTGGCGTAGGAGGCCAGCGCACGGTCGTAGCGCTCGCTTTCGCGCGCCTCTGCGGCGAAGCTCTTCACCGTCTCGAAGTTGAGGAGCGAATCGACGGCGCGACCCGCCGCCTCCGTGTCCGCCTCGTTCATCTCCCGCCGATGGCGCAAGCGCCACTCGGTCACTCCAAACGTCGCCCAAGCGTAGATGAGGACGGTTGCCGCCGCGACCAGCGAGAACCCCCAGCCGTACGCGAAGCCGAGCACCGCCGCCGCCAGCAACAGCTCAACGACTGTCGGTGCGATGTTGAAGGCGAGGAAGCGCAGCAGAAAATCAATGGCGCGAACGCCGCGCTCAATGGTGCGGTACACCGATCCCGTGCGCTTGCCCTGATGGAACCGAACCGAGAGCGAGTGGACGTGCGCGAACACGCGGGTGCCGGCACGGCGTTGCGCCTCTTCGCTGATCGGCTGGAAGATGGCGTCGCGGATCTGCGGTCCGGCGGTTGAGGCGAAGCGGAGGGCAGCCCAAAAACCGGCCAAGCCCATGAAAGCCGGCAACGCCCCTTGGGCATCGCCCTGCGAGAGTTTGTTGATGCCGTCGGCAAGCACGAGTGGCGAGAACACCGCCAGCACCTTGCCCGCCAAGGTCAGGATCAGCGCCGCCCCGATCCGGAGCCTGTAGCCCGGCCCCCTCAGCCCGCCGACAAGGGCCAGAAGGCGTACGATTGTCCGCAGCAGAGAGGGCGAGGCATCATCTGCAGGTTCCGCTTTGGAAACAGGTCTTCCCTCGCCGCGCGCCATGAGGCGGACTTAAGGCGCATAGTGTATCCCCGCAATGGCGCCATGATGGCTATACTGGATGATCGACATGCCCGATTCCCATCCACCCCCCGCGCTCCGGTCGGTCTGCGTCTATTGCGGTTCGTCGGAAACGACACGCTCGGAGTACCTCGACCTGGCGACGCGGTTCGGGCGAGAACTGGCGCAGCGGCGGATACGCCTCGTTTATGGCGGTGGGGCCGTGGGCCTCATGGGCCGGTGTGCGCGCGCCGCACACGAAGCTGGCGGCGACGTCCTCGGTGTCATGCCGCGTTTTCTGGAGCGGCGCGAAATCGTCTACGAAGCGGTGCCGCATCGCATGGTCGACACCATGCACGAACGCAAGTTCATCATGTTCGAGGAATCCGAGGCCTTCGTCGTGCTGCCTGGCGGCATCGGCACCCTGGAGGAAGCGGTCGAGACGCTCTCATGGGCGCGGCTCGGCCTTCACCGCAAACCAGTCGTCTTCCTGTCCGAGGACGACTTCTGGTCGCCGTTCTTCCACCTCATCCAGCACACGGTAGAGGCACAGCTGACCCCCGCCAGCTTCATGGACTCCGTCGTCAACGTGCATTCCATCGAAGCTTGCTTCGCGGCCCTGGAAGCTCGCACTACGACTGCGTGAAACCGGTAACGCCGTTTCTGCGTATAGGTTTGCGCATGACCATCTCCCGCCGCGCCTTGTTTCTCACCGCCGCACTGCTGCCGCTCGCCGGGTGTTCCGCGCGTGGACAAGAACGCGCCGTCATCGACACCGCCGCCAACCATGAGCGGTTCGCGGACTCGCCGTGGCGCCGCCTTAGCGAGGCGGAGTGGCGCGCGCGCCTCGACCCGCTTGCGTTCCGTGTGCTGCGCCAGGAGGCGACTGAGCGCGCTGGCACGAGCGCGCTGAACGCTGAACGCGGGCGTGGGACTTACGTGTGCGCAGGCTGCGGTTTGGACCTCTTCCGTTCGGAGTGGAAGTTCGACTCAGGAACGGGTTGGCCAAGCTTTTTCCGCGTGATCGAAACCAATATCGGCGCCAAGCAGGACTTCCTATTGTTTACGCCGCGCACCGAGTACCATTGCGCCCGGTGCCTCGGACACCAAGGCCACGTCTTCGACGACGGCCCGAGGCCGACCGGCCTACGCTATTGCAACAACGGCGCGGCCCTCAGATTCGTGGCGGCGTAACCTGTAAGAAACTTCAGCCCTGCACGACTATGGGGGCATGCAAACGCGGGCGGCTCAGGATGCCACGGCTGCTTGTGGGCTTTGCCTCGCTCGCCCTGATCGCTTTGGTGTTCGCCGCGATTTGGTGGCTCAATGCAAATGCGGCAAAGAAACTCGACGCTGAGATTGCCGCGCTAGACCGGCTTCGCACCTAAGCGGTCTCACCCCGCAGACGTTTCCGCGCCCGCTCTTCTCCTATCAAGGGGAAGAGCGCGGCCATCTCCGGCCCATGATCAAGGCCTGTGAGTGCTTGGCGCAAGGGCATGAACAGAGCCCTGCCTTTGGCTCCGGTTTTCTCCTTCACCGCGGTTGCGAAAGCTGACCACGTGCCTTCATCGTAGGACCCGCTTGGCAAGAGATCGGCGGCGGCGCGCGCAAACGCAGCATCCGGTACAAACGGCTCAATCGGACCATCGACGATGTGCGCCCACTGCCGCGCTTCGGGTAGCAACGAAATGTTTGCTCGCACGGCATTCCAGAAGGCTTCGCCGCGATCGGCTTCAAGCTTCGCTAGACGTTGCTGGACGGCCGCGTAGGGGAGCGTGTGCAGCAACGAAGCGTTCACACGCTTGAGTTCCTCCGGGTCGAAGCGCGCCGGCGCGCGCCCGATCTTCTCGAAGCTGAATTCAGCCGCCAGCGCCGCAATGCTGTCACGCGGTTCGACGGGATCCGAAGTACCGATCTTGGCCAGATGCGAAAGCACCGCCATCGCCTCATGACCCTCCGCTGCAAGCTCGCCCACCGACAACGACCCCAAGCGCTTCGACAACGCGCCGCCATCAGCGCCGACGAGCAACGGAAAATGCCCGAACAGCGGAACGGGCCCGCCCAACGCCTCAAAAATCTCGATCTGCACGCCAGAATTGGTGACGTGATCCTCGCCGCGTATGATGTGGGTGATCTTGAAGTCGATGTCGTCGACCACGGAGGGCAGCGTGTAGAGAAAGGCGCCGTCTTCGCGGATCAGCACCGGATCCGACAACGAAGCGGTGTCGATCGATTGTGGTCCGCGCACCAAGTCGTGCCAATCCTTGCGCCCGCCCGAGAGCTTGAAGCGCCAGTGCGGCTTGCGACCTTCCGCCTCCAAGTTTGCGCGCTGCTCGTTCGTGAGCTTGAGCGCAGCGCGGTCGTAGATTGGCGGCTTGCCGGTCGCCTGCGCGATCTTGCGTTTGCGGTCGAGTTCTTCTTCGGTCTCGTAAGCGGGATAGAGCTGGCCCGACTGCTTTAACTTCGAGGCCGCCGCTTCGTAAGCCTCGAAACGATGCGATTGGTTTGCCTTGTCCTGCCAGGTCAGACCAAGCCACGCGAGATCGTCTTCGATGCCTTGTTCGTATTCCTTGGTCGAGCGCGCGAGATCGGTATCGTCGATTCGCAGCAGCACCTGCCCGCCCTCACGGATCGCGAAGAGCCAGTTCAATAGCGCGGTGCGGATGTTGCCGACATGCAGCCTTCCCGTTGGGGAAGGTGCGAAGCGGAGGCGGATGGACATTCGGTTAGACTCGGGAAAACAGAACCGCGCCTTATGCGGCCACGCGGCCACTTCGTCCAGCTTGGACAAGCGCTCCGCCCGCTTCTAGGGTGCGGCCCATGAGCATTGCCAGTCGAGAAATCCGCCTCAAGAGCCGCCCGGTCGGCCTGCCTGTCGCCGACAACTTCCAAGTCGCTTCCACCACCGTTCCCGCACCCAGGGCCGGCGAGGTGCTGGTGCGCAATCTGTGGATGTCCGTCGATCCATACATGCGCGGGCGCATGTATGACCGCCAGAGCTATGTGCCGCCCTTCCAGATCGGCGAGCCGTTGCAGGGTGGCGCGATCGGCCGCGTGGAGGCCTCCAACCACCCCGACTTCAAATCCGGCGACCTGGTCGAGAGCATGAATGGCTGGCGCGAGGCGTTCGTCAGCGTGCCCGGGGCATTGCAGAAATTGCCCAACGAAAACGTGCCTCCGCAAGCCTATTTGGGCGTGCTCGGCATGCCCGGTCTGACCGCCTATTCGGGGCTCGCACGCATCGGCGAACCCAAATCCGGCGAGACGGTTTTCGTCTCCGGTGCGGGCGGCGCGGTTGGCTCGATCGTCTGCCAGATCGCAAAACTGCGCGGCTGCCGCGTTGTCGCTTCCGCAGGCAGCGACGAGAAGCTCGACTGGCTCAAGTCGCTCGGGATCGACGCGGCGGTAAACTACAAAACCTGCGGCAATCTTCTCGACGCCGTGCAAGCAGCCGCCCCCAAAGGCATCGACATCTACTTCGACAACGTCGGCGGAGACCATCTTGAGGTGGCGCTTGAACTCGCGCGCCCATTCGCGCGTTTCGTCGAGTGCGGCATGATTTCAGCCTACAACGACACCCAACCGAAGCCGGGGCCGCGCAACATCATCTATGTGGTCGGCAAGAGCATCAAGATGCAGGGGTTTATCGTCATGAACTATTGGGACATGCGCGATCAATTCCGCACCGAGATGGCGCAGTGGATCAAGGACGGCTCGATCAAGTGGCAGGAAACCGTCGAGCACGGGATCGAGAACGCGCCGAAAGCGTTTCTGTCGCTGTTTAGCGGCGGCAATGTCGGCAAGATGCTGGTGAAGCTCGACTGAGATGAGCGTTCGTCTGTTCCAGGCCTACGTGATGGTGGATTGGAGCGCCGCGTCAAAGCCCGCGACCGGCGCCGACTCCATTTGGATTGGGGTGTTAAAGCGGAACGTGCGCTTTCAGATGGCGTTCGAAGCGCACAATCCAGCGACGCGCGCCGAGGCGGAGAGGCTGTTGAACGGCCTGCTGGACGACCTGAAGCGCAAAAGCGAACGCGCGCTTGTCGGTTTCGATTTTCCTCTCGGTTTTCCGCGAGGCGCGGCGGCGGCCTTGAAACTGGGCGAACCACCGTGGCGTGCGATGTTCGACTTCATCGGCAAGGAAGTGAAGGACAAGCCGGACAACACTAACAACCGCTTCCAGGTCGGCGCGAAGATGAACCGGCTGATGACCGGCGAAGCCTTTCCGTTCTGGGGCGCGCCCGCGCGCGATGAGCAGACCATGCTCTCCGCCAAGCGACCGCGCGAGCACCACGAAAACGACATCCCCGAATTTCGCCTTGCCGAGCAAGCGATCAAGGGCGCTTCCTCGATCTGGAAACTGTACTATCAAGGCTCGGTCGGCGGCCAGGCGCTGACCGGGCTTCCTGTGGTCGGGCGTTTACACGCGCAGCGCAACGTCAAACTCTGGCCGTTTGAGACCGGCTGGAGGCCGCTTTCCCCCGCTGACGCCGCCGTCGCCGACGCTGTGTTTGCCGAAATCTATCCTGCCATGTTCGCGGTCAAGCCCGCCGCCGGAGAAGTGAAGGACCAGGCACAAGTGCGCGGCGCCTGCGAGCGTTTCAACGCACTCGACGAAAAGGGCCAGCTCGGCGCACTGTTCGGCCCTGCGAAAGACGATCCGCGCCGAGAAACGGTTGAGCGAGAGGAAGGCTGGATCCTGGGCGCTTTGCCCTAAACGGATGGTGCCGGAACCGCCGTCGCAGGCGCTCGCGCCAGCACGATCCAGCGCAAAATCAAGATCGACGCGGAGAGCACGCTTGCCCAGAAGATTGCGAACAGCAAGCCGGCCACGCCCATGCCCTGATGCTCCGCAAGCCAGTAACCGAGCACGGGCATGACGATCAGGTACGACAGGATATGGCTAAATGTCGGGAACCAGTTGTCGCCGCGCGCGCGCAGGGCCGAAGCTATCACGACTTGCGCGCCATCAGGCTGAAGCGCGAGCGCCGAGATCCAAGTCAGCGATGCGATCAGCGCCGCCAACGCTACATCCACCGTGTAGGCTTTGCCTATGGGGACGGCAAAGACAACGATGAGGACGCCGGCGATAACCATCGCGACGGCATTGATGCCGATCGCGGTCCAGCCTGCGCGCGCCGCATCGCCTGGCGCTTGACGCCCAATCGCTTCCGACACCAGCACCGCTGCGGCTGCAGCGACGCCCAGCGCCACCATGAACACGAACGCCATGAGGTTGAGTATGATCTGATAAGCCGAGACGACGTCGGCGCCGATGCGCCCGGCAATCACCGTCATCGCAGAGAAAGCTCCGGCTTCGACCGCCTGGCTCACCGCCGCGGCGATGCCGACGCCAAGCAGCGCGCGATACGACGGGCCGTCCGCGCGGAAGTTCCGCACACCGTAGAGCGGCGCGTCCTTCAACAAGACGATGCACGCGAGCACCACCACCGCCAGGAACACGCGCGCGCATACTGTCGCCCACGCCGATCCGATCGCGCCGTGGTCGGGCACCCAGAGCAGATTCAGAGCTAGATTGAGCGCGTTCGCCGCCCACATGATGGCAGTCGAGATGCCGGGCTTCTTGATAGCCTCAAGGAAAAACGTGCCGGCGACATAGACGAGATGCAGCGGCACCGAGAGCGCAAGCACCATCATCACCGGCGCAGCGGGGACCGCCAAGCTTCGGTCGATGCCGAACGCGGTGAACAAATTGATCCCGCCGATCCACATTGCCAGGCATGACAAGACGCCCGCGACAAGCGCCAAGACCAAACCGCGCCGGAGCACTACCCCCGCCGTTCCCGGCTTTTTCTCGCCGATTGCACGCGCGGTGACGACTTGAACGCCCTGCAATAAGCCTATGCCCGCCACCAAAAACACAGCGGTCGGCGCCCAGCCTAGCGCCTGGTGCGGCAATTCATCCGGCGCTAGCTGACCCACGACCACAACATCGACAATCGCCATGCCGATAATGCCGAGGCGTGCGAGCGCCACCGGGCCGGCCAGCCGTAGCGTGTCGACAACGTAGGGGCGCGTTGCGGTCATGGGAGCGGAGCGTCTAGCCGAAGCCGGCGAGTCGGTCGAGCCTCAGGCGGCCGGCTGCTGCACCAGGGGCTTGAGCGAACGATACATCGCCGCTGACAGCCCCGCTTCGAGTGACGAGAACAGCGCCAAATTGAGAAACGCCGCGACGAATACGTACAGCAGGAAGAGTGGTTCGCCCGCCTGTGTCGTCGCCGGCGCCATGGCGTTTACGCCGATTGCCATGCCGAAGAGATAGCCCACAGCGCCAGCGAAAACATTGGCGGGCAATAGCAACAGCAATCGAGCGCCTGCGATTTTCAACATGGCGCCTTTCGTCCAGCTCCACGTTTCGAACGTCAAAATGCGCCGGGCGTCGACGCTCGCCGGCGCCGCCAGATAGAGGCGCGACGTGATCAGCAGCACCAGCGTCCCATAGCCCAAGATCAGTCCGAGCAGCAGCGCGGGATTCGATTCCGCGAACCGCGTCATCACCGCCATCACCGCCTCCTGGTCGGCGCCGGCCTGCTCAAGCTCGCTCATGTATGGCGCCATCGGGCCCGCAAGCAGGACGCCGAACACAGGGATCGAGATCACAAAGATCACGATAAATAGAAAGAACGCGATCACCGCCATCGCCGCCCATACCCGGACGCCATCGCCGGCAAGCCTGGCGCCCACTGCCGCCGGGCCGAAGAGCGCCGCAGCGGTCAACGCCGCGTACACGAATGCCTGCGCCAAGCCCATCGCCAGGTTAAGCGGGAAAGCAAGCGCGGGGACGGAAAGCACCCCCACCGTCAGGACTGTTATGAGCACGGCCCCGATCGCTGAGGCAGTCGCCACAAATCGCAGGTTCTCGCGCACGTAGCGTAACGCTGCCCCGACGGTGTCGTTGATCAAGAGCCGATCAGCCGCAGCCATTCGCTGTTCCCCATTGGTCTTCACAAGGCCTTTGCCCAGCAGGGAAGGCCTTGAAGGTCCAATCCCGGCGCGTCAAGAGAAGCGCATGAAACCTGTTCACGTTGTCGGCGCGGGACTCGCCGGCTCGGAGGCCGCTTGGGCGCTGGCCCAAGCCGGCGTCGCGGTGGTGCTGCACGAAATGCGCCCAACGCGCATGACCGATGCACACAAGACCGACAAGTTCGCGGAATTGGTGTGCTCCAACTCTTTTCGATCAGACGATTGGCGCAGCAATGCCGTCGGACTGCTCCACGCTGAGTTACGCCGCGCCAACTCGCTTGTAATGCGCTGCGGCGACGCGGCGCAGGTGCCGGCGGGCAGCGCCCTCGCCGTCGACCGCGACGTCTTTGCCGGCGCCGTGACCGCTGCGCTCCAGGACCACCCCCTCATCAGTATCGACCGAATGGAGGTGCGATCGCTCAACGCCCTTCTGAACGACGCTGAAGACAGCACGATCTTCTGTACTGGCCCGCTGACGTCGCCCGCTCTGGCCGACTCTGTCCGCACTCTCACGGGCGAGGACTCACTGGCGTTCTTTGACGCCATCGCGCCGATTGTCTTTGCCGATTCCATCGATTTCGAGGTCGCATGGAAGCAATCACGGTACGACAAGGAAGGTCCCGGAGGAGACAAAGCGGCCTACATCAATTGCCCAATGGATCAGCGGCAATACGAAGGCTTTGTCGCCGCACTGCTTGCTGGCCCAAAGACCGAGTTTCGCGAGTGGGAAAAGAACACGCCGTATTTCGAGGGCTGTTTGCCGATCGAAGTCATGGCTGAACGGGGAATGGATACGCTGCGCTTTGGCCCAATGAAGCCCGTCGGCCTGTCAGACCCGCGCACCGGCGCGCGCCCGTATGCCGTTGTCCAGCTGCGCCAGGACAACAAGCTCGGCACGCTCTTCAATATGGTTGGTTTCCAGACCAAGCTGAAGTACGCCGCCCAAGAGCACGTGTTTCGGATGATCCCTGGCCTTGAGAATGCACGGTTCGCAAGGCTCGGCGGCATTCACCGCAACACTTTCATCAACTCGCCCAAGCTTTTGGACGAGACGCTGCGGCTCAAAGCTGAACCTCGAGTGCGCTTTGCAGGCCAGGTCACGGGCGTTGAAGGCTATGTCGAGAGCGCGGCGATGGGCCTGCTTGCGGGCCGCTTCGCGGCGGCCGAGCGAACCGGCGCGCCGCTCGCGCCACCACCGGCTGAAACGGCGCTTGGGGCCTTGCTCGCACATGTCACTGGCGGGCACATCGCCGATGGCGGGGGATCGTTCCAACCGATGAATGTCAATTTCGGACTGTTTCCAGCAATCGACGCACCAACCCACGACGGCGCCGGCAAGCGTCTCAAGGGGGAAGAGCGCGGCCGCGCTAAGAGACTTGCGCTAGCAGAGCGCGCGCTGTCTCGGCTGGAGCACTGGCTTGGCCCAAGCATGCCGAGTTGGTAAGGGGACGCCCATGCTCGAACGAACGCCGCGCCTCACGCACCTTCAGCGCCTGGAAGCGGAGTCCATCCATATCATGCGCGAGGTCGTGGCCGAAGCGGAGCGCCCGGTCATGCTGTATTCGGTCGGAAAAGACAGCGCCGTCATGCTGCATGTGGCGATGAAGGCGTTTCATCCGGGGCCGCCGCCCTTTCCACTCTTGCATGTCGACACGACTTGGAAGTTTCGCGCGATGTATGAAATGCGCGAACGCATGACCAAGGACACCGGCGTTGAACTCCTCATCCACCGCAACCCGGAATGCCTCGAAAAGGGAATAAATCCCTTTGACCATGGCTCCGCGCTCCATACCGATATGTGGAAGACGCAAGGGTTAAAGCAAGCGCTCGACAAATACGGTTTTGATGCTGCGTTCGGCGGCGCAAGGCGCGACGAAGAAAAGAGCCGCGCCAAAGAGCGCATCTTTTCATTCCGCTCAGCCAGTCATCGATGGGATCCGAAAAACCAACGCCCCGAACTCTGGCGGCTCTACAATGCGCGGAAGCACACCGGGGAATCGATCCGCGTGTTCCCGTTGTCGAACTGGACCGAACTCGACATCTGGCAATACATCCACCTTGAAAGCATCCCGATTGTGCCGCTGTACTTGGCGGCGCCACGCCCCGTTGTGGAACGCAACGGCGTGCTGATCATGGTCGACGACGATCGTATGCCGCTCAAAGCGGGTGAAAAACCCATGGTGAAGAAAGTTCGGTTCAGGACGCTTGGGTGCTACCCGCTGTCGGGCGCCATCGAGAGCGAAGCGGACACCCTTACGGCTATCATTCAGGAAATGCTGATCGCCGCCGCGAGCGAACGGCAGGGGCGGGTCATCGATCACGATCAAGCGGCGTCGATGGAAAAGAAGAAACAGGATGGTTACTTCTGATGGCGCATGCGTCCGCCCTTATCGCCAAAGACATCGACGCTTACCTGCGTCAGCATCAACACAAATCGTTGCTGCGTTTCATCACGTGCGGCAGCGTCGATGACGGAAAGTCGACCCTGATTGGCCGGCTGCTCTATGACTCCAAGCTGATCTTTGAGGATCATCTCGCGGCTCTCCACGCGGACTCCAAGGCCGTAGGCACGCAAGGCGGGGCGCTGGACTTCGCGCTGCTCGTTGATGGCCTTGCCGCCGAACGCGAGCAAGGCATCACCATTGACGTTGCCTATCGGTTTTTCACGACCGACAAGCGGAAGTTCATCGTCGCCGACACGCCAGGCCATGAGCACTACACCCGCAACATGATCACGGGCGCTTCAACCGCCGATCTTGCGGTCATCCTTATTGACGCCCGTAAAGGTGTGCTCACGCAGACGCGACGACACTCCTATCTCGTTGCGCTGATGGGCATCAAGCACGTCGTGCTCGCGGTGAACAAGATGGACCTCGTCGAGTGGTCGCAAGACATCTTTGACGCGATTGTTCAAGAGTATGCCGACTTCGCCGCCCAGGTCGGCATCAGCGACTGCGTCGCGATACCTGTCTCCGGGTTGAACGGCGACAACATCGTGAGCGCCAGCCGTGCGGCGCCTTGGTATCGAGGCCTCGCTCTGTTACCACACCTCGAAGGCGTCGAGATCGACGATATGCGGCGCGCAGACGGCCCCCTGCGCATCCCCGTGCAATGGGTGAACCGACCGAACCAGAGTTTTCGAGGCTATGCGGGGTTGATTGCCTCCGGCCGAGTCAGACCTGGCGACGCCGTCCGCATCGCGCCATCCGGGCGCACATCCAACGTGGCGCGCATCGTCACCAAGGACGGCGACCTCCCCGAGGCCGTCGCCGGACAATCGGTGACCTTGACGCTCGCGGACGAGATTGACTGCTCCCGCGGCGACATGATCGTTGCCACTGAGGCGGCGCCAGAAATCGCCGATCAATTCGAGACGACCATCATCTGGATGGCGGAAGAGAACGCCTTCCCGGGGCGACCGTACTGGTTGAAGGTCGGCACAGCGCTGGTTTCCGCGCAGATCACCGACATCAAGTACAAGGTCAACGTCAACACCTTGGAGCACCTCGCCGCCAAGACGCTCGATCTCAACGAGATCGCCGTGTGCAACATCAGCCTCGACAGGCCGATTGCCTTCGACCCATATGTCGTCAACCAGGATACAGGCGGCTTCGTGCTCATCGACAAGATGAGCAACGCGACTGTCGGCGCAGGACTCATTCGCTTCGCTCTTCGGCGCGCTCAGAACGTTCACTGGCAGGCGATCGACGTCACGCGCGAAGCACGTGCACAGCTCAAGAACCAGCGCCCGGCGGTGTTGTGGTTCACCGGCCTCTCAGGCGCGGGCAAGTCCACCATCGCCAACCTCGTCGATAAAAAATTGCACTCGCTCGGACGGCACACCGCGTTGCTCGATGGCGACAATATTCGTCACGGTCTCAACCGCGACCTTGGCTTTACCGAAGCGGACCGTGTTGAAAACATCCGCCGCGTTGCCGAGGTCGCCAAGCTCATGGCCGACACGGGACTGATCGTGCTGGTGTCCTTCATTTCGCCATACCGTGCTGAACGCGACATGGCGCGCAGCATGCTGGCGCCCGGAGAGTTCTACGAAATCTTCGTGGACACGCCGCTTGCGGAAGCGGAGCGCAGGGACGCGAAGGGCCTTTACAAGAAAGCGCGGGCTGGCCAGCTCAAGAACTTCACCGGCGTCGACAGCCCCTACGAGGCGCCCGAGCATCCGGAACTGCGCATCGACACCATGCGTCTGACGCCTGAAGCGGCAGCGGAGGAGATCGTTTCGACTCTGCTCCGCGCGGCCGACGGCTAGGCGCCGCGCTTCATCATCTCGCGGGCGATGATCAAGCGTTGAATTTCACTCGTGCCCTCGTAAAGGCGGAAGATTCTGACGTCGCGGTAGAAGCGCTCGATGCCGTAATCCGCCACGTAGCCTGCACCCCCGAAAATCTGGACGGCGCGATCGGCGACGCGTCCGACCATCTCCGATGCAAAAAGTTTCGCACATGATGCATCCATGGTGACATCCTCACCCGCGTCGCGCTTGCGGGCCGCCTCAAGCACCATGGCGCGCGCCGCGTTGGCTTCCGCGCGGCTGTCGGCCAGCATGGCCTGGATCATCTGGAAGGACGCTATGGGCTGCCCGAATTGCTTGCGCTCGGCGGCGTAGCGCACGCTCTCTTCGATCAGCCGCTCCGCCACTCCAACACAGACGGCGCCAATGTGAAGCCGCCCGCGGTCGAGCACTTGCATCGCCACACGGAAGCCCTGACCCTCCTCGCCCAGCCGGTTGTCCGCCGGCACACGCACTTGATCGAAGTTGACGTCACAGATGTGAGCGCCTTGCTGACCCATCTTCTTTTCGGGTTTCCCGATCGATATCCCCGGCAGATCGCTTGGCGCTAGAAAGGCGCTGACGCCGCTCGCACCCTTCACGCTTGCGTCCGTGCGCGCCATGACCGTGAACAGCGAAGCCCGGTTGGCATTGGTGATATACCGCTTGCCGCCAGTAAGCACATAATGATCGCCAACGCGTTCGGCCCTGGTCCTTACCGACCCAGAATCAGAACCCGCCTCCGGTTCAGTGAGCGCAAAGGACGTGACCACTTCGCCAGATGCGATGCCGGGCAGCCAACGCCGCTTCTGCGCCTCGGTTCCGAACATGACCAAACCTTGGCTGCCAATCCCGACATTGGTGCCGAAGGCGGAGCGAAACGCCGGCGAGCAGCGGCAGAACTCGAAGATCACCCGGCATTCCGCCTCCATGGAGAGACCGAGGCCGCCGTACTCCTCGGGGATAGAGAGTCCGAAGAGCCCAAGGGCGCGCATCTCCGCCAGCGCGTCCGCCGGCACAGCGTCTTCCTCCGCCACTTTGGTTTCCAGTGGGATCAGCCGCTCGTTGACGAAGCGGCGGATGGCGGCGAGCAGAGGCTCAAGCAGTTCATTGTCCATAGACCCAGTATCGGGCGATAGCCGGCGTTGTCGCAAGGCGCCGCGAGGTGAGCGTCAGCAGACTTGCCTTTGGGCAAGGCGCGTCATGCGCCGCGGTTCGCACGCGACCGTTCGGACTTCGGTCTCGATCATCCGTGGCGCGCCGCTCAGGCGGTCGCGCGCCATACCTGTGACGGCGCGCAGGTCTTGCTCGCTCAACCGCCACAAGCGCGCCGTTGCCTGAGCCCCCTCAATGTCCATTTCCCAGATGCCCAGATAAACCGCTTCGCCTGGCCCCACCGCGAAGGCTGGCCGCTCCGGCCCCACGACCAACCCGTGCGCCACATAGCTCACCGCGTTCTCGCGTAGCGTCGCGTAGGCGCTATCGAGCGCGTACGTCCCTGGGCTCACACGCAGCACCTCAAACTCACCGGGAATGCCATCAAGGCGGAGGCTCGTGCTGGAATGCGTCCGCGCGTCGATCGATCGCGCGTCGTCATAGTCCTCGAAGCGCCCGTCTGGACCTAAACGCCTCCACAACAAGGAATAACGCGGGTCACGATGATCCTCGGTTTCGGCGACGCCGACAATGACCAGAGCATCGGGCGACTGGCCGACCCGGAAGCGTTGGTCCTCGCTGGCCGCGCACTGGGCTACAGCCAAAGCACCCAATATCGCCGCCACTAATCGCATGCCCCGCCTCGCGCGCCATACTACATAGACGCTAGGTGGCACGGGAGGAAATAGGATGGAAGACACGGTCGGCGGTCCAAAAGTGTTGCAGGAAGGCGCCTTCGCCGGCTGGATGACGTGGAGCAGCGGCGCCGATCCTTACGAAACCTCCATCGGGCCATTTGTTTTCCGCGACGTCGACGGGCGTGTCAGCGCCGCGTTCCTACCGCGGCGCGAACACTTGAATGGGGGCGGCGCTGTTCACGGCGGGGCGCTGATGAGCTTCGCCGATTTCACTCTTTTTGCAATTGCTTACAGGAGGTTGGTCAATGTGCATGCGGTCACGCTGACCTGCAATTGCGAGTTCTTGGGGGCCGGCGCTCCAGGTCAGATCATCGAAGCCGACGGCGAGGTTTTGAGAGAGACCGGATCGTTCTTGTTTGTCCGCGGCGTTGCGCGACAAGTTGACCGACCCCTTCTTGCATTTTCCGGAACGCTTAAGAAATTGTCCCCAACGCCGCGCGCCTGAGTTATGTCGTTGCGGCGCACTCTGAGGAACTTCGCATGTTGCGTCCATCTGGACCGAGCTACGATCTGCGGGCCGCAATGTCGCACGAACTTCGCGACGCCTCGGCCGCCCTCGCGGACGCCAATCAGGATCCGCGCGCCTTGCATCGATGCCGCGTGCACGTGAAGCGCGCACGGGCTCTCGCGCGTGCTGGGCATGCGTGTGCGCCAGGGCTTTCGGCGGTGTTCAACGATACGGCGCGCTCCCTGATGCATCAGCTTGCGCCGGCGCGCGACCTCTCGGCACTCGGCGAGGCGGCGCGCAAGACCGCGCAACGCCTGGGCGGCAAGCGCGCTCAAGCGCTCAATGAAGCCGCAGCGCAACTCGACGCGGAACGCGATGCATTCGAGCCGCTTGATCTGGACTCCGCCCAAGCAGGACTGAAGGACTTGCTCGCCCTGGCGATGGTTTGGCCAGAAGCGTCCCCACGCCAGATCAAACGCGGCATAGAGCGAATAGTCCGCAGGGCGCGCGACGCCTACGCGATCGGTCGATCAGCCAAGCAAACAGAAGCGCGCCACGAGTGGCGCAAACGCGCGAAGGATCGCCACTATGCAGCTTTGCTGATGGGCGATGCTTGGCCCGGGCGCAGGCGGCGCAAACTGAGCATGCGCCTGGGTGACGTGCTGGGGGAAGAGCGCGACCTAAGCCTGCTCATACAGCGTATGAAGCACGCGCCCGACCCATTTGGGCAAGGCAAGTGCGCCAAACGCACGCTCACAGCGCTGAAAAAGCGTCGCAAGCAGCTTGCGCGCCGCGCGGAATCGATCGGCGCCCGCCTGCACGCCCAGGATTCCTAGGCGGCGACTTTCCCAGCAGGCCGATCGGCGATCGCTTCGCGCCAGCGTTTCAGATGCGGCAGATCCTCTCCTGGACGCCAACGCATCATTTTCGCGAAGTCGAGGCCGCACACCGCGGTGATGTCGGCGATCGTGAAGCGATCGCCGGCGATCCAAATCCGGTCCGCCAGAATGGTGTCGAACCACTTCGCCAGCCGCATCGCTTGCTTCTGGTAATAGGCGGCGATCTCCGGCGTCTGCTCACGTTCAACGGCAGCCAGATGCGGACTGCCGTGCCGAACCCACATCATCAGCGGCAGTGTGAACAAGAGCTCAGCGCGGCGGTCCCACATCTCGATCTCCGCGCGCTCCCAGGCGTCTCGTCCCAGAAGGCTTGGTTCGGGGTAGATCGACTCTAGATAAGAGCAGATCGCGCGGCTCTCCGTCAGCGTTCGACCGTCGTCCAGCTCCAGCGTCGGCACCTGGGCAAGCGGGCTCTTCGTGCGAAACGCGGGATCACGATGCTCGCCCTTCTGTAGGTCGAGCCGGATCACCTCGATGTCGACAATCGCTTTCTCCGCCAGGAACATGGTCACGCGGCGAGGATTGGGCGCGTATGGCGCACTGTAGAGCTTCATGGGACCTCAGAACATGCTAGCGGGCAATGCGGCAACCACAGATGCAGTCATCAAGGTCGCCATGAAGCCCGGCAGCAGCGACTTCCAAGCCAGCGCGAAGATCTCGGCCTTTCGGTTCGGCATCAACACGGTCATGCCGCCGGTCATGATGCCGACTGACGCCACGTTGGCGAAACCGCAGATAGCGTACGTGAGGATCATGCGACTGCGTTCGCTGATCGCGTCCTGCGGCAGCGCGCCGAGATCGATGTAGGCGATGAACTCGGTGAGGAAGAGCTTCGTGCCGAGGATCGCGCCGCCTTCTTGGGCGTCCGCCCACGGCAAACCGATCCCCCAAGCGACAGGCGCAAACGCATACCCGAAAATGCGCTGGAGCGTCAGCAGCTCCCCATCCACCGGCCCGGCGATGGCCAGCAGGTTGTTGATGATCCACACGAAGGCCACGAACACGATCAGGAACGCCGCGACATTGACGGCTACCATCACGCCGTCCTGAACGCCGCGCGTGACCGCGTCCATTGAGCTTTCGTATTTGAGGTCGATGCCCGGCTCGAGATGTGCGCCACCCCGCTCCTCTGGGATCATGATGCGCGCCAGCAATATCCCGGCGGGCGCCGAGATGATCGAGGCGACCAACACGTGTCCCGCGGCGTTGGTTAGTGTCGGCTGCAGGATCACCGCGTACGCGACCATGGTTGATCCGGCGACCGTCGCCAGCCCCACCACCATCATCAGGAAGAGCTCCGAGCGCGTCAGCCGATCGAGATAGGCGCGAATGACGATCGGCGACTCGACCATGCCCATGAAGATGTTGGCGGCGACGGCAAGCGCGGAAGGTCCAGTCAGCCCCATGGTGCGCTGGAACAGAAATCCAAACCCTTGGGTGACCCACTTTAGGATTTTCCAGTGCCAGAGCAGCGCAGAAAGCGCTGAGATCACCAGGATCAAGGGCAGGACGCGAAACCCAAAGATGAACGGGGGCGGGGCGTTCTCAGGCAGCCGGGCGTATGGCTGCTCGCCGCCGCCGAGATAGCCGAACACGAACTGAGTGCCCTGGTCCGTGGCTCGTGCGAGGCCGTCGACAGCCGCCGTCACTCCGTTCAGCACCGCCTGCGCGTTGGGCACTGCGAAGAGGGCCAAGACGAGACCAGCCTGAAGCCCAAGCGCGCCAAGGGTCAGAAAAAAGGGAAATCTTCGTTTGTTCTCTGAAAACAGCCACGCAATGAGGAGAATGACGACAAGCGCGCCAAGGCTGCGCGCGTTATCCGGTGCATAAGCCAAACCCCAACTCCCCCTGCGAATGACAGAGGCTAATGCCGGCTCCGCACCCGCGCAACGTCTCATTTGCTCAGAAAATCAGTGGGATGAAAGGCTCGCAAGGCGTCCGCGTATTGATGTGGAAGGCAGCTTTGCGGATTTTTTCTGGGCGGCGGCGCCCCGCCCCGGCTAGTTTATGGACCAATGCTGGTGCTCGCGATCCTCTTGGCGCTTCAGACGGCGGCGGCCGTAGTCGGCTTCGCCTATTTGTGGCGCCGGCTGCGAAGGAACGAGGCCGAAATCGCCCGGTTGAACGAGCAGCTGGACGCCATGCGCAGCGCACCCAAGGCGCGCTACGCAAGCGAGGCGTCCGCCGGACCCTCGCCCACCGTTGTCAAGCTGCCCGGTGCGGCTGCGGGATCCAAGCAGGCTCGTCAGCACATGCGTGCGCCATCGCGTGAGATGATTGGCGGTCTGGTGCTGGCAGTCTTGGCCGCAGCGCCATCGCTGGGGCTTGCGCTTGGGGTCGATCCAAGTTGGGTCGTCGGGTTTGGCGTTTTGGCAGGTGCGGCCATGATTGCCGCCGCCTTCGACAAGCGCTGGGCCGCCGCAGCTTGGCCCGCGGTCATCACTGTTGCAGTCTGGAGCGCCCTCGCGTTCGCGCTGGAGGTCGATCTGCGCGCGCCTGCGGCCGCACTCTGCATCGCCGGAGTAACCGGTGTTGTCTATGCGCGGTGGCGAACACTCACGCCAGGCGGCGCCATGGCGCTCCTAGCCGCCTTGGTTCTGCTCTTCATCGGCGCCCAGCAAGGCATGATCAGCGCTCATGGCGCTGCCTTTGCAATCGTCGTAGCGAGCGCCGCTGTCGCGGGCGCTCAGGTACGAGCCGAGCCGTTGCATCTCGGCGCGTTCGCGGCGGCGCTCGCGGGCCTTTTCGTTCTCACCGGTCAGAACATCGCCGCAGTGTGGTTCACGCCGATTTCCGCATGGATGGGCGCCCTGTTCTTCGCCGTTGCCGCGGTGCGCGTCCCCGGCGCCGGCTCGCGCGGCGCAACGTTGGCGATGACCGGCATCGTCGCGCCGCTGCTCGCCGTTGGCATGCTGCACCGCGCCAACCATGCGTTGGCCGAACCCTGGACAGCGGGTCTCGGCTTCCTCACGGTCGCCCTGCTTGCCTCGGCGCTCCTCGCGGCGACGTGGCGGCGCGCGCCCTTCGCCAAGCTGGGCTTGACCCCTTGGCTGCTGGGGCTTGGCGCCTTCACCGCGTTTGCGCTCGCCGCAGGTCTGCTGTCCGTAACGGGATTGGCGACCATGGCGTTCGGCGCGTTGGCGGTTGGTCTTCTAGCGCTCGACAAGCGCTGGCCAGCGGCGCTGTGGAGGTTGCTGGCGTTTCTGGCGGGGCTTTTCTCGATTGGCCACGCGCTTGAAAACGCACGCGCCACGCTGACCGAAATCGTGCCTATCGCTCCGCTGTTTGCCGTGTTGGCGGGGCCAGCGGCGGGGGCGGTACTTTACGGCGTCGCAGCACGTCTGGCGGCGCGTTCCAATGTGCCCAAACCGATTACAGGAAGCGTACTCGAAGCAACGAGTTTCGCGCTCGCAATGCTCGCTGCTCATGTGGTCTTGCGTCTCGTGAGCTCAGGCGGAGCGCCGATGCTGGAGCCCATCGGCTTCTTTGAGGCGTGCGCACATATCAGCGTATGGCTGTTCGCGGCATTGCTTGTGGCTGCCCGCTCCGACCACGCGGCGAGAACGACCTCGGCGCAGGTGCTCAGTCTTGCCGGGTTGTCGGCGATTTCGTTGTCCGCAATCTTGTGGTTCACGCCTTATTGGGTGGAGCGAACAAGCGCAGCCGAGTGGCATCCAGCGCTCGGGTTCTTACTGCTCAGCGTATTGTGCTGGTCGCACTGGGCATTGTGGCGCGGAAGGGCTGACGATACGCCAACGCGCGCCTCGCTTGCAGCGGCCGGCGCCACCATGGCGGGCGCCGCGGTGCTGTGGCTCATGGGCGTCGACGCCATTCCTCCCTGGGGGAAGGCGACACTCTCCGGCCTTGCTATTACCGCCGCGATTGCGCTGAACTTCGCACCTGGCGTCGTCGCCGGCGCGCACGACATTCGCCGCTTCACACGCCGATCCGACATGGCGATGCGTTAGCGCTCAGAAAAGCGGGCATAGACGGACAGCGCATCACGTGTGTCGCGCCGATCCTCTTCATTGTTTCGGAGCAGCGGCAACAGCGCGAACGTAAACAGCGCCTCGGCCAGTGCGGGCGACAACGGCGACGGCGCATCATCACCTCTGCGCTCGACTTCGCCACGCCCTGCGATCGAAGCGCCCGCATCAAGCGATAGGCGATCAAGCAGGCCTTGGGCCGAGCGTGCTTGCCCATTGGCGTAGAAAAGGCCGCGATTGGCCAAAGCCTCGCGCGGGAACAGCGCGCTGGCGTCTGGCGCACCATGCGCGGCGGCTTCGATCAACCGCACAGCACCCCCCGACCCCATCACGTGTGCTGCGTACAACTCGCCCGCACTTGGCGGGCGTCCGAGACGGGCTTGCAGTGTCTGAGCGTTTTCGCGCGCCAGTTCACCGGCCATGCGCGCGGAGAGTTCCGGATCGTTGCGGAGCGCCAGGATGTTGCGCCGTGTCGTGGGGTCCGCTCCTGCCCGCAACGCAGCAGCTTCGTTGGCGAGACCGTGCGACGGCCCATGCCGCCGCACCATGTCGAGCCACGTGCTCTCGATAAACTGAAAGAGCCCCGTCGCGCTTGACGTGCCAGCGCGCGCGGTCGGGTTGAACGCGCTTTCGCGACGCGCCGTTTCCACCAGCAAAGAGAAATCCACGCCTGTCGCGTCCGCCGCGCGCCGAATGGCGGCGCGAACTCCATCCGACGATAGGGGCGCGAGCGGGTCGCTCATAAGCGCGCCCTGAGCTGGTGCGGTTAACGTTTTGTGAATCGCAATCGATAGGGAAACAGAACGAATCCCGCGATCACAACAATGAGGCTGATGAGGCTCGCGGCAACCAGCAGTCCATTGTTGAAATCTTCGTGGTCACGCCAATCCATGATGTGCAACGCCCAGAGCGCGTCGTAGGCGCGCCAGAGATCGGAGCGGCGCGCCGTTACGCGACCGGTATCGGCGGCCACAAACACGGCCAGCCCCTCAGCGTCCTCGAAGGCGATGCGCCAAGCCGGCAACGCGCCGCGATATTCGGGGCTCTCTTGCGTAACCAGCGTAGCGCTTCGGATTGCCGGGGCGTCCGCCACGTAGGTGGACGCAATGGCGCGTGCGCTGGCTTCGTCGAGCGGCGATAGCAGCCGCCGCGTTGCAACATCGATCAGCATTGGCGCGCGGTCAGCGAACTCCACGATCGCCAACGCCTCACCCCGCACACCGCGTTCGTAAGCAATGCGCGACGGCGGCTCCGGGAAGAACGCCGCCAACTCGGCCGGCGCGGGGAGCTCCCTGGGGTCAAGCGGCGTGACCGCTGCTTCAGCGATGCGATGCTCGCTGCGCACCCGTTCGATCGGGTAGAGCGCGAAGAATAGGCCCGAAGTCACCCAGAACAGCACTTGCACGCCAACGACCAACGCCAGCCATTTGTGCAGCCAGGATGCGGCGGCGGCGATGCGCATTAATAGCTCTTCGGCAAGCCGAGCACCCGCTCGGCGATGTAGTTGAGGATCATTTCGCGAGACACCGGCGCGATACGCGCGATCATCGCTTCGCGAAAATAGCGCTCGACGAAGTATTCCTTGGCATAGCCCATGCCGCCATGCACGAGCACGGACGTCTCGCACGCTCTAAATCCTGCTTCGGCGCCGAGATATTTCGCGGCGTTCGCTTCCGCGCCGCAATCGCGTCCAGAATCGTAGAGCGCCGCCGCTTTGAACGTCAGCAAGTCTGCCGCTTCGAGTTCGGCCCACGCTCTTGCGAGCGGATGCTGAATGCCTTGATTTTGGCCGATCGGGCGGCCAAACACGATGCGCTCCTTCGCATACTGCGCCGCCCGCTTCAGCGCCGCTCGTCCGAGACCAATCGCTTCGGCGGCAAACAAGACGCGCTCGGGATTGAGGCCGCTAAGCAAGATTTTGAATCCAGCGCCTTCTTCGCCAATCAATTCAGCATCGGAAACCTCAAGGTCTTCGATGAAAAGCGTGTTGCACTCGACGGCCTTGCGGCCCATTTTGGGGATCGGATTGGCCTCGATCCTTGTGCGATCGAAATCCGCATAGAAGAGCGAGAGGCCGTCCGTGGGGCGCCTGACTTGATCCTTCGGCGTCGTGCGCGCGATGATCAGAATCTTGTTGGCGCGCTGTGCGTTCGTCGTCCAGATTTTTCGTCCGCGAATGCGATAGCCGCGATTGGTGCGTTCGGCCCGCGTCTCCAAGCTTGCCGTGTCGAGGCCGCTGTTTGGTTCGGTCACGGCGAAGCACGCCTTGTCGGTCCCATCGATCGCGGGCGGCAGGAAACGCTGCTGCTGTTCGGGCGTGCCGAACTTCACGATCGGCATGAGCCCGAAGATGTTGAGGTGAATCGCGCTGGCGCCGGAAAAGCCTGCACCAGACGCCGCCACTGTCTGCATCATCAGCGCAGCTTCGGTGAGCCCGAGCCCTGCGCCGCCGACGCTTTCCGGCATGGCGACGCCCAACCATCCGCCCGCGGCGACATCAGCCACAAACTGCTCGGGAAAGTCGCCGCTTTCGTCGGTCTTCAGCCAGTAGTGGTCGTCATACTTCGAGCAGATCTTCTCGATCGCTTCTTTGATCGCACTTTGTGCTTCCGTGGGTTCGATTCCGATCGTCATCAGGCTTCAAATCTCTGCGGCGAGAGCGCCGACCATTCGGGCGGAACGTCCGCGCCAAACACGTAAGCGCTTATGATCTCCGCAGTCACTGGCGCCAAGAGCCAGCCGGCGCGCGAATGGCCCGCGGCCACAAGCAAGCCATCCCCGGATGGGCCGATCATCGGCCAGCCGTCCGGCGACATGGGCCGGATGCCCGCCCATGCCTTCTCGCCTTGCTTCACGACGCCCGGCAGCAGCGCTTCCGCCGCCGAGAGCAACTCAACACTCCGCGCGGGCTCCGCGCGGCGATCGTAACGGTCATACTCCAGGGTTGCGCCCAGGACGACATCCTCGCGGCGCGGGGCGAGGTAGAAACCGGGCGCGCGAAGGGTTCGCTCGAGCGTCCGAGCCACCTCGACCTGAACCAACTGCCCCTTCGCGGGGCGCACATGCCGCAACGCCGGCGCAGCAGCCGCCAGCTTGGCATTCGCCCAGACGCCTGGCACCAGCACGATCGCGTCCGCTTCGTAAACCCGCCCATCATGGGTAAGGGCGGCATGAGTCGTGACGTTGGCGATGTCGGTGTGGAAGTCGATCAACACGCCTAGCGCGCGCGCCTCCATCTGCAGACCCGATAGAACCCTCAGCGGGTCCGCCACGCCTTCGTCAGTCACATGCACGGCATGGTCCAGCTTGATGTCGAACGGCAACAACCTGCGCACGTCTCGCGCGGATGTCCGCTTTGCCGCCCTCCCGAAACGCTCAGCGTTGATGCGCAGCGCCTCGGCGCCGTGCTCATCCCTGCTGACGACGACAGCACCGTCAAACCGCACCCCGTCCGCCCACGCAGCGCCTTCGCGCTTGCGTCGCCAGAGTTCGAACGACGCCCAGGCCAGCGCGTCATGCGGCGATGCTTGACCTTCCAGCGGAGCGAGCATTCCCGCCGCCGCCGCCGATGCTATCGGCCCATACGGCGTGGGATGCTCTGGCTCCGCTTCGCACACCGTGACGTGTGCGCCGCCTTGCCTCAGCACTATCGCGCACCAGAGACCAACGACACCGCCGCCGACGATGACGACCTTCTTCATGCCACACGCATTTCAGGGGGACGCGCCGCGCGGCCGAAAGTCCGCGCCAGGGCTTCGTGCAGCTTACGGCGAAACGTGCCCGCTCGCGGCAAGGGCGCGGGACCAACCAGCACCGTCTTGCCGCCCTGAGCCGGAATCCACAGCACCAAACCGCCTTTCTCCAGCATCAGCGCGGCGACCTCCGACGTCCCGCCGGGGCCTTTCGGGGGCAAGCCATTCCAGACGCACAGCAGCAGATCGGCCTTCTCGATCAAGGCCCGACCGACGGCGGCGTACGGCGCAGCGCCACCACCGCCGACCTTCTCCACCAATTCGTTCGACACCGGCAGGATGCGACGCGAAGCCCAGAGCAGTCGCTGGTAATGTTCCTTCGACTCCTGATCGGCGAAGTCTTCCTCATATCGCTCCACCGAAAACGGCAACGGCGTCACCAAGCGCCAACCACGAGCAAGCGCCGCATCAGCAGCGTAGCGATCGGCGCCTTCCGCGATCGCCGAGTGCAGTACGCACCTTGGCGGGCCGTCGGTCGCCTCACGCGCGGCGTGCTCGGCTGCGTCAATGGCGCTCGCGATCTCGTGTTGGATGCGCGGCCTTTCCGGTTCCGGCAATTGATTGAGTCGATGGCCCGTCACCGCAACAATCAGCGGACGCGACGCGCTCATGCAGATCTCCACTCCGGCAGGTCGAACTTCGGATCGGGATAGGCCGCATCGACAAAAGTCCGGCCGAAGCCGACGCCAATCTCAAACAGCAGCTCCATGTTTTCCTTCCTGCCGTTATCCATGAGGTCGAGCGCATCCAGCGTGTCGACGTCAAGCTCGCGTCCCAACACCCGCTCAAGCGTCGTCATCGGCGGCGCGGGATCACCGAGCGGCACCGCTCTTGGCTTCACATCGAGCGGCACGTCCATTCGCTGATAGTCGAGCAAGGGGTCGCCGCTGAAGCACACGCCGGCCATATCGCCGATCTCGGAATTGATGCGCCACGGCTTTCGCGGGGCGGAGAAGGCCTGCATCATCATCACGCCTTGCACCTGGGTGTCATGAACCATGGCGCGCAGCGCATGCACCCCGCGCAGGCCTGGCGGCAGCCCCTGGAACGCTCGGCCATTGACCGTCGGCCGCCGCATGCCCGTCCCGCACGACGTCATCATCAGATGGTCCGCACCCGGCTTCCAGCCGAAGCGATACGAAGGCTCCAGCGCCAGCATGAACAGCTGCAAACTCGGATTGTTGTTGGCGCCAACGGCGCCGTCCACGAAATAGCCCTTCTGCGTCGGCCGGCGCTGTTCGTCGAATGCGATGTCGATGACGACCTCGTCGAAAAAGGTCGGCGCAGCCGCGCTCGCCAGCACGAGGTCGACCAAACGATAGCTCTTGTTCGGATAGACGTCTGAACCGGGGGGCGGATCGTAGTACAGACCAAGCGGATGGTTGGTCAGCACCCATGCAGAGCCGGTATCGATCCGCTTTGTGTGGATAGCAAGGCCCGTGCGCAAATCCTGCGAGCCGAGCGTGCGCTGACCCATGACGCCCTGCAGTGCTTGCCGGAGCTTACCCGACTCGAACTTGCAGTCGAGGAACAGGCCGTCGCCGGCCTTCCTTCCAAACACCTCGGGCCCGAGCCGCATGTAGAGCGCGATAAGTTCGTCGACGCTGAGACCCAAGGCAAGGCCGGTGGCGATAATGGCGCCCGTCGACGTACCGCCGATCAGGTCGTAATAATCGCAAAGGCGAAACGCCTCGCCGACCCCGGAACGGCCACGCAGTTCGTCCTCAAGCGGTTTGAGGAGGCCGAGCGTCAAAATTCCCTTCACCCCACCGCCATCGAGCGAGAGGATGCGCTTCGGCCCGGTGTCCGGCGACAAGTGCTCATAGAGAGTGCGCGCCATGGGGTCCCCCGGGCCCTTCTAGCCATCTCCGCGCATCAAAAGAAGTCCAACGCAGCAGGGTTCAAGCCCAGATGCGCGGCCTTAAACTCCGAAGCCAAGAAAAATCCGCCTGCAACGAGAATCGCGCCGCTCGGCGCACGCGTTAGAGCGAGCGTTCGCGCGGCCGCAACGTCTTCTGCAAGCACGATCTCAGCGGTTGGGTTGGCGGCCGCGCAGGCCGCCGCCACAACAGCGGCCGGCGCGCCTTTGTGCCGCGCCGCCACGCAGATGATCGTCTCAAAGGCCGGCGCCAGTGAGCCGGCGATCGCGGAGACGTCCTTGTCATACGACGCGCCGCACACAAGCAGCGCCTCACCCGATCCACGCATAGCCTGAAAGCCAGCGAGCGATGCGGCGACAGCCTGCGGCGTGTGCCCCACATCGATAATCACGAGCGGTTCACCCGGCAGCGCCTCGAGCCGCCCGGGCCAGCGTGCGGCCGCGAACCCCGCCTCGACCTCTGCATCGTCCAGCCGCGCCGTCGCACGCGCAAGAGCCAGCGCCAGCGCCGCGTTCTGGCGCTGATGTGCTCCGTGGAGTGGGAGGTCCCCGTCGAACGGCGTTACGCACTGCGCGTTCACGCCGCGCTCGGCGCAATATGACAGGATGCTTGCACGTTCACTTGCCGCATCGGGGCCAAAGTAAAGCGCGGCGCCGGGAGGTGCGGCGTCGATTTTGTTGCGGGCAATCTCGGCCAGCGTGTCGCCCAGAAGGTCGGTATGCTCAAAGTCCAGCGACGTCAGCGCGACCCGCTTGGCTTCGATGAGCCGCACGGGGTCGAGTCGGCCGCCAATGCCCGCTTCCCAAACCGTGTGCGCGCACCCGCTGGCGGCAAACCAATCGGCGGCCACAAGGAACAAGAACTCAAAGCCGCCCATGTTGGCGCTTTCGCTCGCCGCCGCTGTGGCTTGGACCACTCGTTCCCAGTGCCGTTCCAACGCATCATCCGAGATGTCTTCGCCATCGATCCGGAAGCGTTCGTTCAGCCTCAGCATGTGTGGCGATGTGAACAGCCCGACCGGCCGCGCCGCTCGCTCCAACAACGCTGCCGCCATTGCTGCAGTCGACCCCTTTCCGTTCGAGCCGACGATGACGATGCCTCGTTCGCCGAAGCGCGTGAGATCGACGCCGAGTTGCGCGGCGATTTTCGGCAGTCGCGGCAAACACGAACCGGCGCCGAACTTTGGGTATGGAACGCGCCAGCGCCTCATGAGAGCGCCGCCTCGAAATTGGCGCGCCAAATAGTCTCAATGAGGTCCCAGCGCCCGTGATCTTCGAGAGTGCCAAACATCGGGTTGGAATTCACCTCGATGACCATCGGCGCTTCGCTTACCGGCCAGAACATGTCGACAGCCGCCAACCTGAGACCAAGCGCATCAGCCGCAGCAAGCGCGACCTCCGCCAAGGCGCTGGCGGCCCCGTCATGAACAGTGGTTGAGCTACCGCCAGCCGATCGGTTCGCAGGCCCAAGCAGCACCGCGCGCTCACCGCGCCCGAGCACGGCCTGCGGCGTCAAGCGCCAGCCGTTGGCATCGACTGCGCGCAAGCGAACGCTGCAACGTTCGCCATGCAGGCTGAGCGCCAAACCCTCAATCGTGGTTTCGCCGTCACCGACGAGCTGCGGCAAGCGCTTTTCATAAGAGAACAACGCTTGACCATTCAGCACCACCACGCGGTGCTCTGGCGCCTGCATGTAGGGTTGCACAAGAACCGCGAAGTGGTCAGTGGCGACCCGATTCAAATAGTCGTCAAACTCTTCAACCGTCTCAATGATCTCTGCGAACAACCCATTCGACGCCGCGATCGGCTTGCAAAACAACGGAAAGCGCGCGCGCCGAACGTACGCGCGCGCGTCGGCTGGCTCGCGCCCAGGCGAACGCAGCTCGCGCCAACGATCGCTGGTGAAGAACAGCTCACCGCGCAGCGCGGCCACACCGCGTCGATGCAACGCGGCGGCGCAAAACGCCTTATCGCGCGAGAGCGCGGCGGCGCGCGCGTCGTTGAGGCCATAGGGTGACCCAGCGCCGGCGGCAAAGATCGCCGAGCGCCCCCCGCCGTCGCGCACCTCGAAGCAATAGCCATCAGCGCCGTCGAGCGACGTGAAACCGTAACCGCAACGCGACGCGGTATAGGCTGCGTAGCGCGCGTGCGCGCTCAAAAATGTGGTACCGCCTCCAGGGCTCGAACCAGGGACCTCTGGATCCACAATCCAGCGCTCTAACCAACTGAGCTAAGGCGGCACATTGCCCCCGGGCTTGCCGGGGCGCGGAAGCTAGCGTCAGGCCCCGGCAGAAGCAAGGCGATCAGACCGGCCCCCAGCCGCGCTGGTTGATGTAGCCGCGAATGCGCTCGATTCGGTTCGCCGGGTCGGGGTGCGTGGACAGAAACTCGGGCGGACGCGAGCCGCCGCCGGCGTTCATCGCGCTCCAGAACGGGATCGCCTGACGCGGGTCGTACCCAGCTGCCTGCATGTAATTGATGCCTAGGACGTCAGCCTCCGATTCTTGCTCGCGCGAAAACGGCAAGCTGAGGCCCACCTGGGCGCCGAGCCCCAACGCGGCCATCGCCGCCCGGCTGCTGATCTGCGTTCCGGCGACCTGCAGAGCCGTCTGTGTCGCCATCTCGCGGCTATATCGCTCGGCGGCATGCCGGCCGGTGACGTGCCCGACCTCGTGCCCGAGCACGGTCGCCATCCAATCGTCGCGCTCTGACATCTCAAACAGACCGCGGTAGAAACCGACCTTGTTGCCCGGGAGAACGAACGCGTTCTTCTGCGGGCTGTCGAACAATTGGAATTCCCATTGCTGACCGCCGCGCCCCGCACCCTGCGCCACGCGCAGGCCAACGCGCTCAAGCCGCTGCTGTGCCGAGCGGTTGTTCCATGCGGGGGTCTGCTGTCGGACCTGCGCCCAGGCCTGCAGCGCCGCTTGGGCCATCTGCTCGTCGCTCACCAGGATAAACTGGCCACGCCCTGTCTCCGGGTTGGTGGTTGTCTCGCACGCCGGCAGCGCCAGGAGCGCCGCCCCGCCCACCGCGGCGCGCATCAGGTCGCGCCGTTTCCAGCCAGTGGATTGTTCGCGGCTTCCATAGCAGTTCGCGCACATAGCGGTGGTCTCCTGATCCCGGCCGACGGCCCAGCCCATGTTAACAACGCAACCGCGCTGCGTCGATCCGAGCGGTGTTGAAGGCCGCACGGTTCCGGGCGTGGACAGGCCCGGACCAGCCCGCTATAAGCCCGCTCCCCGTGTCGTCCTGACGGCATGCGCCTGGGTAGCTCAGTCGGTAGAGCAGCGGATTGAAAATCCGCGTGTCGCTGGTTCGATTCCGGCCCCAGGCACCACTTTCAAACCATAAACACAGTGAGGGTAAGCCGGCCGGTCCGGGGATCGGGGTCGAAGGCAAAATCGGGCGCGATGTCGCCGCTATGCAGATTGCGTCCGCGATAGATAAGCGCGCGATTGAACACCGGCGCCGGCGCAGCGATGCGCTCGAACAGAGGCGTGTCGCCCACATGGTACGCCGCGGGCGGGAGGCCGTGCCGACGCACATCGCCCGCCAGTGCGTCGCGATAAGCGGTGAATCGATCGCCGCTGACGGTTTCGAAGCCGGTGCTGCGATGGCGATAGAACGACGTGCCGCCATGACGTGGATCGCAAAGATACAGAATCAGCGCCAGCCGACGGGGCTCCATCCCGTCGTAATGCGGAAGACGCTGGATCGGCGCGAGCTGCGCGGCTGGCGTGGTCACCAGCGAGTAGCAAGCACTCTCCAGCGACGGCGCTACGTCGAACACCCCCTCACAAAGCGGTCCGAGCGCCTCCATCAGGGCGGCGGAAACGTCGCCGGGAAGCTCCGCACGAATGCCTGGGTAGTACGGCGTCGTCACCCCGAATGACAGCCTCGCCGCTTGCTCGATTAGAGCCTGCGGCCACTCAGCGAAAGAATCGACGATGGCCACCGGCTCGCGTTCGGAGCCCTTTTCCTCGACCGCTACGCGCCAGACTTGCGGGTCAAACATGGTGTCCGTTGGCGCACTATGGGCCGGCGCATCCGTGGGTTATAGAACAGCGGCCGTCTGTGGGAAACGCGTCGCGCCATGCACGATCACGAAATCTGGAGCCAGGCCAAACGCGTTCGCGTTTGGAACGGCGTCGACCCGGCGATCTTCGAAAATGAGATCAAGCCGCTGGGCCAGCCCGCGCTGCTCAAGGGGCTGGTAAGCGATTGGCCAATGGTGCGGGCGGGATCGCCTGCAGCGCTATCCGCGCTGATAATAGCGGCGGCCAGCGACAAACCCATCTCTTACTTCGAGGGCGCGCCCGAACTCGCGGGCCGCTACAACTACAAGCCCGATTTCTCGGGTTTCAACTTCGAGCGGCGAACCGGCCCGTTCGCCGCGTTTCTCGATCGCCTGATCGACGAGATCACTGCGCCCTCGCCGCCGTCGCTCTATGCCGGCGCAGTCAACGTACCTGCTCACGCCCCCGCGCTCGAGCAATCTCACGCGATGCCGCTACTCGCAGGCGTGGACGAGAGACTGGTGTCGCTCTGGATCGGCAATCGCGGCCGCGCGCCGGCGCATTGGGATTTGGCGCAGAACATTGCCTGCGTTATCGCCGGCCGGCGACGCTTCACAGTGTTTCCCACCGAGCAGGTCGCGAATCTCTATATTGGCCCGCTCGACGTCACCATCGCCGGCCAGCCGTCGAGTCTCGTCGATTTCCACGCGCCCGATTTCGATGCGTTCCCGCGCTTTCGCGACGCCATCGCCGCCGCCGAGATCGCTGACCTCGAACCGGGCGACGCGCTCTATTTGCCGAGCCTCTGGATCCATCACGTCGAGGCGCGCGACCCGTTCGGCGTGATGATGAACTTCTGGTGGCGCGACGGCCCGCCGCATCTGATTACGCCGTTCTTCACGATGTTGCACGCGCTCCTCACGTTGCGCGGCATGCCGGCGAACGAGCGCCAAGCCTGGCGCGCCATGTTCGACCATTTCATTTTCGAACAGAACGGCGATCCGTTCGCGCATCTGCCCGAACATGCACGGGGCATATTCGGGGAAATGACGCCAGAGCGGTTGCAGATGGTGCGCGAGCGGCTGCTGCGGACGCTACTGCCGCGGGGCTAGAGCAAGTCGTAGTCTTGAAACGCGCTGCCGCCGCGCTCTGCCGACGCCGCGTGCGTCCGGAAGAGGGAGAACAGCTCCCGCCCGACGCCGCGTGCGTTGCCGGCGAGATCGAGCTGTGCAGGCGCGCGCGCGCGCCAGTCTCCGGGAGAGACCACTTCAAGCACCCCCTTGTTGGCGTCGATGCGAAGCACGTCGCCGTTGCGCACCTTGGCAATCGGCCCGCCCTCGGCCGCTTCCGGCGTGATATGGATCGCGGCAAGCACCTTGCCGCTGGCGCCCGACATGCGCCCATCGGTAGCGAGCGCCACCTTGAAGCCGCGATCCTGCAATGCGCCCATCAGCGGCATCAGCTTGTGCAGCTCCGGCATGCCGTTGGCGCGCGGCCCCTGCCCACGCACGACCACGACGCAGTCGCGGTCGAGATCGCCGCGCTTGAACGCACTCTGCACCTCAGCTTGGCTATCGAACACAAGCGCCGGCGCCTCGACATAGCGCTTGCTCTGTTCGACCGCAGACACCTTCACCACCGCGCGGCCCAGATCGCCTGACATCAGACGTAAACCGCCGTCTGACGAAAACGGCGCGCGCGCGCCGCGCAGCACGCTCTCATCGGCGCTCGTACGCGGCGACTCGCGCCAAGACAACGCATCCACGGCAAGGACGGGTTCGTGCGTGTACGCGACGAGGCCCCCTCCCGCGACCGTCAGGGTGTCGGCGTGCACAAGCCCCGCTTCGATCAGCTCGCGCGTCAGAAAGCCCATGCCGCCGGCGGCGTGGAAATGGTTCACGTCGGCCGAGCCATTGGGATAGATCCGCGTCATCAGGGGCGTGACATGCGAGAGTTCGGCGAAATCGTCCCAGTTGATCTCGATGCCTGCTGCAAGCGCAATGGCCGGCAGGTGGATGAAGTGATTGGTCGAGCCGCCCGTGGCCATCAGCGCCACCATCGCGTTGACGATCGCGCGTTCATCCACCACGCGTCCGATCGGACGATAGTCGTCGCCCAAGCCTGTAATCGACGCGGCGCGCTTGGTCGCGGCGACGGTGATCGCTTCGCGCAACGGTGTGTTGGTGGGCACGAAAGCCGCGCCCGGCAAGTGAAGCCCCATCATCTCGACCATCACCTGGTTCGAGTTGGCCGTGCCGTAGAACGTGCATGTGCCCGGCGCGTGATAGGATTCCGCTTCCGCCTTGAGCAATTCTTCGCGCCCGATCTTGCCTTCGGCGAACAATTGGCGGCGCGCGGCCTTCTCCTTGTTCGGCAACCCCGATGGCATCGGCCCGCCCGGCACAAGGATCGCCGGCAGCCATGGGAAACGCAGCGCCCCAATCAACAAGCCCGGCACGATCTTGTCGCAAATGCCAAGCAGAAGCGCAGCGTCAAACGTCGCGTGCGAAAGCGACACTGCGGTCGACAACGCGATCACGTCGCGCGACCACAGAGACAATTCCATCCCAGCAAAGCCTTGCGTGACGCCGTCGCACATCGCCGGCACGCCGCCCGCGACCTGCGCCACCGCACCTGCCTCACGCGCGGCCTTGCGCATGATCTCGGGATAGCGCTCGTAAGGCGCGTGCGCCGAGAGCATATCATTGTAGGCGGTGACGATGCCGATCGAGGGCCACTTGCCGCCCAGCAGCTGCAGCTTGTCCTGCACCGCACAACCAGCAGACGTGTGCGCCTGATTGGCCTCCGCAAGTCGCGTGCGCGCGGGTATGGTCGCGTCGTAGGCGTCGATCAAGTCAAGGTAACGCTGGCGGCGCTTGGCCGAGCGCTCGCGGATGCGGGCAGTGACTGCTTCGACCGTTGTGTTGAGCGTGCTCATTCTGGATCCCACCAGGCACGGGCGTCACGATCCATCATCAGCGCCGACTGCGTCGGCCCGTTAGACCCTGCCGCATAGCCATATGGTTCACCGCCTGCCCGATCCCAAGCCGCCAGCAGCGCGTCGGCCCAGCCCCAAGCGGCGTCCACTTCGTCGCGTCGCATGAACAGCGAGAGGTTGCCGCGCACGACATCCATGAGCAGGCGCTCATACGCGTCCGGGTAACGCAGCGTGAAAGCATCGGCGAAGGAAAGGTTCAGCGGCACAGACTTCACGCGCAACCCGCCCGGCCCCGGCTCCTTGACGTTGAGCCACAGATGCACGCCCTCGTCCGGCTGCAGGCGCATCACCAGCTTGTTCGGCGCGGCGCCGCCCGCGCCAAAGATCGGCACCGGCGTGTCCTTGAACTGCACCACGATTTCGCTGCGGCGTGCGCTCATTCGCTTGCCGGTGCGCAGATAGAACGGCACGCCAGCCCAGCGCCAGTTGTCGACTTCCGCCTTGATCGCGACAAAGGTCTCTGTCTTCGACGGTCGCCCGACCTCTTCGGCATACGCCGGGGCAGGCTTTCCGGCGATCAGCCCTGCGCGGTACTGGCCGCGTACAGTTTTCTGCGCCGCGTCCGCGGCGCCGACACGCCGCAGCGCAGACAGAACCTTGAGTTTTTCTGTGCGGATGGCGTCGGCGTCCATCGAGTTTGGCGGCTCCAACGCCACAAGACACAAAAGCTGCAGCAGGTGGTTTTGCACCATGTCGCGCAGCGCGCCGGACTTGTCGTAGTAGTCGGCACGGCCCTCGACGCCCAATTCCTCCGCCACCGTGATCTGCACGTGATCGATGGTGGCGCGCGACCAGATCGGCTCGATCAGCATGTTGGCGAAGCGCAGAACCAGCAGGTTTTGAACTGTCTCCTTGCCCAGATAATGATCGATGCGGAACGTGCGGCTTTCGTCGAACACCTCGCCCACACCGTCATTGATGGCGCGCGAGGAGGCCAGGTCGCGTCCGATCGGCTTTTCCAGCACGATGCGCGAGGTCGCGGTGGCCAGGCCCGTCTCGCCGAGCCGCTGCGCGATGGTGACGAAGAGACTGGGCGCCGTCGACAGATAGAAGATGCGGACGTTGTCCTTGCTGTTCTTCAACGCTTGCGTCAGCGGCGCCCAGTCGAATGCCGGCGCGGATGCGTCGAGCTGTACGTATTCGAGGTGCGCCATGAACTCAGCGCACTTACCCTCATCGACGCAGGCATTCGGCGCGAACTTGACACGCGCCTCGTGCACCATGGCGCGAAACGCCGCGGTATCCATGGCCGTGCGCGCGGCGCCGATGATGCGCGACTGCGGCGGAATCTGGCCGTCGAGGTAGCGATGCAGCAGCGACGGAAACAGCTTGCGCAGCGCCAAGTCGCCGGTCGCGCCGAACACGACCAGATCGAAGGGCGGGACCGGAATGAACTCAGCCATACGTTCCTAGTCCTGTCGCGCCGCGCAGTTCGCGGCGATGTAAGCCTCGTGCGTGGGCATAGCGTCGACGGCTCTGTCGATTACCGTGCGAAGATCGGAGAGGAAGCGGTGAAGATCAGCTTCCGACAGCTGATCGGCCATCGGGTGGTAGCCAACAGGGTCGACTCCTTGACCTAGCATCACCTGCAGCCAGCTTGCCTCCGTGAACAAGTCCTCCTGCTCGCGATAGATAACGCCGTTGACAGCGAACAGCGCCATCTTGCGCGTGAGTTCCTCGGGTATGCTCATCGTGCGACAGTGGGTCCAGAACGGCGAGTCGGCGCGTTCGGTGGCATGGTAGTGCAGAATGATGAAGTCGCGAATGCGCTCGAATTCGAGCCCGCATTGGCGATTGTACTCGTCGACCTCGGCCTGATGGATGCCGGTGTGCGGGAAAAGCGCGAGGAGACGGCTGACGCCCGATTGGATCAGGTGGATGCTGGTCGATTCCAGCGGCTCCAGGAAGCCACTGGCGAGCCCCAGAGCGACTACGTTCTTGTTCCAGAACTTCTTGCGCCGGCCGGTTACGAACTTGATGAGGCGCGGCTCGGCCAAAACCTCGCCTTCGAGGTTCGCGAGCAACACTGCGCGGGCTTCATCTTCGCTAATGTGGTCGCTACAAAACACGTGGCCGTTGCCAGTGCGGTGCTGCAAAGGGATGCGCCATTGCCAGCCCGCTTGATGCGCGATCGACTGGGTGTAGGGGCGCGCCGGCCCCGCGTTCGCCGTCGGAACCGCCCAGGCGCGATTGACCGGCAGCCAATGCGACCAATCCTGATAGCCGGTCTTTAGCGCGCCTTCGATCAAGAGCCCGCGAAAGCCTGAGCAATCGATGAAAAGGTCGCCGCCGATGACCTCGCCACGTTCGAGCCGCACGCTCTCGACGAAGCCCGTCTCAGCATTCTGCTCGACGCCGACAATCTTGCCTTCAGTGCGTTTGACGCCGCGCGCCTCCGACCACCCACGCAGATACTTGGCGTAGAGCGCCGCATCGAAATGAAAGGCGTGCGCGACGACGCCCGTGCGCGAGCCGATCTCGAACGCAGCGCGGGTAAACTTGCGCTTCAGCGCGGCCTGTGCGTTGGCACTATAGGCCCAGAGGTCGGCGAAACCCGGGTCGCGTCGCGCCCGCAGCCAATAGTGATGAAACGGCGTGCGCCCCAGGGGGACGCCGTTGTCACCGAAGGTGTGGAAATAGTTATGGCCGGGCTTGCGCCAGTTGATGAACTCGATGCCGAGCTTGAACGTCCCCTGCGTGGCGCGGATGAACTCGTCTTCGTCGATGCCGAGCGCGCCATTATAGGTGCGGATTTGCGGAATGGTGGCTTCACCCACGCCGACAATGCCGATCTCGTCCGACTCGATGAGATGCACTTCGACGACGCCAGCAAGCAACTTGGCGAGCGCCGCCCCTGCCAGCCAGCCGGCAGTCCCGCCGCCGACGATCACCACTCTTGCTATTCGCCTGTCGTTCATGCCTCGGCCGCTCTCACCTAAACACAAACACGCCCCCGCCGACAGTGTCGACAGGGGCGCGCAAGGGTCCGAGGAGAAAGTCTAGCGTCGATAGCTCACGCCGACCATGTAGGTGGTCCCGTAGCTCTGGTAGTCGCGTACGAGACGGTCATCGCCGCCAAAATACCCGCGGAACGGTTCATCCGTTAGGTTGAACGCCTGCAGCTGCATGGCCAACCCGTTCAAGGCGCCATCGTCGAAGCGGTAGCCGATCTGTGCATCGAGGATCGACTCGCCCTCGATAAAGCGCAGCTCGCGCCCCGCACCGAAGCCGGTGACTTCCCCGAGGAAGTCGCTGCGGTAGCGATTGCTCACCCGCGCTTCGAAGCCAGCACGTTCGAAATAGATCGTGGTGTTGACGACCGTTTCCGACAGACCCGGCAAGGCGCTCCCGGGCGTGTTCGGCGGCTGGATATCGCTGTCGGTTGCCGAGGCGTTGAGGACGAAGCCAAATCCTTCGAGCGGCGCTAACAGAATCTCCAATGGGATGTTGGCGGTGAACTCCAAGCCGCGAATGTAACCGCCGCTGCCATTCTGCGGCGCGCTCGCAAACCCCGAAGTCGTCACTGGATTATCGCCGGCCGGAACCGGGAAACCCGAGAAGTCGTACGGGATCGTCTGGGTGAAGATGTAGCTTTCCAGCTGCTTGTAGAAGCCAGCCAGAGCGATGTAGCCGTCAGAGTTGTTGAAGTATCGCTCGTAAGAGATATCAAACGAGTTGGCGATCCACGGGCGCAGCAGCGGGTTGCCCCCGCTTCCGTTCCAATACGATGTGGACGATGTCGGGTTCGGGTTGTTCTCATAGGTGTCGTTGTAGCTAACCTGGAAGCTCGCTCGCATCTCATCCATGCGCGCTCTCGCCAGAGTCCGCGCAACGCCGATACGAACGAACTGGTTGTCCGCCACCTCGAAAGACAGGTTCATGCTCGGCAGCATTTCGATGTACTCATCGCCCTGCTCGACGGTTACCGCCTCGCCTGCATTGTTGACGTCCGGCACCGCCCCATCCGAACTCTGATCGGTATGAACGATCTGCAAACCGATATTGCCGGTGACGGGCACGCCGCCAAACGCATGGTCGACGTTCAGTTGGGTGTAGAAGACCGCAACGTTCTCTTCGACTCCCCAGGTTTTGATCAGCACGTCCGCGAAAGTGTTCGGCCGGATCAGGTAAGCGCCGCTGTTGTACAGCGCTACCGGATCGTACGTTACCATGCCCGGGATACCAAGGAAGTCGAGCGCGGTTGATCCTTGCAGCAGGTTCGCCGGGATCGGGACGGTGCACTGGTTGTTCGGCGTGACGCCAGGGCAGTCCAGATCGAGGAAGCTCTCGATGCTGGTCTTGTCTTTCTCGCGCTGGCTGTAGTTGAAACCGAACTCCCACGAGCTGAACGGGCCATTGTCCATTTGCCGCTCAGCGGTCAGTCGCAGCGCGGTCAGCGTATCGTCGGTCTGCGGCTCCTTGATGAAGCCCGACTGCCCCCACCCTTGTGGGTCGGTCAACAAGATGAGCGACGGGTCCGCATAGTTGATGTTGGACCCGAATATGTAACTGCCGTTGCCCGTTGCAAAATCAAGCGTAGCCGTCGCGCCGGCGCCGCCAGGCCCGGTGCCTGAATAGGTCTCGAGATCGAGGTCATTACGCTCGACGCTCGAATAGCTGAGATCAGCTTCGGCCGACCAGCGATCGTTGATGTCCCAAGCAAGGTTGGCGCCGATCGCAGCAACGGTGCTCTCGCGCGTGCGAATGTCGTTGCGCACGACGCCGTCCTGACCGGTGAAGGTACCAGCGGTAATGAGCCCATCTTCGACCGTGTATCCGGTGTTCTGAAGCTGCGCACCCGACCAAAACAATGGGAACTCAATCCCCTTCAGGTTCTGCTCTTCGTTGAACTCAGAATAAAAAGCGTCCACGCGCAGGCTCACTGCATTCGATGGGCGAAACTCTATCACGCCCATCGCGGCATCACGCTCGAGTAAGCTGGATTGGACGTATGGCTTCGCACCACCCAAAACGGCGCCAACGAAGGTGTTTGGATTGGTGATGTCGTCTGCTGGGTTCGCCGGCGTGCCGTTGTCGTCGGTGGAGGTCGATGCACCGGTGAATAGACCGTTGCGCCAATCGAGAAATGCGTCCGGATACCCCCACGCCTCAAAGCGCTCGGCTTGCGTCGGCGACGACATCGTGGTCAGGCCGAGCGCCCAGCCCCAACGGCCGTCTTCGCTCTGGTCGATGTAGGAGCCGGTGATGCGATAACCGGTGTCATCGGTGCCGTTCACCAACGCACCCTGCTCATTCCATTCGTAGCGCGCGTTCAGCGCGACCACGCGCTCGTCTAAGCTCAGCGGACGCACCGTGCGGAGGTCAGCCGTACCGGCAAGGCCTTGGCCGATCAGCGCTGCCGTGGGCGTCTTGTAGACGACCACCGAACTCAACAATTCCGACGGATATTGGTCAAACTCCACGCCACGATTATCGCCGGCGCTGACTTGTTCGCGCCCATTCAGCAGCGCGGTCGTGAAATCGGGCGAGAGGCCGCGCACCGAAACTTGCTGGCTCCGTCCAAACAGGCGCTGCGCCGTAAGGCCCGGAAGGCGCGACAACGATTCTGCGATCGAGTTGTCGGGCAAACGACCGATTTCCTCCGCCGTCACCACTTCGACGATGGCGTCGCTCTCGCGCTTGGTTTCGGTCGAGCTGCGCAAGCTGGCGCGGAAGCCGGTGACGATGATCTCTTGCTCTTCCGCAACGGGTTCCTCCTGGGCCGCCGCCACGCCCGTCGTCGCCGCCAGGGCGAGAACGACACCGCCGGCCACGGACGTCAGAAGCTTCAAACGACGGCTGTCGAGCCATGAATTCATCACGAGATCCCTCCCTAGCCGCCGCACTTTTTGCGCACTCAGCGGTCAAACCGAATAGCAAAATAATGCAAACTGCGGTGCCGTCAATTGTGGCGAAAACCCCACAGTTTTGTTTCGCAAGCGCGAAGACAATGGCTGTTGTAGGCATATACTAGGTGCTTGACACTTCCGCTCGGCAATGCAAATTTCTGCAAACCCGGTGGCCAAAAAGGCATGCCGCGATAGACGAGGGCGGAACGATGTGGCGAAGCGCGTTGTCGGCCGCGTTGGCGGTTGTCGTTCTCTCGAATCCGGCTGCTGCGCAGGCGCCTGGCGACGCCACGAGCCAGGAAACGCGTCTACCCCAAGACGAAGTGGTCTACTTTCTGCTGCCCGACCGCTTTGAGAACGGAAATCGCCGGAACGACCGCGGGGGCTTGCGCGGCGACAGGCTGCGCACCGGTTTCGATCCGACCCATAAGGGATTTTACCACGGTGGCGACTTGGCGGGACTGCTCAGCCGCCTGGACTACATTCAGGGCTTGGGCGCCACCGCGATCTGGCTAGCGCCAGTCTACGAGAACAAGCCGGTACAAGGTGCGCCAGGACAGGAATCGGCTGGCTATCATGGGTACTGGATCACCGACTTCACCAACATTGATCCGCATTTCGGCACGCGCGCGGAGTTTCGCCGCTTCGTCGACGCCGCGCACGCCCGGGGCATGCGCGTCTACATGGACATCATAACCAACCACACCGCCGACGTGATCCAATATCGCGGCTGTCCGATCCAGGCCTGCCCTTACCGCTCGCGCGCCGACTACCCCTACACGCGCCGCGGCGGCGTCAACGGCGCGCCAATCAATGACGGCTTCCTCGGCGACGGCGATCGTGGTGCGGAGAATTTTGCGCGGCTCACAAACCCCAATTTCGCCTACGAAACGTACGTGCCGCCGGCGGAGCGCGACGTGAAAACGCCGAGTTGGCTGAACGACCCAATCTATTACCACAATCGCGGCAACACGACGTTTCGCGGCGAGAGTTCGCAGATGGGCGACTTCGTCGGGCTCGACGATCTCTACACCGAGCATCCGCGCGTCGTTCAAGGCATGATCGAGATTTACGGCGCCTGGATCGACGAGTTCGGCATCGATGGTTTCCGCATCGACACCGCGCGCCATGTTAATCCCGAGTTCTGGCAGGCATTCGTGCCGGCGATGCTGGAACGCGCACGCGCGCGCGGCATTGAGCACTTCTACATCTTCGGCGAAGTGTACGACCCCGACCCGGGCAGACTGGCCCGCTTCACACACGTCGACGGCTTTCCAACAGTGCTCGACTTTGCCTTCCAGTCGGCGGCCTACGACGCCATCGTGCGCGGAACCGGGACAGATCGGCTCAACACGCTATTTGAGTCCGACGCGGTTTACCGTGGTGGAGCGGCCACCGCGATGCAGCTGCCCACCTTTCTCGGCAACCATGACATGGGCCGCTTCGCACATTTTCTTATGCGTGAAAATCCCGGCATTTCAGACGAGGAGCTGCTTCGGCGCACCATCCTCGGCCACGCTTTCATGATGTTTGCGCGCGGTGTTCCGGTTATTTACTACGGCGACGAGCAGGGCTTCACCGGCGACGGCAACGACCAGGACGCGCGCGAGAACATGTTCCCGAGCCGCGTCGCTTCCTACAATGACAACCGCCTTGTGGGGACGGACGCCACGACCGCAGAGAGCAATTTCGACGCCAACCACCCGATCTATCGCGCCATCGCGCGGATGGCCGAGATTCGCGCAGCTCATCCAGCGCTTCGTCGTGGGCGCCAGGTGGTGCGCAATTACATCGAAACGCCGGGCCTGTTCGCCTTCTCCCGCATCCACGAGGGAACGGAAGTGCTCGTCGTCCTCAACACCGGACGCGAGCCGCTACGCGCCAATGTTGAGGTCGAGCCAACGTCATCGCATTGGCGTTCGCTGCACGGCGCCTGCGCGCCGGCGGCGCAGGCGCCGGCAAGCTATGCCATCGCGCTCGCGCCATTCGACTACCTAGTTTGCATCGCGGAGCGACCCGCTTGAGCATCGAGACGCTCCCAAGCGCGCAAGCAATCACGCACGCAGCTTCGGAATGGTGGCGCGGGGCTGTTATCTATCACGTTTACCCGCTCAGTTTCGCGGACTCGAACGACGACGGCTACGGCGACTTGAGAGGCGTCGCCTCGAAACTCGACTACATCGCCTCCCTCGGCGTCGACGCGATTTGGATTTCACCGTTCTATAAGTCGCCGATGCGGGACTTCGGCTACGACGTCTCGGGCTATTGTGACGTCGATCCGACATTCGGCACGCTAGCCGACTTCGACGAACTCATCACCCGCGCCCACAAGCTTGGCTTGAAAGTCATCGTCGACCAAGTGTACTCCCACACGTCAACCGAGCACCCCTGGTTCCAAGAGAGCCGCCGCGACCGGACCAACGCGAAAGCAGACTGGTACGTCTGGGCCGACGCCAAGCCGGATGGTTCGCCGCCAACCAATTGGCAATCGGTGTTCAAGGCCTCGGCTTGGACTTGGGACGCGCGCCGGCGGCAATACTACTTGCACAACTTCCAGTCCGATCAGCCGGATTTGAACGTCCACCATCCGCAGGTTCAGGAAGCGTTGCTGGACGTGGCGCGGTTCTGGCTCGACCGCGGCGTCGACGGCTTCAGGCTCGACGCCGTCAACTTCGCCATGCACGATCCGGACCTGCGCGACAATCCGCCGGTACTCGGGGGAGCGAAGCGACTTCGCCCGTTCGATTTCCAGCACCACTTCTACAATCAGTCACATCCGGACATCCCAAAGTTTCTGAGCCGCGTACGCCGCCTCACCGAAGAGCGGGGCGCGATCTTTCTGGTGGCGGAGGTGGGAGGCGAACAGGCCGACGCCGAAATGAAGCTTTACACGCAGGGGTCCGACCGGCTGCACAGCGCCTACGGTTTCCACTACTTGTACGCCGACAAGCTGACGCCGGCATTAGTGCGTGCGTGCAGCGAAAGCTGGAGCGGCGGCGCGGGTGAAGGCTGGCCATCCTGGGCGTTTTCAAACCACGATGCGCCACGCGTCGTTTCCCGCTGGGCGAACAACCGCGACGAAGCCGCGTTCGCTAAGCAGGCGCTGCTGCTGCTCATGACCGTTCGCGGCAGTGTCTTCATCTACCAGGGCGAAGAGCTTGGGTTGCCCCAAGGCGACGTCCCGTTGGAAGCGCTACGCGATCCCGAGGCTATTGCGAACTGGCCGCACACGCTTGGCCGCGATGGCGCACGCACGCCAATCCCGTGGCGCGCAAAGGCCGTACATGCCGGCTTCTCAAACACTAAGCCATGGCTGCCGCTGGATCCGACTCACCGCTCACTCGCGGTCGACGCGCAGGAGAGCGATGCTGACTCGACGCTTCAGTTTGCACGCAGAGCGATCGCGCTGAGACGTCGCTTCGACGCGCTCCGCACCGGAGCAATGACGCTGCTCGATGCGGCGGAACCATTATTGGTCTTCACGCGCGGCGAGGCAGATCATGCGCTGCTGTGCGCCTTTAATCTTGGCGCCCGGCCGGCTCGCTGGGCTTTGCCTCCAGGGTGGGAAACGATCGAAACGGTAAATGCGCCCGCGCCGCTTGCGGGTGAACTGCCAGGGCTCGCGGCCGTGGTGGCGCGGCGCCGGTGATCTTGCCGCTAACCACCGCACGACTCGCGAACGATAAGTTCTGTGGGCAGGCGTTCGGAGCGGCTGCGCATCTTTCCCTCTCCGGCGTCCAACAGCTTGGAGACCAGCAACCGACCAGCCTTGGTGGTATCCTGCGCGATCGTGCTCAGAGCTGGCGTCGCATAGCGCGCGAAACGCACGTTGTCGAAGCCGATCACCGAAACATCCTTTGGCGCCGACATGCCCGCATGACGCAAGGCGCGCACGGCGCCGAGCGCGATGAGGTCGCTTGCTGCGACGATCCCGTCAAAGCTCACATCGTGCTGGATCAACGCATCGATGGCCGCCTCGGCAGACTCCACCTCGAAATGCGCGGGCACGGTCAACGCCGGATCGGCGGCGAGATTCGCTTGCGAAAGCGCCTCCAGGTAGCCAGCGTAGCGCTGTGCAGGTTCTGGATCGTCGATGTCGCCAAGGAACACGATGCGCTTGCGCCCGAGGCGCGCCAAATGGGCGGTGGCCCGCCGCGCGCCACCGACATTGTCGCTGCCAACCGAGCAGTAATCTTGATCAGGGAGCTGCGCGCCCCAGACTACAAATCGGCTTTCGTGCTCTGCCAACTTGTTGAAGGCGCCGTGCAGTGTGCTCTGGCCGAGAAAAATCACGCCATCCGCGCGCGACGTCGACATCAGAACGGAGAGATCGTTGTACGACGCTGGCGCAACGTGACTCACCAGCAAGTCGCAATCCCGCTCCCGCGCCGCTTCGGCCAGTCCGGACAGAAGATCCAGGAAGAACGGGTCGCTCAAAATGAACTCTCGCCCTTGCGCCCGCGGCACGACGATCGCAATGGTCGCCTCCGCACCAATCGGGCCGGCCGGCATGTAGTGACGGAAAGGATAGTTCTGTTCGCGCGCGATCTTCCAAATGCGCTGCTTTGTTTGCCGATTGATCGCGGGGCTGTCGTTCAGCGCGCGCGAAGCAGTCGAAATCGAGACTCCTGCGAGCCGCGCAACGTCCTCAAGTGTCGTAGAACGCTTCGTCACGCCGGTCCGCACGCCAATCCTGTTCGTTTGTCCCACTTAATGCATCGCCTGCAAAGTTTTGCAAGTGAACGCGCCGAATGCGGAGCTCAGCCATGATACGACGCATTGTGTTGGCACTGGTGTGCGCATTCGCGCTGCACAGCGTCGCAAACGCGCAGCCGCTCGCTCGCATTGCGTCACCCGACGGCGCCAATGTCGTTGAGATCGAGATTAATGGCGAAGGTCGCGCCAGTTATCGGGTGGCGCGCAACGGCCATGCGGTCATCGCGCCATCGCGTTTAGGTTTCTTGCTGGTCGACGCCCCCAAGATCGAACGCAACCTGCGGCTCACAGCGCAGTCAACGCGCCGCTTCGATGAGACCTGGGAGCAGCCCTGGGGGGAACAACGGCGCATCCGCAACCGCTACAACGAACTGCGGTTCACGCTTACTGAGCAAACTGGCCAGCTTCGGAGCATTGATGTTGTCTTCCGCGTCTATGATGACGGCATCGGCTTTCGCTACGAATTCCCGGACCAGCCGCCGCTGCGCGATGTGCGCATCTTGAACGAGCTCACCGAATTCAATTTCGCACAAGCTGGAGAGGCGTTATGGACCCCAGCCCTGCGCTCCAACCGCGAAGAATACCTTTATTACCGCACGCCGATCGAAGAAATTGGCGTTACGCAGACGCCGGTGACGCTGCGGCTGGATAGCGGCCTCCACCTCTCGATCCATGAAGCCGCGCTCGTCGATTATTCGGGCATGAACTTGATGCGTATCGAGGGCCGCGGGCTCAATGCCATCCTGACGCCGGGCATTGGCGACGCCGCAGTCGTGCGCCGCGCGCCGTTCCACACGCCATGGCGCACCATCCAGATTTCGGAGAGTGCCGGTGGGCTCGTCGAGTCACGGCTTATCCTCAATCTAAATGAACCGAACGTCCTCGGCGACGTCTCGTGGTTCGAGCCCGGCAAGTATATCGGCATCTGGTGGCAGATGCATTTGGGCACTGCGAGCTGGGCGTCCGGCGCGCGTCACGGCGCCACGACCGAGACCGCGCTTCGATATGTCGACTTCGCCGCCCGCAACGGCTTCAACGGGGTTTTGATCGAGGGTTGGAACATCGGCTGGGACGGCGACTGGTTCGGCAACGGTGAAGAGTTCAACTTCACGCAACCCTATCCGGACTTTGACCTTGAACGTGTGACTGCTTACGCGCGCGAACGCGGCGTGCGCGTTATTGGGCACCATGAGACGTCCGCCAACGCCGCCCACTACGAAAACCAGATGGAAGCAGGCTTCGCGCTTTACCAAAGACTCGGCGTGCGCGTGGTGAAAACAGGCTACGTCTCAGATGCCGCCGGCGCGCGCGTTAACGCGGAGGATGGCCACGTGCGCTTTGCTTGGCACGAAGGCCAGGAGATGGCGCGTCATCATCAACGTGTTGTGGAGACCGCCGCACGCTACCAGATCGCCATCAACCCGCATGAGCCGATCAAGGACACTGGCTTGCGGCGCACCTACCCCAATTGGGTGTCGCGCGAAGGCGCGCGGGGCATGGAGTACAATGCCTGGGGAAACCCCTCCAACCCGCCCGAGCACGAAGCGAACCTCGTATTCACTCGCCTGCTCGCCGGCCCGATGGACTTTACGCCCGGTGTGTTCGGCATGGAGACGCAATCGCCGGAGGGTGTCGCAACTACGTGGGCAAAACAGCTCGCTCTCTATGTCGTGATCTATTCGCCGATCCAGATGGCTGCGGATTTGCTCGAGAATTACGAGGCCAACCCTGGTCCGTTCCAGTTCATCCGAGATGTGCCCACTGATTGGGAAGAGACACGGGTCCTAAACGGCGAACTCGGCGACTATGTCACGATCGTGCGCCGCGATCGCAACAGCCGCGATTGGTACTTGGGCGCGATCACGGACGAGCAACGCCGCACGCTGTCCGCCCCGCTCTCCTTCTTGCAGCGTGGCGTTCGCTACCGCGCGCAGATCTATCGCGATGGGCCAAACGCTGATTATCGCGGCGCTGCGCGTAGCGACATCGTCATCGAGGAGCGTACTGTGACCAGCGCCGACACGCTGACGCTGGAGCTTGCGCCCGGGGGCGGCCAAGCCATCCGGTTCACGCCCCTGAGACGGCGCTGATGCGCGCGTTGGTCCTTTCCGCCTTACTCACTCTTGCCGCCTGTACGACGCCGCAGGCGGACATGGCGCTCGTGACGATACGGGCGCGCGTGCCAACCGATTCCGGCCGCGTCTTTCTCGCCGGCAATCTCCCGGAACTCGGACCCTGGCGCGCCGACGGCATGGAAATGCAAGGCGAGGGGCGCGATCGCAGCGTTACGCTTAGCGTTCGAGTTGGCACGTCACTTGAGTACAAGGTCACCCAAGGCTCATGGGATCGCGAAGGGCTGGGCCCATCGGGCACAGTGATGCCGAACAGCCGCATCGACGTGGACGGCGATGAAGAGGCGACGATCACCATCGTCGACTGGAAGCATGACATCAACGAATACGTCGCCGACCCTGACGGCGCGGGCGTCATCGGCCAGCTCACCTATTGGCGAGACGTTCGTTCGCCGCTCTTGGAGCATTCGCGCCACGTCAGCATCTACCTGCCGCCGCAGTACGAGGCGAGTCCGACTGCACGTTTCCCGGTGATTTACGCCCATGACGGGCAGAACCTATTCGATCCGCGCATCGCCAACACCGGTGTGGACTGGGGCATCGATGAAGCCATGCAGGCGCTTGTCGCCGACGGCGTGATCGAGCCAGCGATTGTCGTCGGTATCTGGAGCACGCCTTCGCGGCGGTTGGAGTATGCACCGGCGGGGGTGTTGGCGCGCGTCTCCGAGGATATGCGGCGCGCCGCCGCGGATGAGTTTCCGGAAGAGTTGCGCGTGGGTGACGCTTACCTTCGTTTTGTCGTCGAGGAGCTGAAGCCGCGCGTCGACGCTGCCTATCGTACGCGCCCCGACCGCGACAGCACGTTTCTCATGGGCGCGAGCATGGGGGCCTTGATCTCGGTCTATGGCATGGTCGAGCATCCGGACGTCTTCGGCGGTGCGGCGGGTCTATCCATGCACTGGCCGGTCGGTGTGAGCGACCGCACGATCGTGGAGCGCCAGGAGACTTGGAGACCGGCGATCGTCGCGGCGTTCACTCGCTACTTCGCCTCGAAGTCCCTCGACCCGACTCATCACCGCATCTGGGTCGATCACGGAACAGGATTCCTCGATCACCTTTATGTCCCTTATCAGGAGGCGATGCTGCCGGTGTTGCGCGATCTGGGTTACGTTGACGGCGTAACACTCCAAGCGCGCGTCTATCCAGGCGCCAATCACAACGAGACGGCTTGGCGGGCGCGGTTGCGCGATCCGCTGACATTTCTGCTCCGACAACGAGCGGCAGAATAAAACAAAACAGGTGGGGAGAGAGACAATGGCGACGAAACCGAAGTTGAGCGCGGTCCAGATTTGGAACATGTGCTTCGGCTTTCTCGGCATCCAGATCGGCTTCGACTTGCAGAACGGCAACGTCAGCCGAATTTTTCAAACGCTCGGCGCGGAAATCGACGCGCTCCCTATTCTATGGATCGCCGCGCCACTGACCGGACTCTTGGTGCAGCCGATCATCGGCCATCTAAGCGACAAGACCTGGAATAGGCTGGGCCGTCGCAAACCTTACTTTCTGGTTGGCGCCATTCTCGCCAGCGCTGCTCTCATTGTCATGCCAAATGCACCGGCGCTCTGGATCGCGGCCGGTACGCTCTGGATCATGGATGCGGCGCTCAACATCACCATGGAGCCGACGCGTGCGCTGGTAGGCGACATGCTGCCCGACCAGCAGCGAACCACCGGTTACGCGATGCAAAGCTACTTCATCGGCGTAGGCGCAGTATTGGCGGGCCTGCTGCCCTGGGCGTTGACGCAATTCGGTGTCGCCAACACTGCCGCGCCCGGCATCGTGCCGCAAACCGTCCATATCGCTTTCTACGTGGGTGGGGCGACGCTCTTTGTCGCTGTACTCTGGAGCATCTTGACCACGAAAGAGTACTCGCCAGAACAGATCGCAGCGTTCGAGGCCGCGCGGATAGCCCAGCTCCCGATATCCGCTCAGGCCGAGGCGGTTGCAGCGCGCAGCGCCAGCGCATTCTTCACTGGAGGACTGATCTGGGTCATGCTGGGGGCCGCGGTCGGCGCGTTCGTGTACACCGCCCGACTAGACCCGCGCCCGGAAGCGCTCGCGTTTCTTGGCGACGCTGAGTTCCGGCAGGACCTGTATGTGCTCGCGGGTCTGATCGCCGGGTTTGGCGTCGTGCAGTTCGTCGCCGGCTTCATGCGCAGCGCCAATGCCAACGACAACGGCTTCATGGAAGTGGTCGGCGATCTCTTCCGTATGCCTCGCACCATGCGTCAGCTGGCAGTGGTCCAATTCTTCACGTGGTTCGGCCTGTTCGCGATGTGGATCTACGGCACGCCGGCCGTCGCCGAACACCATTACGGCGCGGCGGACGCCGCAACAGCGGCCTATCAGGAGGCGGGCAATTGGTGGGGCGTCTTAGGTTCGATCCGCAATGGCGTTGCTGCAATCGGCGCACTGGCGATCATCTGGCTCGCAAGCAAACTTGACCGCCGTGTGCTGCACGCGACCTGCCTTGCACTCGGGGCTGCTGGATTCGCGGCGATGATCCTCATCCGCGATCCGAATGCACTGTGGGCGCCAATGGTTGGCGTCGGCGTGGCGTGGGCCGCGATCGTGTCGGTGCCGTACGCCATCCTGGCAGGTTCGGTGCCGGCGCACAAAATGGGCGTCTATATGGGCATTTTCAACATTTTCATCGTCGTGCCGCAGCTGGTTGCCGCGACCCTGCTCGGCTTCTTGCTGCGGACGTTCTTTCAAAACGAAGCGATCTGGGCCTTCGCGATCGCCGCCGCCTCGTTCGCGCTCGCCGCGCTGGCGGTGTTGCTGGTTCGCGATGCGCCGGAAGACGCCTCGCCTGCGCCGCTTGGAGCTTGACGCATGTTCAGACCCATTCTCATCGCACTGTTCGGCGCGCTTTCGCTTGTCGCCTGCGATCGCCAGGCAGCCACCGACCCCTACGCGCCGCGTCCCTATGTCGAGCTGACCCATCCCGAGTGGGCGCGCGACGCGGTTATCTACCAGATCAACACGCGCCAGTTCACGCCGGAAGGCACCTTCAACGCCGCGCGCGCGCAGCTCCCGCGCTTACAAGCACTCGGCGTTGATATCCTTTGGCTGATGCCGATTCACGAGATCGGAGTCCAAAACCGCAAGGGCACGCTCGGCAGCCCGTACTCGGTCCGCGACTACTACAGCGTCAATCCCGAGTTCGGAACGATGGCCGATTTCCGCGCCTTCGTCGACGAAGCGCACCAGCTCGGCATGTATGTTATTCTGGACTGGGTCGCCAACCACACGGCCTGGGACAATCCGCTCGTGAGCGAACATCCCGAATGGTATGAGCGCGACTGGAAGGGCGACTTCCATCCGACGCCCTGGTGGGATTGGTCGGACATCATCGACCTCGACTACGATCAGCCGGGCCTGCGCCGCTACATGACCGAGGCAATGATCTATTGGGTCCGCGAAGCGGACATTGACGGTTACCGCGCCGACGTCGCCGGGTATGTGCCGCTCGACTTTTGGGAGACCGTTCGACGCGAACTGGACGCCATAAAACCGGTATTCATGCTGGCGGAGTTCGACCAACGCGACGTGCACGCGCGCGCTTTCGACGCGACATACGCGTGGGAGTGGAACAATTCCATGCACGCTCTCGCCATGGGGCGCGCCGATGTTGGCGCGTTGTTCGGCTACTATTCCGGCAACCAGAGCGCCTGGCCGGAAGACGCCTATCGCATGGTCTATACCAGCAACCACGACCAAAATGCCTGGGACGCCACCGAGTTCGAGCGCTTTGGTCCGGCAGTGCAAGCGGCGATGGTGCTGCAATTCGTGGGCGAAGGCATTCCCTCGATCTACAACGGTCAGGAAGCGGGTAACGAAGAGCAACTCGAGTTCTTCGAGCGCGAGCCGATCCAATGGCGCGAGCACCCGCACGGCGAGCTGCTGCGCCGCCTCATCTCGCTGAAGCACGAGACAAGGGCGCTCTGGAACGGGGCGGCTGGCGCGCGCATGATTCCGGTGGTCAACAGCGCGCCAATGCACGTGTTTAGCTTCGCACGCTTCGATGATCACGGGGGCGTGTTCGCTGTGTTTAACTTCACCGGCCAATCGCAGCGCGTCACCTTTCAGCACAACCTGCACCATGGCGATTTTGTCGAATACTTCAGCACCGAGGCGGCGCGCTTTGATGCAGCCACTGAACTCACGCTGCCTGCCTGGTCATATCGCGTTTATGTCAGGCGTACCCCGCCATGACGACTTCGATCCACACCAACGAGGAGATTCTCGCGTCCATCCTGGTCCAGATCACAATCGTGATCATGGTGGCGCGTCTTGCCGGGGTCGCAGCCTCGCGGCTGGGTCAGCCTCGCGCCGTCGGCGAGATTGTCGCCGGCCTGATGCTGGGGCCGTCGTTGTTCGGCTATTTCTTTCCCGCGCTCTCGGCGGCGATCTTTCCGGCCGACGCTGCACAGACGATGTGGATGCTCTCGCAAATCGGCCTCATCCTGCTGATGTTCCAGATCGGCAGCGAATTCGAGTTCGGACATCTGCGTAAAGGCGTCAACTCGCGCGCGGTGGCGCTTGTGGCCATCGCTAGCTTGTCGGTCCCGTTCGTCACGGGTTTTCTCATCGGTCGCGCTGCTGCTCCCATCTTGGCGCCCAACATCGATTCCCTGGCGTTCAGCTTATTTGTGGCTGTCGCCATGGCGATCACCGCAGTGCCCATCTTGGGGCGAATACTTGCCGAGTATGGCCTCACTCGCACGCCCGTTGGTGTGATCGCCATCACCGCGGCGGCAGCCAATGACGTCGTCGGTTGGATCGCGCTGGCGATCATCGCCGCCATCGTATCCGCCGGCTTCTCCCTCGGCGCTTTTTCGCTGCAGCTTGCCGGGCTACTGCTGCTGATGGTCGCGCTGTGGTTGTTTGGACGGCCGCTTGCCGCTTGGCTCGTGCAACGATTCCCGTCTTCGAGTGACCAGATCTCTCCTGCGCTGATCGCTGCTGTGGTGGCCCTTATGTTCTTGACTGGGGTCGCCACCCAAGAGCTCGGCATCTTCACGATCTTTGGCGGGTTCTTGGTCGGTCTGCTGTTCCACCCGCACGTTGCCTTCGTCGACGCATGGCGACGCACAATCGGCCAGTTCGTGCTCGTGTTCTTTCTGCCGATCTTCTTCACCCTCACCGGGCTGCGGACCAACATGCTGGGCCTCGACACCGCGTCGGAGTGGCTGTGGTGCGCAGCGTTGTTCGCGGCATCCGTTGCCAGCAAGATCATCCCCGTTTACCTCGCCGCACGCTTCGCCGGACTGCCGCGCCAAGAAGCCGCTGCGCTAGGTGTGCTGATGAACACGCGCGCGCTGATGGAGTTAATCGTGCTCAATATCGGGCTCAGCATGGGGGTCATTCCCCAAGACGTGTTTACCATGCTGGTAATCATGGCCGTTGGCACGACGCTGATGACTGGCCCGTTGCTCAACCTGATCCCTTCTGTCGCGAGGAGCCGAAAGCCGCATGTCCACGCCTGAAGCCTCCCGCGCGCTTCAGCACATTCTCATCGTCGGCGGCGGCTCCGCCGGTTGGATGAGCGCTGCGGCGATAGCGCATGCGGTGCGCGGCGGCTGCAAGATCACGGTCGTCGAGTCTGACGAGATCGGCATTGTTGGCGTCGGCGAGGCCACGATCCCGCCAATCAAGCTCTATAACCACACCCTCGGAATCGACGAGGCTGCCTTCCTCAGAGCCACGCAGGGCTCGTTCAAACTTGGAATCGAATTCGTCGACTGGGCGCGCCTCGGCAATCGTTACTTTCATCCGTTCGGTAAGTATGGCGTCGATTTCGACGCTGCGCCGCTGCACCATCACTGGCTACGCGCCCGAGCGATGGGCGATCACACGCCGTTGCAGGACCTGTGCATGGCCTGGGTCGCGGCGCGGGACGACAAATTTGACCGTCCGACGCGCGACCCGCGCCTCATCCAGTCCACATTCGACTACGCTTACCATTTCGACGCCTCACTCTACGCCAAGTTTCTTCGCGCTTATTGCGAAGAGCGCGGTGTAGTGCGCGCCGAAGGACGCATCGTCTCGGTCAATCAGCACAGCGAGTCCGGGTTCATTCGAAACGTTACACTCGCTGATGGGCGTGTGTTCGATGCTGATTTCTTCGTCGATTGCTCGGGCTTTCGTGGCCTGTTGATCGAGGACACGCTCAAGACCGGATACGAGGACTGGACTCATTGGCTGCCCTGCGACCGCGCTATCGCCGTTCCTTGTACACGCACGACCTCGTTTACGCCCTACACACGCTCGACCGCGCGCACGGCGGGGTGGCAATGGCGCATTCCACTACAGCATCGGGTTGGCAACGGTCACGTCTATGCCAGCCGCTTCATGGAAGACGATGAAGCCGAGCGCATCTTGCTTGCCAACATTGAGAACGAACCGCTGGCGCCGCCACGCCGCCTCCGTTTCGTCACCGGGCGGCGCAAGCTGCACTGGCACAAGAACTGCGTCGCCATCGGCCTCGCCTCCGGCTTTCTCGAACCGCTCGAATCTACGAGCATCCACCTTATCCAAAGCGGCATCGCCCGCTTTCTTGCGCTGTTTCCTGGCCGCGAACCAGACCCGGTCAGCGTCGCGGAGTACAACCGCTTGACGCAGATTGAGTTTGAGCGCGTGCGCGATTTCATCATCCTGCACTATCACGCGAGTACTCGCGACGATTCAGAGCTCTGGCGATACACAAGAGCGATGCCAATCCCGGATACGCTTGCCTACAAATTGGAACAATTCAGCGCGGTTGGGAACATCGTCAGCGACGGACTGGAGCTGTTCCAGAATCCCAGCTGGCTCGCTGTGTTCATTGGTCAGGACATAATCCCGCGTCACTACGCGCCGCTCGTCGATCTTCGTCCGCCCGAAGAGTCCGCACGATATCTGGAGAGCCTACGACGCACCATGAACCAAGCGGCGAGCGTCATGCCGTTGCACGAGAAGTTTATCGCCCGAAACTGCAAGGCGCAGGCGATGTGATCGAATTGGGGGAGGAGAGTAATGAGCGGATCGGCAGTACAGTTTGGCGCGCTCGACTGGGTCGTGGTGGCGATGTACTTCGTCATTCTTGCCGGCATCGCGCTCTGGGTCGCGCTTAAGCGGGAGAAGACGACCACCGACTACTTCCTCGCCAGTCGGAACGCCGGGTGGTTCCTGATTGGTACGTCCATCTTCGCTTCCAATATCGGCGCCGAACACTTGGTCGGTCTGGCCGGATCCGGGGCCGGCTCAGGTATGGCCTACGCGCATTGGGAGCTGCACTCGTATCTTTGCATCGTACTCGGTTGGATCTTCGCACCCTTCTATCTGCGCTCGAACGTTTTCACGACACCGGAGTTTCTGGAAAAGCGCTATACACCGGCAACCCGCACGACACTCTCGTTGATCTTCCTGGTGAGCTACATCCTCACCAAGGCGTCGGTCACGATCTACGCAGGCGCCATCACCATCAAGACTATTCTCGGCTTCGACACCGTGAGTCTGCCAGGCATCGGCGACGTAGATTTCTTTTGGGTGTCCGCGTTCGCGCTGGTGGTCATAACGGGGCTCTACACTATTGTCGGCGGCATGAAGGCGGTGTTGTGGACCGAAGGCGTGCAAGCGCCGCTGTTGCTGATCGGGTCGGTGATCATTCTCATCGTTGGCCTCGACCGTGTCGGCGGCATGGACGCGCTGCGCGCCGCCAACGCCGACACCATCTCGATGTGGCGCCCGCTCTCAACAACCGCGGAAACGCAAGGCTTTCCGAACTTCCTGTTCGACCCCTCCGACACACCATGGCTCGGGGTGATGCTCGCATCGCCGATCCTCGGGCTCTGGTACTGGTGTACGGACCAATACATTGTCCAACGCATTCTGGCGGCCAAAAATCTCACCGAAGCCCGTCGCGGCGCGATCTTCGCCGGTTATCTCAAACTCTTTCCGGTGTTCATTTTCCTGATCCCGGGAATGATAGCCGTGACGCTACAGCAGCAGGGCGCGCCTGGCTTTGCCGAAATGACGAGCCCGGACCAGGCCTTCCCGCTCCTTGCTTCTTATCTGTTGCCTGAAGGGCTGAGGGGTTTGGTGCTCGCTGGCATGCTGGCGGCGCTGATGTCCTCGCTCGCCTCGCTGTTCAACTCGACGGCGACGTTGTTCACGGTCGACTTCTACAAGCGCGTTCGGCCGCAATCGTCGGAGGCGCATCTGGTGATGGTTGGACGCGTCGCTACGTTGGTGGTGGTCGGGCTTGGCATCGCCTGGATCCCGATCCTCCTGGAGATCTCCGACGGCCAACTCTACGCCGCATTGCAACTGGTGCAGGCCTTGATCGCTCCGGCCATCGCGGCGGTGTTCGTGCTGGGAATTGCGTCCAAGTTTGTCTCGCCGATCTCCGGGCTGGTCGGACTCATCACCGGGTTTGCGGTCGGGATGACTCGGCTCTTCTTGCAGACCAGCCACGACTTCAACGGCGTCACCTATCCCGGCCCAGTGCAGGCGTTCGTTGATATCAACTGGCTCTACTTTGCCTTCCTCCTGTTCGCGTTCACCTGCCTCGTCATCCTGGTCGTGAGCACCTTCACGCCGAAGGCGGACCCCGCCAAGATCGTAGGCTTGACCCGCGACACGGTAACGGATGCGCAGCGCGCAGAGGTGAAGGCGAGTTATGGCGCGTGGGACATATTCCACTCCTTCGCCATTCTCGCAATCATCGCCGGCGTCTATATCACCTTCTGGTAAGGAGGCGCAGCCGCCGATGGAGATCGTCACGGCCGACATCGGCGGCACGCACGCCCGTTTCGCCATCGCGAAAGCAGGAGCGGGCCGCATCGTGCTGTCTTCGGAAGTCGTGCTGAAGACAGCGCAGCACGCCAGCCTGCAGAGTGCATGGGAAGCCTATGGCGCTCAACTCGGCCGGCCGCTGCCGCGCGCCGCCGGCATCGCCGTCGCCTGCCCGGTCCAAGGCGACACGCTCAAATTCACCAACAACCCCTGGATCATCCGCGTGTCGGCGCTTGAGGCGCAGCTCGGACTGGATGAACTTACGCTGATCAACGACTTCGCGGCCGTCGGCCACGCCGTCGCCAATCTGGATGATGGGCACTTCCGCCCTCTCTGCGGTCCGCAGGCGTCATTGCCCATCGATGGCGTGATCAGCGTCGTCGGTCCCGGCACCGGCCTCGGCGTCTCGCAGGTCGTGCGCCACCGCAGCGGTTACGAGGTTATCAGTACGGAAGGCGGCCATATCAGCTTTGCTCCGGTCGACCGGCTTGAGGATCAAATTCTGGCGCACCTTCGCCAACGTTATCTGCGCGTGTCAGCCGAACGCATCATATCGGGCCCTGGACTCGCCAATCTCTACGCCGCACTGGCGGCGATCGAGCAGAGGCCCGCGCGCGTCAGCGATGACAAATCACTGTGGGAGGCAGCGCTCACCGGCAGCGACCAGCTCGCCGCCGCAGCGCTCGAGCGATTCTGTCTCTGTCTGGGCGCCTGCGCAGGCGACATCGCGTTAGCGCAGGGCGCAAGCGCTGTTGTCATCGCGGGCGGTCTGGGATTGCGTATCGCCGATCACCTGACGCAGGCGGGCTTCTCGCAGCGCTTCATCGCCAAAGGACGCTTTGAATCGATGATGGCGGCGATGCCTGTGAAGCTCATCACCCATCCCCAACCCGGGCTGTACGGCGCCGCCGCCGCCTATCAGTGGATGAAGGCGCACCCCAAAACGGTTTAGCCGGCCTGCCGCATCGCCGCACGGGAGCTCGTCTGCACCGCGCGGACGCGCGGCAGTATCTCGCGCTGTGCTCGGTCATTCATGTCGCTCGCGTAGCTGATCTGCTCCCAGCCGCCGCGCACCGAGAACGGGACGACGATCCCGCCTTGCGGCGAGCGCGGCGCTAGGCGCATGTCGAGCCTGCGCCCTGGAATGTCGATCACGCCGATGCCTGGGATGCGCAGGTCCGGCGTATTGAAGCTCAAGCTGTCGCTCGCCAAGACGCCATCGGCAATGGCGAAGTTCGCCGAGAAACCTTGGAATGGGGTGCGCGCATTGGCGGCGATCAGCTCACCGCGCAACGCATTGCGGATGGTGCGCGCCACGCCGCCAAGATCGACGCCGTGCAGCGTGCCCGATACGACTTCGAGATAGGTTGTGCCGTCGAGCGCGGCGAGCATCTCAGTCTGTGTACGCCCGCGCGTGCGCAGATTGAGATTGAGTTCGGCGCGCCCCTCGATGTTGCCAAAGTTGATCGCATCAGTGAGGAACGGACGCGCCTGCAAATTGTTGAAGCGGAGTTCCTGCATGATGTAGATCGCCGGCTCGCGCGCATCGATTTCGAAGCGGCCGCTGCCCGAACCGCCGTAGAGCGACAGATTGTGCACCGTCGCGGCCATGAAACCGTCGTTCAGCACCAGGTTGAGCCGAGCGCCATCGACGCGCATACGTTGGAATAGAATCGCCGCAGTAACCAGTTCAAGATCGGCGTTGAACGCCCGCATGCCGCTGAAATCCATCGCCGCTTCGCTTGGCGCAGCCTGCACGTCGAGCGCGCGTGGCGCCGCTTCCACAACGGCAAGATCTGCAGTTTGTGTCTGCGCAGGCGCATCGGCCGCCGCGGCGACTTCAGCCTCTGTGGACGCCGGCGGCGCCTCGCCAGTCAAATAAGGATTGAGGTCGAAGTCGAACAGCTCAAGGCGGCCGCTGACATAAGGCTTGCCGCCGCGCTGAGTGAGCACGAAATCCCCGCGCCCGCGCAGGCGATCGACCGCAAAGCCCGCATTGGTGAAGCTGTAGGCGCCATTGCCGATGTCGAGCCGCCCGTTGACGGCGAATTGTTCGAAACCACTCGTCACTTGCAAGGCTGCGCCTGCCCAACGCGTCAGCTCGCGCAGGTTAGGTCCCCTCGCCTGAACCGTGCCGGCGAGAGCGCCCGCCGAAGCGGTCGTCTGTCCGCTGAAGTTCGCGTTGAGCAGTTCACTCTCGAACACCAGCGTGATCGGCGTGATCTCACCCCTAAGCGCCGCGCCCGGACGCGCCACGGTCAAATCAATGTCGATAGGTCGCTCAACGTAACTCGCCGATCCTCGCACACGCATCGGCTGGTCCAGCGCATCGAGCGCGGTCCGCAGGTTCACATCCGTGACCGTCCAGCCGCTGCCAATGCGGGCGTCGAAATAACTGATCGCCCCGCCATCGACGCTGACCGAGCGCAAGGTCGTCTGACCGAGATCGAAGGTCGGCTCGGGTGGCGGCTGCGGCGCTGGCGCGGGCGGTGTTGGCGGCGTCGCTGGGCGAGCGCCCAGCACCCAATTTGGTTGACCCGCGGTGTCGATCTCCAACGCGACCTGGGGTTGGTGCAGTACGAACTGGCGCACCACGATTCGGCGATCGAGAAGCGGCCGCAGCTCGACGCCGACATGAATGTCGGCCGCCGTCAGAAACGCTGGCGCCCGCCCACCCGGCGTGTTGGCCAGCGAGGCGTCGGCGGCGTGCACGCCCAGCACGGGCCAGTAGCTGACCCCCACATTGCCGGCGATGGTGAAATCACGACCGGTTGCGCTTTCCACGGCGCGTTCAATCTCGGCGCGGACGTCGATCCGGGACACGAGGTAGGCCAGGACGCCGGCCCCAACCAGCGCCAGCACCGCCAGCCCGATCAGCGTGAAGACGATCCAACGCACCCAAGCCGGCATGAGAGCCTCCCCAAAAGCCCCGCGAACCTAGCCGGTGGCGCGCCGTCCCGGAATAGCTATCTAGAGCCGATGACTGCTTCTCCCGTCCCCGTCACTGTGCTCACCGGCTTTCTGGGCGCCGGCAAGACCACCCTCTTGAACCGCATCCTCACCGAGCCGCACGGCAAGAAATACGCCGTCATCGTCAACGAATTCGGCGAGATCGGGATCGACAACGATCTGATCGTCGATGCCGATGAAGAAGTGTTCGAGATGAACAATGGCTGCGTCTGCTGCACCGTGCGCGGCGATCTGATCCGCATCATCGAGGGGCTGATGAAGCGGAAGGGCCGATTTGACGCGATCCTGGTGGAGACCACGGGCCTGGCCAAGCCGGCGCCGGTGGCGCAGACCTTCTTCGTAGACGCCGATGTGCGCGCCAAGACCAAACTCGACGCCATCGTCACCGTGGTCGACGCCAAGCATGTGCGCCAGCAATTGCAGAACTCGGAAGAAGCCGCCGAACAGATCGCCTTCGCCGACGTGATCCTGTTGAACAAGACCGATCTTGTCGGCAAGGACGAGTTGACGGCGATCGAACGCGCCATTCGCGGCGTCAACGCAAGCGCGCGCTTGCACAAGATGACGCGCGGCGACGTTCCGATCGACGCCATCCTCAATCTCGGCGCCTTCGATCTCGACCGCGTCACCGAGATCGATCCGCACTTCCTGCCCGATCATGCGTGCGACGATGCCTGCGCGCATCATGATCATGATCACGATCATGACCACGCACACCACGATCATAAGCACGATCACGATCACGTCGCCGCCTCCGGCATCGCCAGCGTCTCGCTGTCCACCGAAAAGCTGATCAACCCCGAAAAATTGCTGCCCTGGCTCAATGAGCTCACCCAGGCGCGCGGGCCCGATATCTTGCGGCTCAAGGGCATTTTCGCATTTCCCGACGAACCGAAACGCTTCGTCGTCCAGGGCGTGCACATGATCGTCGAAGGCGACACCCAGCGCGACTGGAAAGACGACGAAAAACGCCTCTCCCGCCTCGTCTTCATCGGCCGCAACCTCGATCGCGAAGAACTTGAACGCGCGTTTCTGCAATGCGCAGCGTGAGTGCGGGACAGTTAGCGTTCCCCCTCCCCCTTGCGGGGAGGGGGCTAGGGGATGAGGGGCGTCCAAACGCGCAGGCGCCGGCTTGTCGGCGCGCCCCTCATCCGGCCGCTGCGCGGCCACCTTCTCCGCAAGGGAGAAGGGGCGCACCCCCATGACTGCGCATGTGTATCTCAGCGGCCGGCGTCTCGCGCTCGGCGCGGGCGCAGCGGGCGTGCACTGGATCGGCGATCGAGCGCTGTTTGCACTGAACGACGGCGCGGTGCTGATCGCTGCGCGCGAAGGCGAGACGCAGCGCGTTGCGGCGCATGCGGGCGTGATCCTGTGCTCTGCGCTGCATCCCGACGGCAAGCGTGTGCTCACTGGCGGCGACGACGGCAAAGTGCTGAGCGTGACGCCAGACGGGACGGTGCTGACGCTCGCTGAAACACGCAAATGGGTGGATCATCTCGCCGCCAGCGCAGCCTCGGGCGTGATCGTCGCCGGTATCGGCAAAGAAGCGCTCGTGTTCGCCAAGGATAAGGAGACGCATCGTTTCGCGCATCCCTCCACGATCGGCGGGCTGGCGCTCGACGCCAAAGGACGCCGCCTCGCCGTCAGCCATTATGGCGGCGTCACGCTGCGCTATGCGCTCGCCGCCGACGACAAAGGCGTGAGCCTCAAATGGACCGGCTCGCATCTGGGCGTCACCATCTCGCCGGACGCCGGTTATGTCGTCACCGCCATGCAGGAAAATGCGCTGCACGGCTGGCGTCTGCCGGAGAAAACCGATCTGCGCATGGACGGCTATCCGGCCAAGACGCGCTCCCTTTCCTGGGACAAGCGCGGCCGCTGGCTCGCGACCTCCGGCGCACAGAGTGCGATCGTCTGGCCGTTCGCCGGCAAGCTCGGCCCGCAAGGCAAGGCGCCGCTGCAGCCCGGCGCGCGCGACGCTCTGGTCACCGTGGTGGCTTTCCATCCCAGCGAAGAGATTCTCGCCATCGGCTATGCCGACGGCGCAGCGCTTGTCGTGCGCTTCGGCGACGACATGGGCATGGAACTCGACGAACCCGGCGAAGGCGCGGTGACGGCGCTCGCCTGGAGCGCCGATGGGAAACACATTGCCATCGGCGATGACGCTGGCCGTGGCGCGATTATCAGCGTTGCGCGCTAGCGTGTTTGCCAGGCAAGCCAGGCCGCCATCAGGCCGATCGCCACCGCCATGGCCCGTCGAAAGCGTATCGACACTTCAGGGGATTCTATGAGCGCGCCTGCCCGCGCTGCACCCACCACAATGGCGCTGTGGATGGCAAAGCTGACCAGCAAATGGACGCCCCCCAGAATGAGAGCCTGCAGCCAGAATGCTGCATGGTCTGGGGCAATGAAACTTGGCAGCAGCGTCACATAGAACACGGCCGCTTTAGGATTGAGCAGGTTGGCGGCGAGCCCCCGCCAGAACGGGCGATGATCGAAGCCGCCCGTATGGCCCGGTGATGTCTCACGAGCGCCGCGCCACGCTTCCCAGGCCAAGTAGAACAGGAAGAGCACCCCGGCCCAGCGCAGCGCCGCAAAGGCGATCGGCGCCGCGAGCACGAACTCGGCAACGCCCACGACTGCGGCAAGCATGTAGAGTCCGAGCCCGGCAGTAACGCCCAGCACCGCCTTGAAGCCGGCCGCGCGTCCTTCACTCGCGGACAGCGCGGCGAGATATCCCATGTTGGGCCCTGGCGTGAGTTCGATCAGGGTCACAGCCGCAAGAAAGGGAAGAATGGCGGCGGGTTCGATCGGCAATCCGTCGGAATGCGCAATCATGTCGGACGTTGCGCCTGCGCCGTCAGCACGTGGTCCATGACACGGACGATGCTGGCGATCTCATCGACGATGCGGCGCGCACGCGCGGGATCGACTAGCGGCTTGAACAGGTCTCCAGGCTCGAACAAGTCGCCGCCTTCGACCGCGATCAGCATGTCGCCGCCCTCAAAGGCGCAGCGGATGCGCTTGCCGTGCAGGGCTTTCTCCAGCTCGAGCAGCCGCTCCATCATCACCGGATGGACCAGATAGCGCGCCTCCACCTGGTCGGTGCCCCAGACCTCGAACGTCTTTTCAAACGTTGGATCGACGAGCCGCACGCGCTCCAACTTCTTGCCGTTGTTCGACCCGCCGCCGAAAGCGTTGAAGACGCCCATGTCGCGCCGCACGATCGTCGTGCCTTCGAAAGCGTGTGGAAAGTGCAGGCGGATCAACTGCCCGCGAAACACGGTGACATAGTGGGTGCGTTTGCCGCTCGAACGCCGCTGCTCCAGCACAGCCTCGTAGAGCTCGTAACTCGAGGTTTTGTGCGAACCGCGAAAACAGTCCTCGAACTTCGAGCGCGTGTAGCTCGGCACCAGGTTAAGCGCCTTGATGCGGTCGAAGGCGGGCGGCGTGAAGTCGGCGATGTCAAACGATGCGCCCATCGCTTCGGCGATGGCGGAGCAATATTCCTGCTTCAGCTTGCGGCTCAGATTAGCGATAGGCTGATACGCGATCACGCCAGCAAAAATCGCCGCTATGAACAAGACCACAAAGGCGGCTTGCTTCTCCTGCGCGAACACAAAGGTGATTGCCGCAAGCGCGAGCGCCACGCCGCCGCCGATCATAGCGCGGGTCTTGAACTGCTTGATGGCGTCGAGGCGGCCCGCCTCGTTAGCGTTGAAGCAGGGCTCTATACGCTCCTCGTACAAGCGCTGAAACAATGCGTCATCGAGCTTGGTGAGGTCGATTCGCGGGGCTGTATCGGCGCTCACGCCGCCAGCCCGCGCATGCCGGCCTCGACGGACATCACGGGTCGATAGCCCAGCTCAGCGCGCGCCTTCCCGTCCTTTAGCGTCACATCGCGGGACATGATCATGGCGCCGAACCGCGTCAGCGGCGGTTCGCCCTTGAGGCCGAACGTGCGCCACACGTTCTCGCTTACGCCGCCGACAAGATCGGCGACCCAGCCCGGCACGCTGGTATCGGGCAATCTAGCGCCCCGCGCCGCCGCCATGCCGGAGATCATGTCCCGCATCGGCCGCTCGCCGTCGTCGAGCACAAAGTAAGCTTCCCCACCGCGACCCTGCGTGAGTGCGAGTTCAATGGCATGCACCAGGTTGTCGATATGCGTCGTTGATGTCATCGCGCGGCCACCGTTGACCCACATGAACTTGCCCTCGCGCGCCATCTGTTCGATCGTCGGCAACAGCGTCGTATCACCCGGCCCCCAAATGAAGCGCGGGCGCAGGACAATTGTCGCGAAGCCATCACGATTGGCGCCTTTCACCAGCTGCTCCGCCTGCGCCTTCGTCGCCGAATACGGATAGGGCGAATGGGGCGCCAACGGGTAGGTCTCGTCGGCGCCGCGCACGTGCTGACCCTCAAGCAGCCCCGCCTCCGTACCAATGTGGATGAAGCGCTTCGCGCCCGCTTGCTCGGCGGCCGTCAACACGGCTCGCGTCCCCGTCACGTTGAAGCGCGCCCACGCGTCTGGGGGGCCCCACTGCTCAACGAACGCCGCGCAATGCAGAATGACATCTGCATCGCCGACGTGCTCAGCGCGGATCGTCTCCAGATCGCAACGCACCGGCGTCGCGCCAAGCCCCGAAATGACGGCGTCCGATTTCTCAGACCGAGACATCGCGCGCACGTCTTGCCCGCCCGCTACCAGTTTGCGCGTCGCCGCGCCGCCGACAAAGCCTGACGCGCCGGTGACGAAGATGCGCATCAGCCTGTTCCCCCAATCTGAGCCAACGCCGCTTTCAGCTTGGCGACGGAGCCAACCGCTTCGTCGCGCCGCTCGCGCAGCTCCTCGACCACCTCCTCCGGCGCCTTGTTGACGAACTCGACGTTGTTCAGCTTTGCGTCCATCTTTGCGAGTTCGCCAGCAAGCTTGGCAATTTCCTTCGCCAGCCGCGCCGCCTCCGCTGGCAGATCCACCACGCCATCGAGCGGCAAAGCCACGGTTGCGCCATCGAGTACGAACGTCACCGAGCCTCTCGGCGCGGACTCGGCGCTCGTTGAATATTCGAGACGCGCCATGCGGTCGATCAGATCCTGGTAACGCTCGAGCCGCGCCTCGGTCACAGCGTCTGCGCCGATCAGCAGCAGCGGGATCTTCGCGCTCGGCGGCACGTTGAGCTGTGAACGGGTTGAACGCGTCTCCGCGATCAACCGCACTATCCAGTCGATCTCGGCTTCGGCGCCTGCGTCCACTAGATCGTCTCCGAGACGCGGCCATGCCTCGGTGATCAACATGCCAGCGCGCTTGGAGCCGTACTCGCCGGTGCGCGCCCACAACTCCTCCGTGATGAAGGGCATGAACGGGTGCAGCATGATGAGGATCTGATCCAGAACCCACGCTGCGGTGCGCCGCGTTTCAAGTTTCGCGGCTTCATCCTCGCCGTTAAGCAGCGGTTTGATAAACTCCAGGTACCAATCGCAATAGACGTTCCACACGAACCTGTAGAGCGCGCCAGCCGCTTCGTTGAAGCGGCGCGCTTCCAGTTCGCGCGTCACCGCGGCCGCAGCCTTGGCGGTTTCACCGACGAGCCACTTGTTCACGGTTTGCTGCGCGGCGCGCGGGTCGTACTTGTCCCACACCGCGCATTCGTTCATCTGCGCGAAGCGCGCCGCGTTCCAGAGCTTAGTGCCGAAATTGCGATAACCCTCGATGCGCTGTTCGCTGAGCTTGATGTCGCGGCCTTGCGCCGCCATCGCCGCCAACGTGAAGCGCAGCGCATCGGCGCCGAATTTGTCGATCAGCTCCAAGGGGTCCATGGTGTTGCCCTTGGACTTCGACATCTTCGCGCCCCTGGCGTCGCGCACCAGGGCGTGGATGTAGACCTCATGGAAGGGAACCTCTTTCATGAAGTGCACGCCGAACATCATCATCCGCGCCACCCAGAAGAAGATGATGTCGTGCGCGGTGACGAGCGTGGAGGTGGGATAGAAGCGCTGCAGCTCCGGCGTCTTCTCCGGCCAGCCGAGCGTGGAGAAGGGCCACAGGCCCGAGGAGAACCAGGTGTCGAGGACGTCCTCGTCTTGGCTGATCATCACCTCATCAATTGTCGCAAAGTTCTTGTCGCCGTGCCGGGTCGTGCCAACGCCTGATCCATTGGAAGCCACAACGGAGACTCGCCGCCCAAGCACCTTTTGATAGTGTTCGGCCGCTGATCGCACGGCCGATTGCTGGGATTCAGCAACAAACACCTCGTTGCCGTCGATGATGCGTTCCGTCTCGGGGTCGAGCTTCGGCCCGTACCACGCCGGAATCCTGTGCCCCCACCAGAGTTGGCGCGAGACGCACCACGGTTCGATATTCCGCATCCATTGGAAGTAGGTCTTGGTCCAGTTCTCGGGCACGAATTTGGTGCGGCCATCCTCCACCGCTGCGATCGCCGCCTTCGCCAACTCACCGGCGTTGACGTACCATTGGTCCGTCAGCATCGGTTCGATCACGACATTTGAGCGGTCACCGAACGGCTGGTTGATCTTCTTGGTCTCAACCCGCTCCAGCAGCCCCAACGCTTCGATATCGGCAACCACCAGCTTGCGCGCCTCGAAGCGGTCCAAGCCGCGATACTTCGCCGGCACATGTTCGGCATTGGCCATGCGGCCTTTCGTGTCCATCAATTCGTAGAGCGGCAGATTGTGCGCGCGCGCAACTTTGTAATCGTTGAAATCGTGCGCGCCGGTGATCTTCACCGCGCCTGAGCCGAACGCGGGATCGGGATATTCGTCGGCGATGATCGGAATGTAGCGATCGGCCAGCGGCAGCAGCACTTTTTTGCCGACGATGCCCGCATAGCGCGTATCGCTCGGATGCACCGCCACCGCGCCGTCGCCCAGCATGGTTTCCGGCCGCGTCGTGGCGATGGAGATATAGTTGCGCGTCTCCCATTCCGTGGTTTTGCCGTCTTCATCGAACGCAATCGGAAACTGGTAGGTTTCGCCGTTTTCCAGCGGATATTTGAAGTGCCAGAAATGGCCGGGGACTTCGCGGTTCTCGACTTCGAGATCGGAGATCGCGGTTTCGAAATGCGGGTCCCAGTTCACAAGGCGCTTGTCCTTGTAGATCAGCCCTTCCTTGTAGAGTTGCACGAACGTCTTCAGCACCGCCTTGGACAAGCCTTCGTCCATGGTGAAGCGCTCGCGCGACCAATCGCACGAAGCCCCCAGCCGGCGCAGCTGGTTCATGATCATGCCGCCGGAAGTCTCCTTCCACGCCCACACGCGCTTGACGAATTCCTCGCGCCCCAGCGAGCGGCGATCCTCGTTCGCTTTGCTCTCGGCAAGTTGCCGCTCCACCACCATCTGCGTGGCGATGCCGGCGTGATCGGTCCCAGGCTGCCAGAGTACGCTCTTGCCGCGCAGCCGCTCGAACCGCACCAGGACGTCCTGAAGCGTGTTGTTGAGCGCGTGGCCGATGTGCAGCGAGCCGGTGACGTTGGGCGGGGGGATGACGATACAGAACACATCGACGGCGGGGTCGGCCTTCGGCTTGAAGGCGCCGGACTTCTCCCAAGCCTCGCTCCAGCGCGGCTCGACTTCTTTCGGGTTGAACGTGGTCTCGATCATCGCCCTAGCTATAGCAGGCGCAAACGCGCACCGCGAAGGCCCGAAAACAAAAGCCCCGGCCAAGAGCGCCGGGGCTTCCCTCAACTTGAGCCTTAGCGCCTAGCGCGCCATCCGCGCGATGCGCTCCAGTTCAGCCTCAACCCGCGCTTCGACAATCGCCGGCAGATTCCGATCAAGCCATTCCTTCAGCATGGGTTTCAAGAGCTCACGCACAACGCCTTCAACCGTCTGGCCCGGCGTATCAGCGATGCGCAGCGTGTCGGCCAGGCGTGCGAGCGCACCAGCCGCTGCTGAAGCCGTCGGCGGCGACAGGATGACGTCCGACTCAGGCTCCGGCATCATCTGAACCGGCGCGCGAGCCACGGGCGCCGGCGTCTCCTGCGCTACCGCCTCCTCAACAGCTTCGAATACAAGATCGTCATCAACCGCCGGAAGATCGACCTGCAACTCCTCCTCCGGCTCCGTCAGGTCGAGCACCGGCGGCGCCTGTTCCTCTTCGGAAATGATCCGCCTGATCGAAGCCAGAATCTCTTCCATTGAAGGTTCGGCTTGCTGTTCTTGGACCGCCATGTTCGCCCCGACGAATTACGTTGAGCCAACCCCGACTCGCGCAGGCGACTCTGCGGCGATTCCCGCGCGCAGGACAACGCACACGCGATTTGCAGCGGAGGAAATCGTCAATGCGCCGCTGAAACGATTGCTAAGGCGTCAGAACGCGAAGGCGGGCGGGCGAGAAAGCCCAGGCGCCAGCGGCGGTGCGGCGTCGAATACAGAGCGGGAGGCAACCGCACCTTTGGTCTTCGTGTACACGCGGGCGGACCCAGCCGGTCCCTGCCGCACAATCACGGCAAGCCGACCATTGTCCGCGAGCTGATCGAGCCAGGCGTCTGGCACGATTTCGCACGCGCCGTTGAGCATGATCACATCATACGGGGCGCCGTCGCGCCAACCGTCAGCGATGCCGGTCGAGGCTGTCCGCACGCCGCCGAGGCCGCATGACTCAAGCGCAGCCCTCGCCGCGAGCGACAGCTCCGGGTCGGGATCAACCGCCACCACTTCCTTGCAACAGGCGGCCAGAACCGCCCCGCCATAGGCTGTTGCGCCAGCAATTTCGAGCCCGCGTTCATGGGCTTGCGGCGCCAGCGCATGGATCAACTTGGCGAGATCGCGGGGTCGCAGCAGGGTTCGGCCCCTGGCGACTTCGACCTCGGCGTCGGCATAGGCGAGCGCCCGCTTGTGGGCGGGAACAAACCGCTCGCGCGGTAGCGTGCGCATGGCATGCAGGATACGCGGGTCGGTGACGTCGTTGGTGCGCACCTGGCTCTCCACCATGCCGTCGCGTGCGCGCGCAAAATCCATAGGCCGCTTCTCCCGCTTTTCTGCGTTGGGTTAAGCCGATGGCGACAGCGCCGCAAGCGGCGCCTTGTCGCCGCCATGGAACCGGCCTAGGTAGCTCGCCCACAGCGGCGGGCCTCGTGGCGGAGTGGTGACGCAGCGGACTGCAAATCCGTGCACCCCGGTTCGATTCCGGGCGAGGCCTCCACCCCACCCAACACTTTCGCAACCGTCATGAACGGCGCGTTTGCCATTAACGCGTTCTTTACCGGTTACGGCGATATTCACCACGTCTTCCCTTGGAGACACCCCACCATACCCAACGCCTTCGAGGGCCCCGCAAGGGGCCCTCGTTTTCGTTGGCGGAGGCGCATGAGTCCACTTCCCCCTCTGAGGCGAACTTGATAGAGAGCGCCCCTTACCCTGATCCGCGGTAGCTCAGTGGTAGAGCAGCCGGCTGTTAACCGGCTGGTCGTAGGTTCGAATCCTACCCGCGGAGCCATTTCCCCAGGTATTGAGCCACCGGCTGCACGTCTGCGTTGCGGCCTTTTTGCAACTCATAGCCGCCATTGCGCCTCTTTTCGGCGTCGCATGATGGTTAATTATTTGCCAATATTCGGCTCTCCCTATTGATATCTCGGTATAGCAACAACCTCGCGACGCCTGTGCGCAGGGGGCCTTGCTTAGAGACCCTGGGGGACAAAAATGTCGTCGTCATCAAACCCGCGCTCATTGCGCGCAAAGCTGCTTAGCGCCGCTGCCTTTGCCACCGCCACCCTGGCCATGGCGCCTGCACATGCGCTGGTCACCCCTGACGCCCCGCCTAGCTCACCGCCTGGCACCGACCCGGTCGCCAACGCCGTCGATACCACCAACACGCGTCCCTATTGGGTTGGGCTCGCTATCCGCAACGAGGCCGGCAATTCAGGCGGTACCTGCACCGGCCTCCTAATCAATCCACGCACTGTGCTGTTCGCCGCGCACTGCGTTGACGGCCTCGCACCATCCGCATACGACGGCAATTCGCCGGGCAACCGCGCCCAGGTCGGCTACACCACCGACCCAACGTTCGGCCGCACCAATCTTCGCGAATGGCTTTTCGGCCAAGACTTCGTCGTGCCGGCGGGCGACCCGCGCGTCATGGACGCGAGTTCGGTGTTCGTCTGGTACGATCCACGCTCGCGCTTTGGTTCCGCCGCTGTGCCGAACAACGGCACATTCCTCCCAGCCGATGTCGCGATCGCTGGGTTCGATAACGCCACCGAACTTCTCGGTCGCGACGCGCAGTCGGGCATCGGGCTTCTGTTCACACCAGTCGCGGGCCTCGTGCCGGTGACCATCGGCGGCTATGGCCAATCCGGCAACGGTTTCACCGGTGCTCGCACCGGTGCGGTCGAGGCGTCCTATTTCCGTCGCCTGGGTCAAAACATGCTCGGCTTCCTGGGCGACGAACGCACCATCGCGCTCGGCATCTATCCGGTCGCGACAGCCGACCTGCTGGAGCCAGGCACGTTTGTCTATCAAGACCTGTACTGGGTCGATTTCGACGACCCGCAGCGCGCGACGCGGCCGTTCTTCAACGGGCCGGGCACAAATCCGAACTCGACCCTCGACCACGACCCCTTCCCAGGCAATGCAGTGACCGGCGAATCGATCACAGCGGCGGGAGACTCGGGCTCGCCGCTGGTCACCAGTGCTTTCGGTCGCGAAGTCTCTCTTGGCGTGCTGAGCCAGGGATCGCGTTTCTTCTATGAGTCGATCGGCAACCCGGACGACAACTTCGTACGCTTCACGGCGTTCTCGAACTTCGGCACGACCGCAGGCTGGAACCCGCTATTCCTGTTCTGGGACCAGATCGTCGTCAACAACCCCTACAAGTATGTGACAACTGTCGCCGGCAACGGCGAGTGGACCGATCCGACCCGCTGGGTGCAGGAACTCGATCCGCTTTACTTCACGTTGTCGGGCTCGACGCTGGTCAACGCGTTGCCGGGCACGCCGGCCCTCGGCATGTCGAGCGCCGCGCCTAATGTCGGCACGATCAACCCCAACCCATCACCGGCGGCGACCTGCGCCTTCACCGGAACATGCCCGCCTACGGGCGGCACCTCCGATCCCGCACCGGCGCTGGCCAACCTCGCCCTGCCGGGCTCCGAAGGCATGGCCTACGGCGTCAGCTTGGAGGACCTCTCACCCGTCGCCGCCAATCCGGGCTACGAAAGCCGCATCGTCGGCGCCACAACCGACGCGGCTTATGGCGACACGCTTTATGTTCGCCAGCCGGCCAACACCGCGGGCGTTGGCGAAGGCACGCTTCCCGGCACGCCAGCAAACGAACCGATGACGACTGCGCTCTGGTCCTCGGGCACGTTGATTCCTGTGAACACGGGCACCCTGACAGGCCCGGGCACGACAAACTTCGTGCCCAACAACACGCTTGGCACGGCCGGTCTGCAGAACTCCACACGCTGGTTCGAGGTCAATCTGCGCGCTTCCGGCACCACCTTCCTCACCGGCACAACAGTGACCATCGACCGCTTGTCGGTGCGCGGCGCGTCCTCCGGCCTCAACATTCGCTCCGGGGCGCGGCTCAACACGACGATCTCCTCGTTCCTGGACGCCGGTACACTGACCGTGAACGGCATCTTCTCGCCCTCGCGCCTCACCGTCGCGGGCGGCTCGCTCTACGGAACCGGCTCCATCCTGACGACCGCGCCGACCGGCGCGGGACTGCTTGTCAACGGCGGCCTGCTCTCACCGGGCACGGGCGCCTCGACGGTCGGTACGCTCGCTGTGACCGGAAACACCGCGTTCACACTCGCCGGTGTGCTCGGCATTGACGTCGCGTCGGCGCTTTCAGCTGACCGGTTAAACGTCATCGGCCAGCTCCAACTCGGTGGCGGCGCCGCTGTTAACATCCTCGGCGGGTACACTCCAACGTTTGGAACCACTTGGACTGTCGCAAACGCCACCGGCGGCATCACTGGATCGTTCGCGGTGGTCGCAACCAACATGCCGGGCGTGCTCAGGCCGCAATTCCAGACCGTCGGCAACAATCTGAATATGTCCATCATCGCGCTGCCGTTCCTCAACGCGACGACCTACACATCGGAGGAGCAGCGCGAGATTGCGCGCGCGCTTGATGATGTGCGCGACGCGCCGGGAGGGTACGCTGCCCTGTCCAACCTGTTCGGTTCACTGGACACCACGTCGCTCAGCCTGCTGCCTGAAACCTTCGAAGCGATGACCCCGCTCAACGCCTTTGGCGCCACGGGCATCGTTGAAGCGACGACAACGCAGATTTCAGACGCACTGGCGCAGCGCAGCGAGCAGGTCGTCAATGGCGGTGGTCGCGGCTTCCAGAGCGCCGGCGTCGAACAATTGGGGCTCGGTCCGCAACTCGCGTCAGCCGATCCTTACGAAGCGATGATGCTAGGCGCCTCGGCGATCGTCGTAGCTCAGCAGGCGGCCGCCGATACGGCTGGCCGTATGGCGAACACGCGCATGCGCCAAGGCTGGGGCGGCTTCGTCAACATCAGCACGCTCGTCGATACGACCTATGCGATCACACCGTTCGCCGGCGTGGCCGACGTGGAGGCCATCAACGGCACACTCGGTTTCGACCGTACCATCGCCGGTGGGGCCGGCTTCCTCGGCGCTGCTATCTCGTACAACACCGGCGAAGCCACGCTCGCCGATCCGGCGCAAACCGCCGAAGCTGACTCGATCGGCGTCAATCTCTATGGCGGCGCTCGCAAGGGAAGGTGGCACGTCGATGGCCAGGTCGGCTTCAGCACGCAGTCTTACGACCTTGAACGCACCGTGCCGCTGCTGCTGGGAGCGCAGACGCTGCGCGCCTCCCCCGATGGCGACACAATAAGCCTCTCTGCAGAGGTCGGTTACGACATCGCAGCCGGCAATGGGGCCATCACGCCGTTCGTCGGATTGGATGGCATCTGGGCCAATATCGACGGCTACACCGAGTCCGGCGGTTCTGCCGCAATGACGGTGGACAGTCGCTCGGGCGACGTCCTCGACGCGCGTCTCGGCGTAGCCTACCGCAACGCGTTCCATGTCGGCGGCGGTGAGATGCGGCCGCTGCTGAGCGTCGCCTACGCCACCGATCTCGCGGACGACGACAACCTCGTGTCGGCCTCGTTCGCTGGCTTCCCATCGGTTCCGATGTCGTTCGCCGGATCGGAGCGCGACGAGAGCTGGGTCGAGTACGAGGTCGGCATCGAGTATGAGGGCCAACGCATGGGCGTCGCCCTCAGCTACACCGGCGCCGACAACGGCCAACTCGATTATGGCGCCGTCGCCGCGCGCGGCGCCATCGTCTGGTAAGCCTGAGCTTCATCACTTCAACAAAACGCCCTGCCCTATGGCAGGGCGTTTTTCTTGCCGCCAAGTCCGCAATCCTTAGCGCCTGCTCAGCGTGAGCCTGCCGCCCGAGGCGTCTTCTCCGCTCAGCGGCGGCAGCATGTCAGTTCGGAAGCTTGCAACGCGCTCCCCTCCGTTCGACCAAAGCACCAGCGCCACGGCGTCCAGAGTCCACCGCGAAGCCGAGAAGGGCAACGCCGCGCAACGGTCAGGCCAGATCACCGCGCCGCCGCTGGCGTCGGCCGACATCTCGAGCGTGATCTGGCATGCGCCACCGGAGGCCGACGACAGCATCCAGACGCCCGCCGGCGTGTCGAACAGCGGGACGGCAAGGGGGCCGCTTTGATTGATGGGCGTCTCTGGCGTTATTCTGCGATCAGACATGGGCGCCGCACTCTCGGGTTCAGACGGCGGCGCAACGCATGCGACGCACAGCATCGATATCACCGCTACCCCGAACGATCGCACAAGCGCGCGCCTCATCGCGCGACGCGCGCGCCGACTCGCAGGACCACGTCAGGCTCAGCCTGGGCGATATGTCCCGGCTCTTGCACATAGAATGCCTCCGCGAAGGCTGAGAGCATATCGTCAGCGGCGTAGTGATAACCGAGCCCCACACGCAGTTCGCGACCGCTCGGCGTCGGCTCGAAACGACGCTCCTCGAACCGCAAGCTGCGTCGTCCCCACTTCGTGGCGGTCGGCGCCATGTAGGTCAGCGCACCGCCTTCGACTCGTAAGGGCTGCGACAGCGTGAAACTCAGTGCGCCATCACCGTCCGGCGCCACAATCGAAAGCCACGACGGCGTAAAGTCTCGCGTCAGCACAACCATGAACGAACTGGTCCGCAGCGGCTCCTCGACGCGCAGCCAGCCCATCTCGCTGAGCGACACCGTTCCTGTCTCGCCACTGACGCTAACGTCCCATCCTGGCGCCGGCGCGTAGCGCCAATTCAATCCGACGAAATCAGTCGCCGTGTCCGGTGTCGCCCCCAGCAATCGGTTCCAGGACAAACCTAACACGCCCGTTTCTTCGCTCAGCCGCCCAAGCGTGATCGCAAGATCCTGGGCGCCAAGATTGAGTTCTGCGCGCCCCGCTAGCGCCGAGCGCTCGGACGCAGGCTCGATCAGGGCATACGACAACGGCGCGCCTCGGACGCTGCCGCTCTCGCTTACCAGAGAAACCGCGAAACGGCCGATCCGCTGCGTCAACCGCAGCGAACGCTCAGCGCCGACGAAATCGAGATGCCCGATTGGATCGCCCTCGTTGTGTATCGTGCGTGCGCCATTGGCGGCAAATGCGACGCTGAGCCCCTCGCCTAGTGTCGCCTCGATGCGCGTGGCGGCCCGCTCGAAGTCGGCGCGATCGACCTGCGCGCGCAGCGTCTCCGGGGCTAAGGATTCTGTCAGCGCGCTTTGAACGAGAAAGCCCGCGCGCGTGGCTTCGCTGCGCCAAAGCTGCGGCGCCTGCGCGAAGGTTACGCCGTGGCGCGAAGCGCTGAGCCAATTGTCAGCGAGTTCGACTGGGAACGTGCGCTGGTAATTGTCGAACCCGACCACGGACCAGGTCTCGACGTGGCGCGTGATGCCGTCGCCGAAGGCGGGACCTGACATCCCGATCAGCGACGTCGAGGACATCGACATGGACGTCGACGCCATCGGCACCGCCAGCGGTCCAACCGGTTGGAACGCGCGCCCGATGTTCAGTCTGCCGCGGCCATTGAGACTGTCGGTGCCGATAGGGCCCGTGTCGTCCGCGGTTGTGAACAGGAGATCGACCACCTGCGCCGGGGTGAGGCCCGGAAAACCATCCATCACCAGAGCCACTGCGCCCGCGACGTGCGGCGACGCGTAGGAGGTCCCCTGAATGCGGCAGAGATCGCCATTGGGCCCGAGGCCGCAGGTCTGGAATCCCGGCACCGCGCCCGGAGGCCCATGGTCGGGAACGATGATGCTCCACCCCGGCGCAGTGAGATACCAATCTGCAGCCGTGCCCGGCGGATTGGAGGCCGTGTTGACCGTGCCGTTCTGATTGAGTCCGCCGGCGATCATGATCAACCCATTGGCGATCGATGGATCGGTGGCGAGGAACCCTGGATAGTTCGGTTGCGTCGCTCCACTATTGCCGTCATTGCCAGCGGACACGACGATGATCACGCCCGCTTGGGTCGCGCGCCGGATGGCGTCGCGGACCGCCTGCGAACTTGGGCTCGCGCCGCCGAGCGAAAGATTGATCACGTCGACGCCTTGCTGGCGCGCGTAATCGATCGCGTTGGCAAGATCGGCGCTGGTGAACTGATCGTTGCCGTTATCCGCGCGGATGGCGAGAATGGTCGCGTCGAACGCAACGCCAACCGTCTGCGAGTTGTTGTAGTTGCCCGCGATCAGCGACGAGATTTCGCTGCCGTGCGACTGCGTCGTCACCAGCGCGTTGCGGCCTGACACGATGTCTATCGAATTGGGTGAGATGCGACCGATCAGTTCGGGATGATTGGGATCGATTCCGTCGTCGATCACGCCAACCAGTACGCCTGCGCCGGTGGCGTTGTTCTGCCAGGCGACAATCGCGTTCGTGCCAGCCACACCCCAATTGGCGTTGTACTCTGAGCCAGAGGCGTTCGGAAAATCCCCGGGGGCGTGCGGCGGCGCGAGGGGCGGAAACACAAACGGCGGCGGCGGAGGCGGCGAGACGGGCGGCGACCCGCCCCCGCCTCCTCCCCCGCCCGAGGCACAGGCGCCAAGCATGGCGAGCACCACAGCGTTCAACACCAGTGCGGAAATCTTCAGCGTGTTCATCCTCTGACCTCGCACTGGCGCCTGCTGCGCCTTTGCCATTCAACCTGTTGTCAAAAAGTGTTCAAGCCCTTGCCGACCTTGCTCGGTCCCAGGCGACCTCCGTCAGCCAGGTTGACATCCTGCTCACACCTCACTACCTTGTTTATCGAAGGTAGCTTATGCCAAGCGCAGACGAACAATTTGCGGGGCTCCGCAAGGGCCTATTGGAGTTCGCGATCCTGGCCATCGTCTCGGGGCGGACGGTCTATGTGGGCGACATCCTGGCCGCGCTTGCGCCCACCCCGTTCACCACCCAGGAAGGCACGCTCTACCCCCTGCTCTCGAAGCTGCGGCGCGAGGAGCTGGTCGATTACCAGTGGGTCGAAAGCGGCCAGGGACCGCCGCGCAAATACTATCAGATCACCGAAAAGGGCGCCGAGCGGCTCACCGAGCTGACCGAGTACTGGCGCCGCCTCTCCACCACCCTCGACGAACTGCAAGCGGGGCGCTGAACCATGGAACGCGTCATCACCATCAATCTCAACGGCAATCCCTATCAACTGGAGGAGCCGGCCTACGACGCGCTGCGCGCCTATGTCGGCCGCGCCGAGGCCGCGCTCGCCGACAATCCCGACAAGGCCGAGATCGTGCGCGATCTGGAACAGGCGATCGCCGACAAGTGCGCGGCGTATCTCAATCCCGGCAAGAGCGTCGTCTCGGCTGAGGAGATGAGCACGGTGATCGGCGAAATGGGGCCGGTAGAAGCGGAAGCCAACGGCGACGCGCCGCGCGGCGAGAGCGCCAGCGACGACGGCCCGAACAAGCGGCTCTATCGGATCAGAGACGGCGCCTGGATCGCTGGCATCTGCACCGGACTCGCCGCGTATCTCAACGTCGATGTCGCCATTGTACGCCTGATCGCGGTGATCCTCGGCTTCATCACCGGCGGCTGGCTGTTGCTGATCTATCTCATCGCCATGTTCATCATCCCCTCGGCGCAGACGAGCGAAGAATGGGCGGCCGCGCACGGACTGCCGTTCAACACACAGGAAGTGATCGAACGCGCGAAACGCGAATACGCGCGCGTGTCGGAAGACATCTCGCGCGACTTCCGCTCGAGCTGGCGCAGCCAGCGTCGCGCCTGGCGCGAGCAGTCGCACGCCTGGCGACGCTCCTTCGCGAACTGGGATCATGGCGGGGGCGCTGCCGCGCCGCCGGCCAAGCCCGCAGGTTATGTGACGCGCGTGTTCGCCGGAATCGGCGCAGTGGCGTTCAGTTTGATTACCGCCGCGCTGTTGATCGCCTTCCTGCTCGCGTTCTTCACCTTCATCGACACCGGGGCGATCCTGGGCTGGACCCCGCCCGGCGACGTGCCCGGCTGGCTGGTGCTCGTGGTGATCGCCATCGCCTATGCCGCGATTTCGGCGCCGTTCTCGGCATTGCGCCGCGCCTCCTACGCGACCGTGAGCGGCCACTATCAGGGCCACGGCGCCGATGGCCTGATCGTACTGGCGATCATCGTCGCGGCGGCGTGGTTCACCTGGGCCTACATCCCCGAAGGCCGCGAGCTGCTCGAACAGGCGTTCGCCGTGCTTGCCCACTTCGTCACCTACATGCGCAACCTGAACTGAAGCGCTTCATCTAGCTCCATAGCCTTGGGCGCGGCTCTCGGGTCGCGCCCGTTTTTTTTCACCCGCGTCGCGCAGTTCCGGCTTGCATCCATTCGCCACCGTCCATGCATCTCATCGGCCGAAGGACCCCGTCGTAACGGGGCCATCCATGGGGGAAGCAAAATATGCCGACGGAAGCCCGCGCCGGACGACTGCGTGTCCATGCTCGGAAGCAGGCCGATACGAGCCACTGCACAAGGCTAGGCATCCTCGCCGCGGGGCTGCTGATGGTGGCTTCTTGTGTCAGCGTCGAGTTCAGCGAAGCCGAGATGTTCCGGCCTCGGCCTGGGCCGAGCCTCACCACGGAAGCCGTGGAAGCCGCCGGCTACCAGTTCGAACCCTTGGACATCACCGCACCCGATGGCGTGCATCTGCGGGGCGGGCTTCTGAAAAAGCCGGGAGCAGCCTTCACGATTGTTTTCTATGGCGGCAACATCGCGACAGCGGCGCGAACCGGCATCCGTCGCGCCAGAGAACTTGCTCTTCTCAATGCCAATCTGGTCCTCGTGGACTACAGAAGCTACGGGGGAAGCGATGTCGGACCCATGTCATCCGAGGCATTCTTGCAGGATGGGCTGACCGTTTTTGATCACGTCGCCGCCCGTCAGGACTTGGTCGGACAAGCAATTGTAGTTCACGGCCACTCCATGGGCAGCCTCATCGCTGGCCATGTCGCCGCAAACCGGCAGACTGCCGGTGTCGTGCTCGAAAGCTCAGCCACGACGACCCAGGCCTTCGCTGACAACCAAGTGCCATGGTACGGGCGACCCTTTGTTCGTGTGGATGTTGAGGATTCGCTGCGCGACCAGGGCAATCTCCCAATAATGAGCAGGATAGAAGAGCCGCTCTTGCTGATCGTCGGCGCTAACGACCGCGACACGCCGCCTGCCTTCTCGCGTCAACTTTACGAAACATCCTCGCTTCCGGAGGATCGCCGGCGCCTGGCGATCGTAGAAGACGCAGGGCACAGTGACGTGTTTGCTCGGCCAGAGGCTATCGACGCATACAGCCAATTTCTCACATCGTTGGCGCGAACGGCGTCATCGCCATAGACCGAAGCCGAAAACGACTAACCTGTCGATTGCAGGAACGATCGAATGAACCCGGATTCTCGCGATTTTCTTTTCGAAGGCGCCATCCGGGCTGTTGTCCACAGTGCGCACCTCGCAAAGGACGCGCTAATGTTGTTCCAGGGAGGCAGACACTCAAGCGCATATGTTTTGTCAGTCATGGCGAGAGAAGAGCTTGGCCGAGCCAACTACCTATCGAAGGAAGCTGCCGATCTGGCGCCAGGCGGGACGCTAACCATGGACCTGATCAAGAAACTTCGCAAAAAGTTAGGCGATCATAAGTTCAAGCTCGAGAGGGGACAGTCGATCACTCAGATGCAATTGCCACCAGCCCTCAAGGAGAAGATGGAACGCGCACACGCGAGCGCTGACGAGGCAACGCTCCTAGAGTGCTTTGCACAAATTCGGGCTCTCGACGACGAGGCCCGCAAGGCAGCCCCCAGCGACATCCATGGTCGTCGCATGTTCGCACAGTATGTAGACCTCCAGCCTACCGGATCGACATAAAGCAATCCGCCGACACATCGATTGCTGAGGCACGGGACTTCCTCGTCATTGTGACTTACGAGATAGGCAATGCTCTGCTTCGTGCGGCGGACAACGACGACGCGACCTCTGCGAGTGCTCGTTGCGGCGTACGTGTGCCCTCATTTGACGAATTTCATGCCGAAGTCATCAGTCGCGCCAATCTCCTCTGATGGAGATTCTTTCTGCGATCGGACTACCGCCCCCTAACCCCACGGCCCCTTGGGCGAGGGAGAAACAACAGGCGCAACCCGGCCGCCCGCGAATTTCGCCAGCGCTTCGATGCGCTTGGCGATCGGGGGATGGGTGGCGAACATGCTGGCGAAGTCGGAGTGCGGATTCTCGATGAACATCTCACGCACCTCGGCGGGCGCCTCGACCGCGGCGTTGCCGGAAATCTTCTGCAGCGCCGAGATCATGGCGTCAGGATTCTTGGTGAGCTCGACCGCGCCGGCGTCGGCTAGATATTCGCGCCGCCGCGACAGCGCGAAGCGGATGACGATGGCGAGGCCGTAGGCGATGGCGATGATCACCAGCGCCACGATAATGGCGATCGCCGCGCCGCCGCCGCTGTCGCGGCTCGACGATCGCCGCGATGAGCCGACGGCGCCGAACCGCATCGAACGGAACGCCATCTCGCCCACGAACGAAAAGATGCCGACGAAGACGACGGCGATCACGAGCAACCGTACGTCGCGATTGCGGATGTGGGTCAGCTCGTGCGCAAGCACCGCTTCCAACTCCTCGTCGTTCAGCGCATTCATCAATCCCCGGGTCACGGTGATCGAATATTGTCCCTCGTGCAGGCCGGTGGCGAAGGCGTTGAGCGCATCGGTTTCCATGATCCGCAGCGCGGGCATCCTTAGCCCGCGTGAGATGCAGAGGTTTTCGAGCAGGTTGTACAGTTTCGGCTCCGCCGTGCGCTCGACCTTGCGCGCGCCGGTCGCCGCATCGATGATGGTCTGGTAGAAGGCATAGGCCACGCCAAACCATAAGATGGCGCCCGCGATCGCAAACGGCCACGCGCGCGTCAGTGCGTCCGCCGCCCACACAAAATAGCCGATCGTCGGATCATTGCCCAACGTGGCGCCGGAGAAGCCCGCGAACAACAGAAACAGCGCGTAGGTCAAGAGCAACAACAGCACCGGAAAGCCGGCTAACAGCAGCAGCGACTTGCCGTTGTTGTTCCAGATGTGCGTCTGCAGCCCGTATGCGGTCACGTTGCTCCCTCGTTCACGGGGGAGCCGTCAGCGGAGCTGACTGAGCGGGAAGCAACACTTCTCCCCTCCGGTCTTCACTTCGTTCAGACCACCTCCCCCGTGAACGGGGGAGGACGCGTGTCCCAGCCATCAGTTGAACTTCACCTGCGGAGGCTGATCTAAGGTCACGCGCTGATCTTCGCCGACGTCGAAGAAGTCACGCGAGCCGAAGCCGAACGGGCCTGCGATCAGCACGGCCGGGAATTGCTCGCGGCCGGTATTGTATTCGCCGACGGCGTTGTTGAAGAAGCGGCGCGCGGCGGCGAGCTTGTTTTCGATGTCGGACAGCTCGGCTTGCAACTGCTGGAAGTTCGTGTTGGCCTTGAGGTCCGGATAGGCTTCGGCCAATGCAATCAAGCGCCCCAGCGCGGCGCCCAGCATGCCTTCGGCGGCGCCCATCGTCTTGGGATCGCCGGTGCGCTCAGCGGTCACCGCCGCATTGCGCGCCTGGATCACCGCCTCAAGCGTGCCCGCTTCGTGCGCAGCGTAACCCTTCACGGTCTCAACCAGGTTCGGCACCAAGTCGTGCCGCTGCTTCAGCTGCACGTCGATGTCGGCGAAGGCCTGGTTGCAGTTCTGACGCAGCGCGACCAGCCGGTTGTAGATGCCGATCAGCAGCAGCACCAAAACGGCTGCGACGATCAGCAGGATAAGTCCGATCATTGCCATTCCTTCCGTGGACGTTTGGCCACTCATAGCGGAACGAGACGCAGCGCGCTATCCGATCACGTCAGAGAATCGCCCGGAGCGCGAGAAGCCCTTGGGCGCGACCTTGCCGGCCGAGCCGCGCTTGCCTCGATAGTCCTTCCATTCCGGCACTGCCCGGATGCGACCCGCACCGTCTTCCCACGTGAGGCCCTCTTCCTTGCTGAACACCTTCACGTCGGCGAGGCCACGATCGTGGTAGCTCTGCAGTTTGACGCCCTTGCCGCGCGTCATCTCGGGAAGCTCCGATAGCGGGAAGATCAGCAGCTTCTTGCGTTCGCCGATCACCGCCACCTGATCACCGTCCACCTTCGCGGCCTGCATGGCGCGGCCGTTGAGGATCTGTTTGCCCGAGCGCTTCGACGCCAGCATCTCGCTTTCGGGGACGACGAAGCCATAGCCCTCGTGGCTCGCCACCACACGCTTGGCGCCGTCTTGGTAGGCAAACAGCGCCACTGCTTCGTCGATGTCGCCCAATTCGATTTGCAGTCGAACCGGCTCGCCATGTCCGCGCCCGCCCGGCAATTTGTGGACATCGAGCGTGAAGGCGCGCCCATCGGAGGCAAACAGCAGGAGCTTATCCGTCGTCTCGCACTGGACGATGTGCTGGGCGTGGTCGCCTTCCTTGAACTTAAGTTCGCGCAGGTCGAGGTTGTGGCCCTTGAGCGCTCGCACCCAGCCTTTCTCAGACAGCACCACCGTCACCGGCTCGCGCACCACGAACGCTTCGATGTCAAGATCGGCCGGCGCCTCGCTCGCTTGCCCCAACTCGGTGCGGCGTTTGCCCAGGCTCGTTTTCGGGTCAAACAACTTTCGCGTTTCCTTGAGTTCTCCAGAGACCTTGCGCCACTGCTTGCGGGTGTCTTCCAGCAAACCCTGGAGGTCTTTCTGCTCCTCGCGCAGCGCCGCATCCTCGCGACGGATCTCCATCTCTTCAAGCTTACGCAACTGGCGCAAGCGGGTGTTGAGGATCGCCTCGGCTTGCACGTCATTGAGCTTGAAGCGTGCGATCAGCTTGGCTTTCGGATCGTCCTCGTTGCGGATGATGCGGATGACTTCATCGAGATTGAGATAGACGATCAGCAAACCGGCCAGCACGTCGAGGCGCTGGGCAATCTTCTCAAGCCGAAACGCCGTGCGCCGCTGCAGCACGTCGCGGCGATGGTCAAGGAAAGCGCGCAGCACCTCCTTCAGACCCATCACGCGCGGCGCGCCGTCACGGTCGAGCACATTCATGTTGAGGCTGATGCGCACTTCAAGCGCGGTCAGCTTGAACAGGCTCTCCATCAGCACAGCGGGTTCGACGGCGCGCGACTTCGGCTCGATGACGAGGCGCACGTCCTCGGCGCTTTCGTCGCGGGCATCGCCGACGAGCGGCGCCTTCTTGGTTTCAATCGCCTCGGCGAGCTGCTCGAGGAGCTTCGATTTCTGCACCAGGTGCGGGATTTCAGTAACGACGACGCGCCATTGGCCGCGCCCCAGATCCTCCGTGTGCCAGCGCGCGCGCACGCGGAACCCGCCGCGCCCGGTTTCATAGGCTTCGCGGATATTCTCCGGCGGCTCCACCACGATGCCGCCCGTGGGAAAGTCCGGACCGGGTACGATCTTCAGCAGCTCGTCTGTCGTCGCCTTGGCGTTGTCGATCAGAAACACGCAGGCGTCGATCAGTTCGGCAACATTGTGCGGGGGAATGTTTGTGGCCATGCCCACCGCAATGCCGGCCGAGCCATTGGCCAGCAAATTCGGAAACGCCGCCGGCAACACCACCGGCTCTTCCTTGGTGCCGTCATAGGAAGGGCGAAAGCCGACCGCGTCCTCGTCGATGCCTTCGAGCAGGGCCTCGGCCGCCTTGGTGAGACGGCTCTCGGTGTAGCGCATCGCCGCCGGGTTATCGCCGTCGATGTTGCCGAAATTGCCCTGGCCGTCGATCAGCGGATAGCGTGAGTTGAAGTCCTGCGCGAGGCGCACCATCGCGTCATAGATCGCCTGATCGCCGTGTGGGTGGAAGTCGCCCATCACGTCGCCGACCACTTTCGCCGATTTGCGGAACGCGGCGTCGGCAGTGAGGTTCAATCGCTTCATCGCGTAGAGCACGCGGCGATGCACAGGCTTCAATCCATCGCGCACATCCGGCAGGGCGCGGCTGGTGATAGTCGAGAGCGCATAGGCGAGATAGCGCTTCGCAAGCGCCTCGCCGATCGGCTCTTCCACGATGCGTCCGCCTTGTTCGGGCGTGCGGGTGATGTCGTCGGCCATGCGCGTCCCTTTGCTCCCCCGTTTACGGGGGAGCTGTCAGCGAAGCTGACTGAGGGGGCAACCACCTCTCGGGGGC
>JAIELK010000016.1 GCA_019753175.1 Hyphomonadaceae bacterium
AACCGCATCTCCTGCGCTTTCGGCTTTGGATCCCGGAGCCTCCCGTGCTGGAGATGCGAACATCATACGACGGCTTTGCAGGTGTGGGATTGATGGCGGCGCGAGCGTTGAAAATCAACGGAAAGGACGCGCACAGCCGCCGGATAGCGCCCCCTCTCCCTCCTGTGGAGGGAGAGGGCAGGGTGGAAGCGAAAAGCTTAGAAGGTGGGAGCGCCGCACCGCTCTCCACTTGTACAACACCAGCGCCGCCCCCTCACCCTGCCCTCTCCCCCGCGAGGGGGAGAGGGGGTGCGCATCGTCCGACGGGTAGGCGCTGGAAACTAAGCGCGATTGCACGCAGCACCGCAGGATAGCGCCCCCTCTCCCTCCCGTGGAGGGAGAGGGCGGGGTGAGGGTGGATGCGATAAGCTTAGACGGTGGGAGCGAAGCGCCGCGCCGCTCTCCACTTTGTACAACATCCGCGCCGCGCCCTCTCCCTGCCCTCTCCCCCTCGCGGGGGAGAGGGTGTGCGCATCGTATGACGGGTAGGTGTTGGAGGCTAAACGCGCTTGCACGCACATCCGCAGGATAGCGCCCCCTCTTGTATCTGCAAGTCGCGCGTGCCGGTGTAAGCTGCGACCGGCGGCGGCGGACGGGAGCACGAAGCCCTCGATGGTGCGCGCAGCGGGCGGGTGACGACGGTCGCCATTCGCCGTTCGCGTTCGTCAACTCTGGGCCGCGCTATTCTCTCCTCTGGCCGCTCACTATGGCGACCGCGCGCACGAGCACCCACGCAGCAAAGCCAAATCCAATGGCTGACATGCCGCCAAAAAGCGCCCGACCGAACCATATGTCAGCATGTGCAGACTCTCCCGGCACTGGAGGGCTTTGGGCCAACAGAAGCGCAAGAAATGCGAACCCAACCGCTCCGATGAAGGCCAATGCGAACGCCAACAAACGCAGAGGCAAACTGCCTTTTGTAGGCGTCACAGTCGGGGCGAGCGCGTGCAAGAACGCCAAGCCACTGCCCGCAAAAATCGTCAAACACGCCAATAGGGCTTGCGCGCGAGGCGGGCCGCCTCCAAACGGATCAAACAGGTAAAAGGAGGCGAACGCGGCCAGGGCGATCGCCGCAACGAAGGCGTGACGCCGCTTTGAAGGTTTGGAGTCGATCAGCATCGGGTCAATCAAACCTAAGGCGAAAACTCGCTTAAGTCATGCCTAGATGGAGGTGTCGAAGCGCCGCCCTCTAATGTCCGGATCGGCCAGAGGCCGAAGTCAGCGAAAGGGGAATGCGTACGCCTGATTCAGAGGCTGGGTCTTGAGAATGCGGTGAGCACCCCATTGTGCCAACGCCAGATCGGCCAAACCGCCAGGCTGAACGTTGCTAAGGCGAGAAGCCAGCTGACGTGCAACAAGCCACCGCCCCAAACCAGCAATGATGCGTCTCGTGCTAAACGAAACCCAAAGTCCAGCAACAAGGCGCAGACTATTGCCGTTCCCCATCGGCCCGGCGCCGGCGTTACAAGCATCAATGCAGCGAGCATGCATGCCCACGCGAATATCCCAAAAGAGACACTTACGCCGACCGAGGAATCGACCGCAAAGAACCACGCACACGCGAATGCGTCGGCCCAAAGCACAACAAGAGCAGCGAACATCACCGCCGCTGCAAATCGCCCTAGGTTCATGATGCTCACTCAGACGCAAATTCTAAAGGCGTAACGGCAACAGGGAAGCCAGCCTGCGCTCACCCCCCCTCACGCCAACCTGATCTCCCGCAACCGCTCCAGCAGAAACTCCTGCGCCGTAATCGGCGTCGGGTAGCGGTTGGGGTTGTCGGGCGTGATGCAGCTGGGCAGCGTTTCGATCCGATAATCCGGCGCAAAGTGCAGGAAGAACGGGATCGAGTAGCGCGGCAGGTGCGCGCGTTCGGCGGCGGGATTACGCACGCGATGCGTGGTTGAAGGCAGCACGTGGTTGGTCAGCCGCTGCAGCATGTCGCCCATATTGACGACGAGCGCGCCTTCGGGCGGGGCGACGTCGATCCAGCGGCCCTCGCGGGTCAGCAATTGCAGGCCGGCTTCCTCGGCGCCGAGCAACAGCGTGATGGCGTTGATGTCCTCGTGCGCTTCGGCGCGGATGCCGTCGGGATCGGCGGGCACGGGCGGATAGTGCAACAGGCGCAGCACTGAATTGCCGTCGCGCACGGCGTCGTCGAAAAAATCTTCGCGCAGATTGAGGAACAGCGCGATCGAGCGCAGCAGCTCAGTCCCCAGCGCATCGAGCGCCTGGTAGAGCGCATAGACGTCGCGCTTGAAGTTCGGAATCTCCTCCGGCCAGAGGTTCGCCGGCATGAACGGCCGATAACGATGGCTGTCCGGCAGCTCGCGGCCGACATGCCAGAATTCCTTCAAGTCAACTTTGCTCGCGCCCTTCGCCGCTTCGACGCCGAACGGAATGTAGCCGCGTTGGCCGGCGCCGCCGGGCACGTGGTAGCGCTTCTTCACCGCGTCAGGCAGCGCGAAGAACGCCTTGGTGGCGTCGAGCGCGCGCGAGATCGTTTCGCGGTCGAGTCCGTGATCGGCGACGATCGCGAAGCCGAATTGCACATAACTCTCGCCGATGGCGCGCGCGAACCCGGCCGGATCGCTGCGGCGCGTGCGCATCGAGAGCGAAGGGAGCGTCGTGAGCGGCATGGCGGGTGAGATTAACCAAACGTTTACGATTCCACCAGGAGCTTGCCGCCCCGATCCAAGGAGTAGGCTTATGTTCCTGTTTGGCGCGCACACATGGCGCGGCGAGAGCGGCCAACGCTACAAGTTCAAGTGCGTGCTGACCAAGAAGGGGCTGCCCCGGGAGGGCGTCGGGGGCATCTATGTGTTCGTGCGCCGGCGCTTCGGGTTTTTCCTGGAGCCGCTCTATGTCGGCAAGGCTGTCGACTTGCGTTCGCGGCTGTTGGGCCACGAAAAGTGGCCGCGCGCGTTTTGGTATTACGGCGCAACCGAGCGCCACGTCCTGGGCCCGATCCACGACGAGGTGGACCGCCGCCGGGTGGAGGAGGACCTGATCCGGGGCCTAAAGCCGCGGATGAACGACGTCGCCATCCCGCAGGCGGGCGCAGCGGCAGCCAAAGGGCGAACAGCCGCCGCTTCGCGGGCGTTCGATCTATCGCTGCTGCTGGGCAAGCGGCCCCAGCGCGCTTGATCGCTTGACCCCTGGGGCGCGGCGCGCCACAGGGGCGGCGCATGGACGACCCGCACCCGAGCGACGCCAAGCCTGCAGCGGCCGGAGCGTCGCGGCCGCTTTTTGACCGCGTCGTCGACTTTATCAACAATATGGACGCGCGCGCCTGGCGCGCGCTCGCGGTCACGGTGGGGCTATTCCTGGTCACCGGCGTCATGCTGGTGGTCGGGCGTCTGTTCTACGGCGAGCAGATCGAGGCGTTCATCGACACTTGGCTTGGCGGCGCCGAGCGCGCCCATCTCGGCCTGCCGGCGACCATCCTGATTTTCACGATGACGGCCTATGTCGGCACGCCGCAGTTCGTGCTGATTGCGGCTTGTGTTGTGGCGTTCGGTCCCGAGGTCGGCTTCTGGTACGCCTGGGCGGCGACGATCGTGTCCGGCGCAGTGACCTATGCCACCGGGCGTCTGTCCGGGGCGGAAACGCGCAAACGCTTCGGCGGCGCAACCGGCGGCCGATTCACGCGCTTCATGGGCAAGAACGCGTTCCTCGCCAGCTTCGCGGTGCGCTTCGTGCCGACAGCGCCGTTCATCGTTGTTAACATGGCGTTCGGCGCCGCGCGCGTGAGCTTCTGGGGGTTCATGGGCGGCCTGACTGTCGGCGTCTTGCCGAAAACCGCCATCATCGCTTTCGCCGGCGACGGCATCATGGATGCGCTCGAGGGCAATCTGGGTTCGGCCGCGCTGATGGGCGGCATCGCCATTGTGCTTTGGTTCTTTGTGGTGCTGGGGTTCCGGCGTTGGTTGCTCAAGAAAGCCGACGAGCGCGAGAACGACGACAAGGCCGGGAGCCTATGATGAGAAGATTCATATTCGTTGCAGCCGCGCTGCTTGCTGCCTGCGGCGGAGACGCCCCGCCGTTCGAGCAATCGAAGGGGCCGAACCCGACCTTGCCGGCGCCTCAAGGCGGCTTGCCGGTGGTCAATCCGGCGCCGGCCGTGGGCTGGCCCGAGGGCGCCGCGCCGGTCGCGCCAGACGGCTTTGTCGTCACACGCTATGCCGAAAGCTTAGCGCATCCGCGATGGCTCTATCGGCTGCCGAACGGCGATGTTCTGGTGGCGGAGAGCTCGACGCGTGCGGCGACGATTGGCGGCGTGATGGGCTGGATCCGTAACCAAGTGCAGCGCTACGCGGGCGCGCTGGACGAGAGCGCCGATCGCATCACGCTGCTGCGCGACAGCGATGGCGACGGCGACGTGGACGAACGTCACGTGTTTGCGGAAAATCTGAACCAACCGTTCGGCATGGCGCTGGTCGGCGGGCACATCTACGTCGGCAACACCGATGCGGTGGTGCGCTTTGCCTACAGCGAAGGCGCGACCAGCGTTTCCGGCGCGTCCGAAACCGTGCTCGAACTGCCCTATCGTGAAGGCGACAACGGCCACTGGACGCGCAACCTGATCGCCAACGCCGACGGGACGAAACTCTATGTCGCGGTCGGTTCGGTGTCGAATGTCGGCGACGATGGCATGGATGTGGAGGAGGGGCGCGCGGCGATCTGGGAGTTGAACCCGGACGGTTCGGAGGCGCGCATCTTCGCCTCGGGCCTGCGCAATCCGGTCGGCATGGATTGGAACCCGGTCACCGGCGCGCTCTGGACCGCTGTCAACGAGCGCGACATGCTCGGCGACAATCTCGTGCCTGACTACATGACCAGCGTGCGCGACGGCGGCTTCTATGGCTGGCCGTATTATTACTGGGGCGACAATCGCGACGAGCGCATCGCCATCCCGGACAATGTTCGCCTGCAAGCGCCACTGGCGCCCGACTATGCGCTGGGCGCACACACCGCTTCACTGGGCTTGATGTTCTACACCGGCGATGCGCTGCCGGAGCGCTATCGCGGCGGCGCCTTCATCGGCCAGCACGGCTCCTGGAACCGCAGCGAGCGCGTCGGTTACAAGGTTGTTTTCGTTCCGTTTGCGAACGGAATGCCCTCGGGACAGCCGGAAGACTTTCTTACCGGTTTCTTGAACGCGCGCGGAGAAGCGCAGGGCCGCCCGGTAGGCGTTGCGACCGATCGCACCGGCGCGTTGCTCGTGGCCGACGACGTGGGTGACATTGTGTGGCGGATTGCACCTCAAAGCCCCTGATTTTGCGTGAAATAACTCGGGCTTAACTGCGACAGTGTTTTCTCGCCTGCATGGGACGGCGAGCCAGGCGGCGCAGAATGCGCGCAGCCAACGAGCCTATCGTTGGCGTTCCCGCAGCGCAGAGCGCGCCTGCGGCGACCCCTGCCTATGCGCCGCCGCCGGCGGCCTATGACGCCTACGACCCGTTCCACTTAGCCAATGATGATGGCGATGACGCGCCGTTCGACGCGCCGAGCGAAGCCGAACTCAACGATTTGATCGACGAGGCGGAGTGCCTGCTGCTCGACGAACGCAGCGCCATGAGTGCGAACGTCCAAGTCGCCGCTCCTGAACAGCCGCCGAAGCCCCCGCCGCGCAAGGCGCCGATGGCGCTTGAGCCGCTGCGGCCGGTGATTTCGCTGGGGCCGCGCGATCGCACCTATCTCTACACCGCGCGGCAGGCGGCGCGAAACGTCGAGCGGCGGGTGGGCGGCGTCGGCAAGGTCCGTTTCGCCGCCAGAGTCACCGCGCTGACGGTGCTGATCGGCGCCGGCGCGATGATGATTTCCCGGATGCAATTTGAGTTCCCGGCACCGTCCTTGCCGGCGCCCGCCAGCGCCGCCGCCGCGGCGCCGGTCGATCCGTTGACCGACTACACCGTTGCGCTCGCGCGTCTCGACGCGGGCCAGACCGCCGCGGGCTTGCAGTTGCTGCGTCGCGCCGCCGAAGCGGGCCTGGCGCCGGCCCAGTATCGCTTGGCGAAAGCGTACGAGAACGGAGAAGGCGTCGAGCGCGACCTGACGCGCGCACGCGACCTCACCGAACGCGCGGCCGCGGGCGGCAATTGCCGCGCCATGCACGACGCCGGGGTTTTCCTGGCGCGCGGCGAGGGCGCTCCGATGGACGAGGCAGAGGCTGCGCGTTGGTTCCGCGCCGCCGCCGAACGAGGTGTGGCCGATAGCCAGTACAATCTTGGCATACTGCACCAGCAGGGCCGCGGCGTGACCCAAAGCGCCGCCGATGCGCTCTACTGGTTTTTGGTGGCGGCGCGCCGCAACGATATCAACGCTGTCGAGCGCGCGGTCGAAGTGGCGACACAATTGACGCCTGAACAAGTGGCCGAGGCGCGTTCGCGCGCACGCGCGTTCCGCGCGCAGCCCGCCGATGCGCAGGCTAACGGCGCCGTGTCGGACGGCGCATCGTTCACGTGCGCCACTTCGTGACAGCTCCCACGAGGCCCAATCTGCTCCGAATATGCGATAACGTGACAGTGATACACCGTTTTCACGAGTTTTATCTGACCTGACAGAACTTGCGCTTAAGCTTGGTTGGTTAGGTTTGATCGTGCGCCGCGTCTTACTTGTCATTGCCGCACTGCTGGCCACTGATGCGTTGGCCAGCCGTGGCGCGCCTCGCTGGTTTGCCGTCACGGCGCAAGAGCCCCCACTCCGGCCGGCGCCGCCGCCGCACGTGGTCGTCATGCGCTCCGATCAGGGCGACGTCCGCATTCTCTATCGTGAGGGATGGTCCCGTCGCGAGAGCGCAGCCCATGGCTACTCGTTTATTCACATGACCGGTCCTCGAGGTCACACTTATGGCGTCGCCATTTCGGCGCCAGGGCGCCCCTCGAGTCTGTCGCTCAGTCGTACCGATGACGCACCAAACGATGATGAAAGCGTCGACGGGGTCCCAACCGGAGCGTTCGACGTGGTTTTGGGCGAACGCTGCGAAGTGTGGGCACACGAGCCTACCGTTAGCGAACGAGTCTATGGCGGACCGGCGCTCTCGTGCATCACTGCTGACGGCATTGTGCTTTGGAGCGGGCGCGCCCCTCCGGGAGCGGACGGGCCGCGCATTCACTCGCGTGCGGTCGCGGTGGAGCGTCGAGTCCCTGCTTGGTCGGAGTTCAGTTTTCCGCGCGAAGCGCTCGATTGGAGCTACTGGTCCTCACGCTTTTTGCTTCCGCCTGAGAGCGCCCGCCCAGCCTACGAAATCCGTTTTGGCGAGCAGGTTGTCCGCGTGCGCGGTGATCTGAGGTATGAAAGCCGACCAGCTGGTTTCTCCATCTGGGGTCCCGACATACGACTCTACTATGCCGCGCCTGAGACGCGTCCTGTCTCGTTTTCGATCAGCACAGGTCGACAACGGCCGTTTCCGCACCCGTTGAGCGGCGGATCGGAGCGGATGGATCGCCCGGCGCTGCGCGTTTCCGGAGAACGCTGCTCGTGGCATCGCATCGACTTGAGTGTCCGGTGGGGGATTATTGGCGTGTGCGTGACCGACGATGGCATTCTGTTTGCGGAGTCGACAGACTTCCACGATGAAGCACATCAGGACCGGTTCCGCATCGCAACGAGCTTTCGCCGCGGCGCGCCGGAGGCGGCGTTGATGTCGCCGCCGCAGGACTTGTTCGAGCCCTGGGTCGCAGCGCTGCCAAGGTAAAGCGCGACCTGAACCGAAATCCCGACCTGCGCAACTCTGGGCTTGGTGCGACGCCCTCAGTCGCGCGCTTCACACCGCCAAATCAGACGCTGGCTCGGCTCCCCGCGCGCAAATCGCATCAACGTCTCGTTGCGCTCCTCAACCGCTTCGACCGCGGCGTCGCCCTGACAACCGCGGCCGGCCCGCGACTCCGCCACCGCCCGGTTGGCGGCTGCAAATGCGGCCTCGTCCAACGGATAACGCTCGCGCCTGAATTCTCCCGAGCGCGGGTCGATGGTGAGCACGTCCAGCGCCCGCGCTTCGCCGAGCACGATCGCCCGACGAAACCGCACGCCGTCGTCGATCGGGGCGTAAAGCGTGCGTTCGTTGACGCACAGCGATCCGCTGGCGGTGAAGCTCATGTCGGCGACGCCCTGCGCGCCAACGCTGGCCTCGCGGTCGAGCGTGCAGGTGATGGCGCCGGCAAAGTCGCCCGGCGTTTCTTCGGTTTGTTGTTTGTCCTCGTTCCCGGAACTCAGCAAGGTTGCGCCCGCGACCACGATGAGCACCGCCGCCATCGTCGCGCCGCCGACGATCGCCAGCACCCCGAGCCGCCGGCGCAGATTCTGAATCAGCGGCAGGCCGGGCGGCGTCGCTGCCGGGGCGGTGGTTGGGTGATGGTGCGCGGGGGCGGATGCGGCGCCGCGCCGCGACAAGACGATCGCGCCCAACACGCCCACGGCGACCAGCAAGGCCAGCGTTCCGGCGATGAGAATGACGACGGCGATGCGCGTCAGCCGATCCGCGGTTTCGAGCTTGTTCGCCAATTCGACATTCTGCTCTTGCAACGCTTGGATTGTGGCGGCGCGCTCGGCTTCAATGCGTTCGGCGAAAGAAAGGCAGCGTTCGTCGCTCAGTGTCGGCGTGACGCCCGCCTGATCGAGAAACTCCAGCAGCTGCGTGGTGCGCGTGGCCACGCCGCGCGTCTCCCGCGTGTCGGCGCCGCTGACGTGCCAGGAATTGACGCCGATGACGCGGCCGCACTCGTCCAGCAGGGGGCCGCCGGAGGACCCCGACGAAATCACCGCCTGATGGTTGATGCTGGGAATGGGTTCGCCCGTCGGCGCACGGTCTCGCAAGGATGCGATTTGCCCGGACGTGCGCGAAGGCGGCGCCGGACGAAGCAGATCGGCGCCCGAGGCGCCTTGATAGTCGACGTCGGGATAGCCGAGCGCGACCACCCCGTCGCCGGCTTGCGGCTCGACCGTGGATAGGGTGAGCGGGGTCACGGCCGGCCCGCCGCGAAACTCCAGCAGCGCTAGTTCGGTCAACGGCGAATAGCGGACGATGGTCGCCTGCAACAGGCCATCGCCCGCCGGCAACACGATGGCGACCCCGAAGTCCCCGCTTTGTCGCGCCGGCGCGATGACATGGGCGCTGGTGACCACTAGGTTCGGCGCCACGACGAAACCAGAACCTGAGCCGTAGAGCGTGCGGCCCTGGCCAGTTTGGGCGATGACGACGACACGAACGATGCCGCGCTCAGCCTCGTCAACGCTGGTCTGCGCTGCGGCGGGGCTGATAACAGCGACGGCGAGGACGGCGGCCGCAATTCTTAACGCTTTGACGATCAAGCGCTTCCCCGCCAGATACCAGAAACACCTGGAGACAATACTCGACTGCTGCGCCCATGCCCGCAAGGGCACGGGCGCAGCGGCACGCAGTCTCAGCGAACCCGGCCCCACGGTGTCGCGGCGACATTGCCGACCAGCAAGGGGCGGGTCACGCCATGGGCCCATGATCCGCGCGTCCAACTGATCTCGGTCTGGAACGGCACGCCGTCGCCGATGGCGATGATCAGTTCGCCGCCCGACCCGTCCGCGTCGAAGCAGAACAACTCGGCGCGGTTGTCGCCGGTCATGTCGAACGCCGCCAGCCGTCCGGTACGGCAGAAATTGGCGCGCGTATCCTGCCACTGCCGACCGCCGAACACGTCGCCGTCGCGGGCCAGCTTTACGTCGATGCCGCCATTGGAGCGCGTGTGGCACAGCAGGTCGGAGCGGCCATCGCCATTGAAATCGGCCACCAGAAGCGACGTCGTGGCGTGACTGCACCAGGGGCCGGGGTTTTCGTAATTGTTGGAGTTGAACAGGCCCTCGCCTGAGCCGGGACGAGCGGAATAATCAATCCAAAGCTGGCCGTTGCCGCTGTCGCGACAGAGCATGTCGCTTTGGCCGTCGCCATTGAAGTCGCCGATGAAGAGCTGCGCCGTCGCGTGGCTGCACCACACGCTGGTCGACTCGTAATCGGGCAGCGCGATGTAGGGCGCACGCCAGCCGCCTTGCGAGAAATGCACCCACTTATGGCCGGTGCGGGTATCGTTGCAGAAGATGTCGGTGCGGTCGTCGCCGTTGAAATCGCCGACGTGGAATTGCGCGCCGGCATGCGAACAGAACGGGCCGGCAAACGCGCCCTCAGGGCGGATCGCGCCCGCCATCCCGCGCGCATAACCGACCGCTCCGGTGCTCGCATTGTGGCAGATGCCATCGACGAGATTGTCGCCGTTCACGTCGCCGTAGAAGAGCTGCTCGTTGGCGGCGCTGCACCAACGCGACATGGTGATGTCCTCGTTAGGCCGGATTTCCCCCGAAAGCATGGTCGCGAAGATTTCGGTGCGGCGGTTGACCACGTCGGCGTAAACGTCGGTCTGCGCCGGCGGTGTCCCGACCAATTGCGAGTTCACGGCGAAGAGCCGGCCGCGGTCGCCGCTGCCAGCGAACACCGGCCCGCCGCTGTCGCCCGGACAGATGGTGTTCTGTGATGTGAACGTGCCGCGCCCGTCGATGGTCAACACCCCCGGCGTGACCTGCTTCCTTCCCGCGCGGGTTGGATCGACGCTGTTGCAGCCGTACCCGAACACCGTGATCGCCGCGCCATTGGCCGGAGCTCTGCTGGCGAGGAGCGCAGGCGTGGCCAGCGTGTTCGGCACAGGCGTCGCAAGTCGCATCACCATGATGTCGCGACTGCCGATCGGGAATCCCAAAGAGTACACGCGCTCGATCGGGAAGTCCTGCCGCGCCGAACCGTCGGCGGGATCGATGGAGAAGGTGCGATCGCGCGTGACGCCGCTCGGGTAGAACATGGAGATATGGCCGGTGCAGTGGGCCGCCGTCACCACCCATTGCGGCGCGATCAAGGTTGCCGTGCAGGATCCGTTGTCCAGAGTGCCGACCTCAGGGCGCGCCCTGGTCAGCGTTCCAGTCAGCAGGGGCGCCTGGGAAACGCCCACGTCTTGCGCGCCAGCGGGCGCGGCTGTGAACAACGCGAAAGCCGCGGCGCCGACGAGCAGGCGCCCCAAGTGAGCCTGAGCCTTCATGGTGCTGAACTCCTCCCTTTTGACCTCGCGGACGCGACACTAGGCGGCGCCGGCGGCATGAACAATCGCGGTGTTGGAACGATCACTGCGGCCCGGGCCTTGCATCGCTCACCACATCACGGCAAGTCCCAGGGGTCGGTGCGGGGCGGTCGGCGGCTCGCGGCGCGGAACAGCCTGCACGCAGGGTTTCCGTTCGCTCCGACGGCTGTTCGGCCGCGGCCGTCTCAAGATTGTTAAGATTGCGGCCTTAGGTCCTCAGAAGGGCCTGATTCGGTCGGCGCCAAAACAGTAGGGTAATTCGACGCATGCTCGGCAATATGTTCGGTCTCGTGGCGCCTGATCTGGCGATCGACCTCGGGACCGCGAACACCCTCATTCATGTCAAAGGGCGCGGCATCGTCTTGGATGAACCGTCCGTGGTGGCCTACGTGAACGAGGGCGGCCGCAAGGTCGTCTACGCGGTCGGCGCCGAAGCCAAGACCATGCTTGGCAAGACTCACCGCAACATGGAGGTCATCCGGCCGCTGCGCGACGGCGTCATCGCCGACTTCGACGTCGCTGAGGAGATGATCAAGCAATTCATCCGCAAGGTGCTGCCGCGTCCGGCGTTGATTTCGCCGCAGATCGTGATCTGCGTGCCGACCGGGGCGACCCCGGTCGAGCGGCGAACCATTCTGGAGAGCGCGCAAGCGTCGGGCGCGCGGCGCGTGAAGCTGATCGAAGAACCGGTCGCAGCGGCCTTGGGCGCCGGTTTGCAGATTGACGACCCCTCGGGCTGCATGGTTGTCGACATCGGCGGCGGCACCACCGAGATCGCGGTGCTGTCATTGGGCGGGCTGGTCTGGTCGCGCAGTCTGCGCGAAGCCGGCGACAAGATGGACGAAGCCATCATCCAATATCTGCGCCGCCACGAAAACCTGATGATCGGCGATTCCACCGCCGAGCGGATCAAGAAAGAAATTGGAACCGCCAAGGCCCCGGATCACGGGCAGGGCATGTCGTTGCCGATCAAGGGGCGGGACAATCTCTCCGGCGTACCCAAAGAAATCATCGTCACCGAAGCCATGGTCGCCGATGCGCTGGCCGAACCGGTCACGCGCATCGTTGACGCCGTCCGTCAGGCGTTCGAGCAGATGCCGCCCGAACTCGCGGCCGACATCTACGATCACGGGCTGATGTTGACGGGAGGCGGCGCGCTTCTGCGCAATCTCGACACAGTTCTGCAGGAACGTATCTCGATCCGCGTTTCCGTCGCTGACGACCCGCTGCGCTGTGTCGTGAAAGGCTGCGGAATCGCGCTTGATACGATAAATTCCTCAGAAGCGCGTCGTTTGTTGACGGAAGAAGTCTAGCGGCGCGCTCGCGGAAGGGGCGACGCACAGGTGGCCAGACGCAGACCCGCCATTTTCTCTCGCGGCGCACTCCTCGCCGTCGCGCTTGCCGTCGGCGCCGTCGCGCTCGTGGTCTATCAAGCCACCAATCAGGCCAGCTCCGGCGATGCGGCGCTGCGCGCAGGCGATGACAGCGCAGCCAAGATCGGTCAGGCGGCGACCGGTCCGGCGCGCGCTGGCGAGGGCGTCCTCCATCGCTTGAGTGAGATGTGGAACGCCACACAGCGCATCGAAGAACTCGAAGCCGCCAACCGCGACGCGCAGGCTTGGCGCGACCTAGCCGAGCGTCTGGCTGAGCGCAACGCGCGCTACGAAGCGCTGCTGCGCATGCCTGCTGACTCGTTCGGCGAGGGCGTCAATGTCGAAGACGCGATCGCCGCGCAGCTGGTGCTCGACAGCGGCGGCCCGTTCACCCGCACCCTGGTCGCCAACGCCGGCCATGATCATGGCGTGCGCGTCGGCTACATCGCGCTCAACGAGAACGGCTTGATTGGCCGGGTGGTGTCCGTGGGGCGGCGCTCGTCGCGGGTGTTGATGCTGGACGATTACAATTCTCGCATTCCGGTCATGGGCGTGTCGTCACGCGTGCGCGCCGTGCTCGCGGGGCAGGCGACGCAGCCGCCTGAGCTCATCACCCATCCCTACCAATTGCAGGCGCCGCGCATGGATTTCATCGTCGGCGCGCAGAATCTGCGCGAAGGCGAACGCGTGATCACGTCCGGCGACGGCGGCATCTTCCCGCGCGGGATCAGTGTTGGCGTCGCCCAGAGGCAGCCCGATGGCTCGTGGCGCGTTGCGCTCGCGGCTTCGCAGCGGCCCATCGACTTTGTCCGGCTGGCGCCCTTTGTCGGCGTCGAGAATCCAGAGAGCGCTCCGGTCGTCGATCCCGGTCCGCCATTGGCGGCGGCCTCGTCGGTGTCGACGGTGGTGCGTGACTTGACGCCTCCCACGCCGGCGGCGCCGAGCGCCTTGACGGCGCCGCGTCCACGCCCGCCGGTTGCCGCGCCGGCGCAAGCGGAAGCTGAGGCGCCCGCGCCCGACACGCAGCAACAACCGCCGCCCACAACGCCGGAGGGACCGCAATGAAGCGCCCGGTGTCGCAACGGCGTTGGTCTGTGGCGTCATGGCTGGAAGCGCCGAGCACGGCCGCCTTGCAGCTCTTCGGCTTTCTTGTCGCCGTGGCGAGCGTCGTGCTGCCGGCATTGCCGCTGGGTCCGCTGTTTCAGCAGCCGCCATTCCCGCTGGCGGTGTTGTGGGCCGCGTTTGCCTGGGCGGTCGAGGACGATGGCGAGCCGCGAGGCGACGCATTGCTGTTGCAAGTAGCGGCGCTGCGCGCGCCTTTGCTGTTGGCGTTGCTTGGCTTGCTACACGATCAATTGTCGGGCGGGCCGTTCGGCCTGATGGCGACGATCTATCTCTCAGCCTTCATCACCGGCCGCTTCGTCAACATGCGCATGGGCATGACCGAGTGGCACTTGGCGTGGGGTGCGTTCATCGTCACGGCGGTCGCCACGATTGGGGTTGCGTTCCTGATCGCGCCGGTGGCGCTGGGGCCGAATGTTTCCGTGCGCCAGTACGCCGAAGCGGTCGGCGTCACCGCGCTGCTCTTCCCGCTCGCGCGCCCGTTCTACATGAACGCGCGGCTGTCTGTCGGCAGGGGCGCGCGGCGATGAGCAAACGCGGCAAAGTCGTCGGCTCGAAACTGCCGAAACGCGATGTGGACGCGATCTTTTCGCGCCGCGCGCTGTTGCTGAGCTACGCGGGCGCGGGCGTGCTGGGGCTGATTTTGTTCCGCCTGGGCCAATTGCAGACGACCAATCTGCTCAGCGGCGAGTATAGCGACGCCGCCGACGACAACCGCTTCGACACGCGCATCATCGCGCCGCCGCGCGGCGTGATCTACGACCGTTTCGGCACGGTGCTGGCGCAAACCAGCAAAGACTATCAGGTCGCCGTCATCCAGAATGACGTCGAAGACCTTGAAGGCGTCGTCGATCGCGTGCGCCAAATCCTGAACTTGACCCCGGAGTGGGCGCGGCGCGCCGTTATCCGCGTGCGCGGCGGCTCACGGTTCGAGCCGCAGCCGCTCCAGGAAGGGCTGACCTGGGAGGAATTCAACGCCGTCAACGTGCGCCTGCCGGAGCTGCGCGGCGTCGTCGCGCAGTCGGTCGACGTGCGCGCCTATCCGTACGATGTCGTTTATGCGCATCCGATCGGCTATGTGCAGAAACCGACGCAACGCGACATCGATCGTGTGCTGGAAGACCCGGAACAAGGCCAGAGCAGAGCCGTTTATCTGCGCAATCCGCATGTGCGCGTCGGCAAGGCCGGGCTGGAAGCGGAAATGGAGCCGGTGCTTCATGGCGAAGCGGGCTGGCGCAAGGTGATCGTCAACGCGCGCGGGGTCGAGCAGGGCGAGGACGAGCGCGAGCGGCGCGAGCCGGTGCGCGGGTCGGGGATCGTGCTGACCATCGATCACGACTTGCAGCGCATCGCGATGCAGAATTTCGGCGAGCAATCGGGCGCCGCGGTGGTCATGGACATCTGGACCGGCGACTTGCTGGCGATGGCGTCAGCGCCCGGCTTCGACCCCAATCTATTCGTCAACGGCATCAGCCAGGCCAATTTCAGGGCGCTCAACGAAAACGAAAAGAAACCGCTGTTCCACAAATGCGTAACTGGCGTCTATGCGCCAGGCTCAACCTTCAAGATGATCGTCGGCATCGCCGCCAAGCAGGCGGGCGTGGACGACGATTGGAGCGTCAGTTGCTCGGGGTACTATCCCTACGGCGGGCGCACCTTCCATTGCTGGCGCATCGGTGGCCACGGCCGCATGAACATGCACGACGCGATCAAGCACTCGTGCGACATTTACTTCTACCAAGCGGCGTTGCGCGCCGGACCTGAACGCATCGCCGCCGTAGCTCGCCAGTTTGGCCTCGGACAGCACTTCGACGTCAACGTGCCGAACATCCGCAACGGTCTCATCCCGGATCCGCAGTGGTGGCGAGAGAACCGCGGTGAAGGCTGGACCGGCGGTTTGACGCTGAATTACGGCATCGGCCAAGGCGCCATGGGCGTGACGCCGCTGCAGCTTGCCGTCATGTCGGCGCGCCTCGCGAACAACGGCTATGCGGTTGAACCGCGCCTGATCCGTGATGCGCCGGGGGTTCGCGATCCGGGCCGGCCGCCGCACATGAGCGGCATCGAGCCTGAACATCTGGCGCGGGTGCGCGACGGCATGTTCGGCGTCTGCAACGAGCCCGGCGGAACGGCCGTTCGTGCGGGCGCGCTTGAACTCGTGCGTCACCCTGAGACGGGAGCGGCGACGCCGTTGACGCCTGACAACCGGCATTGGGAACCGGTGCAGATCGCGGGCAAGACCGGCACGGCGCAGGTTCGCGCGCTCGGCGCCAACCGCGGCCGGCACTTCTCCACTATCGAGTGGCGTTTCCGCGACAACGCGCTGTTTTGCTGTTTCGGGCCGTGGCACGAGCCGCGCTATGCGTGCGCTGTCGTGGTCGAGCATGGCGGCGCCGGCTCGGCGGTGGCCGGCCCGATCGCCAAGGAGATCATGAAGGCGGCGCTGCTGCGCGATCCCTCGCGGCGCGAGCCGGCCCGGCTCGCCGCGCTCGAGCCGCAGACGGGGCGCAGCGCATGACCATGATGGCTCAGCAGGCGCCGAGGACCATCCTTGAGCGCTTCACCAAGATGAACTGGGGCATCATCAATGTCCTGGTGCTGATCGCGTGCGTTGGTGTCGCCATGCACTTCTCGGTGTCGTCCGGCGAGTGGACCGACATGCCGCTGACGCACGGCTTGCGCTTCGCGGCGCTGGCCGTCGTCATGTTCCTTGCGGCGATGGCTCTCGATGCGCGCTTCTGGCTCACGATCGCCTACCCGCTTTACGCGGTGGCGTTGCTGCTCCTGATTGCGGTCGAAGTGGCGGGCGAAACGCGCATGGGCGCCACGCGCTGGCTCGATATCGGGCCGGTGTCGATGCAGCCGTCCGAGATCATGAAGATCGCCATCGTGCTGGCGTTGGCGCGCTACTACCACTTCTTGGATCCGCGCCGAACCGGCACCGTGCTCTGGATCGTTCCGCCGTTCTTGATGATTGTCGCGCCGGTGGCGCTGGTCATGCACCAGCCGGACCTCGGCACGGCGCTGATGATCCTCTTTGCCGGGGTCTGCGTGATGTTCCTCGGCGGCTTGTTGTGGCGCATCATTGCCGCCGGCGCCATTGTCGCCGTGGGGACGGCGATTTTCGCCTACACCAGCATATTGCACGATTATCAGCGCGATCGCGTCAATGTTTTCCTGGGCATTACCGACGATCCGCTCGGCGCCGGCTATCACGTGCTGCAATCAAAGATCGCCATCGGCTCGGCCGGTTTCTTCGGGCGCGGTTATCTGCAGGGCAGCCAGGCGCAGCTGGACTTTCTGCCGGAGAAACACACCGACTTCATCTTCACGATGATCGTTGAGGAGTTTGGCCTTGTCGGCGGCGGCTTTGTGCTGGCGCTGTTTGCGTTGCTGATGGGGTTGACGATGCGGATCGCGGCCAACGCCCGCTCGCACTTCGGGCGGCTCGCTGCAGCCGGCGTCGCCGCGACGGTGGCCTGCTATGTGTTCGTCAACACCGCGATGGTGATCGGGCTGGTGCCGGTCGTCGGCATTCCGCTGCCGATCATTTCATTCGGCGGAACGGCGATGATGACGGTGATGGCGGGTTACGCGATGGTCTTGGCCATCGATCTGCATAAAGAGCGGTTCTAGGTCACCACGCGGCGCGGTCGGCCATCCAATCGCCGCCGCGCACGAGCGCATCCACGATGCCCGGCTCAAGGCTTGAGTGCCCGGCGTCGTGGACGATCTCCAGCTCCGCTTCCGGCCATCGCTGCTTCAGGTCCCAAGCGCTTCGCATCGGCGTGCACACGTCATAGCGGCCATGCACGATGCGGCAGGGGATTCGCCGCAACAGCGGCGTTTGATCCAGCAGCCAACCATCGTGCTCGAAGAAGCCGCCGTTCATGAAGTAGTGGTTCTCGATCCGTGCGAACGCTTCGACGAACCGGTCTTCGTTGAAGCGAGAGGGCAGCGCGCTCGGCCCCGCGATCGAAATGGTCTCGCCCTCCCAGCGCGCCCAGGCGCGCGCCGCGACCATGCGCGTCGCCCAGTCGGGCGAAGTCAGCCGCTTGTGGTAGGCCGCGACGAAGTCGCCGCGCTCGGCGTCAGGAATAGGCGCGGCAAAGCGGGCGAAGGCGTCGGGATAGAGGTGGCTGGCGCCGTCCTGATAGAACCAATCGATCTCGCTCTTGCGGAGCAAGAAGACGCCGCGCAGCACCAGCCCTGCGACGCGCTCGGGGTGCCTGGCCGCGTACGCGAGCGCCAGCGTCGATCCCCACGAGCCGCCCAACACGAGCCATTTCTCTACGCCCAGCATGGTGCGGACTTGCTCGATGTCGTCCACGAGGTCCCAGGTCGTGTTTTCGCGCAACTCCGCGTGCGGCATGGAGCGACCGCAGCCGCGCTGATCGAACATGACAATGCGGTAGCGTGCGGGATCGAAGAAGCGGCGCATTTCCGGCGAGCAGCCGCCGCCTGGGCCGCCGTGCAGCGCGATGACCGGACGTCCGCGTGGATTGCCGCTTTGCTCAACATAGATCGTGTGCAGGTCCGAAACCCGCACCATCTCAACCTCCCGCGGCTCGATCGCTGGATAGAGGTCGCGGCGCTGAGGCGGGGTTTGTCCGTGCATCGTTGCCCTGGTTAGGCGGCGCCAGTGCTTCGTTCAAGGCGGTTGCGCTGAAATGCGCCGACCGCTAGCGCTTTCGGCCGGCTGGGATGTAGGCGCGTGACCCCCTCTCGACTCCAGAGCATTCTCGCGACGCCTGCGGCGCGCATGACGCTGGTCATGTCGGCGCTGTTCGGGATGGCCGGCGTCACCTTGGTGTTTTTGCCGCGCTGGCTCGAGGTGGAGCGCGATCTCAACGGCGCGCAGATCGGCGCGGTGCTGTCGCTTGCGCAATTCGCGCGCATCATCACCGGGCCGCTGATCGCCCGCTGGGCCGATAGCGCTGCCGAGCGCAGCGCTCCGCTGCGCTGGATGTCGGCTGCAGCGCTCGTCGCCTACGGCGCATTCTTTCTGGTGCAGGATTATTGGGCGCTGCTGGCGCTCGGATTCGTTGCGCTCTCCCTGACGCAGGGCATGACGCCGCTGATCGAAGCGGCGACGCTGCGCGCGACCGCCGAAGGGCGCTTCAACTATGGGCTGGCGCGCGGCATCGGTTCGATTGCCTTCATTGTCGCCAATGTCGCCGGTGGCGCGCTGGTCGCCCGGTTCGGGGTCGGCGCCGTGGTCGCGTGGGTGATGGGCAGCCTGCTGGCGTTGTTGGCGTCCACTTGGCTCGGCTTGCCGCGCGAAAAGCGGGAAGCCAGCCAGCGCGTGAGCGGGCGCAGCTCCATCGCTTCGTTGCTGAGCAACCGGCGTTACGTGATCCTGATTGTGTCGTGCGGGCTTATCCAAAGCGCGCACGGCTTTTACTACGGCTTCTCGACGCTGGTTTGGCGCGGGCAGGGCATCGCGCCGGAGACGGTCGGCGCGCTGTGGGCTTTCGGCGTTGGCGTCGAAGTTCTGTTCTTGTGGAACCTGGCGCTGTTTGAACGCCGCTTCTCGCCAGAGATGCTTATTGTCGCCGGCGCGCTCGGCGGCGTCTTGCGCTGGTTGGCAATGGGCTTTGCGCCCGAAGGATGGGTGCTGCTGCCACTGCAGGCCATGCACATGTTGAGCTTTGCCGCCGCCCACGTGGGCGCGATGCGGCTGCTCTACCGTGAGGCGCCTGAGCACTCCGCCGGTATGGCGCAGACGCTTTATGCAGGATTGTCCGGCGGCTTGCTGATCGGTGCGGCGACCTTGCTTTCGGGGTATCTTTACGACCTCGTCGGCGCCCGCGGGTACTGGGCCATGGCCGCCATAGCCGCCATAGGCGGCGCCATGGCGACGCTCTTGCTCCGCGAGAGGCGGAGGAAACGCGGTTAATACCCCCTTGCTGGGGACTGCGCATTCTTTGTGAGATGTTTTCTGTTAGCCGGTATCGATGGGAGACGGGTCCAGAGGATTTGAGAATGGCCGCCGAGGCCGCATTTGACCTTCACGAGGAGGGACCAGCGCAGGTGCTGGCGCTGCGCGGCGACTGGACAGTCGACACGATCGGCGCGCTAGAGCGCGAATTCGCCGCCATCGGCGAGCGGCTGAACGCGAACGCCGTGCTCGATGTCGCCCAGCTGGGGCGCGTCGATGTCGCCGGCGCCTACTTCATTGACCGGTTGTTCCGGCAGGGTTCGTCTGGTGCGGTGTCGGTGCGCGGCGAGCACGCCAACGCTCGACACCTGCTGGAGGCGGCGCGCGCCGCGTATGCCGCGCCGGCGGCCGTGCCGGCCGGTCCGCCTGGGCTCGCAGGCTTGCTCGACGGGATCGGACGCATCGCCGCAGGCATTTGGGACGAAGTGGTCGAGACTGTGGGCTTCTTCGGCCATGTGCTGGTTGTGCTGGCCCGCCTCGTCGCCGACCCGCGCCGCATCCGCTGGGCGCCGATGGTGCACGCGATGGAAGTAGCCGGCTTCAACGCCATCGCGATCGTGGCGTTGCTGTCGTTTTTCATCGGCATGGTGGTCGCCTATCTCGGCGCGCGCATTCTTGGCGATTTCGGCGCCGCCGTGTTCACGGTTGAACTGGTCGCGTTCTCGGTGCTGCGCGAATTCGCGGTGGTGATCACCGCTGTCTTGCTGGCCGGGCGAACCAACAGCGCCTTTACCGCCGAGATCGGCGCGATGAAGATGCGCCAAGAGATCGATGCGATGAACGTCATCGGCATCGACCCGATGGAAGCGCTGGTGGCGCCGCGCGTCATCGCCATGCTGGTGATGACGCCGATCCTCACCTTTGCGGCGATGATGGCCGGGATCGTCGGCGGCGTCTTGGTGTGCTGGGCCGAACTCGGCGTCAGCCCGCAGATGTTCTTCGCCCGCATTTCCGAAACCGTGCCGACTCAGCATTTCTGGGTCGGCATGTCGAAAGCGCCGGTGTTCGCGATCGTGTTGGCCGTGATCGGTTGCAAGCAGGGGCTTTCCGTCGGCGGCGACGTCGCTTCGCTCGGCTCGCGCGTCACCACGTCGGTCGTGCAGTCGATCTTCATGATCATCCTCCTCGACGCCCTGTTTGCGCTCTGGTTCTTGGAGATGGACTGGTGAGCGAAGCTGTCGCCATCCGCGTGCGTGGCCTCGTGACACGCTTCGGAGCGCAAACCGTGCACGACGGTTTGGACCTCGATGTGATGCGCGGTGAGATCCTCGGCGTCGTCGGTCCGTCCGGTTGCGGCAAGTCGGTGCTGCTGCGCGAGATCGTCGGCCTGCAAGCGCCGACCGCCGGCGAGATCAGTTTCCCATACCTTGAAGCCGAGGGCCGCGAACCGCGCGTGGGCGTCATGTTCCAAGACGGTGCGCTGTTTTCAAACCTCACGATCTTGGAAAATGTCGAGGCGCCGCTTCGCGAGCACACCCGCGTTTCATCGGCTTTGCGCAGCGAAATCGCCGCGCTGAAGTTGTCGATGGCGGGATTGGGAGCGGATGCGCACCACAAGAAGCCCGCGCAAATCTCCGGCGGTATGCGGAAGCGCGCCGCCGTCGCGCGCGCGCTGGCGCTCGACCCTGAGCTCTTGTTCCTGGATGAACCGACAGCCGGGCTCGACCCGATTGCGGCGCAGAATTTCGACATGATGACGCGCAACTTGGCGCGTTCGCTGGGGCTCACAGTCTTCTTGGTCACCCACGATCTCGACACTTTGCACGCTATTTGCGACCGCGTGGCCGTGCTCTATGGCGGCAAAGTCGCCGCGATCGGCGCCATTGAGGACATCGTCGCCAAAGCAGAAGGCTGGGTGCTTGAGTATTTTTCGGGACCGCGCGGACGCGCCGCAGGACGAGGCGCAGGAGGATAGGCCATGGAAACGAAGGCCAATTACGTGCTGATTGGCGCGGCGACGGTCGCAGGCGCCGTGCTCATCATGCTGTTCGCGATGTGGATGGCCTCGGGTGAGTTTAACCGCAGGTTCATCGAGTACGACGTCGTGTTCGATGACCCCGTGCGTGGCCTCACGGTCGGCGGCGAGGTGCGCTTCAACGGCATCAAGGTCGGCGAAGTGCAAGACTTGAGCATCGATCCGGTGAACACCAATCGTGTCATCGCGCGCGTGCGCGTCGATGCGCAGGTGCCTGTCCGCACCGACACCATGGCGCAGTTGGAGCCGATCGGCCTTACTGGCGTGACCTTGATCCAGCTCTCGGCGGGAACGCCCGAGGCGCGATTGCTGCGGCCGGTCTTCGGCGCGGGACCGCCGCGCATCACAGGCTATGGCAGTCAGATCGACATCTTGGTGGAGCAGTCCGAAGACATTGTGATGCGCGCCAGCGAAGCGATGGCCGCGGTGAAAGATCTTCTCACCGACGAGAACATTGCGCGCGTCACCCGCATCCTCAACAATCTCGAACGCGTGTCCGACGAACTCGCAGGCCAGCGCAGCGTTGTCGCGCGGTCCGGAGAAGCGGCTGGCGCCATGACGGTTGCGGCCAATGATATCGCCGCGCTTGCGCGGCAGACCCGCGAAGACATCGGCGAACTCGACAGCGTTATGCGTGAGGTCAACAACGCGGCTCTTGTCGCCTCCGGCGAGACGCTGCCTGAACTGACCGCCGCGGCCGAGGAGATCCGCCGTGCCTCCGCGGCCATCACCCGGGTGGCGAACAATCTCGAAGAGAATCCGTCGGTGCTGACGCCGCAATCGCCGCGGCCGACAGTGGAGCTCAATCCATGATGCGCGCTTTCATGCTCACGCCGCTGGTCGCGCTCGGCGGCTGCATCTCGATTTTGCCGGAACCGCCGCCGCCGCCGCGCATTTTCGCCCTTGAGCCGGGGGAGGTGGCGCAAGTTTCGACGCCCCGCATCGAGGGCGTCGTCGCCGTCGCCCAGCCCACGGGCGAGCGCGCCATTCTCGGCCCCGATCTGATCTGGCGCGACGGCGACGAGCTTGCCTATGTCGCGCAGACGCAATGGTCGACCCGCGCTGAATCGGCGCTGCAATCGATCTTGGTTGAAACGCTGGCGCGGCAGGGCGCGTTTCGTGCGGCGACCCGGATGGGCGAGGGGCGCGCGGACTATGAAATTCGCTGGGACGTGCTGGATTTTCAGATCGCCGGCGACGTCATGCAGGCGCGCTTCGCGGCCGACGTCAGAGTTCTGCAGGCGCCCGGGCGGCGCATTCTCGCTCAGCGCATCATCACCGCGGAAGCGCCGGTGTCGGATCGCTCGGCCGGCGTATCGGCGCGGGCGCTGGCGCAGGCGGCGCGTGACGGAAGCGCCCAGATCGCCGCGTTCGCGGCGGAGGCCGCGTCAGCTCGCGAGAGCGGCGTCGATCAGCAGATAGGCGCGAACTAGGTCCGAGCCCTCGCCTTTGCGCGGACTCTTGGCGAGATCGGGCCGCGCGCGAAACTCCGTTGCGATGGCATGGGCGTCCTCGCTGCCGCGCAGGCGGCGGGTGATCCGCCCCACCGCGCCCGGCGCCGCGGAAAGCACGGCGCGGCGCCGGGCCGCCGCACCGTTGCGCGAGGACGAGGCGATCTGATTGAGGTCGTGCGTGTTCAGCGTCCGGTCGAGATCGACGCCGCAATTGGCGACCAGATCGAGCGCGCGAAGCTTCAGTTCGGCATCGGATTCCTTGGCGCGCACCGGGCTTGCTTTGCTTTCGTTCGCTGGCTCCGGCAACTGGTCGTTGGCCGCGCGCTCGCGATAGGCCGCACGGGCTGCCGCTGCTGCTGCGTAGATGTCGGTGGAGCGAGGCGGCGTCGCGATTTTAGGTGCGGCTGCTGCCTCAGCAAGCGCCGCTTGCGCCGGTGCGTGCTCGTGCACGGCGGCCAGACTTTTCTGCGCGTTCGTGCGGGCTGTGGCGGCGGCGTTTTGCAGCGTCGTTAGAGTGTCGTTGGCGACAACCTGCATCGCCGCGCTCTCTGCGCGCACGGCGTCGGTCGCGCGCTTGGCCTCGTCGATAGCGGAGAGCGCGGTCTGGCGCACGGCGCCGGCGGTCTCCCTGGCGGCCTCGACCGCGCTTTCGCTCGAAAGGCGCGCGGCTTCGGCGAGGCGCGTCGTCTCGCTCAAGCTCTGCAACATGCGGCCCATGGCGCCGTCGAGGCGGCCCGTCGTGGCGACCGCGTCGCTGGCGAAGTTCTTCATCGATGTTGCGTGTTCGCCCATCGAGCTGGCGGCGGCTGCAAAGGCGGCGAGATGCGCATCGAGCGCGTCCTCCGCCGCCGACATCTCGCTCTTCACAAGCTTCGACGCTTCGCGCATGAGACGAATCTGGCGGCCGATAGAATCGGCGATGTGTTCGGTCTGGCCCCTGAGTTCGCCGCTCAGCGTCGCAAGCGCGGCGCGCTCGCGTGCAAGCGTCGCCGACAACGTTTCCGCATCCTGCTGAGAGATGGAGAAGGCGTCGCTGATGCCCGCTGTGCTGTGTTGAACCGCCGACTCAAGCTCGCGCAGCCGGTCCAGGGCGCCGGCCATGGCGCTGTTAAGCGCAGCGATCTCGTCAGATGCGGAGCGCGAGAGGGCGCGCGCTTCGGCGCTGCTCATCTCGAACGGCGCACGCGAGCACCGCGCCAGCCGTGTCAGCTCGACCGCCAAGCGGCGCGTTTTGAGCGCCTCCGAAGCGGCCGATGCCGTCAGCCAGAACAGCAGTGCGGGAGCAAAGGTGAGCACCGTCAGGCCGAGCCAGAACAGGGGGCCGCTCGCAAGCGCGGACGCACTGACTTGCGTGGCGGCGATGCCGAGCACGCCGCCCACCCAAGCCACCGCTGCGACGCTGCCGAAGAAACCAACCCAGGAGAACGCGGTTCTGACGGGTTCAGCAGACTGCGCTGCGGCAGGCGGGGCGATGTCGTCAGCGGTCAATTCGCCGAAGCCCTCGAACGCGGAAGCGTCCAGCGCCGCGACGTCGGCCTGCACTTGCGGCGTCTCAGCGCGTTCGTGTTCGTCCTGGTTGAAGTACATACGGACAGCTCCGTCCCCGCGCGAGACGGTTGCTCGGCGTTAACGGTCTGGCTGCAATGGCTGTGCCAGCGCGGCTCAGCTGGCGGCCGCGTCCAGCAATAGGAAGACGCGCGTCGCCTCGGCGTTCATGGAAGCACGCCCGCGGGCGATTAACTCTGCAATGCGCGCACCTTCGCTCCGCAGGAACTGCAACGCCTCGTCGTTATCGTTAGCGTCCGCCGCAAGATGCATTGACAGATCGCGGGTCGCGATCGGGGCGGCGTCCTGAACGGCGCGCCGTCTCGCCTGACTGCCCGAACGCGCCCGCTGTGCGATGCGTTCGAGCGCGGAGGGGGAGAACACCTCGTCGAGTTCCAAACCAGCCCGGGTGATCACGGCAGCGACTGGAAGCGCGGTCTCGACCCTGCTGCCGTTGGAAGCCGCGCGGCGTTTGGCTGGCGCATCAGCGGACTCGCGTCGCGCCCCGTCATCGGCTTCGTTGTCGACGGACGAGAGCAGGTCCCGCCAGGTCCATCCATTGCCGTTGCCGGCGTCATCGCGCGGCGGCGGCGGTTCGCGGCGGATGCGCCGCGGCGCGGGCGTCGATTCCAGCGGATCGGACGCATCGCCGCGTCGCCAGGACGCGTCGTACTCATCCCGCTGCGGCTCGGGCGGGCGGGAGCGCCGGCGCACGGCGGGCGCGACCTCTTCTTCGATTGCAGTGCGCGCCTCGAAGGCGGCGGTGCGGGCCGACTCGGCGGCGTCACGCAGCCGATCCATTGCCGATGCGGCTTCGCGCTCAATACCCAGCGCCTCATTGCGAATGAGGTCCGCCGCGCGTTTGGCGTTCTCGATGGCGATGTCGGTGGATTCGCGTACTGCGCCGGCAGTGGAATTCGCCGCCAGCGACGCGGCTTCGGCCGACTGGCGCGCCGCATCGGTCAAGCTCGTCGCTTTCGCCAACACGTCGAGCGCATTGGTCAAAGCTTGTTCAAGACGCAAGGCGGAGTCTGCGCTCGCTTGAGCCGCTGAGGTTAGGTGACTGGTGCGGTCGCTGATCAGCGCGGCTGCGGCGCCGAAGGAGGTCAGCCGGTTGTCGAGCGCTTGGTCGGCGGCGCGAACTTCCATCTCGGCCTGGCGCGCGGCCTCGCTGATGGCTTGCGTGTGCCGCGAGATCGAGTTGCCGATCGTCTGTGCGTGTTTGGTTAAGTCCTGTGAGATGCGCAGCAGCTCTTCGCGTTCGCGCTCCATGCCTGCAATCATGTGATTGGCGCCGGCCTTGGCCTGGTGCGCCATGTCGTCAACCAGCCGCGCCTGATGGTTCACCCGGCCTTCCACCTCCTGCAACCGCGCCAGCGTCGCCTCCAAGGCCCGATCGAGCGTTCCGATTTCGCCGCGCACAGTCATGGCGAGCTGTCGGGCTGCATCCTCGGCTGCGCGCTCGGGGTTCAGCAGGCGGTCGGCGGCATCGGCCAGTCGCCGCGCCTCGGCGCGCGCCGAGGCGCTGTCACGTGCAGCAAGCCCCGAAAACACCGCCATCATCGAGGGCAACACGATCGCCGCCAGCGTCGCGCCAAGTTCCAGTGCGGTCGCGTGTGAGAAGCCGCTGGGACCGAGCAGAACCAGCGCCGCCGCGGATGCGCCGATCAGCCAGAGCACGCCTACCGCCACGCCGATGACCCACATCAGAGCCCCGGGCTCGCGCCAGAACGCGTTCTTTCCGCTCGACATGCATCACCCCACAGCGCGCCAGATGCGAACGCCGCCGCTACCGAAACGCACAAAGTTAGACCTTTTCAAGGGGGCGCAATCGGCGCGCGCGACCGCAGGCTCAGCGTTCAGCCGCGTTGGTTTGGCAGGCTTCGCCGGAACAGCCGTCGGGGCCAGCTGGGCGCTGTTCGATCGAAATCCCGACCCAGGCGAGAGCGGCGGCGATCAGGAAGTCCCGAATGGCGACAAGGATGGCGACCATGATTGGCAATTCCCTCAAGCAGTACTGCGTATTTGCGCCCACGCGGGCTGCTTAACAAGCGGAGCTTCTTAAAATTTCGATGAACTTTGAGGCAGCCGGTAGACCGTTTGCAATTCGCCTCGCAGCGCTGTTATAGTATAACATGCTTCGCGTCTCAACTCATGCTGGCCACCGGGCGCACCTGACACACGCTGTGGTCGTGGCCATCCACATGATCTGCTGCGGGCTGCCGATCCTGGCGCTGGCGGCGGTGGCGCTGTCCGGAGCGGCGGCCAGCGTCGTGCAGTTTGCGGACGCGGCCGGCGCTATCCACGGATTGGCGCACGCTTACGAGCTGTGGATCTTGCTTGCCTCTGCGATCCTAGTGGCCATTGGTGCCGTCTTCGAAGTCTTGGCCAGACGAGAGCGAGCCGCGTCCAAGTTTCCCTGGTTGTTTGCCATCTCGGTCGGGTGTTTTTTCGTTAACGCCGCTATCGTCCTGAGCCACCAGTCGGTCACGCTGACATCTCTCGCTTAGCTCAATCTTCACCACCTCCTGCGAGCGTAGGTGAGGAGGGACCACGCATGCGCATCCTCATTGCAGAGGACCATCCCGACAATCGGGATATGCTGACGCGCCGGCTCGAGCGCCGCGGCTACGAGGTTGAAGTGGCTGAAAACGGCGCGGAGGCGGTGGAGAAGGCCAAGGCGCGCGTGCCAAATCTCATTTTGATGGATATCTCGATGCCGGTCATGTCGGGCATCGAAGCGACACGCGTCTTGCGCAGCACGCCAAACACGCAGAGCGTTAAGATCGTGGCGCTCACCGCGCACGCGATGGAAAGCGCGCGGCGCGAGTGCATGGAGGCGGGTTGCGACGACTTCGCGACCAAGCCCGTGGACTTCGCAGGGCTTGTGGCGCTGATCGAGCGCTACGCCGCGTAAGCGTTAACGCACCAGCAACACAATTTCGCGCGCACGCCAAGCGGCGTTAGCGCGTACTCAACTTCAACGTTGTAGTCTGCCGCGTCAAACGTGGCAGGTGGCAGGGGGGCGAATGTCCTCGGCGCAGAGCGAAGAGGGCGGAACAGCATCAGTGCGCCTTGGGCGCATATTGCTGGTCGACGACCAGGCGCAGAACCGGGACATGCTGGGCCGGCGCCTGGAGCGGCGCGGCTATGAAGTCGTATTGCGCGACGGCGCGGTGGGCATCGAAGAGGCGATCGTCGAACTCGGCATTGAGCTGGTGCTGCTCGACTGGATGATGCCCGATCGCTCGGGGCTCGAGGCGCTGGTTGGGATTCGCAGTCGCTTTGACGCCGAGCATGTTCCCGTCATCGTGGTCACCGCTCTCGATGACGGCGATGTGGTGTCTCGCGCCCTGGAGGCAGGCGCCAACGACTACATCACCAAACCGATTGACCTGAGGATCCTGAACGCACGGGTGAGGGCGCAACTCGATCGCCGCATGGCGGTGCTGGAGCTCGACACCATCCGCAACGACCTTGAGCGGACGGTGCAAGAGCGCACGCAAGACCTCGTCGCCGCCAATCAGACCTTGTCGGCGGAGATCACCGAGCGCGAGGCGGCTGAAGCCTTGGCGCAGACGCTGGCGCGCCACGATCCTCTCACCGGCCTTTCCAACCGCCGGCACTTTCTCGAGGAACTTGAGCGCCGGCTGGCGACGACCAAGGGCGATGAGACCGCGTTCGCGCTGATGTTCGTCGATCTGGATCGTTTCAAGCCGATCAACGATGTGCATGGCCACGCGATCGGCGACGAGTTGTTGCGGGTGATCGCGGCGCGCCTGCAGAGCTGCCTACGCGACGACAGCCTTGCGGCGCGACTGGGCGGCGATGAGTTCGCCATCCTGCTCGAGTGCGACGAGCGCGAAGCCGCGGCCGTCGCGGCGCGCCGCATCCTGCAGGAGCTCGGTGCACCCATTCTCGTCAACGGACTGAAACTGGCGGTCGGCGCCTCCATCGGCATCGCCATGTGCCCTTCGGACGGTGTAAACGCCGCACTTCTGCTCCAGCGCGGCGACGCAGCAATGCTGCGCGCGAAGGACGAGCGCGGCGCGTTCAAATTCTTCGACTCCGCAATCGATGAGGAGTTGAAGTCCAAGGCGGCGATCGAGACCGAGCTGCGCGTCGCCATCCCGAATGGAGAGATTCTGCCGTTCTTTCAGCCGATCGTGCGGTTGGACACGGGCGCGCTCGAAGGGTTTGAAGTGCTCGCGCGTTGGCCTCGCGCCGGCGGCGGGATGGTGTCGCCAACCGCTTTCATCCCCGTGGCGGAGGAGGCGGGCCTGGTTGACTCGATGTTCTGGACGCTGTTTGCGCGAGCCTGTCGCACGGCGCTGTCGGTCGCCGGCGACTTTGTGCTGGCGGTCAATATCTCGCCCAGCCAGATCCGCGATCAGTGGTTTCCGGAGAAGGTGTTGAGAACGCTGCGGGAAACCGGGTTTCCGGCGCGCAGGCTTGAGATCGAAGTCACCGAGAGCGCGATGATCGGCGACGTGGCGCGGGCCAAGGCTTCGCTGCTTTCGCTCAAGAACCAGGGCGTGCAGATCGCCATGGACGACTTCGGCACGGGGTATTCCTCGCTCGTCCTTTTGCGCGAGTTGCCAATTGACAAAATCAAAATCGACCGCTCGTTCATCGCTACGTTGGAAGGCGATCGCGAATCCGCGACCATCGTGGGCGCGCTGGTCGGACTCGGAAAGGCGCTGGGCCTCAAGGTCACCGCCGAGGGCGTGGAGGACAAAGCCACCGCCGATTGTCTGCTCGCCATGCAGTGCGGGCTGGCGCAGGGCTATTATTTCGGCGCGGCGACGGAGCTGCCGACTTACGAGCCGCGCATGTTGCGCGCCGCAGTCTGATTCAGGCCGCCGCCTCGTACGCAAACCATACATTTGGCTCGACGTAGCGTCCGACACCGCGATCGACGTCAACGTTAACCGGCGCCAGCCCGCCGTCGATGGCGTAGGCGCCGCTCACCTCGAACGTTTTGCCGGTCCACGCTTCCCAGAAGGCGATCGGCTCTTCCACCACCATCGAGCGCGATGCCTCGCCGACGATCCGGCCGCCGCAGGCGAGGTGACTGCGAATCCACGGGTCGTACGGGCGGCCGCCATCGTCTTTCCAGCCGACATAATCGGACATAGCGACGTGAGGATGCTTTGCTTTGGCGGTCGGCCGCACCGGGATCACGACGCCGCGGAACCCACACTCGGCCGCAAGGTCGCGCATCGCCTTGATGACCAGACGCGCCAGACCCTTGGAACGGTGGACATGCGGAACCGAAATGCCCAACCCGCCCAGCATGTTGGGCGCAACTTCCGATCTTCCCGCTGACTCAACAATCCAGTCCCACCCTTCCGCCGGGAGCCGAGAGGGGTCGTCGCAGTAGAATGGGACCGCGCAGCCCACCGCGACAGGATAGCCCGTCGTCTCGTCGACCAAACAGATTTGGAACTCGGCGAAGCGCTCCTGGAGCTCGTCGTAGTGCAGGTAATGCGCACGGGTGAAGTTAAGGTAGCCGAGCGCGTTCCACGCCGACTGTTCGATCGCGACCGCAGCGCGCTTTAGCTCTGGACTGTCAGCGCGCGTCTTCATGACGTACCCGCCCATGGGTAGCCCCTCTCACCGCAAACGTTTAAGTTGAGCCCAGCGCACCGCCGCCATCCAACCGCGCGTGGGCCAATCAAGTAATTCCCTAATAACGTGTAAACAGTGAATGTTCAAGAGTAAAATAACGTTTACCATGATTAACAAAGATGGTTAACGAGCAGGCGATAAACTATGGTAAACTGAAGTAAAGGTTGTTGATGAGATAAAGTCGGCGTTGATTTGATTGACTGCGCGTAACATTATCTTGGGAAAATTCGCGTATTTAGACACGTAGTAGGGCGTAAAACCCGTTGTTTTTACTGTGTCGCAACCATGTCGATCACCTTGGGTGGGCAAGGCCAATACAACCATGATTTGCGCCGGCTGACGCTCAGCATCAGCGGGGTGCTGACGTTGTTCGGGCTTATTCTACTTTGGGTCGTCGCGTATGCCGGCCTCTCGGCAAACCGGGACGCAGTTCAGCGCGAGCGTCAGTTGATCGAGAATGCACTCGACCAGGCTGTAAGCCGCGTTCTCAACGAAGAGAAAGCGATCGCCTGGTGGGACGACGCAGTCGTCAATGCCCAGATGCGGCCGCTCGATCTGGATTGGATCGAGACCAATATCGGCGTCTATTTCTACGAAACCTACGGGCACGACGAGATATACTTGCTCGACGGGTCCAATACGCCGATCTACGCCAATATCGGCGGCGAATTGAACGATGAACCCGTTCAAGCCTATGCGCGCCGCGCGGCGGTCCTCGAACACGTCGTGATGGCCGCTCGCGGCTTTCAAGATCCTAGCCTGCGCCTGCGTGATGCCGCCTTTACCGCCGACCAGCAGCGCTATTCATTCCTTCTCGGCGCCAGCAACGCGAGCTGGTCGGGCCACATTTTCGTTGTCGATGGCCAGCCCGCCGTGGTGAGCGCGATGGCGATCGTTCCAAGCGTGGACGCCAGTGTGCTGGAGGGCGCTCCCCATCTGATGGTGTCGATCGTGCGCATGGATGAGGACTTCATGGCCTCGGTCGGCCGCACGCTGCTGATGCCTGACCTGCGCATGTCGCCGACATCCGACATTGCCGAAGGCAGCGTCGCGCAACCGTTCTTTGCCGACAACGGCGTCGCCAATGGCTATTTGACCTGGACGCCACGGCGGCCCGGAAAGGCCCTCTTGTTGTTCATCCTGCCGCTGGTTGCACTCGGGGTGATGGGCGCGGGCGTGCTGACCTGGATGATGATCCGCCGGCTGAAGCGAGCGTCGGAAGAACTCGCACAGCGCGAGGCGCTGTCACGGCATGAAGCGCTTCACGACGCCCTGTCGGGTCTTCCAAACCGCACGCACTTTACCCGCTCGCTGCAAGAGGCGCTCGATGAGCTCGTGCAGACGCGGAACAACGCCCGTGTCATCGTCGCTTATGTCGATGTCGACCGGTTCAAGGACGTCAATGATACGCTTGGGCACGCCGCCGGCGACAACCTCATCGTGTTGGTCGCTGAGCGTCTGCGCGGTGTCGTCGGGCCCACCGACCTGCTCGCCCGCTTCGGCGGCGATGAGTTCGCGATCCTTCGCTGCTCGTCTGCGCCGGGCGCGAGCGATGAGCTCGCGGATCGCGTGCGCGCTGCGTTTGAAGAGAGTTTCGACCTCTACGGGCAGCACGTCCGTATGACCGCGTCCCTGGGCATCGCGGCGGCACCCGACCATGGCGCGACGCCAGAGGAGCTGATGCGTCACGCCGACATCGCGCTGTACGAAGCGAAAAACGCCGGACGCGATCGCGCCATGGTGTTTTCGGCGCGCAGGGCCGCGGCTGTGGAACGACGGCGCGAAATCGAACTCGACCTGCAAACAGCGTTGAAACAAGGCGCGCTCGCTCTGCACTACCAGCCGGTGGTGTCGTGCGGCGCGGGCAAGGTCACCGGGCTGGAAGCGCTGTTGCGCTGGAAGCACCCGACCAAAGGCGACATTTCTCCCGCCTTGTTTGTCCCGATCGCGGAGGAGGCCGGGCTGATGCCGGCGCTCGGGCAGTTTGTGCTGGAGCGCGCTTTTGCCGACAGCTGCCGCTGGCCTGAGCTGGAGGTGTCGATCAACCTCTCGCCGGTGCAGTTCCGCCATGTCGACCTCGTCGAACTTCTGGCGACGCTGCTGACGAAGCACGCGGTTGATCCAAAGAGAATAGTGCTTGAGGTCACCGAAGGTGTGCTGCTCGAATCCAGCGAGCGAAATCGCCACGTGCTCGACGCGATCCGCGCCCTCGGCTTCAAGATTGCGCTCGACGATTTCGGCACCGGCTATTCGTCGCTGCGCTATCTGAGCGACTTCCGCTTCGACAAGCTCAAGATTGACCGCGGCTTCGTCACCGGCATCCATGAGCGCAAGCGGGCGCTGACCATCATCCAGTCGGTGGTCACCCTGGGCCGGGGCCTCGGCATGGATATCGTGGCGGAGGGTGTGGAAACCCAAACTGAAGCGGCGGTGATGCGTCTGGTGGGGGTCAGCGAGCTACAGGGCTACTATTTCTCCCCCGCGATCCCCGTCGAGAGCGTCGCGGACTACATCCAGAGGCACGCTGTTCAGGTTCCAAGCCCAGAAAGCGTTCCAACCGAGATTCGCGCCCTGCGCTAGGGTTCCCCAAGACCGCGAAGACGTCCGCTTCGGGTTGGGGCTGTATCGTCCCCAGGCGCATGCCGCGCGCTATGGACAAGCCCCTGTAAAATCGGCATCCAACTCGGTGAACGGACGCAGTGCGCGTTGACCGGCCGCGCTTCCATGCGCCTTGGCGCGGGGACGCGCAGGGCGCGAGTAGAGGGGAACGAGCGGTATGCGGATCAACACGATTCACCTCGTCGGTCTTGCGGCAGTGCTGGCGGGCGCGGGGGCCAAGGACGCGGACGCCGCCGACCGAACCATCAGCACCGCGACGACAACCCCTGTGACCACGTCGCAGCCCGAGCCTCCGGGCAATGTTACGCCCGGCGATATCACCGTTGCGTCCGGCGGCTCGATTACAGTGACGACCAATCAGTCCGCGATCACCGTCGATTCAAACAACGACGTGAGCAACGCCGGAACGCTGGCCTCGAACGACGCAAACGGAACGCGCGGCATTCGTTTGCTCGGGGGCAACACCGGCAACATCACCAACAGCGGCTCGATTAGCTTGCTCGAGTCCTACGTGCGCGCTGACTCCGACAATGACGGCAATCCCGATGGCCCGTGGGCGCAGGGCTCAGACCGCCATGGCATCTTGCTGAACAGCGGGACGTTCACAGGCGACATCTTGAACACGGGAAGCATCAGCATCGAAGGCAACAGCTCGACCGGTATTCGTCTGGATGGATTGTTGGTCGGCGACCTGACGAGTCGGGGCACGATCAACATTGTCGGCGACGGCTCAGCGGCGGTCGCGATCAATGGGGGCGCGGCCGCGGGCGTCAACGGCGACGTCCGGATCGCCGGCGCCGTTACAGTGCGCGGATTGAATAGCGCCGGCGTGCTGGTGAATGCGCCTATTTCAGGGTCTCTCAACGTCAATGGCTCGTGGAACGTCTCCGGCTACAGCTTGGCGAGCCTGAGCCCGTCCACCACCGGTTTGGATCCCGACGATCTCTTGCAGGGCGGCCCTGCGATTGGCGTACACTTCAGCGTCGCCAATGGCGTCACCGTGGAAGGCATTGGGGTCGAGGACGACACCGATGACGATGCCGATGGCGTGACCGAAGCGGCTGGGGACACAGACGATGACGCCACCGCGGCCATCACGGTCAGCGGATCGAGTCCGGCGATGCTCATTCAAGCGGATCCGTCCGCAAACCTGGTAATCGGTCCGGGCTCGCGCGGGTTCGGCGTCCACATCCGCGGGGTGATGACAAGCTCCGGCCAATACAACGGCTTCGACGCGACGGCGATTCAGATTCAAGGCAACGCCGGCAGGACCGTAACGATCGCCAATGGCGTTGCCGTGGATAACACGGTGCGCGCAACAGCCTTCGACGGTGACGCCTTCGGCGTCGTCATCGGCAACGCCGCAAGCGTATCCGAGGTGCGCGTCCGCCGGGAATTGAGCGCCGTGTCGGTGTCGGATCTGTCGCAAACCGCAACCGCGCTCGACATTCGCGCTGGCGCCAGCGTGCCGGCCGTCAGCAATTCCGGCGTCATTCGCGCCCAGCAATTCGGCGAAATCGGCGATGCGGTGGTCATTCGCGACGCGTCGAATACGCTGGCGACAATAACGAACTCCGGCACCATCTTGGCGCAGCTGATCCCGACGGACGCCGATCCGTCCGACGACGTGTTGCCGCCTGCGCCGAGCGGCGACGCCGTGGCCATCGACGTTTCCGCATCCACCATCGGCGTGACGCTGAATCAAATTGCGGATACACCGTTCAATGACGACGACACGACCGACAACGACAGCGCCTCGCGCCCGATCGTGCAGATCGAGGGCGATGTTCGTTTCGGCTCGGGCGCCGATGCGTTCAATCTGCTTGCTGGCGTGGTCAATGGCGACGTATCGTTTGGCGCCGGCGCGGACGTGTTCACGATCAACAACGGCGCAGACTTCACCGGCCGGTTGAACGACGCCGACGGCCAACTTGTGCTCAACGTCCAGAACGGCGATTTCAACCACCTTGGCGGCGCCATCAACCTGACCTCGGCCACGTTCGGCGCGAGCGGCCTGCTAGGCATCACGCTTGCGGCCAATCCCGCTCAGTCGACATTCATCAACGCCTCGGGAGCGATCACGTTTGCGGCGGGCGCGCAGATCGACGTGGCGGTGCCGGCGGGCCTTCCCGTCTCAGGCTCGCACGTTTTCCTCACCGCCGCGGGCGGCCTCATTGGCGAAGAGCAATTCTTGAACACGGTGCTGCCGGGCACATCGTATCTGTACGAACTCCGCATCAATGCCGTGAGCGGCGATCCCAATTCGCTTGAGGCGGCGTATCTGCTGCGCTCTGCCGCTGCTCTTGGTCTGACCTCCAACCAGGCGGCGGCGTTCGATAACATTCTCGCCGCGCTGCGCCTCAACGACGACGCTGCTGCGGCGTTTGCATCCTTGGCGAACGCATCGACGTTCATGGATGCGTATGGAGATCTGATGCCGAGTTATGCGTCGGCGGCGACGGAACTTGCGGCGACCGCGATCCAGCAATCGCAAAGTGCGGCCAGCAACCGCCTTGCGCATACGCGCTTGCACGATCTCGACGAGGTTTCGGTCTGGGCGCAGGAGATCGGATACGGGCTTGAGCGCACGCCCGAAAGCGTCAACGGCCAGGCGTTCCGCGGTCAAGGCTTCGGACTCGCTGTGGGCATTGACGGGCCCTTGAGCAATGGCGCTCTGTTCGGCTTGGGCGCATCGTTCCTCACGTCCGAGGCAGATGAGCCGGGGCGACCGGAAGGCGAATTGTCGACCTGGCTCACCCAGGGCAACGCCTATCTCGGCGCGGCCATGGGGCCGATCGACCTCGACTTCGTCGCCGGTGTTGGCGTGGGCAAAATGCGCTCGCGCCGCTTCATTGAGATCGGCTCGGGCTTCGCCGCCGACACCGAAGCCGAATGGTGGGCGTACGAAGGCCATGGCGCAGTGCGCGCATCGGCGCCGTTGGCGATGGCGGATTGGTTCATCGTGACGCCGCAGGTGGCGCTCACCTACGTCTACCTGAATGAAGAGGGCTACGAGGAATCCGGTGGCGGCGAGGCCTTCGACCTGGAAGCCGACGCGGCCACATCGCAACGCTTGTGGGCCGACGCCGGCGTCGAGATCAGCGCGCGCCGCAGATTGGGCGCGAACGGCTTCTGGGCGCCGCGACTCTATGCCGGCTACCGCGCCAACGCCATCGACGAGGGCGCAGAACGCACGTTCCGCTTCGCCGCCGCTGGCAATGACTTCACGCTGACGGACGAGCCCTTGGGCGAAGGCGGCGCGCTGGTCGGCCTGGGGCTCGACGCCACCAACGGCTACTCGACCCTCTCGCTGAGCTATGAGGGCGAACTCGGCGACCAGATCGAGCGCCACAGCGTCAACGCCGCAGTGCGCTTCCGCTTCTAGGACGTCGCACGCGCGCCTTGGCGCTCGAACGCTAGACTGGACGGCGGCGGCCAAGTCCCTTATCTGCAAGCTTCGATTCTGCGGGTGTATAGCTCAGTTGGTAGAGCAGCTGACTCTTAATCAGCGGGTCACAGGTTCGAATCCTGTTACACCCACCATCGTCTCTTGCAGCTGCGACATGGGCTCAACCAAAACGTTGGAGCGGCGTCGATGAGCGCATTCACCTTGGCGCTGAGCGGATTTGTGCTGATCCACGTCGGTTTGTCGGCGACCGGCTTGCGAACCCGATTGGTCGGCTTGATCGGCGAGGGCCCGTACCGGGCGCTGTTTTCGCTCGCCTCGCTGGCGCTGTTGATCTGGATGATCCACGGCTACAACCTGATGCGCGGCGATCCGTTCGATCCTTTGAACGAGATGCTTTGGGCGCCCCCGGATTGGTTGCACTGGCCCGCCGTCGTCTTGGCTTGGTTTGGCGTTGCGCTCGCGATCGCCGGCGTGCTCACGCCGGGGCCGACCTTTGCCGGCTTCGAAAGCCGTGCGCTCGCGCAGGAGACGCCGGCGCGGGGCGTGCTGCGCATTACCCGCCATCCGTTCCTTTGGGGCTTGGCGCTCTGGGCGCTGGCGCATCTCCTCGTCAACGGCGAACGGTTCGCCCTGATGCTGTTCGGCGCGCTCGGCTTCATGGTGGTCCTCGGCGCGCGCTCGATCGACCGCAAGGGCAAGGCGCGCGACCCCGAGGCATGGGCGCGGTTCGAAGACGTTACCTCCAACGCGCCATTCGCCGCCATCGCCCAGGGACGGAACACTTTGGTGCTGAGCGAAATCGGCTGGCGGGGGCTCGTTGGCGCGGCCGGCTCGCTGGCGGTCATGTTGGCGCATGGGATGCTGTTCGGCGCGCCGGCCATCGCAACCCCGCCTTAAGCACCGCGCGCAACAATGGCGATTATGCAGGTTTTTGACCGCGCCCATTTCGAGACGATGACCGCGGGAGACCGCGCGCTGCAGCACGAGGTCATCGCGCTTTTCCGCCAACAGACTGCGGCGTGGGCGCAGGCCTGCGAGGGGGACGACTGGCGCGCCGCCGTGCACACCATGAAGGGGTCCGCGCGCGGCATCGGCCTGCACGCCCTGGCCTACGCGTGCGAAGCGGCGGAGTGTGCGGGGGCAGACCGCAGCGCGGTCTCCGTGGCGCTCGAGCAAGCGCTGGCGGCGCTGGATCAATTCGCCGCTGCGGAGCCGCGCGCCGTTTCGCGCTAAGTTTGCCGGCATGTCCGCCACGTTCACGCAGCGTTTCCCCGTCGATGCCGCCGACATCGACGAACTCGGCCACGTCAACAACATCGTCTATCTGCGTTACGCCCAGGATATCGCGACCGCTCACTGGCGCTCGCGCGCGACGCCGGAGATGACGGCCGGATTTGTCTGGGTCGTGGTGCGTCACGAAGTGGACTATCGCGCCGCGCTTGAACTCGGCGACGAGTTGGAAGTGCGCACCCGCGTCGACTCCGTGGCGCAAGGCGCGACGTGGACGCGGTTTGTCGACGTCTACAAGCTCGGCGCCGAAAAACCGGCGGCGCAGATCAAGTCCACCTGGTGCCTGCTCGACGCCGCGACGCGGCGCATTCGCCGCGTTCCGCCGGAGATCATCGCGCGCTTTGCTGACTAGAACGCCGGATGGTTCGGGTCGGGCGCGCCGGTCGCCGTGCGAAGCGTATCGCGGATCTCGCCCAGCCGCTGATAGGCGAGAAACGCCAGCATGAAGAGTTCGCAGATAAAGCGCCAGTAGACGAACACGACCGCAGCCACGACCGGCGCGGCGAGGAACTGAACGAGGCCGAGACCGAAGTTTCCCGCGGCGAAGGACATCACGGCGGTCAGCAACGAGATGCCGATTACAATGACGATGATGCCGGCGCCCAGGTAATAGACGATTTTCACCAGCGTAGGCCCGATCAGGCGGTCAAATCCCAACAGGCTGCGTATCAGCGAGTCCATGGCGCGCTCCTCGAATCTTGCGCGCCGATCCGATCACATGGGTTGTTCGGCGTCCATGGCGATGGTGGCGCCATTGATGGCCGGCTCATCCGTCAGCAGTATCGCGAGCACGCGCGCCAGCGGTGTGTTGCTAGCGCAGCGGGCGGTCTTGCCGTCGCTCTGCATCAGCTCGTCGAGCGCTTCCTTGAGCGCACCGCGCGCACTCTGCTGGAGGTCCGGCAAAAGCGGCGCTTCCGCCCAAGGCGCGTCCTGGGCGCCCCCAAGGACAATGAGATTCACCCGAACGTTGCTGTCGCGGCCAGTGGCGGCGACGATTTCGAGCATCTCCGCAGCATGCCCGCGTTCGTCTGCAACGGCGAGCGCTTGCGCGTCCACTCCGATCGCGATCGCCCCGCCTTGCGTGTTCTTACGCATGAGCGCCGTCAGTTTCCGGAGAGACAGCGCCAGCGCGGCGAAATCGACACGGTCTGAAGGCCGGAAATCGACCAGCTCTGGAAGCGGCGCCCGCGGCGCGTTGATGACCGCCCAGTCCAGCCGCCCATATTGCTCGGCGATGAAGGCGCTGGCCTTTGCCCAGCGCGTGGGATCGGAGGCGTCGAACGCCAGTGTCGAGACGCGTTCAGGCGCGACCTTCTGCGCCTCGAGTTCGTCCGCAAGCGTGAGCAGGGCTTGTTCATCCGCGTCGGCAAGCAGCAGACCGCCCTGCGAGCGGCTGGCGAGCTGGCGCGCCGCCCCGGCCCCGAACCGCGAAACCGCGCCGGCGATCAACGTCACCGGATTGAGTCGATTGAGTTCCATATCGGGCATTCTAGGCCAGGCGGGCAGGTTAGATTCAAGCCATCGCCAGTGGCGGTCATTCCACTTATATGATCGTGGATATGACCCGCTTTGCGCTCCAGTTCGGACAGACCCAGCCTGGCCTCACCTATATCGAACGCACCACCGCCTATGGGCTCTGCGCCCGCGGCGAAACCCAGATCGCGATTGTGCAGATCGGCAGGAAGGCGCCCTATGAGTACGATCTTCCCGGCGGCGGCGTCGAAGCCGACGAGGACGAGGCGGGCGCTCTGATGCGCGAATTCCAAGAGGAGACTGGGCTCACCGTGTGGCCGACGCGCGTACTCGGCCGCGCGGGGCAGTTTTGGGTCAACAAGGGTGAACCGCGTAATTCGCTATCGACGTTCTATGAGGTCGAACTGTCTGCTGACGACAGCCAGCCGACCGAGCCGGATCATGCGCTGCTTTGGATGTCGCCGCTCGAAGCGCTCACGCGCGTGCGCCACGAGTCGCACGGGTGGGCCATCATGCACTGGTATCGAGGCCGACGCGTCGGCAGCACCGGCGGTTAGGCGTCTTCGTCGTTGCCCTGACCGCGAAGCGGATTCAGATCGCCGATGAAGGTAAGCAAGTTGCGTGAAGGCAGCTCTGGCTGCGCATAAGGCTCAAGCTCGACAAGGTCAGGCGATGTGACTTGAAGCAAGGGGGTTCGCGCCGCCTGGATCGGCGCAATGACCTCGAGGTCCTCGAATGAGGCCGGTTCCATCACATCCACCGCGCCGCCCAAGGCGACTGTGCTTTGGACAGGCGTGATCACGCTGCTGTCAGTGACAACAACCGGCGCCGTGACTTCTATGGTCTCCGCCACCATCGGCGCCCCGTCGTCCGCCACGCGATGCGCGCCGGCAGCTACGACAGCGAGCGCGCTGGCCACGGACAATACAATCGACGCCCCCATCGGGGGTGGCTTAGGGGGCGCGGTGTCGTACTCGACGGCCTCCAGTCGCTGCAAAAGCGCACGCCACACGTGACGGCTATCGCTGGGGCGATCGCCACGCCAAGTGGTGAAGTCAAGCACCGGGGCCATTCGTTCAATACGCGGATGGCGCGGAGTCGTTGCTATTTCAACCAGGCGTATGGGACTGATGCTGCGCGCCCAGTCCAACATGTATTGCGAGAACACTGCGTCCTGAGACCACACGACGATCACGGCTTCACGCGCAGTCTTGGCGTCATCGAGTTCTTCGAGCGATTGGCGCCCGTAGCAGACACGCACACGATGTTGTTCAGCCTCGAGGAAACGCCCAAGCGAGTCTGTCGCCCAATGGAGCGTGTCGAACGTGCAAATTATGCGAACATCAATCACGGCCGGGGAACCTGAAGATCAGCCACTTTACTAGCAGGCTGACGGAGCGCAAACCATAATCGAATGCGCTTGGCGCATGTGCATAATGGAGATTTCACTTCGGCGTTGCAGGCGGGAAACGTGTTAGCAAGCTCCAGGGCTGGCGCGGCAGCCCATTCGGCAGCCTCTCCCCGGCAGCCGAAAAAGCGAAGAACCAGCGCGGCGGGAGGAGATCGAACATGGAAATAGCGGCAATCACGCCCTTCATTGCGCAAGCGTTAGGTGGCGCGCTTGGAGGAAACATTACCGGAATGATCACGCGAGGCGGCGGCGGTGTGGTCGGGCGCACGCTGATCGGTGCGATTGCAGGCATCGGCGCGGCCTATGCGGCACAGATGTTCCCGGCCGCGGGCGGTGTTGTCGCGAACTGGGCCAACCTTGCGCCCGACGACGCGCAATTATCGGCGATCCTGGCGGACAGCATCACGGGCGCGGCTGGCGGCGGCTTGGTCGGCCTCGTGACCGGGTTGCTGATCCGTCAGTCCAAATAACTCACAGGTCGCGATACAGCAGCGTCAGGAAGTCGGCGTCGGACCAATCGCCGGCGCGCGCACCGGGGCGGGTTTGCCGAACCGCGACAAAGCCTTCGGTGGGGGAGATGTAGAGCCGCTGTCCATCCGATCCTGCAGCCATCGCCAGGGTCGGCGGCGCGGGCGAGCGGGCGCGCCAAAGGTCGCTTTCAACCCCCGGGACCTCGCGCGAGCGGGCGATGGCTGCCAGCCAGAACCCCATGCCCGCCCGCGCTTCAGCGAACGAGCCGCGCAGCGCTTCGCGCAACACGTCCGGGTCTGCGAGCTGTTGCGCGCGCCAAACGCCTTCGCGCCGGATCAGCTCGCCGGCTTGCGCCCAGCCGCGCAGCGTGACCTGGACGCCGTCGTCAAACCGCGCCGCACCGTCAGGCGTACGCGCCCAGCCGATCGGCACGCAGCCGATCGTCTGTAAGGTCTGTGCTGTGAGGTATCGCGCCGGATCGTCGCCGCGTCCGCGCGACACCAAGCGCCGCCGCGCAATCTCCGCGAACAAGACGTACGATGCGGCGTCGGGGATAAAACGCACGCCGGGCGCGTGCTCGGGCTCAAGCATGGCCGCCGCTGCGAACGTCCGTTCGCGATTGCGCCCGAACGAGAGGCCGCTGGTGCCGTTGAGCAGGGCGCGGATGGTGATGGTGCTCTTGACCGGGTGAAGCCCCCACTCGCCAAGCGTCATGGCGACGGGTTCGTCGAGGCTCACCAGTCCGTTGTCGGCCATGGTGGCGGCAAGCAGCGAGGCAAAGATGCGCGCGCCTTCGCCGACCGGGCGGCGCGTTTCTGCCCGGCCGTCGGTGTAGAACTCCGCCAGGACGATGCCATGGCGCACCACCATAAAGCCAGCGCCGCCGTGCTCGGCGCTGTAGGCCGCAGCCGCTGCGAAGCGGCCGCTGGGTTGCGCCCAGGCGACGGGCGTAGCGGAAGCCGTCAGCACGCTGCATCCGGCCGCCGAAAGCAAGGCGCGGCGATTCATCGTACTTCCCACGCCCGCACTTTCTCGCAGCTTCGGGGTCGGTGCAAGCGAGTGCACGCACACAAGCATCCAACAGGCGCCGCCGCGCGTAGAGACAGGATGCGCGCATTGATCCCCGCCTTAGGCCTCATGGTCGTGTCCGGCTGCGCAACCCAGCCGGTGAACCGGGAGCCGACGGCGTCTTTGGCTGCACAGCCGGTCGAGACCGCGCGCTATCTTGGCTTGTGGCACGAGGCGGCGCGCCTGCCGAACAGCTTTGAGCGCGATTGTGTGCGGGCGACGGCGGAATACGCGCTGCGGGACGATGGGCTGATTTCGGTGCGCAACACCTGCATTCGCGCCGACGGCGAGACGCGTGATGCTGTCGGCCGCGCCCGCCGGGTCGATGACGCGCTTGGTAAGCTCAAGGTCAGTTTCTTCGGCCCGTTCTGGGGCGATTACTGGGTGATCGACCGCGCCGAGGATTATTCCTGGTCGATCGTCGGCGAACCGAGCGGCCGTTATCTTTGGGTGCTCACGCGCGCAGACAGTATTAGCGCCGATGAGCGCGCAGCGTTCGAAGCGCGCCTGCGCGAACTCGGCTACGATACCGAGCCGCTGATTTGGAACGAGGGATTCGCGTCATTTTAGCGGAGTCTCACCGGCTCAGCTCCCGCATCGCACCGTCCAAGCCCTCGATCGTCAGCGGGAACATGCGCTTTTCGCCGATGATCTCGCGCACGAGCTGAATCGAGGGCGTGTGGTCCCAGTGCTGGCGCGGCGTGGGATTGAGCCAGACGCAGCGTTCGTAAATTTGCGCGACGCGCTGCAGCCAGATCGCGCCGGGCTCCTCGTTCCAATGCTCGACCGAGCCGCCGGGATAGGTGATCTCATACGGACTCATGGTGGCGTCACCGACGAAAACGACGCGATAATCGTGCGGGAACTTGTGCAGCACGTCCCAGGTCGCGGTCTTCTCGTCGTGGCGGCGGCGATTGTCCTTCCACACGCTCTCATAGAGGCAATTGTGGAAGTAGAAGAACTCCAAGTGCTTGAATTCGGCGCGCGCGGCGGAGAACAGCTCCTGACAAAGCTGCACGTGGCTGTCCATCGAGCCGCCGATGTCGAGGAAGAGCAGCACCTTCACTGCGTTGCGCCGTTCGGGCCTGAGCACGATGTCGAGATAGCCCTCACGCGCTGACTTGGCGATGGTGCCGTCGAGATCGAGTTCGTCGGGCGCGCCGGTGCGTGCGAACTTGCGCAGGCGTCTCAGCGCCACCTTGATGTTGCGCACGCCAAGTTCCACAGAATCGTCGAGGTTCTTGTATTCGCGCTTGTCCCAAACTTTCACCGCACGCCGCTGACCGCCCTCGCCACCGATGCGCACGCCTTCGGGATTGTAGCCGGAATTGCCGTAGGGGCTCGTGCCCCCCGTGCCGATCCATTTGTTGCCGCCTTCGTGGCGGCCCTTCTGCTCTTCGAGCCGCTGCTTCAGCGTCTCCATCAGCTTGTCCCAGCCGCCGAGCGCTTCGATCTGCGCCTTCTCTTCGTCGGTCAGGAATTTCTCGGTGAGCGCTTTCAGCCATTCGGCCGGGATCTCGGCGTTGACGGCTTCGGCGGTGTTTTCGAGCCCCTTGAACACATGCCCGAACACGCGGTCGAACTTATCGAGGTGGCGCTCGTCCTTCACCAGCGCCGCGCGCGAGAGATAGTAGAACTGCTCGACGTTGGGCGCGATCGCCTCTTTCTCCAGCGCCTCGACCAGCACCAGATATTCCTTGAGGCTGACGGGCACGCGCGCGGCGCGCAGTTCGGTGAAGAAGCGCTGGAACACTATCGACCCTGCGGATTGAGTTGAGGCGCGGGCAAGTCGTTCAGCATCGTAATCCAGATCAAGTCAGCCATGATGTTGGAACGTCCGTTCAGCCCGGTGAAGCGCAATTTGTACTCCCAGCCATTGGCAACATAGATGGACACGCGCGTGTATAGTTCGCCACGGTCGGTTGCGATCATGAACGCAGCGGTGCTGGACTCGGGAGGCGTTGGGGTATTCGCAAGCTCAACAGAGTCGACCTCATGCGGCCTGACCGGGCGAATGTTGGGATGAATGTATGCCAGCGCGGCGACAGCATCGGCGAGCGCTTCATGCATGTTCCGCTCGGGGACGCGCCGGGTCGCGTAGAGGGTGATTGCCCCCATCCTCGTGTTTTCGCCGCACGCTACGTCATCTCCGCGCGGGATGCCTATGCTCTCGCTTGCAATGATGGTGATCTCGCCGCCGCCGCCGGCGGCGAACAGGCATCTCATGCCGCTGGCGCGGTGACGGACCGCGACAGCTGGAGGATGCTCGGCGGGATCAAAATAGGCTTCCGCACCAGCGCTCGCGATCATCTGAACGGCGCGTTCGCGCAACTCGGCTGCTGCAGCCTCCGACCCGTCTTGAGCGAAACCGGGCGCGATGCACAGGCACCACGCAATCGCCATGCCTATCAGTCTGCGCATAGGGCTATCCTTCGGCGCTCATGTTAGCCAAAGCCGGCGGGGCTGGCGAGGTGTGTTCAGAACGGTCGCTGGGACGGCGTTGCTGTTTGTTGCTTTCTTCGTGCGCGCCTGATCGAGGACGCTCGTTGAGGTCATCGGCGAGCACCGCGGCCTTGACCGAAGACGGCGGCCAGGGTTCTTAGTCGTATGACCTATTTGACGCCCGATCTGCGCCGCGATCTGGCGCGCGCCGCTCTTTCGGTGGCGGCCGATACGCCTTGGCGCGAGGCGACGCTGGCCAAGCTGGCGCAGGCCATCGGACGGCCGGTCAGCGATTTCTACCCGGTCTCACTCTGGGAGGCGGTTGATTGCGTGGAAGAGGCGTTCGACCGCGCCGTCGGTGACAATCTCGATGCGCTCGATCCGGGGCAATCGGTGCGCGATCGCCTGTTCGATCTGATCATGAAGCGCTTCGAAGCGATGGAGCCGCACCGCGCCGCGGTGTTGGCGATGGAGCAGGGGATCGATCGCGACCCGACGCTGATCGCGTCGGCGCACCAGCGGCATGTGCGATGCGCGCGTTGGGTGTTGGCGCTCGCGGGGCTGGAGGCGGACGGCATGACCGGCCAAGCGCGCGCGCAGGGGCTGGGCGTGATCATCGGCCAAGCGCGCGCGGCCTGGCGCGGCGACGACGCCGGCGACTTTGCCAAGACCATGGCTTCGCTCGACAAGAATCTCCGCCGCGCTGAGGAGATGTTCGGCCGCTGGGCGGGCTTCGAGGCGAAGCCAAAATCGGATGAAAGCGTCGCGCCGTGACGCTCCATCGCGTGTGCGGCGAGGGCGAGGGCGAGTTCAAACCGATCGCCGCCGATCGCCGCGTCGACGGCGCGCCGATGACCGAGACGCGGCTCGATTACGAGCGCGATGGAACCTATGCCGGCGAATGGGCCGCTGATGTCGGCGCCTGGCGCGTGCAGTACGACGAATGGGAGTTCTGCCACGTGCTCGAAGGCGCGTGCGATTTCACACCCGACGGCGGCGCGCCCACGCGGTTTGCCGCCGGCGACAGCTTCGTGATCGAGCCAGGCTTTGTCGGTGTGTGGCGTGTGATCGCTCCGATGCGTAAGCGCTTCGTCGTGAAGATCTAGCACGCGTGCATCCGTGCGGCTTTGAGGCCGCATCCTTTCCCGCAGGTAGCGGGAGCTGAGCCTATGAAGGTCGATCGTCGCACGCTGTTCGGCGCGATTTGTTTTGGCGTCGCGGGCGCCGGTGTCGCGTCGGCGCAGCAGCAGAATTCCCAAACTCCGGCCACACCGCCCCAGTCATCGCCGAGCGAGCGCGTTGCCGAGCGAGCGCTGCAAAACCGGTACAGGCTTGAGTATGACGGGCGCCGCTTCACTGGCCCGGCCTGGGACCTCCTGGTGCGCGAAGGGACGGCGGCGCACGCTTTCCTGCTCGGCGAGGAGCACGGCATTGCCGAAAATCCGAAATTCGCAGCGCAGCTGGTTCGCGCGCTGCGCCCAGCCGGTTACGACAAGGTCTGCGTCGAGGTTTCGCCCCCGATGGCGGAAGAGCTGGATCGTGCGGCGCGCGACGGGATCGAGGGCGTGCGCGCGATGTTCGCCGACGTCACGCGAAACGTCGCCTTCTTCGGCATGCGCGAAGAGGCGGAGTGGATCGCTGACGCACGCGCGGCAATCCCCGGTCGCGAGCAGGCCGTGTGGGCGCTCGACTATGAGGTGTTCGCGGATCGTCGCCTGATCGCGCGTTTGAAAGCGAAGCGGAAGCCGGCGGCGGCGGCGCGCGCCCTGGATGCGCTTGAAGCCGCCTCGAACGCGGCCTGGGCGCAGCATACCGAGACGCGAAATCCTCAATTTATCTTCTCGTTCTCGGGCGATCCCGAACTCGTGCGCGCAGTGCGGTCGGCTTGGCCGCGCGCCGACGAAGAGGCGCGGCTCATTCTGGAGACGATCGAGGAGACGTTGGAGATCAACCGGCTTTTTGCGACCGGCCGCAATCACGAATCTAATCAACGCCGCAATGACTTCAACAAGCGCAACCTGCTGCGCTATTGGCAAGCGCACGATGCGCCGAAGGTGTTTTACAAATTTGGCGCAAGCCACATGGTGCGCGGTCTCAGCCACACGATGTCATTCGACATCGGCACCCTGGTTCCGGAGTTACTGGCGCTCGTCGGCGGCAAAAGCTTCCACCTCATGGTGCTGCCGGGCGCGGGGAGTTCGATTGCACAATTCGATCCGACGGCGCTGACGTATCGCCCTCAGCCTATTGGCGGCCAATACCAGCAGGGACTGGCGCCGATCACCGCCGCCGCGTTCGACGATGCGATGACGCTTGTCGACATGCGCCCGATCCGGCCGCTGATCACGAACAATCGTGCGCGACAGCTTGACGACGACTTGGTGCGCGTCGTGCACGGCTTCGACGCGGTGCTGGTGATGACTGGCTCGACCGCGTCGGCCAATCTCATGACGTGAAGTGCGTCGCACTGCACAAACGCGCGCGCGTTTACCTTTCGGTGACCTCTCGTTTACCGTTGCTTGTCATTGTGATGAGGGGGCAGTTGAGCGAGGTCGCGTATGCGTGTCAGCTTGAACTGGTTGAAGCGGAAGCTTCAACACGCTTTGAAGCAACCGGCAGCCCTCGTCGTTGGCGTCGTGTTCACCTTCGTGGCGATCGCGGCGATCCAGTACGATGAGACCATCGCCCCGAAGCTGGCCGGAATCGCCGACGGCATCACCGGCGCGACGGGCGATCTGGCGCGCCGCTTCGGCTGATCAACGCGCAGGCATCATCTCCACCAGTGCGCCGCCGACCGACATCGCGATCTGCGGAAAGGCATCCTTCAGGGCAGGGTCGATGCCGGTGTAGAGCGGATTGACCGGTGACAACGGGCCGATCCGCAGTCCGACGCGCGTCGGCCGCAGCGTGCCGGCGCTCTTCACCAGTTCCAGCATGAACGGCAATTGCGATCCGCCGCCGGCGAGCACGATGTCGATGACATCGGCTTGCGCGGCCTCGGCCCGATCGATGACGCGCGAGAGGCTGGCGGCGATGGTCTGCCGGAGCGCGGTCAGATAGGTGCGAAAATTGGCGTCTTCCATCAGCTCGTTGGCGCGGATGGTGGTGGCCATCCAGCCGGTCTTGAGCGCGCACTTACCGGTTGTGAAGAGTTCGCGCTTGAGTTCTCGCGCCGAGAGCAGGGCGGTGCGGAGCAGCCGCACTTCGTCGTCGCGGCTTTTCTCGCCGCCTCGCTTACGGATGTAGAGTTCGACCAGGATACGGTCGATCTCGTCACCGGCCAGCGCGCTGCACTGACGCGCCTCCTTGATCTCGGTCAGCGCCGGGGGCTCGGTACGCTCGTCGAACTCAAACGCGGCGATGTCGACGGTCCCCGCGCCCATGTCGAACACCATGACAAAGCGCGTGGGCGCGTTGGTAAAGGCAAGCGCGGTCGCCGCCGCTGCGTGCGGTTCGAAGATGCCGGTCTCGAGCAGTCCGTTGCCTGGCGACACAGCGGCACGGTCGAGTGCGTCACGACACTGGGCGATGGAGACGCCCTCCGGCGACAGCAGCAGTTCGCCCAGGCGCTGCGAGATCGCCGCCGCCTCGTTGAACATCAGCTCAAAGGTCTTGTCGGCGCCGCTGCCGGGTTTCCAGACGGGACTTGTGTAGCGGCGGCGCGCATTGGCGACGACATTGGGAATGTTCGGCGCGAGGTCGATGGCCTCGCGGATGAGACGATCGAGGTAGGCAAGATAAAGAACCAGCGCGTCGCGATTCTTGAACGTTCCCGTTGGGTCCATCGAAGGACGCAACTTCATCGCCAGCGCGTCGTTGACGTTGCTCGCGCCCAGTACGGTCTTGAACGACAACAGCGGATCGCGACTGGCTTCCACGCCGCGCCGCGCGAGTTCGAGTGCGGCGGGGCCGAAATACATCCGGCCATTGTCGACATAAAGCACTGACGGCGTCAGCAGCGGGTGCTCGGCGCGGGCGATGGCGCCGATCGGCAAGGGCTTGACGCCGACTTCGAGTGGCAAAGTCGGGTCGAGGCAGATTGAGGCCTTCGATAGCGCGGTGCCGAAGTCGATGCAGATGCGCGCGCGCTCGTATCGATGAAGATCGCCGTCGTCCATAAAGCCTTGGCTCAAGAATTACAGGGCGCCCCGAAGGGCGAGTTGGTCAGACTTATAGGCTGCGCTGACAGTTGGAAAGCGGGCCTTCTGCGTTCGCCAAAATGCTTTGTGGAACGATGACTTAGGCCGGGCGCGGCAAGCGCAGCATGGCGCGCAGCCCGCCAAGCGGGCTGGGCGCGAGTCGAATGTCGCCGCCATGGCTTCGCGCAACGTCGCGCGCAATGGCAAGGCCGAGACCGACGCCTTTTTGGTTGCGCGAGCGGGTGGCGTCGAGTCGCGAGAATGGCCGGAACGCCTCCTCGTAAAGCTCTTCAGGGATGCCGGGGCCGTTGTCGTCGACCGACACCGTCACCGCTTCAGTTTCGCCGCGCACGGCGACGCGGACCTTGTCGCCGTGTGCGGCGGCATTGTCGATCAGATTGGCGAGGCAACGGCGGAGCGCGCGGGCGCGGCCGGGCGTCTCCGTCACGCCCGCGGCCTCGACTTCAACGTCGGCGCCGAGACGGGCGCTGGCGTCGGCGACCGAACGCGCGAGCGCCGCCATGTCCACAGTTTCGGGCGCCTCTTCGCTGAGCCCTTTGGCGAAGGCGAGATATTCGTCCAGCGTCTCTTCCATCTCCGCCAAGTCACGCTTTACGTCCTCAACCTCGGAAGAGGGAGGCATCAGGGCGAGCTGCAGTTTGAGCCGCGTCAGAGGCGTGCGCAGATCGTGGCTGACGCCGGCGAGCAGCTGCGAGCGTTGCTCAATGTGGCGCTTGATGCGCTCGCGCATGTCGAAGAAGGCGTGCGTGGCCCCGCGCACCTCGCGCGCGCCCCGCACGCGAAACACGCCGCTGTCCTCGCCGCGGCCGAACCGCTCCATCGCATCGGCCAACAGCTCGATCGGGCGAACTTGATTGCGAATGAAGATGATCGAAACGATCACCAGAAACATGGTGGCGCCGGAAATCCAGGCGACGAAGAGTGGGCCCGAACGGGCCTGCAGCCGGTCGCGATAGGCCTTGAACTGCATTACGCCATCGGTGGTCGGTACGCGGACGATGACTTGTGAGCCAGGGCAAGTGGAATCGAAGAAGATCTCGCGCCGGATGTCATTCCCGAGGGCGCGCAGGAAGTGTCGGTCAAGCGAGGAGCCGAAGGCCCGGCACCTTGAGACTTGCAGCGGCGCGCCTTCAAACAGCTCGACCTCCAGACGCAGTGGGCTGTACGCCATTTGCTTCAGCGCGGCCAGGTTTTCCGCCGTGGGGTCTTGTTCGTACAATTGCAGAACCAGCGCGACGTCCGCTGCAACGCCCTGGCTCATCCGTTTCGATGTCGCCTGCCAGTGATCGTCAAGGAAGACCAGCGTGATGATGAGCTGCAGCAGCGCAGCCGGCGCCACGATGATCAGCAGCGTGCGCCAATACAGTCCCTTGGGCAGCAGGCTTTGAATCCGGAAGAGGCGCGTCTTCATCAATCGGCCGCCAGACGATAACCAACGCCGCGAACCGTCTGGAGAAAGACAGGCGCGCGCGGGTCGGTTTCCATTTTGCGGCGCAGCCGCGTCACCTGAACGTCGACGGAACGCTCGAGCCCCGCGCCCGTACGCTTCGCCAACTCCTCGCGCGTGATCACCTCGCCGGGGCGCGCGGCAAGAATGCGCAGCATCGTCGCTTCCGCTTCCGTCAAGCGCACGGCGGCGCCGTCGCGCTGAAGTTCGCCGCGCGCAGTGTTGAAGCTGAAGGCGCCGAAGGTCACCACTTCCGGCGCCTCGCGACTGGAGGCGGTGCGCCGGAGGATCGCGTTGATGCGCAAGGCCAGCTCCGCCGGCTCGAAGGGTTTGGCGACGTAGTCGTCAGCACCGATGGACAATCCGCGTATGCGATCTTCAGGCATGCCGCGCGCCGTCAAGAGCACGATCGGAACCTTGGAAACGCGCCGCACGCGCTCCGCCAGCGAAAAGCCGTCTTCGACGGGCATCATCACGTCCAAGATCAGGAGGTCGAAATCCATCGCATCGAGCAGACGTCGGGCACCGGCCGCATCCGCTGCGGCGGAAACCCGCGCGCCAGCCTGTGCCAAGTATCGCTTGAGCAGTTCTCGAATCCGGTCGTCATCGTCCACCAGCAGCAGGTGCGGAGGCCGATCGAGCGCGTCAAAAACAGTCATCTGCGCGCCTCGCCAGCGTCTTGAGCAATTGCATTGCTCCGCAAGTTACGAATGAAGGCAAAAAATGTCATTGATTGCGGTATTGGTTGACATCCATTTCCCCGCCGGGGGATTGATAGGATAACCGTTCCAGCCGCGCGGCGGAAGACGCCGCTGCGGCCAGGCGAAAGACATTATCAGGAGGAGCGCCATGGCCGTGCAACCGTTCCACGATCGCGACGGGTGGATATGGATGGACGGGGAGTTCGTGCCGCATCGCGAGGCCAAGGTGCATGTGCTGACGCACGCCATGCACTATGCCTCCTGTGTGTTCGAGGGCGAGCGCGCGTATGGCGGGGTGGTCTTCAAGAGCCGGGAGCACAGCGAGCGCCTGATCCACTCCGGCAAACTGATGGGTTTCCGCGTGCCGTTCGACGCCGTGGAGATCGATCGCGCCAAGCGCGAACTGATCGTCAAGAACGGCTGGGAGGACTGCTACATCCGCGCGCTCGCGTGGCGCGGCTCAGAGCAGCTCGGGGTTTCAGCGAAGCACAACACCATTCACGCCGCGATCGCTGCGTGGCAATGGGGCGACTACTTCGCCGACAAGATGAAAGGCATCCGCTTGATGATCGCGCCGTGGCGCCGGCCCGCGCCCGATACGGCGCCGTCGAACGCCAAGGCTGCCGGGCTCTACATGATCTGCACACTGTCTAAGCATGCTGCTGAAGACGCAGGCTTCAACGATGCGCTGATGTTCGACTGGCGCGGCCAGATCGCCGAAGCCACCGGCGCCAATATCTTCTTCATTCGCGACGGAGTCATTCATACGCCGACGCCGGATTGCTTCTTGAACGGCCTGACTCGCCAGACCGTGATCGCGCTCGCGCGCCAGGCGGGGATCGAGGTTGTCGAGCGCGCGATTTTTCCGAACGAGCTGGCGACCTTCAGCGAAGCCTTCCTCACCGGTTCGGCCGCCGAGATCACACCGATCCGTGAGATCGCAGGCATGCCGTTCAAGCCCGGGGCGACAACCGAGCGGCTGGTGCAGGACTTCGTCGCGTTGACGCGGCGCAAGGCGCGCGCTGAAGCGGCGGCGTAGGCCTCGTCAGGCGCTGGAGCAGGACCTTTAGTAGGTCGCGATCAGCGAGAAGAATTGCCGCAGATCCTTGTCGCCTTCGGCAGCAGGCGTACGCGTCAACGGCCGAGCCACTTCCATGCGTGCAGTAAGCCAATCGTCGAAGCTTACGCGCATGCCAAGGCCTGCAGAGGCCACGCTGTCGGCCCCGCCGCTGAAGTTCCAGACTTCGGCGACGTCGGCGAAGACGTAGCCCTGAAGAAGGGATATGGCGTCGAGCTCTGGGTCAAAGCCTGCGCGTACTTCAATCAGGCCCGCAACGCCACGATCGCCTGCGATCTCGCCAGGATCGTACGCACGTCCGAAAACGGGGCCGCCGACGAAGAATTCTTCGGCCACGAGCAAAGGGCGGTCCGCCCATTGCGCGGCGATGGCGCCGTAGACGCCGGCGAAGCGCCCGACATCGCGATAATGCGACGCAAACACGTTAAGCGACACGAACGTCGCGTCAGCGTCGGCGCGTGAGCGCGAGAACGCCGAGTGTTCTGAGGCGCCGAGGAAGTCCAGCCCCACCGAAGAGCGTAGCAGGACGGTGGTCGCATGTCCGTCTTCGTTCAGGAACCCGCGCAGCGCAAAGCGGGCCACGCGCAGTTCATCGGTGTAGTTGCCGCCGCCGAACCAATCGCTTTCCGCGTGTTTCAACTCGAAGCTGGCGCCGAGCCACAGACCGCGGTCTCGACGACGCAGCAACGGATGGTCGTAGCGGATCGCGAACGATTGGGCGTCGCCCCCGGGCTGCTCCGCGTTCTCGTCCTGTGTGCGTGATACCGACGCCTGCGCCGACCAGCGGCCGCCGTCTTCGCGAACGTAGGTGTAGGTCGCATCGCCATAACTCAGTTCGCCGGGGGCCGACGGCGTTGCGAAGAACCCGACAGAGAACTGATCGCGCGCGGTGAAGGCGGAGTTGGCGTAGGCGCGACCGTACGCTTGTACGGGACCGGCATCCTCCGCGCCGCGATTGTCGAGGCCAAGGTAGCCGGTTTGTCGGGTTAGTGTGGCCGTGACGACCAAACGATGCGCCGTGGGATCTTCAGCGTTCGGCTCGATTTGGGAACGCACGCTTACGCCCGGCACATCGCTCGCCAACGCTAACCGGCGATCAAGCTCGTCAAGACGAGCGATCGGCTCCAGCTCCAGCCCACCCAGGAAAGGGCGCACCAGCTCAGCGGCGTTGCCCTCGATGCTCACGTCGTCGATGCGGCCTTCGAGCACGACGATGCGCGCCACGCCGCCATCATTGAAGGCCTCTGGTACGATGGCGCGCGACAAGAAGTAGCCGTCCTGCCGGTATCGCGCGGTTATCGCCTCGGCAATGAGCGCGAGGTCGGAGACGTTCACGCTTTGGCCGAGATGCGGCTCATAGGCGTCAGCCAACGCAGCATGCGTGAAGGCGTTCGCGCCGTCGATGGTGAGTCCCATCAAGAGGAAACAGCCGGCGTCGTGCGTTTGAACGCAGGCATCAGAGTTGGCCTGTCGCCCTCGCAGCGCATCGCTCTCTTGGGTCTCAGCGTGTGCGGGCGCGCTCAGCAACAGCGCGCTGGCGGGCGCCAGCACAACCCAGTGCATAGAAGCTGCAGCCGCCCTGCGCATGTATCAGCGTGTACTCACAGTCCGCGAACCGGTTCATGTGAGGGGCGCACTGCAAACATCCGATTAACGACGAATTTGGCCAGGTGTTATCGGAGCGTTAGCGCAGCTGCTCTAACTTCAGCTTCTTTCAGAGGTACGCAGAGGGCAGAACGAATGCGATTTCTGTTTGTGCTCGCTGGCGCCTTCGCGCTCAGCGCCGGGCTGATGCAGCAGGCTTCGGCGCAAGAGGCGCCGTGGCGGGTGACCGCGCTAGACGGCGCGGTGCGCGTCAGCCAGCCCGGTCAGGCCGCTGCGCAAGCAAGACTTAACGAAGTGTTGACGCCGGGGGCGGTCGTCACGACGGGCGCGAGTAGCCGGGCGACGCTTGAGAACGGGTTGCAGCGCGTTGTCATGGCCGCGAACAGCCGCATGACGATCGCTGCGGACTCTACCGACGCGATGAACCGCATTCTGCAAGACTTGGGTTCACTTTTCTTCGAGGTCGATCGGCGCCAGGCACAGCACTTCCGCGTTGAGACGCCGTTGCTCGCTGCCGTAGTCAAGGGCACGAGTTTCACAGTCTCTGTCACGCCGCAGAACGACGTCGTTCACGTGACGCATGGGCTAGTCGAGGTGCGCGCCCTTCACGGCGATCATAGCAGCGATGTCGCCGCCGGCGCGACGGCGCGCGTCCTGCGCGACGCCCCCGGAGCAGTTTCTGTTGTCGCGCCCTCGGATTCGGGCGTTTCCTCGATCGGCGCGTCCTTACCGGCTGTCGACTATGCCGCAGCGTCGGCGGGCGTGGTCGAAGGCCCCGGCGCCAGTGGGCAATTGGGGGAGCGCCTTGGCGCCAACGCCAATGGTCTTGGCTCGGCTGCAGCCGGCGGCGCAAACGCGCAAGCGGCTCTTCTTGGCGGCCCGCCGGGTCGTGACGGAGCCGGAGGGTTGGCCCTTGGACATTTGCCGACCCACCACGACCATTCGCGCCGACCGCAGAATGTCGGCAATGGCGGCGGTCCCCCGGCCGGCCACCCCAGAGGCGGCCCGCCAGGTGGAGGGCCGCCTGGTGGCGGTCCTCAGGGTAATCCGCCAAACCGTCCCCCGCGCGGTCCGTAGACCGTCGGGCTGGGGGCATGTGGAACTTCGCCCAGATCTTGATCGCCCGCGGCGTCGCACGTGTGCGGCCGCGGGCGATGCTCGTTGTCGCATCGCTTCTGCTCATTGCGACGCATGTCAGCGGCGCTGTGCGCCCATTGGATGATGCGCTCTCCACCAACCGCGCTCATCTGCAAACGCGCGCGCCAACGGGTGGTATTGTCGTCGTCGAGATCGATTCAGCAAGCCTTCGCGAAGCGCAAACATGGCCCTGGCCGCGAGAGCGCTTTGCAACGGCGATCCGCAATCTGCGCGCCGCAGGCGCGCACTTGGTGGCGTTCGACGTCGACTTCAGTGCGCGCTCCACAACGACCGACGATGCCTTGCTGGGCGCCGCGATAGACGCCGAACCGGGCGCGGTTGTGCTGCCAGCCTTCCTTCAGCCCCATAGCCTCATCGAAAACGCGCCGCTTGCCTCGCTGTCGCGAGATGCTGTCGTTGCAAGCGTCAATGTGCCGATTGATCCTGACGGGCGCGTGCGTCACTACTTCCGCGGCTATGCCAACCGCGAGCACTATCGCGCATCGATGGGCGCGGTGCTCGCAGGCGTCGCATATGGCGAGACCGCGCCGTTCCTGATCGATTACGGCATTCGCGTCTCCGAGATCGATCGCATCAGTTTCCGGGATGCTTATCGCGGCGCCTTCGACCCGCAGCGCGTGCGTGGCCGGGTCGTGCTCGTTGGCGCGACCGCTGTCGAACTTGGTGACGAATTTGCAACGCCGCTCCATGCGGCGATGCCCGGCGTGCTGGTGCACGCCTTGGCCTACGAAAGCCTGGTGCAGGATCGGGCGCTGGTGCAGCCGAGTGGGGTTATCACGCTGCTGCTCGCCCTCGTCGTCCTATTCGCGCTGTGGCCGCCGCGGCGGTCGCTCGATCTCACACGCTTGTTCATCCGGCAAGGCGCCGTGCTGTCGCTCGCCGTGTTGGCGCCAATGCTGCTGTACGCGGTCGCGCCGCTCAGTGTTGAAACCGGTTTGCTGATCGTGGCGCAAGCGTTGTGCGCCTTCGTCAGCGTGTGGCGTGAGCTTGATCGTCGCGCGCGAGAAATCGTGAGTCAGCGCGAAGCCCACCTCGCCTTCGTCGCGCTCCATGATCCAGAAACGAATCTGCCGAATCGGCGCGCCATGCTCGCGCAACTTGGCGAGACGATAGAGGGCGAGGGCGCCGGCGGCTCAGCGATCGCCGTCCTTGCCATCGGCATCGACCGCTTCGCCCTGCTTCGTGGCGCGATCGGTTATGGCGCGGCCAATCAAGCCGTGCAGGCGCTGGCGTCACAGCTCGTGGCGTGCACCGGCGCGGCCAAGGCACACCACATCTCCACTTCGGTGCTCGGCGTGACGCTTCGAGCGCCCTCCGAAGCCGCTGCCAAGCACCGGTGTGCTGAAGCCTTGAGCGCACTGAACTCTGGCGTCGAGATCGACGGCCAGCGCGTCGAGCTCAGTGTCCGTGCTGGCGTCGCCGCCGCTGTTGTCGGCGCCTGTTCCGCCGAGCGCTTATTGGAGTGCGCAACGCTCGCGCTTGACCAAGCAAGGCTGAAGCGCACTCGGTGCGTGAACTTCGGAGAGGCCGAGATCGTCGATCCCAAAGTGCAGCTCGCACTACGATCCGATGTCGGCAGAGGATTGGCGTGCAACGAATTCAGCCTGTTGTACCAGCCCAAGGTTTCCGCGCGCAGCGGTGTTATTGTCGGCGCCGAGGCGTTGATGCGGTGGCGCCATCCGGTGCACGGACAAGTGGCGCCAGATCGCTTTATCGCGGCCGCGGAAGAGACCGGCGCGATCGATGTGTTGACCCGCTGGGCCTTCATGCAAGCAGTTTCGGATCAGGCGGAAATGGCGGCGCACGGGGTAACGCCGCCGCTGTCGATTAACATCTCCGGACGTTCGTTGATCGATGAATCGTTTCGTGCGTTCGTGGTCGACGTAGCACGCCGCCATAAGGCCAACCTTTGCCTCGAGATCACAGAAACCGCGATCATCGACGATCCGAACACCGCCATGGCATCGCTGGCCGCGTTCCGCGAAGCGGGTCTCGCCATCTCGATCGACGATTACGGCGCGGGTCTATCATCGCTGTCGTATCTGAAACAGATTGCCGCTGACGAGCTGAAGCTCGACAAGTCGTTGATCGATGACTTGAAGACGAGAGCGAGGGATCGACTGATCGTCAAATCGACGATCGACTTGGCGCACGGCCTTGGCTTGACCGTCGTGGCCGAGGGCGTCGAAGACGAGACGGATTTTGCCTTGCTCGCGGCGATGGGCTGCGACTGCATTCAGGGGTACTTCGTCTCGCCGCCGGTGTCGCGTGACGAGTTCGTGGCGCTGAACGCCGCGGCGCCGGCGCGCTGGGCGACTGCCCTGTAACAGCGTTGCGCGTGGGCCTTAGGGCGTAGCGGTCTTAGTTCGGCACGCTCATGTTCTTGCCCGCAAACACGGCTTGCCAGCTCTCGAGTTCCTCGACGAAAATGGTTTCGACCGCACGAGCAAGGCGGACAGCGGCGCTGTAGTCGAGCGCGTGGTGCCTTAAGCGCTCACTGTCCAGATGCTGCAGCAGCAGCGCGAGTTTGCCGGCGGCGACATCCGATATTGTGGCGAAGCGCTCGAAGTCGCCAAAGAACCGTATGCCCGATATGGTGGCGCCGGACATCGGCAGCGCCACGGCAAGGAAGGCGGCCCACGGCTCAAACCAGGCCGGCGCGGTCAACTGCATGAAGTTGAGTGTGACTGCGATCACCGAAATCAAGAGGGCGGCGCTGAACAGCCGGATCGACCATGTGTCGAGGCGTTTGTGAACGGCATGAAGACGCGCGGCTTTCATGCGGTGATAATTCAGCTGATCGTCGATGTGCTGCCGCAGTACCTCGAATAAGTAAGTTTGGAGGTACTGTGCGCTGATCTTAAGCGGCGGCAGCCCTATTTCGCGGATGCTAGCGCGGGCGTATTCTTCCGGCCAAGACGATTGTACGCTGCGGGGCCAGCGCGCTGCTGGGCGTATGACGCCCAGCGGCAGCAGAAAAAAGTTGTGGCGCAAGTATTCGGCGACACGCCGGCTTTCTAACCAACGCCGATGCCAGTGCAGATTCACGCCAAGCAACGTGACGATGATGATCAACGCGATGAGAGCGAGCTCTGCAATGCCGAACCCGAGATCTCCTTCAAGGCCCAATGGGGCGTCGCCGGTATTGGCAAGCACCGCCAAAGCCGCCAGCACAAAGTTGAGCACCATTCCACCGCGATAGGCGTCGGAGAGTTCAGTGGCGATCGAGTCGGCCCAGCCGAAGCGATCGCTGAACCTAGTCGCCAGGGTTTCAAGCCACGGATTGTTCGCGCCCACGAGGCTTGTTAGTTGAAGCAGGGCGCTCCGCCACTGTAATGCACCGTGTTCGCTCGGAGCCGGAAATCTCACGCGCAGCGCCGTCGATGATGACTGGGGCGTGGACCCGAAGAGGCGCTCAATCAACCGATAGGCCCGCCAGAGCCAGAAGTTGCCGTGGCGCTGGCGTTCGCGGAGGTAGCGCGCAGCAGCGCCGGTTGGCAGGCAACACCGGCCGCGTTGCTCCAACTCGGCGAGTAGGATGGCGATGGCGCTGGCGCTGGGCTCAGGCGGGTTTGCGATATCTTCCGGCGATCGCAGCAGCCGGACGCGATCCGGCGCGGCGGCGTCAATCCAGATGACGGGCAGCTCCGCTTCCAGCGCTTGGCGGATTGTGTGGCCGGTGCCGCCAATAAAGGCGTGCGATCCGCCATCCCAGATGGCCAAGAGCAGGTCGCTCTGATCAAGCGCCGTACGCGCCGCCAAGGCGTAACGTTCCGAGGCTTCCGCCTCGAAGCTGTCCTTCAGGTCGCTGTCGCGCGCAGCGCCGATCCAGCCAGCAGCAAAGTGCTCGTCACGCTCGGCCAATGCGAATACGCGCGCCCTGCGCGCGAGCGAGAAAAAAACCGAAATGGCGGCATTTTCTGAGGGGGTGACGTTTTTCTCGGCATCCGCCGCCTGTTCAAGCAATGCACGGCGCGTCTCTTCGTCGTCGCCCGGACCAGATGCGCCGATCGCGCTTGTCAACGCGGGGCCGAAAGGCAGGGGCGCGACAATCTCCCAGTTGAGGGCTTGCCCAAGGCGCGCCGCAGCCTGGTCGACCCCATCGGCGAGCATTGTATGAAGTTTGATTTGGGCAAAACCGGCGCTCGCTTCATGGATGACCGCGAAGGCGGTGTTGAGCGCATCTTCCACGGCGGCGCTTCGGCCAGTCAGCCCGGGATGTGCGCTGCGGTGGCCGGTGACGGTGATCGACAGGCCCACCGCGGCTGCTGGTGGTCGTGCGCGCCGCCGCATTGACACCCCCTTTGATCTCTCGGGAGGTTACAATAGTGTCACGCCATGATTGGCGCAAACACAGTTGATGGCTTCGTTAGCACCCGCAGCGAGGGCAAACGGATCGGCCAGCGGCTTATGTCCCGTTTGCTTAAGTGTGAGCCGGTGATCCGAGCAGCCGGCCATGCCGACTGCAAAGGCGACCATGCCATTGCGGCGCGGCGCTTCATTATGGGCGCGCACTTCGGTGTGGTTTTTCTCGAGCCGGCCGGATTTCGTTCCGAACCTGGCGACCCATGGCCGTGCTTTCAGTTCATCGAAATGAAAGCGATGTGGGAGCGGGCAAGCAAGGCCGAGCGAACGCGTAAGCCATTCTTGGGCATCCCCGTGATCTTGGACCACGCAGCGGCTGGCTCGGTCACACGCTACTTCGATCGCCTGATAGCGGAAGCCGCCGCCCACAACGACGCCGATCCGATCAAGTGGTGGTCCGACCAGAGCTGCCTAATTCTACGTGATTATAGAAACCTTGGATCGGAACAGTTTGTCGAAGGTCTTAAGCTCATTGTTGGCCGCATCGAAGAGCACATGGACACGATCAGGGGCGTGGTGGAGGACGCGCCGCCCTTGAACATCTCCCAAGCGTGCGTCGCGCCTAATCAACCTCAGGACGCTACGACCAAGGACGGCATCGAAGATCTTGCTGCGGCGATGCAGGCTTTTGCCGAACTGGAGCGAGACTATTTGCAGAGCGCGATTGAGAACTGGTGTCGCGCCAGAATCGCCGACGGCGTAACACTGTCCGACAGCGCCTTTAGGTTCCAACCGTCGCGCTTCGTCGAGTTTACCGCTAGTCAGCACGCTCGCGATGGCAGTCGCGATGTTTCGATCGAACGTCATCCGCTGTCGCATTGGTTGTTCAAGACACAATCTTTGCCGTTGCTCCTCGTGGGTGAAGGGGGCGCTGGAAAAACAACGGCGCTGACGGCCGCGGCGTGCGCCTTCGCAGCGGGGATTGATCCGGGCCTCAAGCAATTTGGTAAGCAGATCGCGCATGGACAATGGCTTGAGACAGCCGCGGCGAGTCTGTCCGGAAACGATGCGCCCGCTTATATGCCTGTCGTCATGCGCTGTGTGGATGCGGTGGCATCCATCGGCGATCAGACCATCGACAGCGATGCGCTGATAGCGGCGGTGCTTGCGCATATGCGCAAGGTTGCGGAGCAAGAGGCGGACGCGCAACCGGGCAAGCGCGAGCGCGACCAGTTTGTCGCCAGACTGAAGCGTCAACCGTATGTGCTTATGCTTGACGGTCTCGATGAGTTGGCCGACCCCGATAAGCGTCACCAACTGTTCCTGGGGGCGAACAATCTGGTTCGGCGTCTGCACCAAAGCCACTTCCGTGTGATGGTGACAACGCGGGGTGGTTATGAGCCTAAGAGCGATGACGTGACGCGGGTCGTCCTCGACGAGCCGCTCGCATCTTGGGAGCACATCGAAACATTCATCCGGCGGTTTACGTCAAAGCGTCAGGAGCAGGAAAAGCTCTTGGCGGCTGCACGAGCGGTGCGGGCGCTTGGCGACGGGCGTAACGCGCCTTTACGCACGCCGTTGTTACTGAGTGCGTTTTGCTGCATTGCACTGGAGCATGCCGATCCGGCGACAAGGCTCTCCCAATTCTGCGAGCGCACTGTCGACTATCTGCTCCATGGCAGGAATTTTTCGGCCCTCGGCGCGGCGCAGCTAAGGTCGGCGGAAAAGACGGAAGAGATCGCGCGACGAATTCTTCGAAAGTTCGCACACGCCTTCGTAACGAACAGACGCGGCGAGATTCGACTGGGCGAAGACGCAGTCGGAGCGTGGCTGCGCCGCGAAGCGGCGGGTCTGGGCTTGAGCCCGCTCGACCTGCCGGCGGCGAAAGCGATTGTGCGTGAGCTTGCAGCGCAATCCAATCTGTTCCGCCTCGAAGGCGACAACACATATGCCTTCGACAACAACGCCATGTTCTGGGAGTACCTTGCCGGAGAAGAGATTGCGGCCACCGGCCGTTCCGGCGAGTTCGCTGCGGCGCAGCGGATCGAGGCGCCGGCGTGGTGCTCGGCGCTCAAGTTCGCGCACGCCATTAACATCGACTCAGCGCCGGAGGGGCAGGCGCTTGATGCGCCAGTGACGTTGCTTCAGCTAGCCGCCTCCAATAGCGACGCGGCGCGTGCGTTCACGGTAGCGCACTTTGCGCTCGGGATGCTGGGCGAGGCCGTGCCGGCTGACGACATCGACGGCGAGATAGCATCAGAGCTGCGCGCCGTGCTTCGATCGGCTGTCGATGTCTATCGCAAGTGGCATAAGGATTGGCGCGCGTCGACGCGCGCTACCTACTGCGACACATTCTACCGAATCGGGCGGCGCAATAACGCGGAGCGAACAGCGCTAGCGGTTGATCAGATGCTCGAGATGATGCTGGCGCCGCGGCGGCGCTGGATCGAAGTCAACTCATCGGACCTGCCGGCCGGCTTCATGGTCGCTGACGCGCCTGTTCTGGTGTCGGAGTATCGGCGCTTTGTCGACGACCCGGCGGCCCATGAAGACAGATGGTGGCCCAATGCGAGACCCACCCGGGCGGAACAGAATCCGCGTCTTCTTATCGATGATCCGAGTGATCTTCATGCGGCCGCAGTGAAACGCCGTGATGGCTGGGTCGAGCAGATGGAGCGCCCCGGTTCGCCGGTGGTTTCCGTCAGTTTCTATGAAGCGGTGGCCTACGCTTTGTGGTTCGACCAGCGGTCTCGCGCTGCGCCCGAAGGCCTGCAACAGCATGAGGTGATACGTCTGCCGACTGAGCTAGAGTGGGCGGCGCTGCTCCGCTGGGCGGCGAAGGGTGCACATTACCCGTGGGGTGAAGTCAGTTTGGAGGATAATCCTGAGCGGATAAACTGGCTCCGCGCTGACATAGATCACCCATCTTCTCCGGGCGTGTTTGATCCGATCGGTGCAGAAGGGCTCTACGATTTGGGGTCGAACGTGAGTTGCTGGACTATTCCTGTCGACGCCACCTCAATCTGGCCACCGGATTTGACTGGCCGCGCGGCCATGAGTGGTGGCTCGTGGCTGGAGTTCAAGCAAGATGTGTTCGCGGTCGGGTCAGAGCCGAATCTCGAAATGCCAACTTACCGCCAATCAGGGCTTGGCTTCAGGTTAGTGCGGGCGCCGCGTCTGAAATGACATCTTTGGAGGGGGCATGGCGAAGGGTAAGGCAAAGCGGGTTACAACGAAGCAGAAAGCCAAGGCGCCATCGCGTTCGAACCTGAAAAAGAACGTCACGAAGGGCGTCAAGGCGCGTGCGGCGCAAGCCAGCAAGAACGCGGCCAAGAACAAGGCGGCGAAGACCGAGAAAGCAACGTCACGCGGGCAGCCGCGGGGTTCGCCCGCTCGCGCAGAAAAACCCGCGGTGCGCGGCAAGCCAGAGCGTACGCTCCGGGTGGACCTCCGCCACGATAATGATTCCACGGAGGTGTTCTGGAGTTTGCCGGGACGGGCGCCACGCGATCGTGAAGCCAAGGTCGGAGAAGAAGGCTGGGCGTGGGATGGCTATTACGTGTCCGCCAGCCTCATTGACCGCCTTGGCGAGACAATCCGCGATCACCTGCATGAGCTTCAGGCGCTGGACTGGGTGGTGACGGACGAAGGCGTCAAGGGTGAGGTTACGCGCTGCAAAGCGATACTCGGCCAGCTCATTGACACGGGGCGTGAACTGCACGCCGCCATCCTGAGGGGTCTGGATGGCGATGATTTGTCGATGAAGCGGGCGGAGCGTTTCAGAGAATGGTTCAACAAGAACGTTCTTTCTGCGCCTGCCGGAACTTGGCGCATCGAAGTCATCCACGCCAAGTATTCGCGCACGATTGCACCATGGGCGCTGGCGTGCGTGCCGATGCGACGCGAGGACATGGCGCAGCTCGATCCGCGCAAGCCGGATCAGTATTCGGATTTCTGGGGAGCGCGATTTAAGCTTGCCGTGAGAGGCAACACGCGCGACGCCCGCGACGGCTCGGACACACGCGACGGCGGCAACATGCGGCTGGCGTGTGTGCTCGAACTCGACGAGTATGCGGTGACTCAGATGGAGAGCCGCCGCCCCGGAGAGGCCGAACGGATGCGCGATCATCTGGGCTGGGATAAGGACGGTTACGTCGAACTCGCGCAGAAACACATGCGCAAGGATTTATTTTGGTACGTATCGCTGCAGGCGGACAAGGGCTCTTTCGTAATCGGAAAGGACGCGATCAGCTCGTCGGACTTGGCCGAAAACTCGACACTCAACGCCAACACCGATCGCATTGTCTTGATGCTCCTCGATGGCGATGCAGTGATAAGAGGCGACCGCGGTCCAGATTGGCTGCGGCACGCGCTTGCGCTTGGCCGTTCCGGGCTGATTGCGGTCGAAACCGACATTAGAAACAATCGGATCAAGCATTTCGGTTGGTACATCTTGCGCGACATCCTGACTTCGGAGAAGCCGCTGCTTGACGCCATGTCGGCGGCCCGGCGCAAGTTCTGGCCGCTGGGTTTGCTGTACGGCATCTATTGCAGTCCAGTGCACACCGCAGTGATGCCGCCGCCTGCGCAAACCATCCGTCAGGTCGACGACTGGATCAGCATCATCCGCTCCATCCCGCAAGAAGAAGCGCAGAGTTCATCATGACTACGCCGAAGGCTAAAAACGCTAAGCAGCGACCAGCTGCAGAGCGGGCGCCCATAAGACCGGCTGCCCCCGTGACACGGCCTTATCCGGGTCTGCGTCACTATGACGAAGGCCGAGAATTGTATTTCGCCGGTCGGGATCATGAGATCGAGGAGTGTGCGAGTTTGTTGCGAGATTCTCGCGTGCTGCTCCTTCATGGTCGAACCGGATGCGGCAAGTCGAGCTTCTTGCACGCCGGCGTCAAGCCGTTCTTGGCGCGAACCGGCTCGCCGATCAGCTTCGCGCAAGCGCGAGACGGTTTTTCGGTGGTGCGATCGACGGCTGATCCCCTGCGAGCGGTGGGGTCCGCTTTGCTTGAGATTGCGGATTCCTTTATCGATCCAGAGAGCAACCCCAGTGGACGCGTGTTTGGACGGCTGGCGAGCGATGTCGATCCCGCGTCTATTGAAGCCGCCTTTCCCAAAGATGCGAAATTCAGAGAGAGTGTCCAAACGTCGGCGACAGCGGCGTTCTCTGCGCTGAACACCTTGGCGCGTGCGATGCGGACGCCGCCGATTATCGTCATAGACCAAGCGGAGGAGATCTTTACGCTCAAACCCCGCCGCGACCTCTCGCAATCGGGCAGTGAGGCGTCGCGTCAAGCGCTGGCGGAAGAACGCCGCGACCGTGAGTACTTCCGTTTCATCCAGATGGTCGCCTCGCGCGATGCGCGCACGCGGCTGGTCGTGTCCTTGCGTACTGAATACAAAGGACTGTTCGACGACCATATCGCCAAACATGGGCATGCCGGCGAGGACCTACGGGGCTTTCATTTACGCGACTTGGATGTCACGGCGTTACAGCAGGCGATCCTTCGACCGACACTGAGAAATGGGCCGGAGTGGCAACGCCTCAAGGCTAAACTGGACCTCGATGATGCGGCTCTGGCGCCCGGCGATGCGAGCGACGCATTGCGCATCTCCTCGGAGGCGGCGCTTGAACTCGCCAAAGGTCTGTTGAGTGAAAGGGTCCCGGTCGGTGGTGTGCTGCCGACATTGCAGGCGGCTTGCATTCGTCTTTGGGAGCAGTCAAAGCTCGCACGCGAACGGCGCGGAGGTCGCCACGAGATTGATGTCGCCGATCTGCGGCGCCTCGGTGAAATCGAAAACCAGGTTGAAGAGTATCTGCAAGAGCAAATAGAGCGCCAGTGTTCGCGCGTTGAAGCCTGGCGCGACAATCTTCCGGAGAAGGTTTCGATCTGGCTCGGCGCTTTGCGCGATCTTCTTGTCCGTGTCGAAGCCGACGGCCGCGCGGTGACCAACAGCATTGAGCTCAACGCCCTCACAGAGGAGATCGCCAGCCGATTGCCAGGGGGGAAGAGCAATGTCGGCGCCGTAACGGAACGTCTGAAGGAGTTGCGGGATCCAATCTCAGGCATCCTGAAACCCGACCAAGACAACATCACGCTGGGCCATGACAGCTTGGCGCTTGCACTGAACAAATGGTCGCTGGCGACCCCGCGCGACAGCAAGATGATGATGCGCATGGGCATGGCCACCATGCACCGGTTGCGCGAGTTGCGTCGCGAGGACTTGTTTCTTGACGACGACCTCCCGCACGAAACCACGGTCATTTCCCCTGTGGACTTCAATTGGGATCGCCAGTTGCCTCATTTCGCACAGGCGCGCGGCTTCGCGGAGCGATTGGGGATCAGGATTGCGTCTGACGCAAAGCTGGACGCGCGGCGCGATCTGCGACGCAAGTGGAACTGGGAAGCTCTGCGCGAAGCGCTGATCGAAAGGGAGCAGAGCTGGGGCGCGAAGCGGCGGTGGAACGGCGGTAATGAGCGGGTTATGGTCGCCGCGGAATTTGCCGCTTTTCCAGGCAAACCGGAAGCTGCCGAGAACTCGACGGCGGAGGCGGTGGGGCCAGCTATATATGCATGGCGCTGGTCTGATCTGCTCGTGTGCAATTTATTTGTCGGCAATGCCTTGGTCGGCCCCAACCCCAAATTCGCGGAGCGCATTGTCGACGCGATGAAGGTCTCGGAGGCGACCAATGCCGCAAAGGACGACGCTGTCCAGAACTTGGATGCGCCAGATCAGTTCGTGGAGGAACTGAAGGCGGTGGTGGTTAGTGCGCTGGAGGAAGTGCTTCGCTCTGGCGGCGAGATCAAATGTGCGAATGCAAGCGGGCGCCAGCTGCTTGTGCTTGCAGCAAAGATTTGTTGCAGACCAGATTTGGCGAAAGAGTTCGCGAAGCTGACCTCGCTCACGACGCTTGAGAATGCGGTTTACGATGTTGCAGATCCGCTGATCGAGCATCTTTTGGACGGCGACACGAGGTTCATTGTCGGGTCAGCCGCCTCCCGTGCGATGGCGCGTCAGTGCGGCTTCCATCCCTACTTCGGCGCCAAGGAAATCGCCATCCTTGCCCACAAGGAGATGAAGAGGCGGCAGGGAGTGGATCGGCTGACCAACCGCCAGATTGACAAAAAAGAAAAAGATCGTCGGCGCGAACTACCCGACTTGGCCGCTGCGGTTCAAGAGACGATGGCGCACACGGTTTGGAACATCAGCGTGCCCGCGGCGACCTGGCGGCAGGGGCTCAATCGCGCGTTCATCCTGCGTTTGGCCTCGCTCGGTTACTTCACCAGCGAGTACGTGCGCACTTCGATGGACGATTTCATCGGCTACATCCACGAGTTCGTGAACCAGTCATTTCTTGCTGACACGCGAGGCGAGAATGCCATGAGCGGTCAGCGGCAAATGCGATACGCCATCAAGGAGGCGATCGCAGATTGCTACACGTTCTTGCGCTTCGACGAGTTCGGACCTGCTATTTTCGATCTCGATTCGCTTTACGCCTACTGGTCCGAGCACGGGCAATTGCGAACGCGGTCGGTAGCGGGTGAGATCTACAATGAACTCGTCATGCTGCGGCAGAGGACGTTGGCGCACTATCAGATTTGCGCCGAGGCGATTGCCTGGATGCGTTACGGACGAACGTATGATCCCTCGCACGAGGACATCAGCAGAGCCTACAAGCTCAAGGAGCTGGCCTGGAATAACTTCAACATTTACAACTTTTATGATGCCGAACGCTACATGAGCCGGGCGGCGGATGAACTTAGGGGCTGCATGGAGCGGGACTTCCAGCGTAAGGACGCTGGCGTCGTTCAATAAGCGGCGCTGCGGCCAGCAGCGAGCACCTGGACGCTGGAGCGGGCAGGGGGAATCGAACCCCCGACATTCAGCTTGGGAAGCTGACGTTCTACCTCTGAACTATGCCCGCGACAGCGTTAGCGCAACGATAGGCGATTTCCGCGGCTGGCGCCAGCGCTGGCGCGCTCGACAGCCCGGCGCGCGGCGCCTAGGTTCGCGCCGATGCCGCCGCCCCGGAGCCGCGTAAGATGACACCGCTGCAGCTTGAAAACTTCGCCGAAGGCCGATGGGTACGGAGCGGCGGCGCGCGCGCCGAAGCGCGGTCGGCGATCGATGGCGCGGTGGTCGCGACCCTGGGCGCGGAAGGCGTCGACTTCGGCGCGATGCTTGCGTTTGCGCGCAGCAAAGGCGGTGCAGCGCTGCGGGCCATGACCTTCCATCAGCGCGCGCGCATGCTGAAGGCGTTGGCGGATGCTCTGACCACGCGCAAGGAAGAGCTTTACGCGCTGTCCTTCGACACCGGCGCCACGCGCGCCGACAGTTGGATCGACGTCGACGGCGGCATCGGCACGTTCGCCGTGTATCAGTCCAAGGGGAGGCGCGAGCTGCCGAACGCGCGCGTCCTGGTCGACGGCGAGGTGGAGGCGCTTTCGCGCAACGGTACGTTCCAGGGGCTGCACGTGTACACGCCGCTGCAGGGCGCGGCGGTGCACATCAACGCCTTCAATTTCCCGGTCTGGGGCATGCTGGAGAAGCTGGCGCCGACCTTTCTCGCTGGCGTGCCGGCGATCGTGAAGCCGGCGAGCGCGACCGCGTATCTCACCGAACGCGCTGTGCGCATCATGCTCGACGCAGGCGTGCTGCCCGACGGCGCGCTGCAGCTGATCGTGGGCGGGGTGGGCGATCTGTTCGATCATTTGACTTGCCAGGACGTCGTGTCCTTCACCGGCTCGGCGACGACGGCGGAGAGATTGCAGCGCCACCCGGTGATCGCGCTCGAGAGCGTGCGCTTTGTTGCCGAACGAGACTCGCTCAACGCCTCCGTGCTTGGACCGGACGCGACATCGGCGAGTGCAGAGTTCGACCTCTTCATCAAGGAAGTGGCGCGCGAGATGACGGTGAAGGCCGGACAGAAGTGTACGGCAATCCGTCGCGCGCTGGTCCCGGAGCCGCTCCTCGAAGAGGCGCAGGCGGCGCTTTCGGCACGGCTGGAGGCGCTGCAACCCGGCGATCCGCGCGCGGAGAGCACAAAGCTCGGCGCGCTGGTCAGCCGAGCACAGCGCGATGACGTTCGCGACAAGATCGGCGAACTGGCGCGCGAGGCCAAAATCGTGTTCGGGGATCCGGCGCGGTCGCCGGTGGACGAGCGCGGTGCGTTCCTGTCGCCCGTCTTGCTGCGCTGCGACGCACCTTGGCGCGCGGCTGCGGTGCACGATGTGGAAGCGTTCGGCCCAGTGGCGACCATGATGCCGTACAAGGACGCAAGCGACGCGCTTGCGCTCGCCAATCGCGGCAAAGGTTCGCTGGTGATGAGCGTGTTCACGTATGACGACGCGTTTGCGTCGGAGGTCGTATCGAGCAGCGGCGCGTTTCATGGACGCATCGCCTTCATCGACCGCGACAGCGCCAAGGAGAGCACTGGCCACGGTTCGCCGCTGCCGCACATGATCCATGGCGGTCCCGGCCGCGCCGGCGGCGGCGAGGAGATGGGCGGGATGCGTGGGGTAAAGCACTATATGCAGCGCACTGCGTTGCAGGGGCATCCGCGCGTGCTGAGCGCGATCGCGGGCAAGTACGTCACCGGTGCGCCGACGCGGGCGGCGAGCGAACATCCGTTCCGGCGTAAGTTCCACGATTTGCCGATCGGCTATCAGCTCAAAACCAAGGCGCGGACGATCACGCTCGAAGACATTGAGCATTTTGCGCACTTTACCGGCGATACGTTCTACGCGCACATGGACGAGGAGGCGGCGAAGGCCAATCCGCTGTTCGGCGGGCGCGTCGCGCACGGCTATCTCATTCTGGCGTTTGCGGCTGGGCTCTTCGTCGATCCGGACCCCGGCCCGGTGCTCGCCAATTACGGGCTCGACAGCTTGCGCTTCGTCAAGCCGGTGAAGCCCGGCGACAGCATCCAAGTCGCGCTGACGGTGAAAGACAAGACGCTGCGCAAACCTGACCAGGGGGAAATGCGATGGGATGTCGTCGTCACCAACCAGAATGGCGAAACGGTCGCCGCCTATGATCTCCTCACCATGAACGCTGCCTGAGAGGCGAAGATGTCCGAATTCGTTCAATCGAAGCTGCGCCAGTTCGTCGATGAAATGTGGCGCGACGAGATCGTGCCCACGCTCGTCGACTACATCCGCATTCCCAACAAGTCGCCGTCGTTCGAGCCGGACTGGGCCACGCTCGGGCACATGGACAAGGCGGTCGACATGTTCGCGGCTTGGGCGCGGGCCAGACTCGTGCATTTGCCGGGCGCAACGCTTTCGGTCGAACGCTTGCCGGGGCGCACGCCGCTCATTTTCATCGACGTGCCCGGAACCGCGCGCGGCGGCGACACGGTGATGCTCTACGGCCACCTCGACAAGCAGCCGGAAATGACCGGTTGGAGTGACGGGAAGGGGCCGTGGATTCCTGTACTCGAAGGCGACAAGCTCTACGGACGCGGCGGCGCCGACGACGGCTACGCCATGTTCGGCGCGCTGGCGGCGCTGCTGGCGTTGAAAGAGCAGAACGTGGCGCACGCGCGCGCGGTGATCGTGATCGAAGCCTCGGAGGAGTCCGGCTCGCCCGATCTGCCATTCTACATGGATGCGCTGGCCGACCGCATCGGCACGGTCTCGCTGGTTGTCTGTCTCGACAGCGGTTGCGGCGACTACGAGCGGCTGTGGCTGACGACGTCGCTCCGCGGCCTGGTCGGCGGCACACTGCGCGTCGATGTGCTAGAGGAGGGCGTCCACTCCGGCGACGCATCCGGAATCGTGCCATCGAGCTTCCGCATCTTGCGTCAGTTGTTGGCGCGGCTTGAGAATGTGGACACGGGCGAGGTCATCGTCGGTGAACTAGGGGCGCCGATTCCCGCCGACCGCATCGCACAAGCCAGGGTCGCCGCGGGGGCGCTGGGCGAACAGGTGTACGCCAAGTTTCCGTTCGTGGCCGGCATGCGTCCGGCGACGAACGATCCTGTCGAACTCGTGCTCAACCGGACGTGGCGTCCCGCGTTATCGGTGACCGGCTTGGCTGGCGCGCCGGCGCCGCGCGACGCAGGCAACGTGCTTCGGCCGTTTACCGAGGCGAAGCTCTCGATGCGCGTCCCGCCGACACTCGATGGCAAGATGGCGAGCGCGCGGCTGAAGCAAATCCTGGAGGCGGATCCGCCTTATGGCGCGCGGGTGACCTACGAGGGCGAGAAAGACGGTTCGGGTTGGAACGCGCCGGCGACGGCCCCGTGGCTCGAGGCGGCTCTTGAAGACGCGTCGCACGCGAGCTTCGGTAAGCCAATGGCGATGATGGGTGAGGGCGGCTCGATCCCATTCATGGGCATGCTGGGCGAGAAGTTCCCCGAAGCGCAGTTCGTCGTCACCGGCGTGCTCGGCCCGCACTCGAATGCGCATGGGCCAAACGAGTTCTTGCACATACCGACCGGCAAGAAGGTCACGGAAGTGGTTGCCCGTGTGCTGGCCGCGCACGCTGTGCGCTAAGTCAGGCGCGTTTCTGTTCGGTCGCCGCGACGCGGGCGACTTTGCCCGCCGGCCGACTGCGGGCGAGACGCATCACGGTCGCAGCCAACACATCGCGATCGGCTGGTTTGACGAGATGCTCTGCGGCGCCGAGTGAAAGCGCGTGCAGACGGTCGTCGTGCACAGAGAGCACGACCACGGGGATGTCGCGCGTGTTCGGATCGAGTTTGAGGCTCTGCAACACGCGCCAGCCGGAGCGATCCGGGAGGAAGATGTCAAGCACGATCAGGGCGGGCGACTTCGCGCGCACGAGGCCAAGCCCGGCCTTGCCGCCGCCTACGCCTTGGACGGCAAAACCGGCGCGCGTGAGCGAACGCGCCACCAACTCGCGGGCCGCGGGCTCGTCGTCGATGACGACGACGAGCGGCGCTTCAGCGGCGCCTTGCACATCATCGATGGCCGCGTCGGCGCCTGAGGCTTGAGCCGCGTCGGTCAGGCTTGCCGGAACGCTCAGCCGGAACAGCGAGCCTTCGCCAAGAATGCTGGTCACGCTGATATCGCCACCGAGCAGTTGCGCCAACCGGCGCGAAATGGCGAGGCCAAGGCCAGTCCCGCCGAAGCGTTGGGTAATGGAAGGGTCGGCCTGCACGAACGGCTGGAACAGTCGCGATATGTGCTCGCTCGACATGCCGATGCCGGTGTCCCGCACGGATACGACGAGGTGCTCGATGCCGTCGATGGGTTCACGCTCGAACTCAACAACGATGCTGCCGCCCTCGGTGAATTTGCACGCGTTGGAGAGCAGGTTGTTAAGGCATTGGCGCAGCTTGGTCGCATCCGTTTCCACTCGGCCGTCAATGCCGCGGTCGCAGATGGCGATGCTATTGCCCTTCTGCTCGGCGAGTGGACGCATGGTGTCGACAAGATCTTGCAGCATCTCTCGCGCATCGAAGGCGGTCGCCGCCGCCTCCATGCGCCCGGCTTCGATCTTTGACAGGTCAAGCACTTCGTTCAGCAAGCTGAGCAAGTGTCGGCCGGCCGCCAGGATGCGGCCAAGGTCCTGCACGGTCTCTTGCTCGCCGGCGTCTTCGGCGTCTTCCCGGAGCATCTCCGCGTAGCCGATGATGGCATTGAGCGGCGTACGCAGCTCATGACTCATGTTGGCGAGGAATTGCGATTTGGCGATATTGGCCGCTTCGGCCTGGTGGCGAGAACGCACCATGCCGTTGAGGGCGGCGGCCATCAGCAATTGGCGCTGCTCCGCCACCGCCAGCAGGCCGGCGAGCTGCTCGGCGATCGCCGCCGCGGGCGCGTAAGGCGCGTCGGGCAACGAGCGCTCCTGCGTCCCGAGTTCGTTTTGCACGATGGCGAGCAGTTCAGCCTGCGAGGCTAGCGTCGCCGCAGCGTGCTTGCATGCCGCTTTCAGTGACGCGTCGCCAATGGCTTCATCCATAGCGCTATCGGCCTTGCGCGTGACACAAGTGAGCCAAGCTGGCTGACCTTCCGGCGAGGTGTGCAGGAAGCCTTCGTGACGCACGCGCCGGCGCACTCCGCCCTGGCCGACAACATCATGCTCAAGCGCGATGCGGCGTGCACCGCCCGAGGGCGGTGAGAAGGCCTCTCGCACCAGCGTGGCCTCATGCCCGGGCGCGCCGCAGGCGTCGTTGACGATGTCGTCGTACGACATGGGCCGGCCAAGCAGCGTCGAAAGGCGCTCGCCGCCGGAGAGCGTTCGGCGCTCGTAATCGATCTCCCATGCGGCAGCGTGCCCGTCACTCATGTTGATCTGGCGAACCCACTCGGCATCCTGCCGACGTGCATTCTGTGCTAGGCGCGTCTGATGCGCCGCGAAGCCGCCGGCGTATGCGGCGCACGCGAACGCGGCTAGACCGGCGACGGCGTAATCCGTCTCGACCCCGTCGGCGAAGAAGCGCGCGCCAAGCGCCAGGTAGGGTGCGCATATCAGGAGTGTGTGCAAACGGCTTGCTCTGCGTTCCGACGCGGCGACAAACACAAGCAAACATAGCATCGCCACGCCGAGCGTTCCGCCGATGCGGGCGTCGGAGTACCAAGCAAGAGCAGGCGCCAGGGCCCAAACTGCAGAGACGATCAGATCGAAGAGCGTGCGCGCGGCGTCCTCTTGCTCATGGGTGAGCGCGTTAAGGCGCGGCAGCGCAAGACGACGCGCTTCTTCCGCCAGCAATGCAAGCCCGATCCAGATCAATGCCGCGGCTACGCCCACCGCACCCCCAACGCCGAGCGCAAGCAGCAGCATCAGGTAGGTGCGTGCGCGCGGACTGGCGAACGCTTCTGCGCTCACGCGGTCGACCGTCTCACGGTTGATGAAAGGTTGCACAGGCCGCCCCAATGGATAATTTCCCGATAAGCCTAAGACCGCACTGTAAAGCAAGCGTTCGCGCAGCTTGCGATTGTGCGTATTTCTGGGACAAAACTGCGCTTTGTTGTGAACGAAGCGTTGATGCGAGCGGAGCCCGTGCATGAACTTCCGGTCCGATAACACCGCGCCGGTCGCGCCAGAGTTCATGAGGGCGTTAATGGACGTCAACGAAGGCGCGGCCGATCCTTATGGAGAAGATGCGTGGTCAATTCGTCTTGACCACGTGTTCTCTGATGTTTTCGAACGTGAGGTCCGTGTGTTCACGGTTGGGAGCGGCACTGCAGCGAACGCGATTTCCATCGCCTGCGCTACGCCTCCATGGGGCGCGGTGCTGTGCCACCGCGAAGCGCACATTGAGTGCGATGAAGGCGGCGCGCCGGAATTCTACAGCGGCGGCGCCAAGCTCGTGCTGCTCGATGGTGAAGCGGCGAGGGTCACGCCCGAGGCGCTGCGAGAGGGCGTCGGGCGCAGTGCGCGCAGCATCCACGCCGTCACACCCAGCGTGCTGTCGGTTTCTCAGGCAACCGAGCGAGGGGCGGTTTACACTCGCGAGCAGCTGGCTGCGCTCTGCGATCTTGCGCGCGCCGCCGGCTTAAGCGTGCATGTGGATGGCGCGCGCTTCGCCAACGCTGTCGCCGCTTTGGGTTGCTCGCCCGCTGAAATCAGTTGGCGAGCTGGCGTGGACCTGTTGTCTCTCGGCGCGACCAAGAATGGGGCGCTCGCTGCGGAGGCGATCGTGTGTTTCGATGCGCGATTCGCCGAAGAAATTGCCCGCCGTCGCAAGCGCGGTGGTCATTTGCTGTGCAAGGGCCGCTACGCGGCCGCTCAGCTGCTGGCCTATGTCGAAGACGGGTTATGGTTGCGGCTTGCGACGCGTGCGAACGCGCTGGCGGCGCGGCTCGGCGAAGCCGCCGGGCCGATGCTTTCGGTTCCGGTGGAGACAAATCAAGTGTTCATCAAGCCGGGCGTTGAGGGGCTTGCGCGTCTGCGTGCGGCTGGCGTGCGGTATTACGACTGGGGGCGCGAAGGGACAGGCGAGGTCCGCCTCGTCGTGTCTTGGAATCAGGACGAACGCGACGTTGACGCGATGTGCGCTTTGCTCGCTTCGCTAGGCGGAGCTGGGCGATAGATAGTCCCGCCGCGCTGAAACGCCGTGCGCGGTCTTCGACCAATGATGGGGCCGTGCGAGGAGTTCGAATACGGCGCGCACCGCTGCGAGAGAGGACAGCGGCCAGTAGAACGGCATGGTCAGCGCCGCGCGCAGGTGGCTGAAGTTACCGCTAAGCGCGCTGGCCGTCAGCGCGGCCAGCGCGGCGACGCAAAAACCCGTGGACGCCAGCAGCAATCCCGCCGGACCGAGAAGATCGTAGGGCGAAAGCAGCGAGATCGCGACAACGCATGCGAACGGCGCGTGCGCAAACGCAGCGAGCAGACCGCCGCCAAGGATGAGCTGCATGGCAAGGAAGTTGCGCAATCCCATCTCGTGCGCGGTCCGAAAGGGATTGCGCATCAGGACAAGCCAGGTTTGCAGATGCCCCTTGATCCAGCGCGTGCGCTGATTGAGCCAAGCGCCGAAACGCACTGGCGCTTCCTCGTAGGTTGGCGGTGCAATGACGCCGATCTGCATGCGCTCCCGCGCGAGCCTATAGCCGACATCGGCGTCTTCTGTGACATTGTAGGGGTCCCAGCCGCCGACGCTGCGCAACGTGTCGGTGCGAAAATGGTTGCTTGATCCGCCGAGCGGCAGCGCAACGCCCAGACGCGCCAGCAACGGCAGAATTTCCTGAAACTGGATCGCGTATTCGGCGGCGAACTGGCGTGCGATCCATGAGGCGTCGGCATTGTCGATGGCAAGCGGCGCCTGGACACACGCCAGCGCCGGACTGCCGCTCTCGAACGCCGCAAGCGCGGCGCGCAATTGCTGCGGATGGGGACGATCCTCAGCGTCATACACGGTGATGAATTGGCCGCGCGCGCGTGTGAGCCCGATATTCAGCGCTTTCGGCTTGGTGCGTGGCTTGGCGGCGGGGATGACAATGACTTCCACCGGGTAGTGTTGCGCTGCCCTGTGCGCCGCTTCGACGGTGTCTGGGTCATCGCTCTCGACCAAGAATTTCATGTCGAGCGCTTCGCGCGGGTAGTCGAGCCTGGCCAGCGCTTGCGCAAGCGGTTCGACGAGCGTTGCTTCGCGGTAGAGCGGACAAAGGACGGTGTAGGTCGGCCACGACGCTGGCGAGGCAAGCCGCATCGGGATCGGCGTGATCTGCGCTGCAGCCAGAAAGCGCGTGAAGATCATCGCCGAGAACAGGAATAGCCCGAGGAAGTGAATCGCTGTCTGAGTTGGCCGCGGGTAATGGACCGACGCCCAGATGAGCCCCGCAAGCAAGGCCAGGAGCCACAGCGCCTGGAGCACATGCAGGCGCTTGGCGGAGCGTTGCGGAAACGCTCGATGGAAACCAGACGCGCCGGCTTCGACAGCGTCCGCCGCGACCGCCGCCCCGACTGGCGCACCGTCTCGCCTCCGTTCTTCGCTTGCCCCGGCCATCCACGCCATGGGCGGCAATCATAGGCTGCAAAGACGCCGCTGCAACAACCAAGAACGAGCGCTGGCGGCTAAGCCGCTTCGATGAGCTTGCCGGCCAGACCCCGACGCAACAGGTCCGCAGTCTCACGCACGCCATAGATCGCGGCGAACTGGCCGAACCTTGGGCCGCTTTCGACGCCGAACAGCACTTCGTAGAGCGCCTTGAACCAATCGCGCAGCGGTTCGAAGCCGTGTTCCTTGCCGACGGCGTAGACCTCGTTCTGAATCAGCTCGCCGTCTTTGGTCTCGGCGGGCAACGCGTCCAGGCGCGCGATCAGATCCTCAAACGCGGCGCGTTCCTTGTCGGAGGCGGCGCGGAAGCGCTTGGTCGGCCTGATGAAGTCCTCGAAATAGCGGATCGCGTAACCGCATAGCTTGTCGAGGAAGGGGTGCGTCGCCGGCGCAGCGCCGGGCGCATATTTGCCGATAAACGCCCAGAGCAGATCCTTGGTCTCGGCGTTGGAGGCCGAGACGAGATTGGTCAGCAGTGCAAACGAGATCGGCGAGAGGTCCTTGGGCGGGGCGCCCGCATGGATGTGCCAGGCCGGGTTTTCCAATTGCTCGGCCAGATTCTGCTTCGCGTAAGCTTCGACGTGCGCGAGATATTCGTCGACCGCTTTCGGGATCACGTCGAAATAGAGCTTTTTGGCCGTGCGCGGCTTTTGGAAGTTGTACAACGACAAGCTCTCGGGCGCGGCGTATTTCAGCCAATCCTCGATCGAGATGCCGTTGCCCTTGGTTTTCGATATCTTTTGGCCGTCCTGGTCGAGAAACAGCTCGTAGACATAGTTGACAGGCGGTTCGGCGCCGAGCGCCTCACAAATGCGCGCATAGATCGGCTGGTTCGGCAGGTGGTCTTTGCCAAACATTTCGAAATCGACGCCAAGCGCGGCCCAGCGCATGCCGAAATCCGGCTTCCATTGCATCTTCACCCGCCCCCCCGTGACGGGCAGCGTCGTCTCTTCGCCGTCTTCGTCATCAAACGTGATCGTGCCGGCGGCGGCGTCGATCTGCTTCATCGGCACGTAAAGCACGCGGCCGGTCTTTGGCGAGATCGGCAGGAATGGCGAATAGGTCTGCCGCCGCTCTTCGCCGAGCGTCGGCAGCATTATCGCCATGATCTTATCGTAGACCGCGAGCGCCTTCAGGAGGGTGGCGTCAAACGCCCCGGACTTGTACAGCTCGGTCGCCGACTTGAACTCGTAATCGAATCCGAAGCTATCGAGGAACGCGACGAGGCTCGCATTGTTGTGGTGTGCGAAACTTTCATGAGTGCCGAACGGGTCGGGCACGCTGGTAAGGGGCTTCTGCAGATGCTCGCGCAGCATGTCGTGATTGGGGACGTTCTCGGGCAGCTTGCGCATGCCGTCCATATCGTCGGACACGCAGAGGAGCTTGGTCGGGATCGTGTCGTCCGTCAGCACGCGAAAGGCGTGGCGCACCATCGACGTCCGCACCACTTCGCCATGCGTGCCGATGTGCGGCAGGCCGGAGGGGCCATAGCCGGTCTCGAAGATCACCGTCCCGTCCGGCTGCTTCTTGTAGTGTTCCAGCACCAGGCGCGCCTGTTCGAAGGGCCAGGCTTTGGCGCCGGCAGCGAGGGTGGCGAGTTCGGACATCCGCGAATCCTTGCGTGAGCGCCGGATTTAAGGCGTGCTTGCGTCGCGCGCCAAGCCTACTGGAGGCAGGCAGTTGCGCTTTCCCGCGCATCGCCACACTCTAGCCCGATGCGAACGCTGATTTTGATGCGGCACGCGAAGGCAGTGCGCCCCCACGAAGCGCCGAGCGACCGCGCTCGCGGGCTCACCGGTCGTGGCCGGCGCGAGGCGTCCGCATCCGGCGCGGCGATGGAGGATGCGGGGCTGAAACCCCAGCTCGCGCTGATCTCGACCGCACAGCGTACCCGCGAGACAGCAGAGCATGGATTGGCGAACTTCGCTTTGGAGAGCCAGTTCGAGGACGCGCTCTATCACGCCACGTCCGAGGGCATCTGGGACGCTTTCTCAGCGAGCGACGCCGAGAGCGTGGTCATCGTCGGGCACAATCCGGGAATGCATGAACTCGCAGCCTTGCTCATCCGCCAAGCCCACGAAGGCTCGAAGATGGCGCGCCAGTTTGAGTCAGGTTTTCCGACCAGTGCTTTCGCCGCCTTCGAGATCAGGGGCGATCTGCTGCATGCCGCCGGGCCGCGGCTTGTCGCGGCGTGGAAACCCGAGCGACGCGGCGACGACTAGTCCTTCCAGGCCGCCGCTTGGTCGATAAGGAACTGGCGGAACGCCGCGATGCGCTTCGAGCGCTTTAGATCGCTTGGGTAGATGAAATAGACTTCGAAGCTTGGACCTGGGAGGTTGGGCAGGACCTTCACTAGGTTTGGCACCTCGCGCGCCATGTAGTCGGGCACGCTGGCGATGCCGAAGCCTGAGTCAACCGCGCGCAGCATGCCGTACACATTGTTGATCTCAAGCAGCGGCGGACGCGGCTTGGCGTCTTCGCGGCCCGCGCGCTGCGCCCAATCAAGTTCCCGCATCGGCGTGGGCACGCCCGCCTGGTAGGCGATAATGCGATGATGATCGAGATCCTCGACCTTCTTCGGCGTGCCGTGCTGCTTCAGATAGTCCGCTGACGCATAGAGGCTGACGCGCACTTCAAATAATTTGCGCTGGATGAGGTCGGCGTGCGTCGCCGCCCATAGCCTGATCGCGCACTCTGCCTCGAGTTTTAGGAGGTCGTACTCGCGATCGTCGAGCAGGATTTGCAGGCGTGTTTCAGGGTAGGTGTCGGCGAACGCTCCAAGCCGCGGTGCAAGCCAAGTCGAGCCGAAGGCCACGGGCGCCGTGACCTTGAGGTCGCCGATCACCTTCTCGCGCGCATCCTTCAAGGTCGACTCAGCGATCACAGCCGCGCCCGCCATCTCGCGCGTGAACTCGCGCAACGCCATGCCCGGCCCGGTCAGCAGCAATCCGCGCGCGTGACGCTGGAACAGGGGTACACCCATGTCACCCTCGAGCGCGGCGATCTGCCGGCTGACCGACGATTGCGAGACGCCGAGCCGCTCGGCCGCCGCGGTGAGACTTCCAGTCTCCGCCGCGAAGTGGAAGGTCTTCAGCTTGTCCCAATCCATGGCCGCGCATCCCCGAGCGGCAGTTCACGCGCTCCGGGTTTGCAATATTGCATAGCTCGTGAGCGAGGTCGAGAGCCGGCGGATGAGATCAGATGACCTTGATCGAGGGCGCCGGCTTGGCGAGACGGGTGATGTTGGCCAGAGCAGCCTCAGCGATTTCGCGGAAACGCCGCGATATGGGATGATCTGGTTGCGTGGCTGACAGCGGCGCCCCCGCGTCGGCGCTTTCGCGGAGCGCAACGTCGATCGGGATTTCGCCCAGGAACGGAACGCCGGCTTGATCGGCGGTGCGGCGGGCACCGCCCTCGCCGAAAATGTGAACGCGATGGCCGTCGGGCGTTTCATAATAAGCCATGTTCTCAATCACGCCGAGGATCGGCGCGTGAGTCTTGTCGAACATGGAGATGCCGCGGCGCACATCCGCCAGCGCCATTTCCTGCGGCGTCGACACGATGATCGCGCCGGCCAGCGGCACACGCTGCACCAAGGTGAGCTGCACGTCGCCGGTGCCGGGCGGCAGGTCGAGCAACAAGACGTCGAGGTCGCCCCACATCACTTCGTCGATCATCTGGCGCACCGCGCTGGTCGCCATCGCGCCGCGCCAGATCATCGGCGAGCCGGGGTCGACAAGATAGCCGATCGACATGGTTTTGAGATTGTAGGCTTCGAGCGGGAGCAGCGACTTGCCTTGACCTTGCGACGGCTTCTTGCCCTGCAGGCCGAGCAGCGTTGGCGCCGAGGGACCGTAAACGTCCAGGTCAAGCAAGCCGGTCTTCATCCCCAAACTGGCGAATGCGCAGGCGAGATTGACGGCGACCGTCGACTTGCCGACACCGCCCTTGGCGCTCGCGACCGCGACAACATGTTTAACGCGTCCGATGCCGGCGGCGCTCGCGAGCTTGGCGTCGTGGGTCGTCAGCACGGCGAGCACGGCGCTGACGCCTTCAATCTCGTGCACTGCCGCTTCGCCTTTGTCGCGCGCGTGCGCGTACTCTGACGCAATGCCAGCCGGCGCTTCTATGGTGAACGAGACCTTGCCGTCATCGCCAATATTGAGACCCGCAATGCGTCCCGCGCTCATGAGTCCCTTGCCGGAAACGGGGTCTTTCACCGTGTCGAGGCGCTTTTCGATCTGTTCTTTGAGGCGCGCCAACTGGTTGTTCATGCTTGATCCTTTAGCAAGTGGCCCACATATCGGCGCGGGCGGCGGTGACACAAGCGCTGTCGGCTCGGGGCGCGCGAAGGCGCTTTCCACTGAAAGGGCGGCGAAGAACTCCATGCCATGGAATGATCAATCCGGCGGCAGCGGCGGCCAGGGGCCCTGGGGCTCAGGTCCGCGTCGGCCATGGGGCCAGCAACAGCAACGACCACCGCGTGCTCCAGAAGGCCCCGATCTCGACGAATGGCTGCGCCAGTTGCGTGAGCGTTTTGGCGGCCGCGGCGGCGGGGGCGATGGCGGCGCTGGGCGTCGCAACCCGATCTCATGGCCAGTGATCGCCGCAGTGCTTGTTGGCGGTTGGCTTCTGACCGGCGTCTACACCGTTGATGAAGGCGAACAGGCTGTCATCACCACGCTTGGCGCTTACAGCCGCACGACCGGGCCTGGCATCCATATGCATGCGCCGGCGCCGTTTGAAGCGCGCCGCGTAATCAACGTCACGGGCCAGCGCACCGATGAAATTGGCTTCGTCAACCGCAACAACCAGACCACCGACAATCCTGACGAAAGCCTGATGATCACCGGCGACCGCAACATCGTCGAAGTGCACTTCCGCATCGCCTACAACATCAAGGACGTTGTCGATTTCGCCTTTAACGTGCGCAATCCGGTCACCGTAGGAAACGAGCCAGGCGCCGTGCGCCAAGTGGCGGAGAGCGCCATGCGCGAAGTGATCGGTCAGCGCCAGCTCGAGCCGATCATCACGACCGACCGCGCCGCGGTCGAATTGGCGGTCGAGCAATTGATGCAACAGACACTGGATGAGTACCAGGCTGGCGTGCAAGTGCTGCAGGTCGAACTGCTGCGCGCCGCGGCGCCATCGGCGGTGAGCGACGCCTTTCGTGACGTTCAGAACGCCGGATCGGATGCCGAGACCGCCGTGAACAACGCCGAGCGCGAAGCGGCTCAGCTCATCAACCAGGCACAAGCTTATCGCGAGCAGGCGGTTCGGGAAGCGACGGGTGATGCGCAGCGCTTCGTCTCGGTGTACGAGCAGTATCGTCAGGCGCCGCAGGTGACGCGCGATCGGCTTTACATGGAGACCATGGAGCGCGTGTATCAGCGCGGAAACCTTATCATCCTCGATCAGCGCGGCGGCGCCGTGCCGTATTTGCCGCTGGACACGATGACGCGCCGGCAGCCGCAACCCGGACAGCAGCAGCAACAACCGCAAGGGGGAGCGCGCTAATGTTCCGCAACCCTCTCATCTTGTTCTTCGCCGGCTTGGCGCTGCTTACTCTAGTGTTGAATTCGCTCTTCGTGGTGCGTCAGGATCAGCAGGCGATCCTGTTGCGCTTCGGACAGTTCACCAGCGCCATCAATGAACCAGGCGCGAGTGAACCGGGATTGTACTTCAAATTGCCGTTTGTTGAATCGGTGATTTTCTATGATCGCCGCAACATTGGCACGACGCTCGAAGGCGAGCAGTTCAATGCCTCCGATCAGGAAATCCTGATCGTGGACGCTATCGTCCGGTGGAAGATCACCGATCCACGCCGCTTCTATCAGAGCGCGCTCACCGAAGAGGCCGGGGCCGACAGGTTGGCCACGTTCACGGAAGCAGCGATGCGCCGGGTGCTTGCGTCAGCCACGTCGAATGACGTCATCTCAGGCCGCCGCGCCGAACTGATGCGGGCGATCGAGACCAACCTGAACGAGGCGGCTGCCAGTGAACTTGGCGTGCAGGTTATTGATGTGCGCATCCGACAGGCCGACCAGCCTGAGGAAACGAGGGAGCGTGTGTATGAGCGCATGCGATCCGAGCGTCAGCAGGTCGCCGGCCGTATCCGCGCCGAAGGCGATCGCCGCGCCACCGTCATCCGTGCAACGGCGCGGCAAGAGTCGGAGCGGCTTCGCGGTGAAGGCGACGGCGAACGTGCTCGAATCTTCGCTCAGGCTTATGGCCGCGATCCGGAATTCGCCGCCTTCTACCGCTCGATGATCGCCTATGAATCGGCGTTGCAGGCCGGAACGCCGATCGTCGTGCCGCCTGACAGCGATTTCTTCCGCTACATGCAGCGTCGGCGCGGCCAGTAGCAGTTGCCGGGCGAGGGCGGCGCGGTCCATAACGAGGCCATGCGCCGCTTTCTCGCCGTGCTCGTCGTGCTCGCCCTGACCGCGCCCGCGCTGGCGCAGTCGCGCTTGCCTGCGCAGGGCTTCGCCGACCTTAACGAGCGGCTGTCGCCGGCGGTGGTGAACATCGCCACCAGCCAGCGCGTCGATGGCGTCGACGAACTGCCGCGCTTTCCGCCGGGCTCGCCGATGGAACGGCTGAACGAGGGCCTTTCCGACAACGGGGCCCAGATCACCTCGCTGGGCTCCGGCTTCATCATCTCGCCGGATGGCGTGGTCGTCACCAACAATCACGTCATCGAGGCCGCCGACGCCATTGAGGTCATTCTGCAGAACAACGACCGCTACGAGGCGATCGTCGTCGGCCGCGATCCCGCCACCGACATCGCCGTGCTGCGCATTCAAGCGCGTGCCCCGCTGCCCTACGTCACCATGGGCGACAGCGATGCGGCGCGGGTAGGCGATATCGTGCTTGCTATCGGCAACCCGTTCGGGCTCGGCGGGTCGCTGAGCGTCGGCGTCGTCAGCGCGCGCAACCGCAACATCGATGCGGGCCGCTACGATGATTTCATCCAGACCGACGCCGCCATCAATCGCGGCAATTCGGGCGGGCCGCTGTTCAACACCGATGGCGAAGTGATCGGGGTCAACACCGCCATTGTGTCGCCTACAGGCGCGTCGGTGGGGGTGGGCTTTGCCACGCCTACCTCCATCGTCGAACCGGTGATCAACCAATTGCTGCTCTACGGCGAGACCCGACGCGGCTGGCTCGGTGTCCGCCTCGCCAATCTGACCCGCGCCATAGCGTCGCGCGCCGGCTACGACGGAGCGACCGGTGCGGTCGTCACCCGGATCACCCCGAACGGTCCTGCGGCGGCGGCGGGCTTGCGGCCTGGCGACATCGTCGTTCGCTTCAACGGGCGCGAGGTCGCCGACAGCCGCGCTTTGACGCGGATGGTCGGTGAAGCGGAAATCGGCGCCAATGTCGCGATCGAGATCGTGCGAGAAGGCGAGCGTCAAGCCCTATCGGTGCAGATCGCCCGCTTGCAGGAGACCGCTGACGGCCGGCGGATCGTGCGCGATTCCGAGTCTGCGCCGGCGCGGCGGGACGGCGGCCCGCGCGGCGGGCGCATTTTCGGCATCGCGCTCTCCGAGCTTGACGCCAGCCTGCGCGAGGAATTCCAGATCGACGCCGACGTCGAGGGGCTGGTGGTCTTGTCCGTTGACATCGGCGGAGAAAACGAAGGCGCTGTGCGGCCGGGCGACGTGATCGAGGAACTCGCGTTTCAAGACGTCGCTACAATGACCGCCGCCCGCGCCGTCGCCGGCCGGGCCGCCATCGACGAGACGGCGGTCGTCGCGCGCATCAATCGCGGCGGCGACATCACCTATCGCCGCATCAAGGCGCGCAGCTGATTGCGACAACGCGGGCGGCGCGTTAGGCACGGACAATGACAGATCAGGCACAAAGACCAAAAGCGCGCCGGGCGCGCGGGCTCCAGGATCGGCGCGGAGCGCCGCTGGCGCGCGAGCGCGATATCATCGCCAAGGTGTCGCGTGTGTATGAAGCGTGGGGCTTCGAGCAGTTGGACACGGCGGCGTTCGAGTACGCGGATGCCTTGGGCAAGTTTCTGCCGGATCAGGATCGGCCGAACGAAGGCGTGTTTGCATTTCAGGACGACGACGAGCAATGGCTCGCCATGCGCTACGATTTGACGGCGCCCTTAGCGCGCTTCGTGGCGGAGAATTTCGACGCCCTGCCGAAGCCGTATCGGCGCTGGGCGGCGGGACCCGTGTGGCGCAACGAGAAACCGGGTCCGGGCCGCTTCCGCGAATTCTGGCAGTGCGACGCCGACACGGTCGGCGCTGCTTCGCCGGCGGCTGATGCTGAGATGATCGCCATGGCGTGCGCGGCGCTGGAGGCGGCCGGGGTGCGGCGTGGCGGGTACCAGCTTAGGTTTTCGACACGCAAGTTGCTCGACGCCGTGCTGGCGAGCATCGGCGTCTCGCCGCAAGCCTATGCGGTGCGGCTGACTGTGCTGCGCGCGATCGACAAGTATGACCGGCTGGGCGTCGAAGGCGTCGAGGCTTTGCTCGGCGCTGGCCGCAAGGACGAGTCGGGCGACTTCACCAAAGGCGCCGGGCTCGATGGTGGGCAGCGCGCTACAATCATGAAATTGGTGACGTCCGGCGCCGATAACCGCGCGAGCGTGTTGGCCCGTCTCGCAAATGTTGGCGGCGATGCGGCTGACGAACTGCGCGCGATTGACGAAGCGCTTGTGGCGCTAGGTGTCGACGATACGCAAGCGGCGATCGACCCCACCATCGTTCGCGGCCTTGAGTACTACACCGGTGCCGTGTTCGAGGCGCAGCTGATCGAAGGCGAGGCGGCGCTCGGCTCGGTCGGCGGCGGCGGGCGCTACGACGATCTGGTCGCGCGCTTTCGCGGCGAGCGCATTCCCGCAACGGGCTTTTCCATCGGCGTTTCTCGCTTGGCCGCGGCGTTGCAGGCGCAAGAAGAAGCCGAGTCCGAGGGACCGGTGGTCGTTCTGGTCATGGATCAGACGCGCGTCAGCGATGCGCTGGCGATGGCGGCGCAGCTTCGCGAAGCAGGCATCCGCGCCGAAGCCTATCTCGGCGGCGGCGGCATGAAGGCGCAGCTCAAATACGCCGACAAACGCGCCGCGCCGATCGCGGTCATCCAGGGCGGCGACGAACTCGCCAAGGGCGTGGTGACGCTCAAGGATTTGAAGCTTGGCGCGCGTATCGCGGCAGGCCTTGGCGAAGATCGCGAGGCCTACGCCAAGGCCCGCGAGCAGGTGCAAGTCGAAGCGCCTCGCGCCGAGATTGTCGCTGCGGTGCAGCAAATTCTGCATCGGGTCTGAGTTGAATTGACGCGGCGAAAAGTTGGCGTAATTTCCGCGCGATCGCTTCGTCGCGGGCGGTCGCGTTTCGGGGAGGAGACGCTCCAAATAAGCGACATTAGACGGCCGCGCCGGGTACGGTGCGGCCGTCTTTTCGTTAGCGCTTGTCGATGTCCTCGATGACGCCGCGGGCTTCGGCGACGTCTTCTTCAGGCCCGTAGTCCGCATGCGCGCGGGGCGCTGGCGCGCGGCACGCGAGCCACAGCACCGTCAATCCCAAGATGGCCGAAAGCAGCGAACCTCCAAGCACGCCAAAGCGCACCGATGCGGCGATGTCGCCGCCGCCGAACGCGAGCGTGCCGATGAACAAACTCATGGTGAAGCCGATACCGGCGATCATCGCCATGCCGAGCATTTGCGGCCACGTGCCCGGTGCGCGCTGCTTGAGCGCGATGCATGCGAGCCACGAGCACAACACGATGCCGATCGGCTTGCCGAGCACGAGCCCCGCGGCGATGCCGAGCGCGACCGGATGCAACAGCGCTTCGAAGCCGGCCCCGTTCAAGCTGACGCCGGCATTGGCGAGCGCGAAGATCGGCATGATCGCGAATTGCACCCACGGCTTGAGCGTGTGTTCGGCTGACGTGAGGGGCGAGCTCCCGTCCGCGCCGCGCATCGGTATTGTCAGCGCCGTCAACACGCCGGCGATGGTGGCGTGCACGCCGGAGATCAGCATGAAGCCCCAGAGGACGAGGCCCAGCGCCCAGTAATAAAGCAGTGTCTTCACCCCGGCGCGGTTCATCATCAACATGACGAGGAACGTCGCCAGCGCGCCGCCGATCGCCCAGCCGACGAGGTGCTTGGAGTAGAAGAGGGCGATGATGAGAATGGCGCCGAGGTCGTCGATGATGGCGAGTGCGAGCAGAAAGAGTCTGAGCCCGCTGGGCACGCGCGAACCCAGCAGCGACATGACGCCGAGCGCGAATGCGATGTCGGTCGCCGCGGGGATTGCCCAGCCGCGCACGTAGTCGGGGTTGTGCCCTGCAATAGCCAGGTAGATCAGCGCCGGCGCCGCCATGCCGCCGACCGCGCCCGCCATCGGCAGCGCCGCTTCGCGCGGGTTCTTGAATGGTCCCTCGACGGTCTCGCGCTTCAGTTCGAGCCCCACATAGAGGAAGAAGATCACCATCAGCGCGTCGTTGATGATGAGGTGCAGGTTGACGGCGTGCGCGCCTTCGCCAACGCCGACCGAGAGCCCGGCGATCTGGTCTTCGAGCAAGTGGTAGAACGCTTCACCCGTCGGCCCGTTGAGCAACAGGAACGAGGCGATGGTGGCGGCGATCAGCACGTAGCCCGGGGCCGTGTCGCGCTGCCACCAGTGCTTGATTGCGCCCGATTGTGTGGCCATCATCCAGCCCGATCTTCAAAGCGGCTTGTTTCCACGCCTCGCCCCAAATTTGCAATCGCCGAACTGCGCGTTTGCATGTGACTAATCGAGCACGTCCAACCTATTGATTCCGTTACGTCAACACGCCCGAGAGACGCGCGCGTCATAAATACGTTAACAAGCTTTTGTTGCGCTGTCGGAATCGCTGAGTATCCCACCGACTTATCGGTCACGCCGCGTGGAGTCGGCGTCGGTTGGGGGTGCAAGATGCTCAGGAAGATGTTCACCAGCGCCGCCGTGGCGGCTCTGACGGCGTCGGTCGCCACTGCGGCGTACGCGCAAGAAGTGTCCAGCGCCATGCGCGGTTATGTGGTGGACGACGCCGGTGCGGCGGTGACGAACGCGACGGTGCGCATCACTCACGTACCCACCGGGCGCGTCATCGAGGTGACCTCTAACGAAGAAGGCGCCTTCTTCGTGGGCGGTCTGCGGGTTGGCGGTCCTTATCGTGTCGAAGCGTCGGCGCCGGGAATGGGCGCGGACATCCAAGAGTACCCCATCCTCGGCGTCGGTGATGTCGCCGAAATCCTGTTGGCGTTGTCTTCAGGCGGCGACGGCGGCGAAATCGTTGTCACCGCGCGTCGCGAGCTCGACACCAACGGGCCAACGACCGGCCTCGGCGCCATCGACATCGCGCAGCTCCCCTCGTTCGGCCGCGATCCCAAGGACCTGGTTCGCCTCGATCCGTTCGTGACCATCGAGCCGTCGAACTCGAACGCTATCGTCGTCGCCGGCCAGAACAGCCGCTTCAACCTGATCACGGTTGATGGCGTTCGCCAAAACGACGATTTCGGTCTCAACAATAACGGCTACCCCACGCAGCGTTCGCCAGTATCGCTTGATGCGATCGAGGCGATCTCGGTGCGCGTGGCGCCGTACAGTGTCCGCTACAACGGCTTCACCGGCGGCAACATCAATCTCGTGACCCGCAGCGGCACCAACGAGTTCAAAGGCTCGCTGTTCTACGAATACACCGATGAGACGCTGGGCGGCGATCGCATCCCCAACATCAACAACGACCTGCTCAATACACTCGATACGCCGTTCGAAACCCGCAATTGGGGCGTTTCGCTGGGCGGCCCGATCCTTAAGGATCGCCTGTTCTTCTTCGCAAGCTATGAGGATTACTCCAACGACGCGGCTGGCATCGCGGGCCCGGCCGGCACCGGCCGCCAAGTCAGCGTTCCCGGCGTCAGCATCGCGGAGGTGCAAGCAATCCAGACCGCGCTGGACACCGTCTACAACTTCAGCTTCGACGTCGAAAACAGCGTCCTCGACACGCCGATCTTCGCAGAGGTCGACGAGAAAACGCTGCTGCGGCTGGATTGGAACATCAACAATGATCATCGCGCGTCGCTGACCTATCAGCTGACCGACGGCACGCGGCCTGTGGAAGGGGTGCGGTCAAACGACTCGGGGGCGGGTCTGTTGGCGCTGAACTCGCACCAGTACATCCTGGGCGACAATCTTGAGAGTTATACCGCCCAGCTGCAATCGCAGTGGACCGACGCGTTCTCGACCGAAATCATCGCCTCGCGCAAGATCGTCGATCGCACGCAGCAGCCGACCGCGGGACGCGAACCGTCAGCGATCGGACTCACGCAAGGCGATGATCCGCTGATGTTCGGTCATGTCGAGATCACCGCGAACACAACGGCTCCCAACGGCACTGTCCAGGCGGGGCCGGACCGCTCGCGGCACTCGAACACCTTGTTGACCGAGACGGACAACCTGATTGCGCGCGGCACCTATCTCTTCGGCAATCATAGGATCGTCGGCGGCTACGAGTACACCAGCATCAACGCTGAGAACCTCTTCGCGCAGGATGTCGAGGGGCGGTTCAATTTCAACAGCATCGCGAACCTCGTAGGGAACGGTGCGGGCCAAGTGTTCATTGACCGGCTGCGCTTGCGCGTGCCGGTGCTGGACGTGAACGGAGACGGCGTCCGCAACAAACTCGATTTCCTGGTCGACTGGGGGTTTACGACGCACTCGGTGTACCTGGAAGACTCCTGGGACATTACCGATGACCTGACGGTTTTGTTCGGCGCACGTTACGACTGGTATGAATCCGGCGATCGTCCGAACGAAAATACGCTTATCCGGTTCGACAATCAGACTTTCGAGGGCCGTTACGGCTTCGACAATGCCGAAAACCTCGACGGCCTCAATCTCTTCATGCCGCGCTTCGGCTTTGAGTGGACGCCGATCGATCGCCACCGCATTTCCGGCGGTGTTGGACTGTTTTCTGGCGGATCGCCGAACGTTTGGATTTCGAACAATTTTTCGAACGACGGCCAAACGTCGGTCCTGTTGGACTGCCGGCGCGGAGTCAACACTGCGGCATGCCCGACTGCAACGACGAACGCGATATTCACAAGCCCAGCCACGTTATTCAACATTCCGGTTGCCTTTGAGAACCTGGCGCTCGCGGCGCCTGCTTATAACGCCTCGCTGCCGTCAGGCGTTGCGGCCGCGGTGCCGGGTGCAGCGTCCGTAACGACGCCAGGCCCGCTCGCCACAGAAAGCGTCAATGCCCTCGACCCGGATTTCGAGCCGGTGTCGACGTGGCGCGCGAACATCGCCTGGAACTACGATAGCGGCGGCGACAATCCGTGGCGCGCGAGCGCAAGCCTTCTGTACAGCTGGGCAGAAAACGCCTTGACCTATGTCGATGCTCGCGGCTGCGCTCTTACTGGCGGCGACGCCGACATTGACGATTGCGCGCCGGTTGGTGTGCTTCCTGACGGTCGTCCACGTTACAATAACAATCCTACCCGTGGGGTTGGCGCAGGCACGACGACGCCAACGGACCTTGTGCTCACCAACACAGACGAGGGGGAATCTCTCGCTGTCGCCTTCGAGGTGGGCCGCTCTATCACGGACGGCTTCTGGGAAGGCTCCGAGTTCAGCCTGAGCTACACCTACACTGACGCGCAGGAAGTGAGCCCGCTGACCAGCTCAGTGGCGTTCTCGAACTACGCCAACATTTCAGTGTCCGATGTGAACAATCCCGGGCTGGCGACCTCCAACACCGAGATCGAGCACTCGATCAAAGGTCGGGTCACGTTCCAGCGCGAGTTCTTCCAAGGTCTGCCAACGACGTTCTCGATCTTCGCCGAACGTCGCTCGGGTCTGCCGTACAGCTACACGTTCTGTTTGCAGACGCCGGACGCGTTTGGCGATCCGAATTTCAACGCCGCCTGCAGCGGCAGCGACCGCCAGCTTCTTTACGTGCCGACGGGGGCAAGCGATCCGATCGTGGGCTACAGCAGTGTCGGCTTGCGCGACGCGTTCCTGAACTATGTGGATAACAGTGACCTGGCTGACGCGCGAGGCGGCATCACCGAGCGCAACGATTACCGGTCGCCTTGGGTCACCCGCATTGATCTGCGCTTCCAGCAGGATCTTCCCGGCATCGCTGGGCACGGACGCGGCCAAGTCTACTTCGACGTCCTCAACTTCATGAACATGCTCAACCCGCGCTGGGGTATAGTCGAGCAGACCGAGTTCCCGTTCAACCGCCCCCTGGTGCGCGCGGCGCTGGTCTCTAATGGGACCGCATTCGGCGCAGGCGGAACGTGCACCAATGTTGACGGCTGCTGGGTGTACTCGCCGCTTTCGGGGTCGAACTTCGATGTGCCGAACTTCGGCAATTCGAATTCAGACGCACCGCGGCGCTCGCTGTGGCAGCTGAAGCTGGGCGTGCGCTACACGTTCTAGAACCCGTCTGCATTCCCGCCTTCAAGAGCGGCTTGGGCCACCCAAGCCGCTCTTTTGTTTGGTGCGTAGGGCTCAAGCCCGCTCGAGTTGGCTTTGGCGTGCGGAGAGCTGCAGCGGCATTGTGATCTCGACGCGGGCGCCGCCGTTTGCGCGTGGCGTCAGCACGCAGCGACCTTCGTCGCCGTAGATCGCCTGCAGGCGTTCTTCGGTGTTGCGCAAGCCGATCCCACGGTCGCGTCTCCACCGGTCGGGCAGAATGGGGCCGTCATTTTCGACCGACAGGACGAGGCGCTGGTCGCGCCGCCGTGCGGCAATGCGTATCCAGCCGCCTTCCGGCATTTGAGCGATGCCGTGCTTGATGGCGTTTTCGATAATCGGCTGCAGCAGGAAAGTGGGCACCAGGCAGTCGTGCAAACTCTCTGGCACGTCGCATTCCACGCGCAGCTTTTCACCGAAACGAATGGCTTCGACCTCCAGATACAGCCGCTGGATGGCCGCTTCGTCGCCGAGCCGCCCGAGCGGGCTCGGTCCCGGATCGGCCGCGCAGCGCAGGAAGCGCGACAGACTCATGATCATCGCCTCGGCTTCCTTGTTGCGCTGCTCAAGAACCAGCGCCGAAATCGCGTTCAGAGAATTGAACAGAAAGTGCGGATTAAGTTGGTAGCGCAGCATCTTGAGCTGCGCCGCATGCGCTTGCGCTTGCGCTCTCGCCAAACTCTCAGCGTGACGGCGGGTGCGAAACAGCAAATCCTGCGCAAAGTAATAGCCAGCCCACATGAAGTAGACCCAGCCGAATTGGAGCACGTAATCGGTAAAGGAGACGTTGTCGACGTTGATGCCTGAATTGCGCGCGAGCGTGGTCTCCAGAGTGTTCATGGGGATGACGAGGGCCACACTGAGCGCCAGCCCAAGGCTCAGTCTCGCCGCCTGCGACCAATGCTCGACGCGCACGAGCACCAGGTGCAGCAGCGTCGTCGCCACAAAGCTGGCGGCGACGATGGTGATGCGGTTTGGCATGTAGGCGAGGGCGTACTCGGGGCGATGCTCAATCGCTGCGATCGTGCGAACCGCGAAATTGGCGCCCCAGAACACGACTTGAAAAATGAAGAAAGCGCGCAGGTGCGCGGCCCGCCGCTTCGCGTCCGTTTCGAGTTCGTATGCGGCGGAGCCGATCATGCCGAACGTATTCTACCTCCCGCGCGCCGACGGGACGCCTGAGGGCGACGCCCGTGCCGTTCAGATTGAGACGGTACCTTCGATCCGTTCCGGTGCATGACGGCTTGTCGCGTGCTGCCTGCGCTTCGTCGCAATTCCGCGTCCACTGGGCCGATTTCGGCGGGGTCGCCCTGCGACCAGAGGCGCGGCGCGCGCGACGAATGGGGTGGCGATTGCCGCCACCATACGAAAAAGGGCGGAGCCGAAGCTCCGCCCTAATTACTCTTGGACGTTCCAGGCTGGACTAGAAATCCATGTCGCCCATGCCGCCCATGCCGCCGCCATGGCCGCCGCCGCCCTTTTCGCGCTTGGGCGCTTCAGCGATGGTGGCCTCGGTGGTGATGATGAGGCCGGCGACCGAGGCTGCGTCTTGCAGCGCCGTGCGCACGACTTTCACCGGGTCGATGATGCCGGCCTTGATCAGGTCGACATATTCTTCGGTCTGCGCGTTGAAGCCGAAATTGTCGTCCTTGGATTCGCGGATCTTGCCGACCACGATCGAGCCTTCGACGCCGGCGTTTTCGACGATCTGCCGGATCGGCGCTTCAAGCGCCTTGCGGATGATGCCGATGCCGACATTCTGGTCTTCGTTATCGCCCTTGATCGAGAGCTTCAGCGCCGCGCGCAGCAGCGCAGTGCCGCCGCCCGGGACGATGCCTTCTTCCACCGCGGCGCGGGTGGCGTTCAGCGCGTCATCAACGCGATCCTTGCGTTCCTTCACTTCGACTTCCGTCGCGCCGCCGACCTTGATCACCGCAACGCCGCCGGCGAGCTTCGCCAGACGTTCCTGCAGCTTTTCCTTGTCGTAATCCGACGTTGTGTCTTCGATCTGAGTCTTGATCTGGGCGATGCGGCCTTCGATGTCCTTCTTGGCGCCCGAACCGTCGACGATGGTGGTGTCGTCCTTCTTCACCACGACTTTCTTGGCTTTGCCAAGCATGTCGATGGTGACGTTTTCGAGCTTGATGCCGAGATCTTCGCTGATCACCTGACCGCCGGTCAGGACGGCGATGTCCTCCAGCATGGCCTTGCGGCGATCGCCGAAGCCCGGCGCCTTCACCGCCGCGACCTTGAGGCCGCCGCGCAGCTTGTTGACCACCAGTGTCGCCAGTGCTTCGCCTTCCACGTCCTCGGCGATGATCAGCAGCGGACGCTGGCTTTGCACGATGGCTTCCAGGATTGGCAGCATCGGTTGCAGGCTGGAGAGCTTCTTTTCGAACAACAGGATGAAGGGGTCTTCGAGCGTCGCTTCCATCTTGTCGGCGTTGGTGATGAAATACGGGCTGAGATAGCCGCGGTCGAATTGCATGCCTTCGACCACTTCGAGTTCGGTCTCGAGGCTCTTGGCTTCTTCGACCGTGATCACGCCTTCATTGCCGACCTTGGCCATGGCGTCGGCGAGGAATTTGCCGATCAGCGCATCGCCATTGGCCGCGAGCGTGCCGACTTGCGCGATCTCGTCGTTCGACTTCACTTTGGCGGAGCGCTTTTTCAGGTCCTCGACCACGGCGGCGACCGCCTTGTCGATGCCGCGGCGCAGATCCATCGGATTGCGTCCGGCCGAAACCGCCTTCATGCCTTCGCGCACGATGGCTTGAGCGAGCACGGTGGCGGTGGTCGTGCCGTCGCCGGCTTCGTCATTGGTCTTGGACGCGACTTCACGAATGAGCTGAGCGCCCATGTTCATGAACTTGTCCTCGAGCTCGATTTCCTTGGCGACGGTGACGCCGTCCTTGGTGGTGCGGGGCGCGCCGAAGCTCTTTTCGATGACGACGTTACGGCCCTTGGGGCCGAGCGTGACCTTTACCGCGTTGGCGAGAATGTCGACGCCCTGGAGCATGCGCTCGCGGGCATCGGCGCCAAAATTGACGACTTTAGCAGCCATGTGATGTGTTCCTCTGTGTTTGAATTTTGGAAGAGCGAATGGTGAGCGGCGAATGGCGAATGGAACGGCGCCTTACTCGCCATTCGCTATTCGCCACTCGCGCCGCCGTCAGGCGGCCTCTTTTTTCGCCTTCTTCTGTTCGATAACGCCCATGATGTCGGACTCCTTCATGATCAGGAGGTCCTCGCCGTCGATCTTCACTTCCGTGCCCGACCATTTGCCGAACAGGACGCGGTCGCCGACCTTCACATCGGGCTTGATATACTCGCCGTCTTCGTCGCGGGCGCCAGGGCCGACGGCGATGACCTCGCCTTCCTGCGGCTTCTCCTGGGCGGTGTCCGGGATAATGATCCCGCCCTTGGTCTTCTCTTCTTCCTTAACGCGCTTCACGACCACACGGTCGTGCAGGGGACGAAAGCTCGCCACTGTGTTACTCCCTTGATTTAAAGGCCTTTTTAGCCACGAAAGGGGCGCGTTAGCACTCAACGCGCCATGTTGCTAACGGCCGCGATGTAGGGGGCGGGTGGCGGCGCGTCAACGGGTGCGCCGCAAAATTGTCGTGCCAAAGAGCGTCGGCAGCATCCCAGCTTGCCGGTTCGCCTGTGCAGGCTGAAGCTGCCGCTGGCGGCCAGCCGGCCGGAAGGAGGAAGCCATGAAGCGAGTATTGGCAAGTCTGTTGGCAGCGTCCGCGCTCGCCTTCATGTCCCCCGCCCAGGCGCAAAGCGCGGCCGCGACCGACGCCGAAATGGCGCTGGCCCGAGAGATCATCGAACTCTCCAACACCCAGCGCATCATGGACGAGATGATGAGCGCGATGGCCCCTCAGATGGCGGATCAGATCGTCGCCACAGGCGCGAGCCGCGAGGCGGCCAACCGATTTGTCGAGTTGTTCATGGAGGAGTTTGCCAGCGAAGGGCCCAGGATCGCCGAACTTGGCGGCATCGCCTATGCTGGCGCATTCACGGAAAGAGAGCTGCGGGACCTTCGCGACTTCTATGCGTCCCCAACCGGGCGGGTGTTTGCCGAGAAGGCGCCGGAGCTGTCCGCCGCCATGGCGCAGGCGGGGGCGATCATCGGCGAGGACGCCGCGACGCGCGCGCTACGACGCTTCGAGGCCGAGCTCGCTTCGCCGCCGATGTCGCCCTGAGACGAAGCAGCCCGCCCCGCATCGCTGCGAGGCGGGCCCTCCGTGACGTCCCTCTGGCGCGCGCTAGTAGTAGAGCAGCGCGTCGAGAATGATGCCCGTTGAGAGCGAAATCAGCAGGATATCGCGGTCAACGACGATATAGCGGCAACCGTAGGGCGGGGGCGGCAAGCGCCAGTAGAGATCCCAGGGCACGGGTTCCCAATAAACCCAATCCGGGAGATAGCCGCCGACATACCAGGGCCGGTGAGGACGCCGCCAACCGTCATAGCTCCACCAATGGTACCGATAACCCCAGAAGGCGCTGACGATCTGGGCGTAGCCCCAATCGAAGTAATAGCCGTGCCGAACGTGTCGCCAGTCGCGATAGCGCGGCCGATCGAAGTCGCGGTGCGTGTGGCGCCAACGCGCATAGCGGTGGTCGTCGCGATCCCAACGCCACTCGCGCCAGTCGCGACCGTGGTCGTCACGCCGCCAGTCGCGATGACGGTTGTCGTCACGATCGCGCCCGTTCCAGTTGCCGCGATCTCCGCGATCGTGGTCGTTGTCGCGATCGCGCCAGCGACCGTCGTCAGCGCCGCGGTTCCATTCGCCGCGGCCGCGCTGATCCTCTTGACCGCGGTTCCATTCGCCGCGGCCGCGCTGATCCTCCTGACCACGGTTCCACTCGCCGCGACCGCGCTGATCCTCCTGACCACGGTTCCACTCGCCGCGACCGTGCTGATCCTCCTGACCACGGTTCCACTCGCCGCGGCCGCGCTGATCCTCTTCACCACGGTTCCACTCGCCGCGGCCGCGCTGATCCTCCTGACCACGGTTCCATTCGCCGCGGCCGCGCTGGTCTGCGTCGTCTCTGCGCTCAGCCTGCGGTGTCTGCGGCGGCGCCCATCCGCGCGCCCTGGGGCCGTCCTCTTCAGTGTTCTCAGGGCGTGAGCGTTCGACGCCCCGGCCGCCCGGAGACCATTCTCGCTGCGCCCCGCCGAGCAATTCCTGGTTGTGTCGTTGGCCGCGCGCCTCTTCGTCGACGCGCCGTCGCTCGTGGCCATCGTCGCGCCCGCGGGGCTCTTCACGATCCTCCGTTACGTCGGCGTTGCCGCGAAATTCGCGCTGCGCGTAGGCCGGCGACGCCAGTGCTAGCGCGCTCAATGCGGCGGCCGCCAGCAGGAGTGACTTCTTCATGCGTGAGGCTCCCTGTGCGCCGTTGGGCGCACCCTCGCCTTGCCACACTGTGATCGCGGAGCTGAACGGCGCCTGAACGCTTCGCTAAGCTGGGCGGGCGCACCGTGAAAAAAAGCCGACGACGCGCCCCACATGCTCAATCAACGCGCCGTCGGAGAGGACGTACCCGTCGTCCACGAGCGCGTGATAATGGTGGCGGCTGCGGAGCGCTTCGATGAAGAATGAGGCTGTCGCATCCGCGTCCAGTGCCGGTGCGTGCTTGGCTAGGTGATTTCTCACCACGCTCCTCACCCGCTCGCCGCCCGATGTCATGTACTTCAACGCGGAGTCGGGGAACTTGCGCCCCTCGGCGATGACAAGACGAAGGAAAGTAAGGTTGTCTCGGCTGAGCACCGCGCGGAGGAATTGCTCTCCGATTGCTTGCAGGCCGTCCTCTAGGTTCAAATGGTCGATCCGAGCCGGTGTCATCGCGGCGAGCAGGAGCTCATGCTGTTCTTTCAGAGTGGCCAGAAACAGCCCCTCTTTGTTGCCGAACTGGGCGTAGAGTGTCGCCAGCGATCCCCCGGCCTTGCGCACGATGTCGTTGACGCTGGCTTGCTCATAGCCATTCGCAAGGAAGACCTGGCGCGCCGCGTCCAAGAAGGCCTGCTTGCGCGCCAAGCCCCGATCCACCAGCGGAACAGCGTCCATTCGTGGCACCCCTCTTACCGTACGATAAGACGAACGCAGCCGGGCGTGCAAGTGAGGGTTGTTATCGCACTCTAGGCAAGCGCGGAGTCGATGGCGTCCAACATGTCCGGGCCGAGTGGCGCCGCCTTGGACGGGAACGTCTCCACGATCCGCCCATCCTTGCCGATCAAGTACTTGTGGAAGTTCCAGCGCGGCAACGCTGACTCGCCCAATTCCTCCGCCACCCATCTGTAGAACGGATGCCGTCTGTCCTTGGCGACGATCTCCACCTTGCCGGTCATCGGAAAGGTGACATGGTAGGAATTGTCGCAGAACTCTCGGATCTCGCGCTCGGCGGCAGGCTCCTGGTGGCCGAAGTCGTTGCAGGGGACGCCGACGATAACCAGGCCCTTCGCCGCGCGCGCTTCGTAGAGCGACTCCAACTCGCGATACTGCGGGGTGAGGCCGCAGGCGCTGGCGACGTTAACGACCAGCACGGCCTTGCCGGCATAGTCGCTCAGATTGATGTCGCCCGGCTGGCCGAGCTTGGCGAAAGAGAAGTCGTGGGCGGTGGTCATGCAAGCAGCTGTTCTGCGAGCGGCGGCATTTAGACCTGCCAGCCGCTCAGGGCAATGGAGGTGGCGTCGCAGGGGAGGCGATGCTACAGCCGCTCGCGTGTTCGTGATCGATTGCTCCGCGCCTCGAATTTGAGGCCCGGCCCGCTTGGTGCGCTTGGCGCCGCGGGACCGGGATCGCTACACCCTCTACGCTTTTCTGGAGAAGTCCCGTGGCCGAAGGTCGCGACTACCGCGAAACCGTGTTCCTGCCCGACCTGCCGGGCGATCCGTTCCCGCTCCGTGCGGGGTTGCCGAAGAAGGAACCCGAACAAGTCGCGCGCTGGCAGGCGATGGGGCTTTACGCGTTGCTGCGCCGGGACGCGGCGGCGCGGCCGAAATTCGTGCTGCACGACGGCCCCCCGTACGCCAACGGCGCCATCCATATCGGGCACGCGGAAAACAAGATCCTCAAGGATTTCGTCGTCCGCTCCAAGCAGATGACCGGCTTCGATTGCGACTACGTGCCGGGCTGGGATTGCCACGGCCTGCCGATCGAATGGAAGGTCGAGGAAGATTTCCGCAAAGCTGGGCGTAAGAAGCAAGACGTGCCGGCAGTCGAGTTCCGCAAAGCCTGCCGCGCCTACGCCGACAAATGGATCCCGTTGCAGAAGGAAGAGTTCCAACGCCTCGGCATCGAAGGCGATTGGGAGAAGTACTACACCACCATGAGCTTCGAAGCCGAAGCCGCGATCGCGGCAGAGTTTCTGCGCGTGGTGAAAACGGGGCTCGTGTATCGCGGCTCAAAGCCGGTGATGTGGTCTCCTGTTGAACGCACTTCTTTGGCGGAGGCCGAAGTTGAGTATCAGGAGAAAACGAGCCCGACGATCTGGGTGAAGTTTCCGATCATCGGAATAGGGCCGACAGAAGAACAAGGAGGCTATCAGCTTTCGCCGCCTGTGCTCGCGGCTCAGCTTCGCAGTGCTTGGCCCAGCCTCACAACCGCAAGCGTCGTGATCTGGACGACTACTCCCTGGACCATTCCCGGCAATCGAGCGATTTCGTACAGCGAGAGCGTCGACTACGGATTGTACGAAGTCATCTCCCTCGAAGCAGGCTTAGCGTTCGAACCCTGGGCGAAGCCCGGAGACAAGCTGGTCATCGCCGACAGGCTTGCATCGGACGTCTTTGGCGCGGCCAGGATCGCCGAGGTCAATCGCGTCATGGATATCGATCCTAGCGGGCTCATCTGCGCGCATCCGCTCCGAGATTGGCGTCCCATTCTCCCTCGCGGAGAAGGCGTAGGGGATGAGGGGCGTTCCAACGCCCAGGCGCCGGATCAATTGCACGCCCCTCACCCCCCGACCCCCTCCCCGCAAGGGGGAGGGGGGGCGTATAGCTTCGACGTTCCGGTTCTCCCCGGCGATCACGTCACCGATGACGCCGGGACAGGCTTCGTCCACACCGCGCCCGGCCACGGGCAGGACGACTTTGAAGTCTGGGTGAAGCACTACGGCCAAGCAGGCATCCCCTTCACCGTCGACGCCGATGGCCGCTTCACCAAAGAAGCCCCAGGTTTCGAAGGCCTCGAAATCATTCAGACCGAAGGCAAGAATCTCGGCAAGGACGGCCCCGCCAACAAGGCTGTCATCGATGCGCTGATCGAAGCCGGCGCGTTGCTCGCGCGCGGGCAATTGAAGCACCAATATCCCCATTCGTGGCGCTCGAAGGCGCCGTTGATTTATCGCAACACGCCGCAATGGTTCATCGCGCTCGATAAGCCGTACCAAGAAGCCGGCGGCAAGACTTTGCGCCAGGTGGCGCTCAGCGAAATCGAGCGCGTCGATTGGGGCCAGCACCGCATCGGCGACGAGCGCGACCAGAACCGTATCAAGGGCATGATCGAAGATCGCCCCGATTGGCTGATCTCGCGCCAGCGCGCCTGGGGCGTGCCGCTGCCGATTTTCGTGCGCAAAAGCGACGGCTCGATCCTGCAGGATGAAGATGTGAACGCGCGCATTGTCGCCGCCATGAAACAAGGCGGCGCCGATGTCTGGTGGGCGACGCCGGCGCGGGAGTTTCTCGGCGCGAAATACAAGGCCGAGGAGTTCGAGAAGGTCGAGGACATTCTCGACGTCTGGTTCGATTCAGGCTCCACCCACGCCTTCGTGCTGGGCGATCGCGACGCGCCGACACGGCCTTCCTTCAAAGACGCGCGCGTCCTCTATCTCGAAGGCTCGGACCAGCATCGCGGCTGGTTCCATTCTTCGTTGCTAGAAAGCTGCGCCACGCGCGGGCGCGCGCCTTATGATGAGGTGATCACCTATGGTTTCGCGGTCGGCGAGGACGGCCGCAAAATGTCGAAATCGCTCGGCAACGGCATCGAGCCACAGGAACTCACCAAGCAATTCGGCATCGAACCCTTTCGCCTTTTGATCGCGGCCGCCGATTATCGCGACGAACTCCGCGTCGGCAAAACCATCATCGACCAGGCCAGCGAGATGTATCGCAAGCTGCGCAATACGCTGCGCTTCTGCCTCGGCGCGCTGAAGGGATTTGAAGAAGTGGAGCGATTCCCCTTCTCCCTTGCGGAGAAGGGGCTAGGGGGTGAGGGGCGCTCAAACACGCAAGCGCTTGAGCGTTTGCATGCCCCTCACCCCCCGACCGTCGACGCAGTGCATCGACCCCCGCAGGGGGGAGGGGGGGAAGAACCGCCGCTGCTCGAACGTTGGCTCTATCATCGTCTCTGGCAGCTCGACCGTGTCGTGCGCGAGGCGTACGCGACCTATCAGTTTCGCGATGCAGTGTCGGCGATCGTGGATTTCTGCAACGTCGATTTCTCCGCCTTCTATGTCGATGTGCGCAAGGACGCGCTTTATTGCGATCCGCCGCACGCGCTGCGTCGGCGCGCCTGCCGCACCGCGATTGATGAAACCTTCTCGCGCCTCACCGCCTGGCTCGCGCCGATCCTGCCGTTCACCACGGAAGAAGCATGGCTGGTGCGGTTTCCCGAGGGGCCGTCGGTGCACCTGCGCCAATTCCCCGAAACACCCGATGCCTGGGAAGACGAGTTCGCCGGAGAGGAGATTGCGCGCTTGCGCGCGGTTCGCAGTGTGGTCACGGGCGCACTGGAACTGGCCAGGCGCGACAAAGTCATCGGGGCGGCGCTTGAAGCTGCGCCGCGCGTGTTCGTCACCGACGATAACCTGCGCGCATCCATGCTCGCGGTCGATTTCGCCGAGCTTTGCATCACCTCCCAGGTGACAATCGAAGCCGGCGAAGGTCCGCCCGGCGCGTTTCGATTACCGGAAATCCCACACGTGGCGGTCATGATCGAGAAGGCGCGTGGCGCAAAGTGCGCGCGCTCGTGGAAGTACTTCGACCCCGCAACAGCGAACCCCCGCTACCCGGACATTACGCCCCGTGATGCCGAGGCCGTCGCGGTTTGGGACGCTGCGCACGGTCGCTAACTTTGGCCGGTTCGTCGCAGCTTTGCCCCGCTGAAGCGCGCCCGCTTGCGCGCGTGCGGGGGAGGCCGCACATCCGTTGAAAAGGCATCGAGGGAGAATTCCATGCAACGGTTGGGGCTACTGGCGTGCGTCGCGGTGATCGGGCTGATTGCGTATGCGCCGGACGCCGACGCCCAGCGGCGCGACCGCGGGACGGTCGTGTTCACGCAAGCCGCGCCGCAGCAGACGCGGGCCGTGGTTTTTGCGGCGACCGCGCCTGCAGCCGCGGGGACTCTGGTGCTGCCCCTGGGCGCGGCGGGCGATCTTGAAGCGCGGGCAGCGGCGCTCAGCGCCGATGAGCGCGCCGCGGTGACGCGCGCGTTAGCGGCCGCCGAATTCAGTTACGGTGCGCGGCAGAGTCTATCTCTACGCGGCATTGGCGGCTGGAATCGCATCGTCATTGTGGGTCTCGGCGAAACAACGTCGATGGCGGTGCTTCAGAACATTGGCGCCGTGCTCGGCCGCATGCTGATGGAGGAGAACGGCGCGGTGGTCGTCGCAGCGACGGGCTTGTCGGCGGAGCAGGCGGCAGAACTCGCCACCGGCATGGGCATTGGCGAGTATCGCTCGGATTTTTATCGCACATCGGGACGCGAGGAGACCGAGCTCGGAGGCGCTACCATCGTCACCGAAACACCGGCGCAAGCGCAGGACCTCTATGCCTCGCGCGGCCGCGCGCTGGTCGGCGCCATGGCGTGGGTGCGGGATCTGTCCAACGAACCCGCCAACGTCGTCTATCCGGAGTCATTCGTGCAGCGCGCGCAGGCCGCGTTCCGCGGCGTTGAGGGCGTGCAAATCCAGGTGCTCAACGTTCCGGCAATGCAGCGCCTTGGCATGGGCGCGATTCTGGGCGTCGGCCGCGGCTCGGAGCGGCCGCCGCGCATGCTGATCGTGCGCTATCGCGGACAAGGCGCGCCCGAGGGAGGGCCGATCGTGCTCGCGGGCAAGGGCATCACCTTCGATTCCGGCGGCATCTCGATCAAGCCGGCGGAGAACATGGGCGACATGAAGATGGACATGTCCGGCGCGGCCAGTGTGGTGGGCGCCGTGCTGGCTTTGTCGCGGTCGCGCGCGCCGGTGAACGTGGTGGCGATCGCTGCGCTGGCGGAGAACATGCCGGACGGCGCCGCCATCCGGCCTGGCGACGTGCTCACGGCGATGAACGGCAAGACCATCGAGGTGATCAACACAGACGCCGAAGGCCGCCTGGTGCTGGCCGACGCGCTGTCCTATGCCGAAGCACGCCTATCGCCGGAGGCAGTGGTCGATGTCGCGACACTAACGGGTGCGGTGCGCGGCGCGCTCGGCGACGATTATGCGGGTTTGTTCTCGCGGCACGACGCGCTGGCCGATCAGCTCGAAGCTGCGGGCGAGGCGGTCGGCGAACCGTTGTGGCGTCTGCCGTTGCACGAGAGCTACGCAGAAGACATGCGCTCCACCATCGCCGATCTGCGCAACACGGGCGGCAGCGGCGCTGGCGCGGGAACGGGAGCACACTTCATCGGAGAGTTCGTCAGCCGCGAGACGCCGTGGGCGCACATCGATATAGCCAACATGGCCTACGGCGCCGCGAACGATTGGAAGCCGGCCGGGTCCGCTGGATTTGGAGTCAGATTGCTCGAGCGCTTCGTGCGCGACTATCAGCCCGTTCCGCGTGGCGAGCCGGAAAACTAGACCTGAACCGAGCGTGCGAACTCAGAGCTTGAAATGGCGGCGCCGAAGGCGGCGCTGAGCTGGGCGAAGAGCGCGTCGAAGTCGCTGCTCGAAGCAAGCCCGTGACCCCACGCTGGCGTGGTCGGCAGATGCACGATCTGGACGCCGAAGCCGGTCCACCGCGGGCGCATGATTGCCCTGCGCAGCGCCGGCAGGCGCGAGCCGCCGCCAGCCAGAACCACGCCGACGCGGCGTATGCCATCGCGCCTGCAGCTGCGCACGACCTCGTCGAGGCTGAGTTCATAGAGTTTGGCGATGTCTCGAACCACGGCCTTAAAGGAGGGGTGTCCTTCGAACTCGCGCGCGGTGCATTTGACTTTGAAGCCCCCCGCGCTGAACGCGACCCGGCCCGTATCGAACATCTCTTCCTTGAGTTCGCGGACGTGGGAGGAGAGTCGCCGCCAAAACGCGGTGCCGTCGCGGCGCGAGCGCGCATTGGATTTGCGCACAAGATAATCGAGCAGCGCGGCGTCGAAGTCATCGCCAGCGACATCGATAGTGCGGCGCGCAGTGCGCACAACGCGGATGTTGTCCGTGTTGGGCGCGCGCACCAAGCCGGCCACGTCGGTAGTGCCGCCACCGACATCGACGACCAGGATGCACTTCGGCGAGTTCGCATCGGCAAAGTGGCAAATGCCCACGGCGCTGGCTTCGTACACGCCGCCGTCAAGACTATTGAACACACTCGCGGACTCTCGTGCTGCATCGAGTGCGGCGCGCGCCTCCGCGTACGGAACGCCGTCAGCCGCCAGCAAACGGTCGCCAAGCGCCGTGCAAACAACGTGCGCCTCACTGAACAGCGTGATCATCGCTTCATGTGAGGCGGCGTAGCGGGAGGGGAGCCACCCCGGTCGACTGAAGCAGATGCGCGACGAGGCGGTGGCGGCGCTCACGCCCAGCGCCTGCGCCGCCGCGACATCGATCAGCGCCAACAGGTAAGCGAGGTAGAGCACGATGATGTCACGGAGCCGGAACAGCCGATCGGGATCGACGGACTGCCTGGGGAAGAATTCCAGCGCGCCTTCAAAGTCAGTCGAACCCAGCGCCGTCTTGAAGGAGCGGGCCAGTTCGCGGTCATTGCTGTCGGCTGCGGTCAGATGCGCCACGGCTTGCGCGCCGAAGTGCACGTGCGACCTGTCGAGGTAGATCGAGGAGGGGACCAAGAACGGACGATTGCATCCGGCGACCTGGCCCAGCCGCAGGGGTGTCATCTCCCGCAGCGCGCCACCATGCTCCTGGGTTACCCGGGTGGCCGCCGCCTTCGAAAAGGCGGTGCCGAAATCGATCCCGATCGACCAATCAGCGCCCTGATCGGAGCGCGCATGCGCGGCCTCGGTCGTGGAACTCATGTCGTTTACGTAACCTATTGCGCCGGGGTTGTGGACAATAATCGCTGTCATGTTGGCGAGGGGATGGCGACCACGGCGCCTTGCCGGCCTCGGCGCCGCCCGCCATAACGCGCGCCATGCTGCGCTTCGGGCTCATTCTGTCGGCGATTGTTTTTGTGGTCGACCAAATCTCCAAGTGGTTGATTCTTGGGCCCGGCCGGTTCAGCCCTCCGGGATGCCTTGAGGCTGGGGTCAACTGCCGTTTCGTCGAACTCAGCCCCATCTTCGACCTCCACATGGTCTGGAACAGAGGGGTGAGCTTCGGGCTGCTCCGCGCCGACAGCGACGTGGGCCGCTGGGCGCTCGTGGCGCTGATGCTCGTGATCGCGGGGATTTTCGCCAATTGGCTGCGCACGGCGGACCGGCGGCTCACGGCGGTGGCGCTGGGTTTGGTCATTGGGGGCGCGCTCGGCAATGTTATTGACCGGATCAGATTTGGCGCGGTGGCGGACTTCTTCGACTTCAGCGGGCTTTGGTTCCCGTGGGTGTTCAATGTCGCTGACGCGGCCATCACGGTGGGGGCGGTCTTGCTTGCCATCGACATGATTTTCTTCACGGAAGAACCCGGCAAGGGCACAATCTGGCGCCAGCTCACCAGCCGGGTCCGAGGCAACGCTGGCGGCTCCTAGTCGCCCGGCCCCACAAACGGCGCTTTGCGGGCTGCTGTTGAGCTTGGCGAAGCGCGCAAGGCTCGGCTAGAAGCGGGCGCACAGAGTCAAGGAGAAGCCGTCTGATGACGTCCAAACCAATAGCACTGGTGGCGGTTCTCGCTGCAGCTGCCGCAGCCAGCGGATGCACCGGCTTCTCCCGAGCGATCGGCGCTGAGCGATCCGCTCCCGACGAATTCCGCGTGGTGACGCAAGCGCCGCTGACCTTGCCGCCCGACTACAATCTGCGTCCGCCGCGCCCAGGCGAAGCGCGTCCGCAGGAACTCGCCCCGGATGAGAACGCGCGCGCCGCGCTCTTCGGGCAAGATGTTGGTCAAAGCGCCAGCCAGGGCGAACGCACGTTTGTGGCCGCTGCTGGCGCCGAAGCGGCTGATCCCAATATCCGCGATACCATCGACTACGAGTCGCAGGGTGTCGTGCGCCGTAGCGAGGGGTTTGTGAACCGGGTGCTCTCCTTCGGCGGTGCCGGAACCGCGGGGCCCGCTCCGATCGACGCCGCTGATGAAGCGCGGCGCCTCGAAGACGACGAAGCCATTCGCCGCGTCACCGGCGGCGGCCAAGTCGTCATCCAGCGCGATCGCGGCGGCTTCAAGCTCCCCGGCACGTAAGCCGCGGTAGGGTGCGGGCGTTCATTCTCAGGCTCGTTTCGGCGACGCTTGGCGCATTGTGGGCGTTCGCGCAGGCCGGTGCTGCGACCGCTGGCGGCTTGCCTGATCCCGAGACGTTCACGCTTCGCAACGGCTTGCAAGTCGTGGTGGTCACCGACCGGCGCGCGCCGGTGGTGACGCACATGGTCTGGTATCGCGTCGGCGCCGCGGACGAACCCCGCGGCGCCTCAGGCATCGCCCACTTCTTCGAACACCTGATGTTCAAGGGAACGCGCACCATTCCAGCGGGCGAGTTCTCGCGCATCATCGCCCGCAATGGCGGCGCCGACAACGCGTTCACGTCCTGGGATTACACTGGCTACTACCAGCGGATTGCGCGCGACCGGCTCGAACTCGTCATGCGCCTGGAAGCCGATCGCATGCGCAATCTGCGTTTCTCCGACGAGACGTTCGCTTCGGAACGCGACGTGATTGTCGAAGAGCGCCGGCAGCGCGTCGACAACAATCCAGGCGCGGTTCTGAGCGAACGCATGCGGTCAATGCTTTGGCCGCATCACCCCTATGGCACGCCTGTGATCGGTTGGCTTCACGAGATAGAGGCGCTGGATCGCGACGCGGCGCTTGGCTTTTACCGCACGTGGTATGCGCCCAATAACGCGATCCTTGTTGTCACCGGCGATGTCAATGCCGCGGAGATACGGCCGCTCGTGGAACGTCACTATGGACGGCTGCGGCCGACGCGTGATCTACCCGCGCGCAACTGGGTGCGCGATCCGCCCCATGTAGGACCGATGCGCGTCACGCACCGCGATGAGAAAGTGCGGCAGCCGTCGCTGTCTCGCTTCTATCGCGCCACCAGCTACGCCATCGACGAAGGCCGCCAATCGCACGCGCTGGATGTCGCGATTGAAATTCTCGGGGGATCGGAAACGAGCCGTCTCTATCGCGCTCTGGTGGAGGAGCAGCGTATCGCGGTCGCGGCAGGCGCGGGTTCTTATCTCTCCGGCCTTGGCGGCGGCAGCGTCTCGATCTGGGCGACTCCGGCAGAGGGCGTGTCGCTTGAGCGGCTGGAAGCCGCGGTCGATGAAGTGATCGTCGCATATCTGCGCGACGGGCCAACCGACCAAGAGCTCGCCCGCGCGAAATCGACGCTCGCGGCAAACGCGATCTACGCGCGTGATAGCCAGGAAAGCTTGGCGCGCATCTTCGGCGCGTCCTTGGCGCAAGGAGAGAGCATCGAAGACATTGTGGCCTGGGATGATAACATTCGCGCGGTCACCCGTGAGGAAGCGCTGACGATGGCCCGCGACACGCTCGCCATCGATGCTTCGGTGACAGGTTGGCTCTTGCCCGCCGAGGACACCCAATGAAGGGCGCCGTCGTTGCGGTCGCTCTTGCGCTTGCGCTGTGCGTTACGCCAGGGCCCGGCGCGCTGGCTCAGTCGAGGGCAGGCGGCGATCCGAGCGCCGCACAACATCGTGTGCCCGTCGAGCGTATCGTGTCGCCGCGCGGTCTCGAGGCGTGGCTGGTTTCTGACTCCACGGTGCCGATGATCGTGCTGCGTGCGTATTGGCGCGGCGGTTCAGCGAGCGAGCCGGCGGCATTGACAGGCGTCACCGCGATCATGGCCGACATGATGACGGAGGGCTCAGGCGAGCTTGACGCCAATGCGTTCAAAGAGCGCCTGCAGGATCTCAACATGGCGCTCTCGTTCGGCGCGAGTTGGGATGGGGTCGGCATGAGCCTGACCACGCTTAGCGAAAATCGTGGCGCCGCGTTTGAGCTGGCGCGCTTGGCGCTTCAGCGGCCGCGCTTCGACGCTGCGCCGTTGGAGCGCATCAAGCGCCAGCAGCTGGTTGGCATCCGCACTCGCGAGACCAATCCGAGCTTCATCGCCAATCTGGCGCTCGACCAGGCGCTCTATCCCGACCACCCCTATGCACGCCGCACCTCTCGCGACCACATCGCCGCCATCGATCGTGCGGCGCTCAGCGCACGCCGCGCGGCGCTGTTCAACCGCGCGACGCTGCAGATCACCATCGTGGGGGACATCGACGCCGAGGCCGCCGGCCATGCGATTGACGCCATCTTCGCCGATTTGCCGCAGGGTACAGCGCCGCCCGCGCCGGTCACGACATCGTTCCGATCGCCGACGCCGCTGATCGTACGCCCGCTGCCGCAACCGCAAAGCCTGGTGCTTTTCGCCGGCCCCGGCATCCAGGATGAGGATCCGGATTGGATTGCCTTGACCGTCGCGAACTACATTTTCGGCGGGGGCGGCTTCTCTTCTCGCCTGATGCAGGAAGTGCGCGAGCAACGCGGGCTTGTGTACGGCATCGGTACGTCGCCTTCGGTGCGCGACCAGATCGCGATGATACGCGGCTCGGCGCAGAGCGAGAACGGCGACGTGGGCGAGGCGGTCGCGCTGACGCGCGCAGAAATGGACCGGCTCTTTCGCGAGGGCGCGACCCAGGCGGAAGTGAACGACGCCATCACCTACTTAACGGGCTCCTTCGCGCTCGATATCGACTCCAACACCAAGATCGCGGCGGTTCTGCATAGCCATCAGATCGCGGGGCGCGACATCGACTATGTCAACCGGCGTAACGACCTCATCCGAGCGGTGACGCTGGCGGACGTGAACCGGGTGATCCGGCGACTGTTTGATCCAGAGGCGTTTACGTTTGTGGTGGTTGGTCAGCCGGAGGGGCTTGGGGCGGCCGCTACGCCATAGGTTTGGCCAGCTTACGTCGCGTTGCGTCTGGCGCAGACGCCGTGCGTTGTGCTTCAAGGGCCGCAGAGGACCCCGGGCGATGACCGAAGCACTCGATACCTTCCGCGCCGAGACGCGCGCTTGGCTGGAAGCAAACTGCCCCCCGAGCATGCGCTCGCCGCTGGCCTCGGAAGAGGACTATGTCTGGGGCGGGCGGAACTTCGTCTTCAAGCAGCCCGACGCGAAACTCTGGCTGGAGCGCATGGGCGCGAAGGGCTGGACCGCGCCGACCTGGCCGGCGGCTTTTGGCGGCGGCGGCTTGAGCAATGCCGAGAACGCGGTGCTGCAAAGCGAGCTGAAGCGCATCAACGCGCGCCCGGCGCTGTTCTCGTTCGGCATCTGGATGCTGGGCCCGGTGCTGATCGAATACGCCAACGAGGAGCAGAAGAAAGAGCATCTGCCCAAAATCGTGCGCGGTGAAATCCGTTGGTGCCAGGGCTATTCCGAGCCGGGCGCGGGCAGCGATCTCGCCGGGCTCGCCACCAAATGCGAGGACAGGGGCGATCATTGGCTGATCAACGGCCAGAAGGTCTGGACCTCCTACGCAGATCAGGCCGATTGGTGCTTCTGCCTGGTGCGCACCGATACCAGCGTAAAGCACGAAGGCATCAGCTTCATCCTGATCGATATGGCGAGCGAAGGGGTTCAGACCCGCCCGATCAAGCTCATCTCCGGCGCCTCGCCGTTCTGCGAAACGTTTTTCACTGACGTGCGCGTGCCGAAAGGCAACATGGTGGGGCGCTTGAACGGCGGCTGGGAGATCGCCAAGCGCCTGCTGCAATATGAACGCACCAATATTTCCGGCTTCGGCTCAGGCGGCGGGCTCGACGTTGTTGATATCGCCAAGCACAATGTCGGCCTCGACGACAGCGGCGCGTTGGCCGATCGCGATCTGCGCGCCCGCATCGCCCAGCACAAGATGTTCGAGCGCGCCTATGCGCTGACCACGCAGCGCGCCCAGGAAGAAGCCAAGGCCGGCGGCAATGTTTCGCACATGGCGTCGATGTTCAAGGTCGCGGGCGCAACGCTTAACCAGGAACGCTGCGAGCTGATGGTGGAAGCCGCCGGCAATCGCGCCTTCGGCTGGGCGGGCGAAGCATACACATCGGAGGAGCTTGGCGTCACCCGCGGCTGGCTGCGCTCGAAAGGCAATTCGATCGAAGGCGGCACCACCGAAGTCAATCTCAACGTCGTCGCCAAGCGCGTGCTTGGACTGCGAGACACGCAATGACCTTCACGCTCAGCGAAGAACAAAGCCTGCTGAAAGATGCCGCGCGCGATTTCGTGCGCGAGCAGGCGCCGGTCACGCGCTTGCGCACAATGCGCGATGCGAAGAAGAACGGCCGCGATCCTCAACTCTGGCGCGAAATGGCGCAGATGGGCTGGGCCGGCATCCTCGTGCCGGAAGAGCATGGCGGGGCAGGGCTCGGCTATGTCGGCCTCGGGCTTGTGCTGGAAGAGACCGGGCGCACGCTGGCGGCATCGCCGCTGCTCTCAACCGCGATGATCGGCGCCAGCGCGCTGATCCTCGGCGGCAGCGCAGCGCAGCAGGGCGAATGGCTGCCGAAAATCGCAGCTGGCGAGACGATCGCCGCGCTCGCGGTCGATGAAGGCGCCCACCACGCGCCGGAGAAAAGCGCGCTCAAGGTAAGCGGCGGCAAGATCAGCGGCGGGAAGGCTTACGTCGCCGACGGCCACATCGCCGATCTGTTGGTTGTAGCGGGCGGCGAAGCGATGTTTCTGGTGCGCGGCGACGCCAAGGGGCTTTCGCGCCGCGAACTCGTCACCGTCGACAGCCGCGGCGCAGCCGATCTCAGTTTCGAAAACGTCGAAGCCGAACCACTCAAGGGTGGCGCTGCGCTGCGCGATGCCGTGCTTGACCGCGCCCGCATCGGCCTGGCCGCGGAAATGCTCGGCCAGGCGCAGGCGGCGTTTGAACTTACCGGCGAATATCTCAAGACCCGCAAACAATTCGGCCAGGTGATCGGCGGGTTCCAGGCGCTGCAGCACCGCGCCGCCAAGATGTTCACCGAACTCGAACTCACGCGCTCGTGCGTCTACGCCGCGCTCGCGGCCTTGGACCGTGGCGGCGACGATATCGCCCCATGGGCGAGCCTCGCCAAAGCCCGCGCGGGCGAGACGCTGCATCTCGTCTCCAACGAATGCGTGCAGATGCATGGCGGCATCGGCATGACGGACGCTCACGATGCCGGCCTCTACCTCAAGCGCGCCCGCGTCGCCGAGGGGCTCTATGGTGGCGCCGCCTACCACCGGGATCGATACGCCCGCACACTGGGATTCTAAGTCTGGCGCTCGCGGCAGGAATCGAACCCACATCTCAGCGTTCGAAGCGCTGCATCCTATCCGTTGAACGACGCGAGCCGTTGGTCATCGTTTAGCACAAGCCCGGATGCCCGCCCACGGGTCGAAGTGGAAATCCGGCGCCAGATTTCGGCGTCCTGCATGAGACGAGCGGGCAGCGACGGCAACGGGCGCACGGGTTTCTCCGCGCGCCCGCCGTCAGCCCTTCACGCAGACGATCTGCTTCAGCGTGTGCACGACCTCGATCAGGTCCGCCTGCGCGGCGATGACTGCATCGATGTCTTTGTAGGCCATCGGCGTTTCGTCGATCACGCCTTCGTCCTTGCGGCATTCCACGCCTTCGGTTGCCTTGGCATGATCTTCCACGGTGAAGCGGCGCTTGGCTTCGTTGCGACTCATCGCGCGCCCTGCACCATGCGAGCAGGTGCAGAACGAGTCGCGATTGCCGCGGCCGCGCACGATGAACGACTTCGCACCCATCGATCCCGGAATGATGCCAAGCTCGCCAACGCCTGCACGCACCGCGCCCTTGCGGGTCACGAACACGTCCTTGCCGAAGTGCTTTTCCTTGGCTACGTAATTGTGGTGGCAATTCACCGCCAATTCCGTCGTGAACAGGTCCGGCCATTCGGCGCGCAGCAAGTCGAGCACCTGCTCCATCATTGTTTCGCGGTTGGCGAGCGCGTATTTCTGCGCCCATGATACCGCGCGCACATAGTCGATGAAGCCCTCGCTGCCTTCCGGGAAGTAGGCGAGGTCTTCGTCCGGCAGGTTAATGAACCAGCGCTTCATCTCGTGCTTGGCGCGTTCGATGAAATACGTGCCGAACTTGTTGCCGACGCCGCGCGAACCGGAATGCAGCATGACCCAAAGCGCGCCCGTCTCGTCGAGGCAGAGCTCGACGAAGTGGTTGCCAGTGCCGAGCGTGCCCAAGTGGCCCAGCCCGCGCGCGTGCGCGGCCTTCGGGTGCTTGTCGACGATGGCCTTGTAGCCGTCTTCAAGCACCGCCCAGCGCGCTTTAGCGGTCTCCGGCGGTTCAGTCTGCCATGCGCCGACGTCGTTGCGTCCGCCATTGTCGGTGCGCCCATGCGGCACCGCCGCTTCGATGCGCGAACGCAAGCCGCCGAGCGAGTCCGGCAAGTGTTCGGCGCGCACCGAGGTGCGCACCGCCATCATGCCACAGCCGATGTCGACGCCCACGGCGGCGGGAATGATCGCACCGACCGTGGGGATCACCGAGCCGACGGTCGCGCCCATGCCCCAGTGCACGTCGGGCATCACCGCAACGTGACTGTGAATGAACGGCAGAGACGCCACGTTCTTCAATTGCTTGAGTGCGGCGTCCTCGATCGGCACGCCCTTGGTCCACGCCTTGATCGGCGCGCGGTCGCTTTCAATCACTTCAAAACCGGACATGGCCGGTTCTCCTTTGTTTTTAGCCGTTTGCCGACCCCGGAGCGCGAAACGAAGAACCCCTCCGAGGCCTGCGCCGCGGAGGGGTTCTTCATGCTCCGATTGTCCGAAGACGATCAGCCGCTCGAAACCTCCCGCGCGCGCGCGCATTGGCGCTCATCGCCGTAAGCGATGAACGTTGGGAAACGGCACATGACTAGTTTCAAGGTTGACATTTCTTCCTCGGGGACGGCGCGCATAGCACAACGCGCGGCGACATGCACGCGAAAGTTCTCCCTTGTCCCGTTATGTGGCGCGCCGATCACATATCCCGCGCCAGATCGTCCTCGCTCATCAGCGTGATGTCGCCGATGCCTTGCGCCACCAGCGCGTTCCAGACTTCCTCACCGCTGTTGGCAAAGCGGAAGAGCTTCAGGTCGGCGGTGTCGACCATGCCATGTTGGACCAGTGCGTCGAAGTTCACCACTGAACGCCAGTAGCTTTCATCGAACAGAACGATCGGAATGAGTCGCGCCTTGCCGGTCTGCCGCAAGGTGAGAATTTCGAACAATTCGTCGAGCGTGCCGAAGCCGCCCGGAAACACCACAAGCGCATTGGCGCGCATCGCCAGATGCATCTTGCGCATCGCAAAATAGTGAAACTGAAAGGTCAGCTCGGGCGTGCTGTAAGGATTGGGATATTGCTCTTCCGGCAGGCGGATGTTGAAGCCGATCGTAGGCGCTCCCGAGTCGCGGGCGCCGCGATTGGCGGCCTCCATTGCGCCTGGACCGCCGCCAGTGGCGATGACGTTGTACCGAGGCTGGCCTTCCGGCACGACTGCGCCGCCGCGTAGCGATGCAATGCGCCCGAAGGTTCGCGCTTCCGCGTACCAACGGGCTTGAGAACCCGGGCCGTCCTCGCGGATGCGCGCCGACCCGAACACGACGATGGTGGAGCGGATCAGATAGCGCTGCAGCGCGCGGTCGGCTTTTTCATATTCGAGCAGGAAGCGCACGCCCCGCATGTCGCGGCTCAAAAGGAAGTCCTGGTCGAGGGCGGCGAGCCGATAGGAGGGCGAGGCGACCTGAGCGCCGTTAGAGTCGTCAGTCATTGCGCCATGCTACACTCGGCCGAATCTCATGCCCATCCGCCGTTTGCCCCCGGAAGCCGTGAACCGAATCGCCGCCGGCGAGGTGATCGAGCGCCCTGCCGCGGCGGTGAAAGAGCTGGTGGAAAACGCGCTTGACGCCGGGGCGACCCGGATCGCCGTGCGGATTGAACGCGGCGGCTTGGGGCTTGTTTCGGTTGCGGACAATGGCGGCGGCATTGCCCGCGAAGAACTGCCCCTGGCGGTCGAGCGGCATGCCACTTCAAAACTTGCTGCTGGCGCGGGCGGGGATGTCGACCTGCTGAATATCCACACCATGGGCTTTCGCGGCGAAGCGCTGCCATCGATCGGCGCTGTGGCGCGGCTATCGATTCGCTCAAAGGCGCGCGACGCGGCGGACGCGTGGAGCATTTCAGTCGAAGGCGGCGCGATGGAAAGCGTGAAGCCGGCGCCTTGGGCCTCGCTTGACCAGAGCGGCACGCTCGTTGAAGTGCGCGATCTCTTCTTCGCAACGCCGGCGCGCCTCAAGTTCATGAAGTCCGAGCGCGCCGAGGCCATGGCGATCTCGGATGTGATCAAACGCCTCGCCATGGCGCGCGCCGACGTCGCGTTTACCATCGAGCACGATGGGCGCTCATCCCTGCGTGTCAGCGCCGAACAGGAGGCGAAGAACGAAGGCCGGCGCGCCCGTCTGGCGGCGATCCTGGGATCTGAATTCGCCCCGAACTGCATTGCACTCGACCAAGTGCGTGGTGATGTGCGGCTCTCTGGCTTTGCTGGTTTGCCCACGTTTCATCGCGGCACGCGCGAGCATCAGCATCTCTTCGTCAATGGCAGACCGGTCAAAGACAAGCTGATCGTAGGCGCGGTTCGGGCCGCTTATCAGGATTTGCTGGCCCGCGATCGCCATCCCGTCGTGGCGCTGTTTCTCGATCTGCCGCCAACGGAGGTGGACGTAAATGTGCATCCGGCAAAGACGGAAGTGCGTTTCCGGGACGCGGCGCTGGTGCGCGGCCTCATCGTCGGCGCGCTCACGCACGCGCTCGCCGGCGCTGGCCATCGCGCGTCGACAACAACGGCGCTGAGCGCTCTCTCCGGCTTTCGGACGGGTCATGAGCCGACGCAGCCGGCGTTGCGCGCATGGGGCGTTGCGGAGGAGAGAGTCGCTGTCGACTTTTCTTCTCCGAGCGGGAGGGTGGAGACGTCTTGGATCGCAGGCGGCTCGCCAGCGATCGATACGGGAACGACATCGCCGGCGGTCCGAGTCAGCGATGAAGACGCGCAGTACTTCCCGCTCGGCGCCGCCCGTGCGCAGCTGCATGAGACCTATATCGTCGCGCAGACCGAAGATGGCATTGTCATCGTCGACCAGCACGCTGCCCATGAGCGGTTGGTCTACGAGCGGATGAAGCAAATGCTCGCGAGCGGGGGCGTGCCGCGGCAGAGCCTGCTAATCCCGGAAGTGGTAGAGCTCGATGCGAGCGAGGCCGACGCGCTGTTGGCGCGCGCCGCCGAATTCGCGCAGCTTGGCTTGGTGATCGAGCCATTCGGCAGCGGCGCCGTGCTGGTGCGCGAGACGCCAGTATTGCTGGGACAGGTCGACGCCGCGTCGTTGCTCAAGGACTTGGCTGACGACGTGCTCGAATTGGGTGAAGCGCACGCGTTGAAAGAGCGGCTGGAGGAGGTGTGCTCCTCCATGGCCTGCCACGGCTCCGTCCGGGCAGGAAGGCGGCTCACCGCGGAAGAGATGAACGCGCTCTTGCGGCAGATGGAGTCGACACCGTTTGCCGGCCAGTGCAACCATGGGCGCCCGACCTACGTCGAACTCAAGCTCGCCGATATCGAAAGACTATTTGGCAGGCGTTGACGCTGCGGTGCGGCTTGTATTCGCCATGATTGGGGCGAAGATTACGAACGCGAGAGAATCCTTATGGAGGGGAGATCCACGATGCATAAACTGGGTTTGGCTGCGGCGACCGTGCTGGCGCTCGGGCTAATGGCTGCGCCTGCGCACGCGCAGCGGTTGAACACCGGCGCAACCGGCACGTTCGGACAGGTTCGTCTGAACTCGGGTTTCACACCGGATCCGCACAACGTCACTTTGAATGCTGGCGGCGGCTATGACGCATCGGGCATCAGCGCCGAATGCGGCGGGTACATCAACACCCGTCCAAGTTTCTCGCTGCGCTATACCGCCGGTGAACTGCCCCTGTATATCGGTGCGGTCTCGGACAGTGACACGACGCTTGTCGTTCGCGCGCCCGACGGCTCTTGGCATTGCGACGATGACAGCGCTGGCAATCTCAATCCATTGGTGAGCTGGGAAGCGCCGCGCAGCGGGCGGTATCAGATTTGGGTCGGCCGCTTCGGCATGCTGAATGAAACTGCGGCGGCTGTGCTTCACATTTCCGAAATTGGCGGGCCGGCGACACAGGTGTCAGGTGAGACGCCCGACTTCTCGCTCGATCCTGCTTATGGCTCGGCAGACCTCGCCGCTGGCTTCCAACCCGATCCCCATACGCGCGAGATTTCCGCAGGCGGTTCGATCGATGCTTCCGTGCTTGGCGGCAATTGTGTCGGTTGGGTCGCTCGGGCCCCCGACTATCGGGTGAACTGGACCGCCGGCTCAGGCTCGCTGCCGCTGGTGTTTTCGGTGCAGTCCGATTCCGACACAACGCTCGTCATCAATGATGCACAGGGCAATTGGGTGTGCGACGACGACGGCGGCAACGTCGGTCTGAATCCATCGCTGAGTTTCGCCAGCCCGGCATCAGGCCAGTACGATGTCTGGGTTGGCACTTTCACGCAGGGCCAGCTGCAGCCTTCGGTGCTGCATGTGTCGGAGATATCGTCGCAATAACGCAAAGACTAAGCATGTTTCGGGGGCCGCGCCGAAAGAGGGCGCGGCCCTTTCTTTTCACCAGGAACCGGTGTTGGGCATCGAGACCCATGGTTCCTTCGGCGACAGACGCTCTCCTTCCTGCAGCAGCTCGATTGAGATGCCGTCTGGTGAGCGCACAAACGCCATGTGGCCATCGCGCGGCGGGCGGTTGATGGTGACGCCGCTGTCCATCAAGCGTTGGCACAGCGCATAGATGTCCTTCACGCGATAGGCGAGGTGACCGAAATTGCGCCCGCCAGCATATTCCTGCTCGTCCCAGTTGTAGGTGAGTTCGACCATCGGCGCTTTGCGCTCCTTCGCAAGCTCGATGTCGTCGGGGGCGGCGAGAAAGACGAGCGTGAAGCGTCCTGCCTGGTTTTCCATGCGATGCATTTCCACCAGACCAAGCTTGGCGCAGAAGAAGTCGAGTGCGGCGTCGAGGTCGCCGACCCGGATCATTGTGTGCAAGTAGTGCATCAGGAGCTCCGGTGGCTGACTTAGCGTTTCACCAATGGGTGCTGATCGGCGTGCCGCCAAACGCTTCGGCCAGCCTGCGGCGCGTACCTCTTGTGGTTTCGATCGGCAAGGCGTCGAGCGCAAAGAAGCCGCGCTCTGCGATTTCGTGGCCGCTCTCGGCGTTGACCGGTCGCCACTCGATAACGCGGTAAGCGAGGATGTGGTCGTTAGGGAAACTGTGGTTGGCGTAGCAACCCAGCAGCAGTGGCGCGCCTAAGGGCGAAACGCCGCCTTCTTCTTCGAGTTCCCGTTTCAATGCGGCGACCGCGCTCTCGCCTCGTTCGACCCCGCCGCCGGGCAAGTGCCAGCCCTTGGTGTAAGTGTGGCGCACCAACAGTACTGCGCCCTCGCGGTCGGTCACAATGCCGCGCACGCCAAGTGTCATCGCGCGTCGCAAGCGCCACCAGGTCCGGAACGCGGGCGTGATGACCGGCTCAAGCCGTGTGCGCCATTGGGTCATGCGCTGCACTATGGAGAATGCGCTGGCGTTTGGGCAAGCGGCGCATGCGCCTCTTCAGTGCTCCAGCGGATGCAATAAACGCTTGCGCTTGTGCTAGCCCTTTGTCATCGCGCAGCACAATGTCAACACCAACATTCCCGCCGCCGAAGCTCGCGGATGGCCCCTACATCATGGGCGTTCTGAATCTGACGCCGGATTCCTTCTCTGACGGGGGCGAATACCAGGATGCGGCGCCGCCGCGTGCGCTGGCCATGATCGAAGCCGGCGCTGACATTATCGATGTTGGCGGCGAGTCCACACGGCCAGGCGCTGACCCGGTCGGTGTGGAAGAGGAGATTGCTCGGGTGACGCCGGTGATTGCGGCGTTGCGCACGGCGACGGACGTCCCGATCTCGATCGATACCATGAAGCCCAAGGTAGCGATGGCGGCGATGGACGCCGGAGCGCGTATCTGGAACGACGTAGCGGCGTTGCAGTCGCCCGGCGCGCTCGAAACGGCGGCTGCGCTGGGGCGGCCGGTCGTTCTGATGCACATGCAGGGCGAGCCGCGCACCATGCAGCATGCGCCGGAGTACGACGATGTCGTCGCGGAGGTCATCGACTTTCTTGTTCGCCGCGTGGCCGCTGTCGAGGCGAGAGGGCTGAGCGCCATTTGGGTCGATCCGGGCGTCGGCTTCGGCAAGACGCTGGAACACAATCTGGCGCTGCTGCGCAGCATCGCGCGTATTCGCGACGAGGTCGGAAAGCCAGTGCTGATTGGCGCTTCGCGCAAGAGCTTCATCGCGAAGATCGATGCAAAGGCGCTGGACCCACGAACACAGCGGCTGGGCGGCTCGATCGCCGCCGCGCTTATCGCCGCCCAAAGTGGCGCGAGCGTGGTTCGCGTGCATGATGTCGCCGAAACCGTTCAAGCGATCAAGATCTGGCGAGCGGTCGATGCGCGGTAGCGGCTTGGCAAGGCCGATAAGGTCGGCCATCTGAAAGCCATGGCAAATAGCGACCCAGAGCCCCAAGGGCGTGTCCTCATTATCGCCGGCTCGGACTCTGGCGGCGGCGCGGGCATCCAGGCCGACATAAAGACCGTGTCCGCGCTCGGCGGCTATGCGATGACGGCGGTGACCGCCGTGACGGTGCAAAACACACTCGGCGTCACCGGTGTGCACGTCGTCCCGCCCGCGGTCGTGTCAGCGCAAATCGAAGCGGTAATGGGCGATCTCGGCGCCGATGTGTGGAAGCTTGGCATGCTTGGCTCGGCCGATCACGTGCGCGCGGTGATGGATGCTTGGTACGCGCACGGCCAAGGGCTGCCGGTGGTGCTCGATCCCGTAATGGTGGCGAAGGGTGGTGCATCGCTTTTGGCGGAAGACGCGATCGCCGTCATCCGCGACGAACTCATGCCGGTCGCGGCGATCGTGACGCCGAATGCGCCTGAAGCGGAAGCGCTCACCGGCGTTGCGGTTCGGGACCTCGACGGCCAGCGCCGCGCCGCTGAAATCCTCGTAGGCAAGCTTGGCGCTTTGACTGCGCTGGTTAAGGGCGGCCACCTCGATGGCGATGTGGTCAGAGACGTTCTGCTCAGCAAAGATGGCATGCGCGTCTTTGAAAGTCCGCGCATCGCGACCAGGGCCACGCACGGCACCGGGTGCACCCTCGCGTCGGCAGTCGCCGCTCTCATGGCGCAAGGCGCCGGCATCGAGGCGGCGGTAGAGCAGGGACGTGAGTACTTGATGGCGGCTATTCGGAATGCGCCTGGCTTTGGCCGCGGCCATCAGCCGCTTGGGCACAACTGGCCGTGCAAGCTCGCCTGAGAGGCGAAGCGCTGCACGCGCCGCGGTGTCGATGCTAGCGCGCGCGCCGGGCCCGGCGCATACAGGCGCGATGAAGATCTGGATCGTGCACGCCTTCACCGATCGCGTCTTCGCCGGCAATCCAGCGGCGGTGGTTCCGCTTGAGCGGTGGTTGCCGGACGCGACGCTGCAGGCAATCGCAACAGAAAACAAGCTCAGCGAAACAGCTTTCGTGGCGCCAACCGGTCTGCGCGGCAATTACCAGCTGCGCTGGTTCACGCCCACCACCGAGGTGCCGATCTGCGGCCACGCGACCTTAGCGGCTGGGGCGGTGCTGCTCTCGGAGTTGGCGCTTGGCTTGGAAGTGGTGGTGTTCGACACCCACGCTGGCGCGCTGATCGTACGGCAGACGCCCGAGGGCTACACGCTCGACTTGCCGCGGAAGCAGCGTAGCCCTTGGACGCCGCCCGACGAGTTGGCGCGCGCACTGGGCGTTGACGATTTTGCCGACGCATTTGTCGGCGAATACGCGAATGTGGTGCTCGACAGCGAGGCGCAGTTGCAGGCGCTAAAGCCCGACTTCGCCGCCATCGCCGCTATCGTCACCGGCCCCCGACAAGGCTGTTTGGTGGTGACTGCGCCCGCCGATGAAGGCAAGCCGTACGATTTCGTATCGCGTTTCTTCGCGCCGGGCGCCGGCGTCGACGAAGATCCGGTCACTGGCTCTGCGTTCGCCGATCTTGCGCCATACTGGTGCGATCGCTTCGACATGGAGAGCGTGGTCGGCTTCCAAGCTTCGAAGCGCGGTGGCTATATGCGCGCGATTCAAACGCTCGCGAGCGTGCGCCTGCTCGGGCAGGTCGCGGTCTACCTTCGCGGCGAACTGGATCCAGCGATAGCGCGGCTGCACAATCGCGCCACTGAGGGACCCGAACCGGTTCGACGCAAGCGCCGCCGCGCGCGTGCGGCGCAGGCTTTGCCGCCGATCTTCGACGATCCCATGCTGCCCGGGCTGGAGCCTGCGGCAAGTGGTGCGGCTGGCGGCGAGGCTCATCGCTCGCCCACCTCGCACCCAGCGCCGCCCGAAGGCGGTGAGCTGCAACCGCCGCGCATCGTCGTGACTAAATGAGAAGGGCGCGCCTGCCGGTCGCGCCCTTCCCGCCTTGCGATCGCGCTGCTTAGAAGTCCACGCCGAGCCGCGCGTACCAGAACCCGCCGTTGAAGCCGAATGGCGAGGAGATTGGTCGCGTGGCGCCCAGAAAACTCAATACGCTGTTGGTTTCGTCGTCGGGGTAGGTGTTGAACAGGTTCTCGGCTCCGACACTGATGCGATAATGGTCGCCAATATTGGCGCTCACCTCGGCGTCGACGAGCCACTTGCCCTCGAACGTTCCCAACTCGCCGAACGTGAGATCTTCCCATTCTCCGTAGCGATTGAATCGCACCAAGCCTTCCCAGGTGTCGTCGTAGTAGTACGTGCCGGTGATGACGGTGCGGTGCGCTGGCAGCTGGTTCTCGAAATCGTACAACAGCTCGCCGTTCACGGTCGGAAACAGCACACGCTGAATTTCCTGTTGGTTCCAGCTGTGCCGGGCATCGATGCTGAGCTGGCCGGCGCTGCCCAGATCGAAGTCTTTTGTGACGGCGATCTCGACGCCTTCGACTTGGGTATCGAAGGCGTTGGCGAAGAACGCCGCCGTGCCTATGCCCGGAAATCCGGCATTCGTCAGCGCGATGTCCTCAGGGGAGCCGGGCGTGATCGTCTGTGTGAGCAGGGCGACGCGGCTGTCGACTTCGATGCGGTAGAAATCGAGCGTAACGCTGAGATCGGGGGATGGATTGTAAATGAAACCGACTGTGTAGTTGATCGATTCCTCCGGATCGAGCAGTTCCGCGCCCAGGATTTGCGCGACCGGGCTGTTCACGGGGAACGTGCCTTGCGGCACCAGGTTGCCTGAAGCGTCGGCGGTGGTGGTTACGTCCAGCGTGTTGATTTGGCCCGGCGTCGGCGCGCGGAACCCGGTGCTTACCGTGCCGCGCACGGCAAATCCGTCGACTGGTTCGTAGCGGCCGGAGAGCTTCCAGTCGAAAGTCGAACCGAACGCCGAATAGTCCTCGTAGCGGCCGGCGACGCCGACCGTCAGTCGATCCGTCAACGTCGCCTCGGCGTCTACGTACGCTGCGGCAGAGTCGCTGCTGAATTCGCCCGCCGCCGCGGGCGAGTCGCCCTGAAAGCCGTCGGAACCGACACCGAAGATGCTCGCAGTGGGGCCTGACGCGTAGGATGCCGGATCGCCAGCGCTGATCGTGTAGGCTTCGTCGCGCCACTCAAGTCCGAAGGCGACGTTGACCGGCTCGAACAGCCCGACCTCCCACGGATAAACGAAGTCCAGATTGACGCCCGTTTCACGTTGCTCCAGCGTTCCCGGATTGAAGCTCGTCGGCGAGAGGCGGCCAAGACTCGGGTTGATCGAATTCTCAAGGAAATACGCGATCTCGTTTTGGCCAAGACGCCCGCTCAAATCCCATGTCATGCCGTATGACGTCGTGCCGCGGGCGCCGAGCACCAGCGCGAAGTCTTGTACGTCAGCGCCGAAGGTTGGGTTGTAGCCGCCTGGGAATTGAGTCCAGATCGGATTGAGCGAGACGTAGCCGCTCGGGCTGCCGGCGTCAGCCGTCAGATAGTCGGCCGGATTGAGGCCGGCATTGATGATGTCGGTGACGATCTGTTGCGGCGTATTGTTGGGCACGCCCGCGGTGCAGTTGCAAAGCGTGCTGCGTGGATTGACGCCCGGTACGCCGAATGGCGTGCGATAGAAAAAGCCGGAGAACGTCTCTTGGTCGGCATAGCTGGCGTGGCCATAGGCCTCGACGCCGCCGAGATCGGTTTGGCCATTGGCGAAGAAGCGCCAACCTTCGACATCAGGATCGCCCCAGCGTTGGCCAAGGCCGTTGAACGGCACGTTTTCAGCGCCAATTGCAGCGGCGACAGCCGCCGCGTCCGGTCGTGCGCTGCCGCGCGACGTGATCCCGGATGAGACATATTCGCCGGAGATGTTGAGGAAGCCGTCCGGCCCAAGCGGCAGGCCGAAATTGGCGGCGACCTGGTAGTTCTCGCCGTCGCCTGAGTAGAACTTGCCGTATTGCGTGTTGACGTCGAAGCCGACCGACTCCTCGCGCAGGATCACGTTGATCACGCCGGCGATGGCGTCAGAGCCGTACTGCGCCGAGGCGCCGTCACGCAGCACTTCCAGCCGCTGAATGGCGATCGAGGGGATCAACTGGAAGTCAACCGCCTGCGCGCCTTGGTTCACCGTTCCGAATGGCTCGGCTTGCAGGTTCACCAGCGCGGAGCGATGGCGGCGCGCGCCGTTGATCAACACCAACGTCGAATCAGGCGGTAAATTGCGGAGGCTTACCGGGCGAACGACAGCGGTGCCGTCCGAAATCGGGAAGCGCTGGGTGTTGATCGATGGTGCGATGTTGGTGAGCTGGTCAGTCAGGTCGGTCGATCCCTGCGCGCTCAGTTCGCCCGCAGGAAGCACGTCAACCGGGGAAAGGGACTCTGTGGCCAGAGTTCCGGAAGTCCGCGTCCCGGTGACGACGATCTCTTCTTCCTCGTCTTGCGCGAGCGCCGGCGCGGCCGTGACCAGAGAAAGCGCCGTAACGCCAAGCGCCAATGCTCCGAACCGGTTCGTTCTCATGGGTGCCCTCCGCCATGCGGCGCCGGGCAAGGCCCGGACGCCCGCTCGTGTTGCAAGAATGCCGTACGTTCGCCGCGTTGCCACTTAAACTTTACCAATTCCTGACCGGCGATCGCCACCCGCGCGCAAGGTAAGAAGGGCTTGCAGGCGCAACACAGTTTCGCGAACCGAAAGGAATCTGAGTCTCAAAGCGCGCACTCACACCCGACTCCGGCGCAATCCGCGCCAAGATGATCAACGGTGCGAAGCTTACGCTCCGAAGTCCCGCTCGAGTTGCTGAATGTTCAGGCTCTCCGCGGCGGCGCGCGCCTGCTCGATCGTAACGCCGCCCGAGCCATTGACTGCCACGGCGACGCCACGCCCTATCACCGTGTAGTTCGCCGAACCGTCGCTGGTGCTGACCTCCTCGGTGATCAGGCGGCCATCGACGGTCTGCGTGCGCGAATAGCCGTTGGCGTCCTGCTGGGATCCTTGCACGTTCGCGGCGCCCGCCATCGCCGCCATTGCGCCCATCGCGCCCATGTCGGTAATGGTCACGCTAAGCTGGGCACTACCATTGCTGTACACCGCTTCCGCCGTGGACACGCCCATGGCCGACCCGTTCGAGGAGGACGACAGCGTAAAACCGCCCGGGAGCGACTGCGGCAGGCGCGCCGCAAGCTGGTTGGGGTCGGAAGCGGCGCCTGCCGCGCCACCTTCCGACATCGCCTGTCCCATCTGCGAGAGATCAAGCGTACCGCCGCCCGGCAGCGTGACTTCTCCCTGGGCCGAAGGCGAACCAGCCACGCTTGGCGCTGATTGGCTGGAATTGACGCCCGGCATGCCGACCGCGCCGCCAATTGCCGTGCGGACAGAGCCGACGACCACACCGATCACGAGCCATACCACGATCGCCACGATGATGATGGTCGCGAAATAACCGACGCGCTTGTCCTCCGGCGTCTTCATCAGGCGCGGCAGCCCCAGAAACAGCAGCACGAGTGAGTAAAGTCCAAGAAGGCTGAGGATCGCGAGCGGGGGGAAAATCGCAAACACGCCGGCAATGAAGCTGGCCGTGGCCCCATAGGCGGCGAGCTTGTGGGCCTGTCCCATATTCTGTTGCGAACCGAAAGTCGGCGCCAGCGCATTGGCGATCATGGCCAGCACGTAAACTCCGACAAGTCCCATCACCACTTGCAGAATGCCGGTCACCGCGCCGGCGACGATGGGAACCCTGTAACTGACCCCGAACGCCGAGACGCCGAAGATCGACAATCCGATGAACGCGCAGATTGCGGACAGCGCCGCCAGCGGCAGCACGTACCCCATGTAGATTTTCGAAACGTCAGCGGCCTCGCCGTCAATGCGCTCCCACTCGGTCTGGGGCTTGAGCAGGATGCCTTGAACCCGTTCGATCAGGCCCGGCGCGCCCGCGCCTGTTGGACTTGGGGTCATTGGCAGCCTCCCGTACAACGATTCACCGCGCTGGGTTCTACGCGGTCAAGCCACGCCGAGCCACCCCAATCAGGTGACAGAGGCGCGACATAGCCGATTCAGCGCGCTTCAACCTGGCAGCCGTGCCGGCGCCACGACTTCACTCCGTGCGTGCACGCGCGACGCCAAACGCATCAGCCGGATTGCAATTTCAATCAAATCCAGGCAGCAGCATAAGTGGGCCATCCGCTCCCAACGGCGGACGCCCATCTGTGAGGATGGGAGACAAGTTGATGACAATCCCCGCTAAGCCGGCGCTGCGTCCGGCTGACCCCCGGTTTTCTTCCGGACCCACCAAGAAACGCCCTGGCTGGACGATGGATGCGCTCAACGGCGCTGCTCTGGGCCGCTCGCATCGCGCCAAGCCGGGCAAGGGCAAGCTCAAGGAAGCGATCGATCGCACACGTGCGCTGTTGGGTGTGCCTGCGGATTACAAGATCGGCATCGTGCCGGCGTCGGACACCGGCGCGGTCGAAATGGCGATGTGGACGATGCTCGGTGCGCGGCCGGTGGACGTGTTCGCGTGGGAGAGCTTCGGCGAGGAATGGGTCACTGACGCGGTCAAGCAACTCAAACTCGACGCCAAAGTTCATACAGCGCCGTACGGCGCGCTGCCCGATTTCACAGAAGCGCGCAAAGACGCAGATATCATCTTTACGCAGAACGGCACGACCTCTGGTGTGAAGATCGCGACCTTTGACTGGATCGCGGCGGACCGCGACGGCGTCACCATCAACGACGCCACCAGCGCCGCGTTCGCGCAGTCGATCGATTGGCCCAAGTGCGACGTGACGACGTTCTCCTGGCAGAAGGTGCTGGGCGGGGAGGCCGCGCACGGCATGATCGTGCTCTCGCCCCGCGCCATTGCACGGCTGGAAAGCTATGCGCCGCCCTGGCCGCTGCCGAAGATTTTCAGGCTTGCCAAGAAGGGCAAGGTCGATCTCGAAATCTTCGAGGGCTCGACCATCAACACGCCCTCGATGCTGGCGGTGGAAGACTATCTCGATGCGCTGAAATGGGCGGAGTCGATCGGAGGCTTGCCTGCTCTGCATGCGCGCGCCGACGAAAACGCCAGGGTTTTGTTCGACTGGATCGAGCGCTCGTCTTGGGTCGCCAACCTCGCCATCCATCCCGCCACGCGCTCGAACACGAGTGTTTGCCTGAAGGTCGTTGATCCGCGGGTCACCGCGCTCGACGATGCTGGCCAGGCGGAGTTTGCGAAGAAGCTGGCCGCTTTGCTCGAGAAGGAAGGCGTTGCCTTCGACGCCGCCTCCTATCGCGCCGCGCCGCCGGGCCTGCGCATCTGGTGCGGCGCCACGATCGAGGCATCCGATCTGGAGGCGCTTACGCCCTGGCTCGACTGGTCGTTCGAAGCCTGCCTCGCTGAGTTGAATCAGGCGGCGTGAGGCACGACGGCGCCCGTGGTGGCGCGCGGACAGGGTCCCCTTCGATTCCGGATCGCGACGTCGGCGTGTCCTGAGTCATGTTCTTGATGGATAGGTGATAGAAATGCCCAGAGTGCTGATCAGCGACGAACTCTCGCCCGCGGCGATCGAAATCTTCACGCAGCGTGGCGTTGAAGTCGACTTTCAACCCAAGCTTGGCCCCGACGCGGCGAAGCTGAAAGAGATCATTGGCCAATATGATGGCCTGGCGATCCGTTCGGCCACCAAGGTGAAGGCGGACATCATCGCCGCGGCGAAGAACCTCAAAGTGATCGGCCGCGCCGGCATCGGCGTCGACAACGTCGACATTCCCGCCGCCACTGCGAAAGGCATCGTCGTGATGAACACGCCGTTCGGCAATTCGATTACCACCGCCGAGCACGCGATCGCGCTGATGTTCGCGGCGGCGCGTCAGATCGCTGCGGCTGACGTTTCGACGCAAGCGGGGAAGTGGGAAAAGAATCGCTTCATGGGTGTGGAACTCTACGCCAAGACGCTGGGGCTCATCGGTTGCGGCAATATCGGCTCGATCGTCGCCGACCGCGCGCTCGGGCTCAAGATGAAGGTAATCGCCTACGATCCGTTCCTCTCGCCAGAGCGCGCGGTTCAAATCGGCGTGGAGAAAGTCGAACTCGATGAGCTGCTAGCCCGAGCGGACGTGATTTCCCTGCACGTGCCGATGACCGAGAAGACCAAAGACATCCTGAGCCGCGAGAACTTGGCGAAGACCAAGAACGGCGTGATGATTGTCAACGCCGCGCGAGGCGGGCTCGTCGACGAAGCAGCCTTGCGCGAAGGGCTCGACAGCGGCCACGTTTCGGCAGCGGCGTTCGACGTGTTCACATTGGAGCCTGCCAAGGAGAATGTGCTGTTCGGAGCGCCCAACTTCATCGCGACGCCGCACCTTGGCGCGTCCACCAACGAGGCCCAGGAGAACGTAGCGCTGCAAGTTGCTGAGCAGATGAGCGACTATCTGATGACCGGCGCGGTCACCAACGCGCTCAATATGCCGTCGATTACGGCCGAGGAAGCGCCGCGTCTGAGGCCGTTCGCAGCGCTGGCGGAAAAACTCGGGGCTTTTGCCGGCCAGATTACCGATGATGGCCTCGAGGAAGTGGCGATCGAGTACGAGGGCGACGTCGCCAAACTCAACATGAAACCGCTGACTGCGACCGCGCTTGCCGGCCTGCTTCGGCCCTTGCTACAGGACGTCAATGTGGTCTCGGCGCCGGCGCTGCTCAAGGAACGCGGCGTTCCGCTCACCGAGTCGACGCGCGACGATTCTCCGATCTATGACAGCCTCATTCGGATCAAGGTGAAGACCGGCGGCAAGTGGCGCACGCTGGCCGGCACGGTGATCGCCGGCGCGCCGAAGATTACGGAAGTGAAGATGATGCAGCTCGAAGCGCCGTTCCACCCGGTGATGCTGTTCATCAACAATTCCGACAAGCCGGGCTTCATAGGCGCGCTGGGGACATTGCTGGGCGACGCACAAATCAACATCGCGACTTTCCATCTTGGCCGCGAAGCTGAAGGCCAGGACGCGATTGCTCTCCTTGGCGTCGATCAGATCGTGTCCGACGACGTGCTCGCACGCATCAGGACGCTGCCGCATGTGCGATACGCCAAGGTCCTGCGCTTCTAGCGAGCGGCGGGCATGCGGTGGGCATGCATCTCTGCGGGCCGGTCGAGGCGAATCCAGTTGCGGAACAGGGTCTCCACCTGCGTGCGCGAGGTGAGTTCGCACGTGCCGGCGCCGCTGCCTTCCTCACCGGCCTCGTTTGGCGGGGAGGACGGTGTCTGGGTTGGCGGTTTCGCCGAAACTTGCTTGCTGTCGCCGGGCGGCGCCTGCGGTTGCTGCATCATGGACTCGAACATCTGCGTCCACGGATTCTCGACGCCAACCTCGGCAAGCGCTGCGGGCGTAAAGTCGCTGCATTGCGGCTGGTAGCTGGAGATGGTCTCGCCGTCATAGCGGACCAGTCCATAGAAGTACCGATTGCCCCTGACTTCCTGCGCCACGTACCAGTGTTGCTGCAGCAGCGTTAACACAACACGCTGCGTTTCATCGCTGTCGGCGCTGACGCGAACACAGGCGCCGCCATCCGCGCTCATCGTGAAGGCGGGCTGGCGCTGGACAGCCCCGCTAGCGTCCGCGATCGCGACGCCGAATGTGGTCTCCTGGCGAAACGGGCAGGACCCCCGCGATTCCGGGTAAAGCGGAGACTCCGAGCTGAAGCAGCCGGTGAGCGCAAGCGCGCTGAGAGCTGATGCCGCAAGCGCCGTCCAACGCATTTCAGCCTCCACAATTCATGTGTGCTTGCACGATAGGTTCGACGGCGGCGGCTGTCACCATAAGTCTCGCTTCCCTCGCCGTCCGCCGCCCGCTAAATGTCCGGCAACGGGAGAGTCGGATGCGGATTAGCGGTCTGGGGTTTGCGGCATTCGGCGCAGCGGTTGCGGCCGCACCGCAGGCGCAGGCCGGTGTCGATGAAGTCCATGTCGGCGTTATGGCGCACAACATCTGCGTCACCGATTGCAAGAACGCCAACAAGGAAGATGGCCCCAATGTAGAAGTACAGGCCTCGTTCGACTCCCCGTCATGGCTTGATTGGGCGGGCTCACCGCAACCTTACGTGATGGCGTCGATCAATACGGCGGGCGACACCAGTTTTGCCGGCGTCGGGCTCGAGTGGCGGTGGCAGTTCGCCGAGCGCTGGGCGCTTGAGCCAGGCGTCGGCTACGTTGTCCACGATGGCGAACTCGAAAACCCTTATGCGAATGGCACGCCGGAAGCCGCCGCCTTCGCGGCCGAGCATGTACAACTCGGCTCCGAAGATCTGTTCCGAACCTCGATCGGATTGACGCGCGATCTCGACGGGCCGTGGGAGGCCCAGCTCTTCTTCGAGCACTTGAGCCATGGGCAAATCCTGGGCGAGGGCCGCAATCAGGGGCTGGATCAGCTGGGAATCCGCCTCGGTTATCAGCTCGGCGGCTGAGCCGATCAGAATCTTTGAGTCGAGTTTTTCGCTGGCTCCGCTACTATTGGCTTGCTCCAGCCTGTGGGGGTGACGGTGAGCGATACATCTGTGAAGGAACGCCTCAGTCGGCCGGGCCCAAAGCGCATCCTCGCGCTGGATGGCGGGGGCGTCCGAGGTCTTCTGACTGTCGGCATTTTGTCGGAGCTCGAAGCCGAGTTGCGCAAGCGTAGCGGGCGTAACGACTATCGTTTGTGCGATTACTTCGACCTCATCGGCGGCACCTCCACCGGCTCGATTATCGCCACAGGTCTGGCCTTGGGCATGACCGTTGCCGAGATTTCGGCCCTGTACAAAACTGTCATCCCGCGCGTGTTCCGGCGCTTCTGGTTCCAGGGCGTCGGCTTCCTGCGGGCGATGTTTCCCAGTGGGCCGCTGGCGACTGCGCTCAAGGCGCAGTTCGGTGGGCGCACATTGGAGTCGTCAGACCTGCGCTGCGGGCTGGCGGTTCACTGTAAGCGGATCGACACGGGCAGCGCGTGGGTCCTCGTGAACCACCCCGACTGGGTCTATTACGACGAGAACAAGGGCTTCCGCTTGCGTGACATCGTGCAGGCCAGCGCGGCGGCGCCGCACTTCTTTCGCGGCGTGATGCTGACGCTGCCGGTCCCAGGCGACGCCGACAAGTCCGTGGACGCATTCGTCATCGACGGCGGCGTCGGCGGCTACAACAATCCCGCGATGGAACTTGCCATTGCCGCTACCGACCCCGCTTATGGATTCAACTGGAAGCCCGGCAAGGACAATCTCTACATCCTCTCGGTAGGCACCGGCTTCATCCGCGAACGCACGGATGCGCGCAAGTATCGGAGCAGCACCTTCGTCGGCCAGACGCTGAACGCTCTGCGCGGCATGATCAATGATGTGTCATTGCAGCAAATCGCCTACATGCAGGCGATTTCGGAAAGCCAGCATCGCTGGTTCATCAACAGCGAGAAGGCCGATCAGCCGACCGCGCCATACTTGGCGCCCGAACCGCTGCTGCATTACCAGCGGTACGACGCGCGTATCGAAGATGTCCCAGCTGACCGCCGCAGGGCCGAGCACGCGCAGGCGCTGCTCAATCGTGAGCTGGAGCCGGACGATCTCAAGGGGCTGGTTTCGATCACGAATTCTGCCGACGCTAATCTCGCGCTGCTGGATGAGATCGGGCGCCGAGCAGGGCAGCACTATGTGCGGGTCGCCGCGCCGCCAGCTAAGTTCAACCCCTGGTGATCCTTCGCTCTTGCGCGCCGGCGTGAACCGGGCCAAGCGGACGCTGAGGAGAATCCATGTCCGGAGTCGTGGTGGTCGGCGCCCAGTGGGGCGACGAGGGCAAAGGCAAGATCGTCGACTGGTTGTGCAATCGCGCCGACGTCGTGGTGCGCTTCCAGGGCGGCCATAACGCCGGCCACACGCTGGTGGTCGGCAACACTACCTACAAGCTGGCGCTGCTGCCGTCGGGCGTCGTGCAAGGCAAACTCTCGATCATCGGCAACGGCGTGGTGGTCGATCCCTGGGCGCTGGCCGAAGAGATCGCGAAAATCACCGCGCAAGGCGTTGCCATCAGCCCGGACATGTTGGTGCTCTCCGACCAAGCCTGTCTCATCCTGCCGTTTCACCGCGATCTTGACGCCGCGCGCGAGGCGCAGGCGGGCGCGGCCTCGATCGGCACGACCAAGCGCGGGATCGGGCCTGCTTACGAGGATAAGGTCGGTCGCCGTGCGTTGCGCGTCGCCGATCTGGCCGATGCCAGCGCCATCGAGTGGAAGATTGAGCGCCTGACCGCGCATCACAACGCGTTGCGCAAAGGACTTGGACTACCGGAAATTGACGTCGACGCGCTGAAGCGCGAGCTCGCGGCGATCGCGCCGACAGTGCTGCCCTACGCGCAACCGGCTTGGCGCGTCCTGGATGCGGCGTTTCAGCAATCGAAGCGGGTGTTGTTCGAGGGCGCGCAGGGTGTGCTGCTCGACGTCGATCACGGCACCTATCCCTTCGTCACGTCGTCCAACGTCGCCGCCGGGCAAGCGGCGGCGGGGGCCGGCGTTGGGCCGGGCAAGATCAGCTACGTGCTCGGGCTGGTGAAGGCCTACACAACGCGCGTCGGCGCGGGGCCGTTTCCGACCGAGTTGCACGATGACGTCGGCAAGCGCCTGGGCGAAGTCGGCCACGAATTCGGCACCAATACCGGCCGCCCGCGCCGCTGCGGTTGGTTCGATGCAGTACTTGTACGACAATCCGTGGCGCTCTGCGGCGCCGACGGCATCGCGCTCACCAAGCTCGACGTGCTCGACGGCTTCGACGAGATCAAGATCTGCACCGGCTACAAGCTGGGCGACAAGATCATCGATTATCTGCCCGCAGGGGTGAAAGAGCAGGCCGCGGTCGAACCCATCTACGAAACGCTCGACGGTTGGAAGAAGACCACGCGGGGCGCGCGCTCCTCCCGCGATCTCCCTGCCAAAGCCATCAAGTACATCCGCCGTATCGAAGAGTTGATCGGCGCGCCGGCCGCGATCGTATCGACGAGCCCCCAGCGCGACGACGTGATCCTGATGCGCGATCCGTTCAAGGCTTGAGACCCAATGACCGTTATCGGCACGCCGCTGTCGCGCTCCGCTCTCAAGGTGATGTTCCTCGGCGGCGGCGAACTCGGCAAGGAAGTCGTGATCGAGTTGCAGCGGCTCGGCGTGGAGACCATCGTCGTCGATCGCTACGCCAACGCGCCGGCGCAGCAGGTCGCGCATCGCGCCCACGTCATCGACATGACCGATGCGACAGCGCTGCGCGCGCTGGTTGAGCAGGAGCGTCCGCACCTGATCGTGCCTGAAATCGAGGCCATCGCCACCGACGAACTGGTGCGCATCGAAGCGGAAGGTCTCGCACGCGTGATCCCCACCGCGAGCGCCGCCCACATCACCATGAACCGCGAGCGCATCCGCATGCTGGCGGCTGAAGAGTTGAGTCTGCCGACTTCGCCTTACGCCTTCGCATCGTCGCTTAAAGACATGCAAACGGCGATCGATCGCATCGGCTTTCCCTGCTTCGTGAAGCCAGTGATGTCGTCATCCGGAAAAGGCCAGAGCCGGCTCAAGACGCAAGCCGATGTCGCGCCGGCTTGGGAATGCGCGATGAGCGCGGGCCGGGTGAAGCAGCCGCGCGTCATCGTCGAGGGGCAGGTCGACTTCGACTTCGAAGTCACGCTGCTCACCGTGCGCGCCATCAGCGGCACACATTTCTGCGAACCGATCGGCCACGTGCAGGTTGACGGCGACTATGTCGAAAGTTGGCAGCCGCAAGCGATGACCGCGCAGGCGCTGGCGCGCGCGCGCGACATCGCCGGCAAGGTCACTTCGGCGCTCGGCGGACAAGGGATCTTTGGCGTCGAGTTGTTCGTGAAGGGCGACGAGGTGTGGTTCTCGGAAGTCAGCCCACGTCCGCACGACACCGGCTTGGTCACGCTTGTTTCCCAGAACCAGAGCGAGTTTGCGCTGCACGCGCGCGCGATCCTTGACTTGCCCATCGACACGATGTTGCGCGCGCCGGGCGCGAGCGCGGTGATCTATGGCGGCATGGAAGCGAAAGGTATTGCGTTTGATGGGGTCGCCGAAGCGCTCGCCGTTCCTGACACGGAGTTGCGCCTGTTCGGCAAACCCGAGAGCTTCAAGAAGCGCCGCATGGGTGTGGCGCTGGCGCGAGGGCGCGATGCCAAGGAGGCGCGCGCGCGTGCAAAGCGGGCGGCGTCTGCTATAAGGCCAGTGTAGCCCATTGTGGGCCAGGGGGTCTTCGAATGAACACGGCGCGGCCGGTCACAGGCGCATGCGCCATCGCGCTTGCCATCGTTTTCAACATACCATTCGCGGTCCTTGCGGCGACCTACGACTATCCTGATGTGCTGCGCCGTCCTGCGGGAGAAGCGCTCGAACTTTTCGCCGCTGGCGGCGCGTCGCTCATCCTCACTTGGCACGCATTCGCACTCTCGGCACTCGCGCTCATTCCAATGGCGTTTGCTTTGTCCCTGACGCCAGCGCGCGTTGCGCAACGTCCCGCGCTTGCCATCGGCGCGGCCGTAACAGGCGCTCTCTCTGGTTTGGCGCAAGCGATCGGTCTGTGGCGTTGGGTGTTCGTTGTTCCTGGCCTTGCACGCACGCACGCGGACACGGCTGCGCCGATCGAGTCGAGGCAGGCGGCCGAACATGTATTCGCTGCGCTCAATCAGTATGGCGGTGTGGCGATTGGGGAACATCTGGGGCAATGGCTGCTTGCGCTGTTCGTGTTCATGCTGTCGTTGCTGCAATGGAGCGAACGCAAGCGCGTGTGCGCGGTGTTCGGCCTAGTCACCGCGCTCACGATTGCAATTGGCACTGGCGAAGGTTTGGCGATTGCCCTTGGCGCGTCTGGCGAAGTATTCAGCGCCGCCACGATTGGCGGGTTTCTCGGTCTCACGCTTTGGCTTATCGTCACCGGCATAGGCCTGTTTCGCGCTGCGTCAGCTAAGGGGACATAGAGTCACAGCGCTGAGGCGGGCGCCGCCCGCCAGTTTAGCATCTTCTGAAACGGAGCCCCAATGCCCACACCGCAAGCGCCGATCAATTCCGGCTACGGCATGCGCACGGAAGCGCGCGAGGCGCTTGGCGGGCGCGATCTTAAAGGGAAAGTCGCCATCGTCACCGGCGGCTATTCCGGCTTGGGCTTGGAGACGACCAAAGCCCTCGCAGGCGCTGGCGCTATCGTCATCGTGCCGGCGCGTACGCCAGAGAAAGCGCAGGCGGCGCTAAGGGATATTGCCAACGTCGAGCAAGCCGCGCTCGATCTCGCCGATCCCGCCAGCATCGACGCCTTTGCTGCCGGCTTCTTGTCGCGCACCAAGAGGCTCGACATCCTGGTCAACAATGCCGCCATCATGGCGTCGCCGCTCATGCGCGACGCGCGCGGTTACGAGGCGCAGTTCGCCACCAACCATCTTGGCCACTTCCAGCTGACCGCGCGGCTCTGGCCGGCGCTCAAGGCAGCCGGCGCGCGCGTCGTATCGCTCTCTTCGATCGGCCACCGCATCTGCCCGCCTGATCTCGACGACCCGAACTTCGAGCGCACCGAGTACAACAAGTGGGTGGCATACGGCCGGGCGAAGTCCGCCAATGCGCTGTTTGCGGTCGGGCTCGACCGGCGCGGCGAAGCCCATGGCGTGCGCGCCTTCGCCGTGCATCCTGGCGGCATCATGACGGACCTGCAGCGCTTCATGCCGGAAGAAGAAAAGCGCGCCATGGGCTGGATCGACGCTGAGGGCAATGTCGATCCGCGCTTCAAGACTCCGAGCCAAGGTGCAGCCACCAGCGTTTGGTGCGCGGCGAATGTGCAGCTCGACGGCAAGGGCGGCGTCTATTGCGAGGACTGCGACATCGCGCGCGCCGTTCCCGCCGACGACAAGAGCTTCAGCGGCGTCCGCCCCTGGGCCACCGATCCCGCCTTGGCCGAGAGGCTCTGGGAACTGAGCGAGCGCATGACAGGCGCCCGGCTTGCAAGCTAAGCGACGGAGTGGCGCGTCTGGTGCGTTATGGGCGTTATGAACCGCCGAACCTTGCTCGCTGCCGGCGCCGCCGCTGCGCTCGTCCCAATGTCCGCGTCGGCACAGTCGCGCGCGCTGCGCGAGGCCGCCACGTACTCGGCGGAACGCCGCGGCGTCTCGCTTTTCGTGCTGCAGCGCGGCCAAATGGTGTTTGAAGACTACCCCAATGGGGGCGGACCGCAGCGCGGTTGGGAGCTTGCGAGCGGCACAAAGAGCTTCTCTGGCGTGATGGCGGCGGCGGCGGGGCAGGACGGCCTGCTGACGCTCGACGAGCGCGCTGCGGACACCCTGCCCGAATGGCGCGGCGACAGCGCCAAGCGGCGCATCACCATTCGGCATCTGCTTTCCCTCACCAGCGGTATCGAGGGCGGCCGGCTTGGTCGGCCGCCGACCTATGCCGAAGCCGTCGCAGCACCCGCGACCGCAGAGCCCGGCGCGCGGTTTTCCTACGGGCCGCTGCCATTCCAGATATTCGGCGAGATCATGCGCCGAAAAACTGGCGGCGATCCGCTCGACTATCTTACCCGGCGCATTCTGACGCCGCTCAACATTCGGCCCACTCGGTGGCGGCGTGGGGTCGATGGCAATCCGCATTTGCCGTCGGGCGCACAACTCACCGCGCGCGATTGGGCGACATTCGGCGCGTTCGTGTTGCGCGGCGGCGACGGTCATGTGGACGCCGAGGTGCTGCGCGAGAACTTTGAGCCGAGCCGCGCCAACCCTGGCTATGGGCTCACGTGGTGGTTGCTCCGCGACGGACTCATTCCGCCGCGACCGGGCGCCGGCGTCGACGTGAGCGGCGCGCTTGCGGCGCGCTTCGGCGAGATCAGCATGGCCGCGGGCGCGGGCGATCAGCGGCTCTATCTTGTACCGGACCTGCAGCTGGTGATCGTGCGCCAGGCCAGCGGCATTCTGCGTGCGATGCGCGAGGCCCGCCGGGGTGGCGGCAATGCCTGGTCGGACGATGATTTCCTGCAGATCGTGCTGAACGCGTAGCTACGCCGCTGCACTGTCAGCGCCGCCGTGTTCGAGAGCGGCGAGATGCTTGTCCGCCTCCAGCGCCGCCATGCACCCAAGGCCCGCAGCCGTCACCGCCTGGCGATAGGTATCGTCGGCGACATCGCCCGCCGCGTAGACACCCGGGATACTGGTTTCGGTCGTACCCGGTTTGACGACGATGTAGCCGCTGTCCTTCATCGCCACCTGGCCTTTGAACAGGTCGGTCGCCGGCGCGTGCCCAATGGCGACGAAAACGCCGTCCACGCGACGTTCGCTGATAGCCCCGGTCTTGGCGTTGCGCAGGCGAAGTCCCGTCACGCCGGGCGGGTTTTCTTGGCCGACAATTTCTTCGACGGTCGTATCCCAGACGACTTCGATTTTGGGGTTCTTGAACACGCGCTCCTGAAGCACGCGTTCGGCGCGGAAGCCGTCGCGGCGATGGATGAGCGTCACCTTGCTGGCGATGTTGGCGAGGTAAAGCGCTTCCTCGACAGCGCTGTTGCCGCCGCCGATCACGGCGACCTCCTTGTTGCGGAAGAAGAAGCCATCGCAGGTTGCGCAGGCTGACACGCCGAACCCCGAAAACTTCTGCTCGCTCGGCAGCCCGAGCCACTTCGCCTGCGCGCCGGTGGCGATGATGACAGCGTCGGCGGTATAGACTTGGCCGCTGTCACCGGTGAGACGGAAGGGCCGTACGCTGAGTTCGGCCTTTACGATCAGGTCTTCAACCATCTCCGCGCCGACGTGCAGCGCCTGCGCCCGCATCTGCTCCATGAGCCAAGGCCCTTGGATCGCTTCGGCGAAGCCCGGATAGTTTTCGACATCGGTCGTGATCGTGAGCTGCCCGCCGGGCTGCAGTCCCGCGATCAGCAGCGGCTTGCGCATGGCGCGCGCCGCATAGATCGCCGCCGTGTAGCCTGCAGGTCCGGAGCCAATGATGACAATCGGGGCATGACGGGCGGCGGCAGGGCTCATGGGATGCATCTTCGTCGGATTCGGATGCCGCCAATATGGCGTTACGCGACGTGAAAACCCAGCGCGGGCTACGGCTTGGCTTGGCGCTTCGCCCCCCAGGCGGTAAGCACCGCGCCGGCGGCTCGATCGGTTTCGAGGAGCGGGGGGTAGGACCAGCTCTCCAGCCGGCCCTTAAACGGACGTGCGCAATGGCGTTGCACGAGGCTGCGGTGGAAGCGCTCGAGCTTTCCGCCGCCGCCATCGACCTCAAGCACGTGGATCGGTTTGCCGGTCGCCGCCGCCTCCGTCGCCATGTTGACGCTGTCGGCGGTGACAAAGATGTGGTCGGCGACCCCGAGCATTGCGAAATAGGGATTGGGCCCCTCGCCTTCGTAGAAAACCGTGCAATGCGGCGCCAAACGCGCACGCAGTTGCATCCGGGCCGATTGGCCGGTGCGCCGGGACAAGGTCACCAGCAAAGAGCCGCCCGTCTCGCGCTGTAACTCGACGAGAGCCTCAGCGATCGAGCGGGCGCGCGGGGCGCTAATGTCCTGGCGTTTGGACCTGCCGCCGATGAGCACCGCCATTCTCGGCGTTGCGAGATCGTCAAGCGGCGGCACGAATTCGTCGGCTTCCTTGTCGATCCGTTCGGGCGTCACCCGATGGCAGGCGCCAACGATCGGGAACACATGGGGGCCTTCGAGCCCGTCATGGGCCGGGGGGATAACCAGATCGAATTCTCGTGGATTGACGCGCGGATCCTGCAACTGAACCACGAAGGTCGCGCCATTCGACCATTCGCGAACGCCCAGCGAAAACGGGATCGAAGCCCTGCCGCACCCGATCAGGATATCGGGCCACGGCGGCTCAATCGGGTCCGAACCGATCGAGAGCGCCTGCCGGGGCAGAGGCACGAAGCTCGGCGGCAGCCACGTCCATGGTGTGCGCAGCCTGACACGTTTTGTCGTGGCGCGGACGGGCATGCGCCTGTGCATCGCCTCGGCGAGCCCCAGCGCCTGATTTTCTATCCCAGCGCGGCCGTCTGTCACGATCCAAACGCGCAAAGGCTCGGCAGGCTGGTAGCCGACGCTTCTCATCCGGCCCAGCCGCCTCCGATCAGAGGTACTTCACCTTGACAATCTCGTAGGATTTCGGCCCGCCCGGGGCCATCACCTCCACGACGTCGCCTTCTTCCTTGCCGATCAGCGCACGCGCCATTGGCGAGGTGATGGAGATTTTGCCGGCCTTCACGTCGGACTCGTCTTCTCCGACGATCTTGTACTTTGATTTCTCGCCGGAATCCTCGTCGAGCAAGTTGACGGTCGCGCCGAACTTAACCTGCTTTCCGGAGAGCTTGCTGACGTCGATGACCTGGGCGCGGGCGATCTTGTCCTCAAGCTCCGCCAGCCGCCCCTCAATGAACGCCTGGCGCTCCTTGGCGGCGTGATATTCCGCATTCTCAGAAAGATCGCCATGCGCACGCGCTTCGGAGATGGCCTGGATCACCGAGGGCCGCTCCTCCGACTTGAGACGCTTCAGCTCTGCGTCGAGGGCCTGATAGCCCTCGGCCGTCATAGGTATTTTTTCCATGGGGGTGTGTGTTCAGTCCGTCTAAGGCTCAAAAGGTGTACCTGGTCCGGCTTGCCGTCAAGCATAGCTCTGAAGCGCATGGACCTCCAACGGCGCGCCGGATTTCAGCATCCGAATGGCCTGGATCGCCGCCCGGGCGCCAGAGACCGTTGTATAATATGGGATGTTTTGAGTCAGCGCCGTTCGCCGGATGGAATAGCTGTCCCGGTAGGACTGGGCGCCTTCGGTGGTGTTGAAAACCAGCTGAACCCCCCCGTTCTTCATGGCGTCCACGACGTGGGGCCGGCCCTCGGCGACCTTGTTGACCCGATCGACTTCGATCCCTTGCGATTGGAGGTAGTCGGCGGTGCCGCCAGTGGCGAGCAAACGGAAGCCCAAGCCGGCAATCTCGCGAGCCGCTGCCGCGATCGCCTGTTTGTCTGAGTTCTTGACCGAAATGAAGCATGCGCCCTCGATGGGCAGGTTGACGCCGCAGGCGATCTGGCTCTTGGCGAAGGCGGCGACGAAGTCGCGGTCGATGCCCATGACTTCGCCCGTCGAGCGCATCTCCGGCCCGAGCACCGGGTCGACGCCCGGGAACCGCGCGAACGGAAACACCGCTTCTTTCACCGCGACGTGACCCTTGGACGGCCGGTCGAGCTTCAGGTCTTTCAGTTTTGCGCCCGCCATCACCTTGGCCGCTGCCGCCGCGATCGGCCGGTTGATCGCCTTGGCCACAAACGGCGCGGTGCGAGAGGCGCGCGGATTGGCCTCTAGAATGTAGATGGCGTCGTCCTTCACGGCGAACTGGATGTTGATGAGACCGCGCACGTCGAGGGCGCGAGCCAGCGTGTAGGTCTGGGCCTCGATCTCGGCCACGATCTGCTTCGACAGCGAGTAGGGCGGTAGCGCGCAAGCGCTGTCGCCTGAATGAACGCCAGCTTCTTCGATATGCTCCATCACCCCGGCGACGAACACGTCTTCGCCGTCGCAGATGGCGTCAACGTCGACTTCGATGGCGTCACGCAGATAGCGGTCCACCAGGAGCGGACGCTTCTCCGATACGGCGAACTCCGACGGTCCGCCGAGCGCGCGCGAAATCTGAACCACGTATTCGTCGAGCTCTTCTTCGGTGTGGACGATGCGCATCGCCAGGCCGCCCAGCACGTAGGATGGCCGCAGCATCACGGGATAGCCAATCCTGCTCGCCGCGGCGCGCGCGGCGTCAGGGGAACTCGCGATGGTGTTGTCCGGTTGCCGCAGGCCGATCTTGCGCAGGAGCGCCTGGAAGCGGTCTCGGTCCTCAGCCAGATCGATGGCGTCCACGCTGGTGCCGAGAATGGGCGCGCCTTCGTCCGCGAGCGGTTGGGCAAGCTTCAGCGGGGTTTGCCCGCCGAACTGCACGATCAGGCCTAAGACCTCGCCGTTCTGCTTCTCCGTTTCGAGGATTTCGAGCACATCCTCGGTGGTCAAAGGCTCGAAGTAGAGGCGGTCGGAGGTGTCGTAATCGGTCGACACGGTCTCCGGATTGCAATTGACCATGATCGACTCAACGCCGATCTCGGCGCACGCGAACGCTGCGTGACAGCAGCAATAGTCGAACTCGATGCCTTGGCCGATGCGGTTCGGGCCGCCGCCGAGGATGACGATCTTCTTGCGATCGGTCGGTTCGGCTTCGCACTCGGGCGCGTCGCCGAACGGAAACTCGTAGGTCGAATACATGTACGGCGTGGTGGCGCGGAACTCCGCCGCGCAGCTATCGATGCGTTTGAACTGCGGGCGCACGCCGAGCTTTCGGCGCGCCGCGCGCACGTCGCGCTCGCGTTGCCCGGTGAGTTTGGCCAGACGTGCGTCTGAAAAGCCTTGCGCCTTGAGCGCGCGGAAGCTGGCGGCGTCCTTGGGCAGGCCGTTGGCGCGGATATCCGCTTCCGTGGCTATGATTTCGGCGATCTGGCGCACGAACCAGGGATCGTAATGTGCGGCGGCGCAGATCTCTTCAACCGATAGCCCACGCCGCAGCGCCTCGGCGACAACAAGCAGGCGATCCGCTTTTGGCGTCACCAGGCGGCCGCGCACGGCGGCGCGACCGGAATCCTCGTCGCCTGCGCCCTCGATTTGGATTTCGTCGAAGCCGGTCAGGCCGGTGTCGAGCGAGCGCAGCGCTTTTTGGAGAGACTCCTGGAACGTACGCCCGACAGCCATCGCTTCGCCGACCGACTTCATCGAGGTTGTCAGCGTTGTATCGGCGCCGCTGAAGCGTTCGAAGGCGAAGCGCGGAATTTTTGTGACGACGTAATCGATGGTCGGCTCAAAGCTCGCGGGCGTTGCGCCGCCGGTGATGTCGTTGGCGATCTCGTCGAGCGTGTAGCCGACCGCGAGCTTTGCCGCGACCTTTGCAATGGGAAAGCCGGTCGCCTTCGACGCCAAGGCCGAGGAGCGCGACACGCGCGGATTCATCTCGATCACCACCAAGCGGCCGGTCTTGGGGTTGACCGCGAACTGCACGTTCGAGCCCCCGGTCTCGACGCCAATTTCGCGCAACACCGCAATGCTGGCGTTGCGCATGATCTGATACTCACGGTCGGTCAGCGTCAGCGCAGGGGCGACCGTGATCGAGTCGCCGGTGTGCACGCCCATCGGATCGACGTTCTCGATCGAGCAGACGATAATGCAGTTGTCCGCTTTGTCGCGAACAACCTCCATCTCGTACTCTTTCCAGCCGATGATGCTTTCCTCGACCAGGATTTCGCTGATCGGGGATGCAGCCAGCCCGCGCTCGACGATTTCCTCGAACTCTTCGAGATTGTAGGCGACGCCGCCGCCTAAACCACCCAGTGTCAGCGAGGGGCGGATGATCGATGGCAGTTGTACGAAGTCCAACGCTTCGAGCGCTTGCTCCATGGTGGTGCACATGCGCGAGCGCGGGCTCTCCAACCCGATCTTGTCCATTGCGTCGCGGAACTTCAGCCGATGTTCGGCTTTCTCGATCACATCAGCCTTGGCCCCGATCATCTCGACGCCGTGCTTCTTCAATACGCCATTCTTGTCGAGCGTCAGCGCGCAATTCAGCGCTGTCTGCCCGCCCATGGTGGGCAGCAGCGCGTCGGGCTTTTCTTTTTCGATGATCTTCTCGACCATCTCTGGCGTGATCGGCTCGATGTAGGTCGCGTCCGCCAGCCCCGGGTCGGTCATGATCGTGGCTGGGTTCGAGTTCACCAGGATCACACGATAGCCCTCGGCTTTCAGCGCCTTGACCGCCTGGACGCCGGAATAGTCGAATTCGCAGGCTTGGCCGATGATGATCGGCCCCGCGCCGATGATCAGGATCGATTTGATGTCGGTTCGTTTCGGCATACGGCTCCGCCCGCGTTCTTGCGGTGGTGGGAATCGATCCATTCAGCGGATCGCGCGTGCTTAGGCGCTGGTGGGCGCGCGTGCAAGAGTGGGTGCGTGGCGGCAGACCAGCCACGAAATCGCAGCGAGGGCGGTCAGCACTACAAATCCGCCAACGCCGACAACACCGCTCCACGGAAACACTGCCTGACTCAAACCCAGAGCGGCAACGCCGCCGACCGCGTTCAGTGTCCCGTGAAGGATCGCGGCGGGAACGAGTGACTTGGACCCGCGGTCGCGCACCAACGTGAAGGGGAAGGAAAGCAACGCGCAGTACAGGACGAACAGCGGAATGCCAATCAGGCGGTGATCGGGATAGTTGAGCCCGAAGAGATAGATCGCTGGCGCGTGCCAAAGGCCCCAGATGACCCCAGTCGCCAGCGTGTACTTAAGGAACCCGAACCGGCGCCACAGATCGTAGAGATAACCGCGCCAGCCGAGCTCTTCGGACAACAGCAGGACAGGCGTGTTGATCAACGCGCCCAGGAGCGCCGCTTGCGCGACGATGATCCACGTCAGTCCGGGGATTTGCGCGGCTTGGTCGATCGCCGCGCCTTGCTCCGGCACTGCGGCGCGCGCTTGCGCCAAATAGTTCGACGCGATGTCGACAAATTGCGCTTGCCCGGCCGCGACAGTCACGAGCGACGCACCGAACGCGATCACCAGTGCGATGATCCACGCCCAAAGCCACCAAAGATTTGGTTTGAAGAAAAGGCCGAGCGCTTCGCGTCGGCGGCCCTTCTCAAACACCAGGGCGCACGTCACGGCCGCGATGGATGGTCCGAACATTGAAGCAGCGAGCGTGTAGACGGCGCTCTGCTGCACGTTGTGCCATCCCATGATCCACCCGCCGCCAACGATCGCCCACGTGAGAGCGAATGCTAGTGCGAGAAAGATAATCGCCTTACCAGTCGTCGACATCATTCTTGCTCCCCCTCCGGCTGCTTCTCCACCTTCACCCCCCGCGCCTTCAGCGCTTCGCGCAACAGGAACTCGATCTCGGCGTTGACGCTGCGCAGGTCGCTCGCGGCCAGGCGGGCGATCGCCTCGTAAAGCGCTGGATCGAGCCTGAGCGCGAAGGCTTTCTTTTCAGCCATTGGCGCTATTGATAGAGCGAGCCGGTGTTCACCACGGGCTGGGCATCGCGGTCGCCGCACAGCACCACCAGCAGGTTCGACACCATCGCCGCGCGGCGCTCATCGTCGAGCTTGACGATTTCGCGCGCCGACAATTGCTCAAGCGCGTGTTCGACCATCTCCACCGCGCCCTGCACGATATAGCGCCGCGCGGCGAGCACGGCTTCCGCTTGCTGGCGACGCAGCATCGCGCCGGCGATTTCTGGCGCGTAGGCGAGGTGGGAGAGCTTGGTTTCGTCAACCACGACGCCGGCGACCGAGGTGCGCTCCTGCAACTTGTCGCGCAGCAGGTTCGACACTTGGTCGGCCGCGCCGCGCAGGGTCGGTTCGTCGTGCTCGGCGTGATCGTAGGCAAAGTGGGAGGCGATCTCACGCACCGCCGTCTCGATCTGGATATCGACGAAGCTTTGGTATGCGTCGACGTCGAACAGCGCCTGGGCGGTGTCGGTCACGCGCCACACCACGACCGCGGCAATCTCGATCGGGTTGCCCCGCTTGTCGTTAACCTTAAGCTTTTCGCCGGTGACGTTGCGCACGCGAAGGCTGATTTTGGTGCGCATGTACCAGGGCAGCACCCAGCGCAGGCCCGGGGTGCGATCAGTGCCCTTGTAATTGCCGAAGAGGGTGATGGCGGCGGCTTCGTTGGGCTGCAGGGTGTAAAAGCCACAGCTTGCAAGGATGAACGCGACGATGGTTACCGCCATCGAAACGCCCATGGGGGTGTTTTCGGTGCGGATGAACTGGACGATCGACCAGATCATCAGCACCAGCAATGCCAGCGTGACCAGCAGCATCAGCCCCCCGTTCGAGGTGTTTGCTTTTCGCTCAGTGGTCTTTTTCAGTGCACCGCCGGTCATGGGCCTCTCCCTGTTGGTATCGAATTGATATCATCGTAATACTATAGTAGTCCCTTACTCAAGCGAAATCGGCGCGTTCACTAAGTTCCCCAACAGGCCGTTAAGGGGCCTCGCGTATGCATGGCGACCTCTAGAACTCGGTTTTTGAGGCTGAAAATGGTTATCGGGCGTTGGGAATTTGTCCGCGCCGTCGGGGCGTTCTGCCGGGATCGGCGCGCCAACGTGGCCATGTTGTGGGGGCTGACGGGCACGGTGCTCATCGGCATGCTGGGGCTTACCGTCGACTTCACCCGCGCGGAAATGATCCGGTCGCGGATGCAGAACGCGGCCGACGCCGCCGCGCTGGTGGCCGAACGCAGCTCCAGCCTGCCCATGTCGCAGCGCACCAATGTCGCCCGCTCCTTCTTCGACGCCGAGCTCGGGCCGCTGGGCGCGCAACTGACCTTCGAATTCAACCTCACCCAGATGCCTGAAGGCGGGCACAGGGTGACGGCGCGGGCGCCGATGCCCGTCACGCTCGCGCGGCTGGTCCGAACCGATGATTGGCACCTGAGCGTCATGTCGGAAGCCGAAGCCAGCGCCAGCCCGCCGATCGAGGTCGTGCTCGCACTCGACAACACCGGCTCGATGTCCAACGACATGGATGCATTGCGTGACGGCGCCCAGGATCTGGCGGAGTTTCTACTCAGCCTTGACGGCGACAGCGTGAAGGTCGGCCTGGTGCCGTTCGTGGCGCAGGTGAACATCGGCTCGTCGAACACACAATGGATCGATACCGCTGGCAACAATCCCTACAACGGCATCATGCTGGAAGGGCGATACCTCGGCTATCGGCCTACGAGCGGCGGCGGTTGCACGAGCGCCAGCCACCCCAGCACGTTCGGCGGTTTCCCGGTCCGTTGGATCCAGGGGGCTGCGTCCCACCCCGCACCCTACACCAACACATCGCGTTGCTATGCGTTTTCACCGGAGTCGGTGAACATGTGGTCGCTCTATGCGAACCTGCCGAGCAACGCCCAGTGGGGCGGCTGCGTCGAGATGCGTCCGCCGCCGTATGACATCACCGACGATGCGCCGAGCACCGGCACGCCCGCCACGATGTGGGTTCCGTACTTCTCGCTCGATGACGGCGGCGATGTTGGCAGCCCGCCCAACAACTGGATCACGTCCTCGACTTTTGATAGCAGCAACCCGCTCGGCGTCACGAGCTGGACGGCGAACTCCGCCACCCACGTCACGCGGTCGCTCGGCGTCTATCGGTATCGCTCCGGCGTAACGGTCAGTGTTGACACTTCCAACACGGCCGGGCGCGGCCCCAATCGGGGCTGCCCGACACCGATCGTGCCGCTCACCACCAACGACAACACCGTCATCAACGCAATCCAGAACATGCTGCACTGGAACGGCGGCGGCACCAATCAGATCGAAGGTTTGGCCTGGGCCTGGCGCGTGCTGTCGCCGAGCGCTCCCTTCACGCAAGGCAAGCCGTACAATGACCCCAACGATCCGGTGCGCAAAGTGATCGTGTTGTTCACCGACGGCGACAACACCAACCTGAACAACAACAACTCGGCGTTCCAGTCGGATTATGCCGGCATTGGCTATCGCAGCCTCTATACAACTTACCAGACGGCGCAGGTTCCGACAGGCAGCGTCACCACCCCAACCTGGCAGGCCGGATTGGCTTCCGCTTGGCGACGCCCAGGCATCACCAACGGTGCAACCGCTGTCAATTACATCAATGTGCGGCAACTCCAGCTCTGCCAGTCCATTCGCAACACCGGCATCGAGATCTACGCGATTGGCTACGACATCACTGCGGGAGGCGCGGCGGAGCAGTTGCTGCAGCAATGCGTGACGCAGGATGGCGAGCACTATTTCAGCGCCGACAACGCAGCAGAACTTCAAGCCGCCTTCGACGCGATCGGCACCGGCATCGGCGCGCTGCGCCTGACGCACTGACAAAGGCAGATGAGCCGCGCCCAGCAGCGCTGGGCGTGGCTTTACTCGGGCGCCTGGAAGGCGATGGCTATGCGCGCTTGCGACCCAACCGCGCTGGCCCCGTCAGACAGCCTTGGTTGCGCGCGATAAGCGCTCGCTGCGCTGAGCGCGGCTGCGCCAAAGCCCATGCCGGGCGGAGTTTCAGACAGGATCGAGCACGACACGGTGAGATTGGCCAGCACCGTGCAGTCCAGCTGGACGCGCCCGCCCATGCCGGCGCGCAGGGCGCGCTCGGGGTACAAGTCCGCGATGCGCCGCGCCGAAGGACGCTGGGCCCACGCGACCCGTCCGGCAGCGGCCGCCGCCGGAGGCGTCTGCTCGGGCGGCGTCGACACGCTCGCCATCTCGGTCTGGGGCTGGGTCGATGGCGCTGCAGGCACCAGCGAGACCGGTCCGCTGCGCGGTGTGGTCGCGGCCTGCGCCGATGGCGCTGGGGGCTCACCCGGCGACAATGAGATTGGCCCGCCCATGCCATCTTGGCGCGCGGGACGGTTCTCTGCAGTCGCCGTCCGCGGTGCGGCTGCTGTTTGCCGCGCCGGCGCAGGATCGGCGATCGGGCCTGCGCGCTCCGCCTCCAGGAAAGACGGGCCCTCATCGCCCGCGGCGGCCTCATCGCCCGCGTCATAGCTTGATGCAGGAGCTGAGTTGTCCTCGGCGACTTGTCGTTCACGGCCGGTATCGATTCCGCCACCGAGGTAGAGGCCGCCACCAAGCGCCGCGCCGCCCAACACAGCGACGATTACAAAGGTCCGGAGCGCGCCCCCGCCTTCGGTCTTGGGTTCGCGATACTCGGTTCGATCGTAGGCGCGCTCTGGCGGCGGCATACGCCGTGGCGGCGCTTCTACGGTGCGCCGCGGGGTTGGCGGCAATGCTTCCGGCCGGCGCGCCGGCGCCGGCTGTTCAGTGCGCACACGGGTCGGCGGCACGGCGGGCGTTGCACGCGACCGGGCGGCGGGCGCCGATGGCTGGGCGCCTGTGAGCTGGCTGAGCTTCAGTTCCGCCAACTCGGCAAATGTGCCGTTCGCGCCAAAACGCGCGATGTAGTCCATGAAATCAGCGGGATCGCGGCTGTCGCGGATGGAGCGCCAATACTCGGCCTCCGACTTGATGTCGCCGGCGGCATTGGATGCGCGCGGCGTCGGGGTTGGCGAAGCGACGGGGGTCGCCGGCGGCGTGGGGCGCGAGCGACTAGTGGTCCGGGGCAGCGCTTGCGGCGCTGGCTCAGGATAGGTGTCTTGGCGCGCAGGTGATGCTGCGCCGACCGTCGCCCGCGCTGCATTCACCATGCGGTCTACAGCGAAGAACAGCGGATCAAGGGCAGGATCGTTGGGGTCGCCGCTCCAGTTCGAGAGGTCGAACGCCGGCGATGAGCCTATGCTTGAGGCCGGCGGCGGCTCGATCAAGCTCGCAACGACGGCCTTCTCTGCGTTGATCACGCGCTGCGCCGCATCAAGGAACGGGCGCGAACGGATTGAGGCTTGGGACCAGACGACGACGCCCGCGCCGCTTGATCGAAGCGCGGCGTCATTGGCGGGGGCCCCGCCAATAGAGAAGCCAGCAGCCTCAAACATCTCCGCAAGCGCCTTCGCCTGCGGTTCGTCCTCGCGGACACATACTATGAGCACGTCCGCCATGACGTCTCCCACCGTCCCCATTCCCAGGGGCCGCATAGCACGGAACGTGCCGCGGCAACATGTTTGTTTGCTGTAGAATAAGGTGAATTCGCGTCAAACAACGGCTTTGAACGCTCCGGTGGCAGGATCGAGCACTTCAAGACCGCCATCGGCGACCCCATAGCGCGCGCCACCAAGCTTCAGACCGCGATCGCGGACGGCTTCCGCGACAAACGGAAAGGTCGCGAGGTTCTCGAGCGTCACGCGGATGGACTCGTACTCGAGCGCCGGCTGGTGCTCATCGGAGCACGCCCCGATCCGCGCCTTGGCGGGGTCAAGCAGGCCGATCCAAGCGTCGAGAAAGGAACTCGGGTCGCGGGGCCGTTGCTCCAGCGCGGCCTTGACCCCGCCGCACTGCGCGTGCCCGAGCACGAGTAGGGTGTCCACCTTCAGATGCTTGACCGCGAACTCGACGGCCGCGCTCACGCCGTGCAGGGCCCCCGCTCTGTTCAAAAGGGGGCACAAGGTTGGCGACGTTGCGTACGACGAAGAGTTCTCCTGGGCCGCAATTGAAAATGGTGGCGGGATCCACACGGCTATCGGCGCAGGCGATCACCATCCGCTTCGGCGACTGGCCTTGCGCCAGCCGGCGATGAAGGTCGCGCAGTTCGGGCCAGCGCGTCGCTCGGTAGGTTCGGTAACCTTGAATGAGGCGTTCCATGGCGCTGTTGAAGCGCTAAGGCGCGCGCGCAGCAACCCCTCATGGCGCTCTCCTGGCGGACGTGTTGTCTTGGGCGGGCGTGCATCGCATCGTAGAGGGTGACCAGGAGCTTGCATGCGCTTGGCCTGGACTCCACTCGCGATTGCGATCGCATCGCTCGCCCTTGCAGGATGCGCGGTGAGCGATGCGCGCCGCCAGCAAGAACGCCAGGACCTAACGCGGCGCATCGTTGACGATGCGATCGCCTACAACGAGGCCTATAGCGGCGCTATCTCCGGCCAAATTCTGCTCAACGTACTGCGCGCGCATAACCGCCAGCCGCGCCAGTACATGTCCATGAGCGGCTTCGCCAACTCGGACGCCGACACGCGCGGGAACTCCGTCAGTGTCAGCGGCGTGCCGCTCGGTCGTTTGGGGGAGGAATGGGGGACGGGGGCATTTGGCGTGAACTCCGGCGTTCGGTTGGAGCCAGAATACCGGGTCGAACCGTTCGGCGAAGAGGATTTCAGTCGCATTGCCATCGCGCCGACGTCCCCGACAGTGTTCGCACATTATTGGAACGCAGGTTGGGACCGCGATCTTCTGTTGTTTCTCATGGTCGAGCGCATGGAGATCATGAGCGGTGGCGCGCGCGTCGTGGTCGACAATAGCCCCGGCACCATCGCCGCCAATTGCGGCGATGGGTACGAGATCGGAGGCTGCGCGTTTGTGCGCGCGGCTCGATCCTTGACTCAACGCACGAACCGAGCGCCGACCCCAGCACCTGTTCCAGCGGCCAATGGCTGTCAGCCTGTTGCCGTCTACGATCGCGCCTACCCAGCTGGGCGGGCTGAGGGCGCTTGCCCCGTGCGCATCGTCGTTGGCGAAACAGAATACACGCTGACGCTGCGTTCACTGGACGCGATGGTCTACTACGTCGGCGAGTTGATGCGCCGCGACCAAGCCCATCCGCCGTCTGACGATGCGTTTCTCGAAGCGCGCCTTAGCGTGCGCGCCGCAGGTTCGCGCGAAGAACCTGCGCCGCTGTTCCGCATTGTTGAGGCCGATCACCGGACTGAACGAGACTACGTCGCCACCGTCACGTTCGCTGGCCGGCGCTATTCCGCGGGCGCTCCGGCCAACGCGTTCTGTTATCGGCCAGATGATCCCCAAGCGTGCCGTGGTGTACGCGGCGACCGCTCGGGCTCAGTGCTGGAGTTCTTGGTTGGCGTCTTGGCGTACAACCAGTCGGACGCGGCGGTGCGGGCGCCGCAAAACACGATCATCCGCTAGGCGCTATGCGCCACGGCGGGTTGCGGCGGTTCTCGCCAGCGTGGAACAGGCAAAGGCGGTTGCCTGCGGGGTCGCGAAGCCAAGCTTCCGTCCACAGCCAAGTTTGTTCCGTCGGCGGACCCTCGAACTGGATGCCGGCGTTCTCGAGCCTTCGCACCTCGGCGCCGACGTCTGCGCCTCGAAGTATGGCTGCGGCGCGCGTTCGCGGGCGACGGGCCCGTCCACGACGTGCAAGGAGAACGTCGCTTCGCCCTGCGGCAGTTCGAAGCGCGCATAGTACGGGCTCTTCACGATGAGCCGTAAGCCGAGCGTGACATAGAACGCAATGGATCGGTCGAGATCGATCGCCGGCGCTGTGACTTGGTTGAGACGCATGCCTCATTTTTACACCGGGTCCGAAACCGGCCAGCCTGTGCGTCCACTCCATGCGACCCTAGGGTCGTCAGGAGAACGTCTCGTGAGCTATCGCATTATCGGTCTCGATCCCGCCCCGTATCTTGACCTTCATATGTTGTCTGACGCCGAACTTGCGGCGCGGGGCGTCGAGCGGTGGCGTGTCGATACGAAGCCCGGCGCGCCATGCCGGATCAGCCTGGACGACGCGGAAATCGGCGAAAGCGTGGTGCTGCTCAACTACCTCCACCAACCGGCCGAGACGCCTTACCGGCAGCAGGGGCCCATCTTCGTACGCGAGACGCGCCGGCGTTTCGACGGCGTGGACGTCGTACCGTCGGCGCTTGCTCGCCGCGCGCTCTCGTTGCGAGGCTTCGATGCGCGGCACATGATGATCGAAGCCGAACTGGTCGAAGGCGCGGGCGCGGCCGCGCTCATTGAGGGCATGTTGACCAACCAAAGCGTCGCCTACATCCATGCGCACTACGCCAAGCGGGGTTGTTTCGCTGCGAGCATCCATCGTGCATGAGCCGAAAGCGTTTGCGGATGAGTTCGCTTCGGCTAAAGCGCGCGCATGGCCGAGATCAAGACGCTGTTCGTCACCAAGCTCTATCGCGCTGCGCTCGCCAACGCGACGGCGCTGAACCAGGACCTGCTTAAGTCGTGTCGCGCCATCGCCGCTGACGACGAAGCTGGCCAAAGATGGAGCAAGGATAAGGGGTATGACGGCTATACGTCATACGCCTCGCTCGATGATCTGCCAAAGCGCGATCCGAGTCTCGCTGCGTTGAAGTTGGCGCTCGACAAGCACGTCGCTGCGTTTGCCAGTGCGTTGCATCTCGAACTCGGCCGCAAGAGGCTCAAACTCGACTCGCTCTGGATCAACGTGCTTGAACCGGGCGGCGTGCACGCTGGCCACATCCACCCGCACAGCGTCATCTCCGGCACATACTATGTCGATACGCCCGCGAATGCCGCCGCGCTCAAACTCGAAGACCCGCGCCTTCCGCTGATGATGGCCGCGCCTCCGCGTGCGGAGGACGCGCCGGACGCGGAGCGCACGTTCGTCTATGTCACGCCGCAGGCGGGACACGTGTTGATGTGGGAGAGCTTTCTGCGCCACGAAGTGGTAAAGAACGCCGCCAAAAGACCGCGCGTATCGATCAGCTTCAACTACGCTTGGTGATCAGGCGGGGCCTGGGCCGACGAAGCCGTAGACGGGATAGTCGCGCAACCCCATCGAATTGGTCTCGACGTTCCACACTCGTATCGTGCTCCAGTCGTTGGCGGCGGACGCGTCTTCGACCAGCGCTCCGGTAATGATCTCGCCGCCGCCCAGCCAGTTGGCGTGATCGACCACAATCTGACGCGCGCTCAGCACCCTGGCCACGACTGCGACGTGGCCGGCTTCGGTTCCGCCCATGACGATGACCGCGCCTGCGGATGGCGTCGACGCACGTCGATAGCGTCCGTCCGCCTGCGGCCACCAATTGCGCGCTTCTCCGCTCAGCTCAAGCCCGGTGCGCTGCCGTGCATAGATCGCGCACTGCAAAGGCGGGCCAGTGCGGTCGATGCGTGCGACTACTGGTGCGGCGTCAACAGAACTCGACGCGATCGTTGCCGGCGGAGTTTCGGTCGCCGCCGTCGCCGCCGGCATGCGCATCCCGCTTTGAGCGAGCAAGAGCCCCGCGCTGATCCCGGCCCAGCATAGGAAGGCAAATGCACTTGATGCCGATCGTACCAACGCCATCGCGACCTCCGATGGCGATGTCTATGCCACAGCGCTAGCGCGCGGTGTAGCCGCCGTCGACCACGAGTTCGGCGCCAGTGACGAACTTGGCTTCGTCGGAGGCGAGATAGACACAAGCCCACGCGATGTCGTCGGCTTCGCCCATAACGCCGAGCGGGTGCAGCGCCGCCACCGTCTTCCTGCCGGCTTCAACATCGCCCATCGAGCGCAGATGTGATTCCACCATCGGCGTCCAGATGTAGCCGGGATGCACTGAGTTCACTCGGATTTTCGACGGCGCATAGATCAGTGCGTCGGTTTTGGACATCAGCCGCACCGCGCCCTTGGAAGCATGGTAGGGCGGCACGTCGGGCGCGCCGACGAGGCCATAGATCGACGAGAGATTGATAACCGAACCGGCGCCGGCGCGCTGCATCGCCGGTATTGCGTGTTTGGTGCAGAAGAACACGCCCTTGACGTTGACCGCCTGCACGGCGTCCCATTCTTCCTCTGTAAGCTCGTGTGTGGGTTTGTTGGCGCCGGCGATGCCCGCATTGTTCACCAACGCGTCGATGCGACCGAAATGCTGCTCGACCTCGATCAACACGCGCGCGACCTCGGCCTCCTTCGCGACATTGCACGCCCAGAAGCGCGCCCCTTCGAGTGTCCGCGCAAGCGCCTCGCCCTCAGAAACATGGAGGTCGAGCAGGGCGACGCGTGCGCCTTCCTCGGCCATTCGCCTGGCCGTGGCAGCGCCGATGCCGAGCGCGGCGCCTGTCACCACCGCGACTTTGCCTTGCAGCCTATTCATGTGCGATCTCCTCGCTTGCTCTTCTTCGCCTTGAGCCGGGACGCCTTGCGCTTTGTCGCGTTCGGTTTGGCTTTGGACTTGCCCGCAGCGCCTTCGAGTGCGCGCATCTCACGAATGAAGTCAGGGCCGCACGACAGCTTCTCGGCGAGGGGCGAGTCGGGATCGATCACGCGCCAGAACGGCGCGACCTCGGAAGCTTTGGCGCCGGCGGCGATGCGCTCAAGCGCGGCCTCCGCGGCTATGCGGGCAAAGATGCCGCTGGTGAGCGGACACGCAGCGTCTGCCCCGTATTTCGTGGCCAAGGACGCTCGCACTGCTTCAATTGAGCGGAGCTTGCCGGCAGGCACGCGTTTGAAGGCGGCGGAGAAGTCCTTCGGCGTTGCAATGACGATCGTCTGACCGGGCTGCAAACCCGCAAACGCCTTGTCGAGCCGCTCAACTTGCACAGGGTGTTTGTGATGATCGTGCTTGTCGATGAAAGAGCGGGCCATTGCGAAATCCTAACTTCGCTGAAGCCACCCTACGGGCAACGGGACCGCACTGAGAATGAGGCAGCTCAACAAGTCGATCTAGGCGGGTGTGCTTGCGGCGGCGTCGAACTCCGCGCGCCAGGCCGCCGAGAGCGCTCGGTTATCTTTATCCCATGGGTGAAAGCCGGGCCGAAACCATGCGAGGAAGGTTTTCCAGCCGCGGCGGAAGATGCCTGGCTTGCTCCATACGAAGCGGCGCACGGCTTTGAGCGCTGCCTTCGGCTCGTAGCCGTCGGCTTCAAGCAAGCGTGCGGCATAGAAGGTGATGTTGCGCGTGAAGTAGTACCCAATCAGCGCCATGGCGACCGTACGCCGGAGGTAGCGCCGGATCGGCGGCCAGTCGCGCGTGACCTCCATATAGACATCGTACGCCACGGCCTTGTGCTCCAGCTCTTCGAGCGCATGCCATCGCCACATCCGTTCGATGTCCGGCGAGACATTGTCGAAGAGATCCTGATGCCGCACGTGCATGTCGGCCATCATCGCGGTGAAGTGCTCAAGCGCGATGGTGGAGATCAGCATGCCGTAAGGGCCGCGGCCGCGTGCGAATGCGATGCGCTCGCGAATGCGGCTTTCGATTTCGTCCACTGGATAGCGCGAGCGATCGATCAGCTGGTTCAGGGCATGGTGCTCCCTGGAGTGAATCGCTTCCTGTGCGATGAACCCCTTAACGTCCTCTGCAAGTTTGCCTGAGAGCCTTGGCCGAAAGTGACGCACGGCGTCGATGAACAAGCGCTCGCCGTCAGGGAATGTCAGCGACAGCGCGTTGAACACGGCCGTGCCGACGGGATCGCCGCCGAGCCAATGGCCCTCACGGGCGTCATCGACTTTAAAGCGAATGTCCCGCGGCTGAACGGCGACGTCGCCGGGTGTGCGCTTGGGCGTCATGACGCTGCTCCAATTATTGGCTCATATAGCGCAGGCGTGTTGGGTTTCACTAAGGCCGCACAAAGCGTCGCAGCACGTAATTCCCGGTCTGTGTGAGGGCAAGGACTAGGCTCGCCGCTGAAGGCGCCCTAAAGCGCGGTCATGTCGGACGATGAATTCCAGTCCATGGCGGCCATTCCGCAGGGGTACGCGCCCCTCGACGCGCGCCGTGGCTTTGTCAGCTTGATCGGCCCGCTCTATCGCCGCCAGGACGGGGAGCGTTACTCAATGGCGTTTCGCGTTTCCGAGCAGCACACCAATGGGATGGCGAACGCACACGGCGGCATGCTGATGAGCTTTGCCGACATGGCCTGGGGCCATGTGGTCGCGATCGAAACCTCTTCCTATTGGGTGACGGTGCGCCTCACGCTCGACTTCCTATCGAGCGCCAAGCTGGGTGACTGGGTCGAGGGCGGCAGCGAAGTCTTGTCGCGGGAGAACGACTTATATCTCGTCCAAGGCCGTATCTGGAACGGAGATCGCACCCTGATTACAGGGTCCGGCATGTTCAAGGCGCTCGAACGCCGAGACCCTCGTCCCGGCGAACGCGCTTACGGCCGCAACTAGCTGGTCTCGCTCGTGCGCAGCAAGGCAGGCACGGTCACCAGCAGAATCCAGAGCTCTCCAAGCCAGGTCCACTCTTCGAGATAGGCGCGGTCGAGTTCGACGCGCTTGTCATAGGTCGTGGACGACCGGCCGCTCACTTGCCAGAGGCCAGTCATGCCGGGGCGGACGAGCAAATAGAAACGCCGGCTGCGGCCGTAGCGGCGCAGCTCGTCACGGGTGACAGGGCGCGGCCCAATAACGCTCATCTCGCCGCGCAGCACGTTCCAGAGCTGCGGCAGTTCGTCGAAGCTCGACTTGCGCAAGAGCGCCCCGATCCAGGTTACGCGCGGGTCGTTCTTCAGCTTTTGTGTGAGCCGCCATTCCTCGGCGGCCTCGGGGTCCGTCGCCAGAATTCTGTTCAGCTGGGCGCAGCTGTCGGCGCCCATCGTACGGAATTTGTAGCAGTCAAAGCGGGCGCCGAGCCGCCCAACGCGGCCATGGCGATAAAGGACGGCGCCGCCATCCGTCAGCTTGATGGCGATGGCGATGGCCAAGAACAGCGGCGACAGGAAGACGAGCGCAACGCTGGCGATCACGATGTCGACCGCGCGTTTGACCCAGCCGTTCGCCGCGCGCACCCGGCGCATCAACTGCGGATTGATCACGCGCCCGGCCCGCCGCGGAGCGACCCGGTAACGTTCCCCGTAATAGCCTCGAGTCAGAGTCCGGATGTCGGACTCCGCTCCCACTAACTGATTGGTCATCAGTCGTGTCCCCAGCCATTTCCCACGCTTAATGGCTTGGTAATCTTAGGCGACCCACCCCGCATTTTGCAACTGCGAACGCTTCGTTGGTTAGGCGTTGATAAACTTTCTGTGGGATCACTTGCCAATAAGCCACAGCGTCACGAATACTTAACCTGGGTGGCGAGGTGAGTCGAAGGAGTATGCCCTTGGGCGCTGCCGCCCGGTCTAACTCGCCGTCCTCTGCCCAGAGGTTTGATGCTGTCGCGACACGGTCGGGCGCCAAAAAGCTCCCGCCCAGGTGGGTCCTGGTCGGTGCCGGTTTGATATACTGCGTTGTTTTTTGGGGTCTTTTTTTGGTTGTGGCGGGGGCGGGGATCGACTTCGTTCGGGCCGCTGGCGTACATGCCCCTTGAGACGGCGCGCTGAGTGTCGTGTTAAGATGTCACTTGGTATGATGGGACCGAAACGGCGTTGAAATTTCCGGCAACGCCGGGGGCTCAGGGGACAGGGATGAGATTTCGCAAATCGTTGCGAACGCGGGCGCTCTCGCCACAAGCGCAACCCGTTGCGAATGCGGAATGTCCGTTACAAGCTCTCGAGGTGAGCCAGCGCGGGCTGCGTTCACCATATGAAGCAGGGGAAGAGGACGTGGCCGCGCATCCTGCCTTGATTGCCTTCGCCGCAGCGATGATGGCCTTCGTTCCCACATCGAGTTTCGCGCAAGATGTCAACGAAGCGTCGGTGGCTGAACGAACGCGGGCCGACTATGACCCCCTCGGCGTCAACCTTGGCGCGTTCATGCTTCATGGCTCGTTGAATTTCTCCGCGGCGATGACCGACAACGTCTATGCGGATGCGTCGGGTGCGGAACAAGAGGACACGATTTTCACGGTGGCTCCGGAGGCGAGGCTGTCGTCTAACTGGTCCCGGCATTCGCTTAACGTGCAAGGTGGCGCGGCCTTTCGCCGGTTCCAGGACCTCGGCAGCGAAGACGCAGACACCAACTACCTGCGTGGGCAGGGCCGGTTGGACATCGGCGCCCGCTCGGCATTGCTCGCATCGGTGGGCGTCGCCAATGAGGTCGAACCGCGGACCGATCCAGATTCCACCAGCACGCTTGAGCCGGTTGAGTATCAGATCACGAATGCATCGTTGTCGGCTCGGCACTCATTCAACCGTTATCGGATTACGGGTGAGGTGGGGCGCGTGGAGTGGGACTTCGATAGCGCCGCTCAGAGTGTGCGTGACAATGAACAGCAGTTCGGTCGTTTGCGTCTCGACGCCGAGATTACGCCCAGAATTGGGGCTTTCGTTCAAGCGACGGCAGACGAGCGTGAGTACCCGAATTCAACCACGTTGGACTCCACCGGCGAGACCGTGCTTGTGGGCGCTACGCTGCGTCTAACCGATCTGCTGGTCGGCGAACTCGCGGTCGGTCAGTTCAATCGCGAGTACGACAACTCGGACTTCAACACCGAGGGTCTGGCGGTGGCCGCGAACCTGCAATGGTTCGCGACCCGCTTGACCACGGTCACCTTCACGGCTGAGCGCAAGGCAGAGGATGTGGTTGGCGGCAACTCGGCGACGCCTTTCGTGGAAACGCGCGGCGGCGTGCGTCTCGATCACGAGTTGCGCCGCAACATTATCTTGTTTGGCGGGTTGTCGGCCGGCCAGCGCGAGTTCAGCGATCTCGATCGCAACGATGATTTCACGTCGGCGGAGGCAGGCGCCGAATATCTGTTGAACCGCCGGGTGGCGCTCCGAGCGCGCTACCGGTTTGACACCGTGGACAGCTCTGGCGCTTCGGCTTATCGCGACTTTGACGTGAATACGTTCTCAGTCGGCTTAAGCCTGCGTCTCTGAACAAAGCGCCGGGACAAGGATCGCCCCTTGGGGCTCGCTGGTATGGCGCGAACTGCTAAGAAGAAGCCGGCCAGACCACCGAAGAGTTCGCCGAGGCGGCAGTCTCTGGCAACGAAATTGGCGGAGGCGGCTTGGGCGGACGCAGACGTTAGTCTAGCGGAGGCGCTGGCTGAGTTGGATTTCGTCATCTCGGCACGCTCTGTAACGGCTCGTCGCCAAGGGCTCCTATTGCTTGGCCAGTCCCTCAATCGGGTGGCACGCAAGCGTGGCTTGACGCGCCTGGGCGAAGTCGGCAAGCGCGAGGCGTATGATCCCGAGCGCCACGATCTGAGCGGCTCAGGCGCGACCAGGACCGTCCGGATAACGGCGCGCGGCGTGGCGCGCGGCGGCGAGATTTTGGTGAAACTGCGAGCCGCCCCTGTGGCGCGACGAGAGAAGAAGCAATGAGCGGCGACTGGACGCTCTGCATCGACTTCGGAACGGCGTACTCCAAGGCGGCGGCCGCGCCGGTGGACGCTTGGGCGCGCTTCAATCCTTCCACGGTGCGCCCGCTGATGCTGGGCGCCCACAGCGAGCAGAGCAACGCCTTCCTGCTCGACAGCGCCGTCTTCATCGACGGCGACCGCATCGTTTTTGGGCGGGAGGCGATCCATCGCGCCAATGCACAGAGCAAGGGCAAGCGGCTGGCTCTGAAGTCCTTTAAAACAGTGCTTGGCGCGCCGGACCTGGAGCGGGCGCTGAATGCGAATGCGCCTGCCTCGATTGATCCGCATCGCGTCTTCCAGATGCGGGATCTTGTTGTCCTATACTTGGCTTACCTGCTGGAGGCGGCACGCCACGCCATTTCCCAGGACTATATCATCGCGCAGGCTTCAAGCCTCTCCTATCGCTACGCGGCCCCGGCTTGGCGTCCTGACGACGTCGCGGCTCCCCATATCACGGTGCGGCAATTGTTTGGCGACGCCGACGCCCTACGCGCGAGCGTAGGCGCCGACCTGCTGTCACCCGGCGGCCTGTCAGTCCAGGCGGTGTCTGATCTTATGTCTAATGCGTCAGCGGCGCGCCCGCTCGACATGGGATTGGTGTTTGAGGCCACCGCCGCGGCTGCTTACACATCGATCGGGTTGGAGGACCGTGTTTCGCACCTGATCGTTGTGGACATGGGTGCGGGCACTACGGACATTGCCGCGCTCGAACACACCGCTGCGGCCGCCAACGAACTGACAGAGGCGCGCGTGACGCTGAAGCAGGCGGGAGACTTCATCGACAGCGTGATCGCAAGTGCAGCGCTGAAAGCCGCGACATGGGCGCGAGACACCGACGCGCAATCGGCGCTGTGGCTCACGATGATGCGCCAGATGCGCGAGATCAAGGAGACCATCTTCGCCGAAGGCGCCGCAACGTTGCGCCACGAGGGGCGCACAATCACCCTTTCAATGCGGGACATCGAACGCGACGCCGACTTTCGCGACTTCGTGAAGGTCTTGCAGCAAGCCTACGATCATAGCTTGAGCGTGGTGCGGCGCGACGCCAAGGCGCGCCGGCGTTCTCGAATAGACGCCGTCGCTGTGGGAGGAGGCGCCGGAGCGCCGTTCGTGCAGGAGCTGTTTAGAGCAAGATCATCCCGCGCGTCTCCGAGCGTGGCCGTCCGCCCCGCCACCCCCAACTGGGCTTACGCATCCGAGTTCAAGGGCAACTTGGCCCCCGTTTTTCCGCAGCTTGCGATATCGATCGGCGGCGCGCTCGCGCCTGATGCGATGCTCGCAGCGTTCGGTGAAATCAGTCCGGCCGGAACCGGCCAAAGCGATAACCAGCCGGCACGCGGTTGACGAATATCGCGGTTTTCGCACCGCGTGCGCTGCGGATCGCGCGCATGGCGGCGCGAACGGCCTGAAGCGGCGTGCGGTCCCAGCTCGTCACCAGCACGCTGCGTTTCGCGGCCGCCGCGATCATGGCGCCGTCCGCCGTCGCCAGCGCTGGAGGGCAATCCAAAATCACGAGGTCGTAAACCTCGCTAAGCTCGCCGACGAGATCCACAAAATCCGGCGTCCCGGCCAAGGACCTCCAAGCGCTGTTCGATCGCGCCGCGGGGAGGAAGTGAAATCCGGTCTCTTCTTCCTCGGCCAGCATCTCTCTCCAAGCCCCGGGGGTCTGCATGGCCTCGACGATCCCTTGGTCGGCCTCAAGCACGAGCGCGCGGGTCAGTGATCGTCCCCGCAAGTCGCAATCCACCAGAATGACCCGGCGGCCCTGCATCGCCGCGCTGGCCGCCGCACAGAGCGCAGCGGTTGACGCGCCCTCGCCGGGCAGTGCGCCGAGGAAGGACACGACGCGGTCGCCATCGAGCGCCGCCTGGAGGTCTCGGAACGCCCCGGCGAAGGAGGTGGACGGCTGGAAGATGACGCACTCCATCGGCGTGCGCCGATGCGGCGGCAGTTGGTGCAAAATCCGGCCGGTAAGGTCGGGCGCCGCACCTACAACGTCGTAGCCCTGATGGCGGCCGAGGCTCGAGAGCGACGTGACCGTGTTGCGGCTGAGTTCGCGTGCCCCCGCCACCGCAACGCCTGCTGCTGCTGCGATCGGGGCCCAGAATAGGGCGGAGACCCACGGGCGCACGCCCCCGAAGGCGTCAAAAGCGATGCCCGCCACGGAGAAGAGGATCAGGCAGACGAGAACGGTCGGCCACTGCCGGCGCACCGCTCGAGTGAGCCGGCCGACGACCAAAGGCCGGGACGGCTCATAGGGGACTGGCTGGCCCCGACGCCCCGAGCGTGGGCGAGAACGCGTCTGTTCGCTGATCACCGCCGCCGCCAAGTTCGCTCTTGCTCCAGCCGAAAGACCACCAATAGCCCGAGTCGCCGCCCCCGGCAGGTCAGACAGCGCCGCACCGGGCTCGATCTACATCGCCCGGCAGCGGGTCTCCCGCAACCGAAGCGCAACCGCAGTTTTCCGTTCGCATAGCAGGCGTGAACATATTGCGCTTTTGGCGCGGCCACTTAAGTGTCCTGCCTCCTATTAGGCGCAGAACACGTCATGCTCATTCAGATGCCGCGCGGCCCGTCGGTTCGGCGCGACCCGCAGAACGGCGAGGAAGCGAACCCCTTCGAGTCCGGCCTTCGCCGCGATCTCGCGGGCTCGCCCATCATTTCCTATGACTCAGTCATCGGGGGTTGGGCCAAGCGCGGCGTTGACTTGGCGCTCACAATACTGACTGCGCCGCTATGGCTCATCCTGATTGGCGTGGGCGCGGCATGGGCGCGCGTCCGCAATGTGCAGCATGTCCTTCTTGCGGATGATGTCGTTGGCTATGGCGGTCAAGGGTTCAGCCGATATCTCATGCAGTTGACGCCGCCGAGCGCAGTCATCGCAGCTTTTCCAGGTGTCGCCATCGACGATACCGGTGCTGAAGTTGACGTAGGCGCGCGCGAAGACGCGCCTCAAAGCAAGTGGCTGCTCTTGTTGGAATCGCTCCCCGGCCTATTCAACGTTCTGCGTGGCGAGATGTCGATTGTCGGACCCGCCGCACTGAGGATGGCGGAGGTCGAGACGCTGAAGGGTGCAAAGCGTCAGTACCTCAGCGCTCGCCCCGGATTGATTGGGCTCGACTTGCTTGGCGAGATGAAGTGCGACGCCGCCAGCGCATGCAAAGCCTATGCGCTCTCCTGGTCGATGGTGCTTGACGCTGAGATTCTGTGGAAGGCTGCGCGGGGCCTGTTCAGCCGGGGAGTCGCGCAGTCTCGGCCAAACAGCGAAAGCTAAGGCTGGGCTTGCCATAGTCGCCGATTAGGCAATGCTGCCCACGTTTTGACGACTCTCGCCTTCTTCGGTCAGGACGCGCGCGACGCGGCGGTCCAGCGCCGCATCGCGGCGCTCACCCACGCCGGCGCGGACGTCACCGCCTTCACGATGCGGCGCGGCGTAGCGTTCGCGACGCCATGGCGCAATGTCGACCTGGGCGAGACCAAGGATGCTGCGTTCGTGCAGCGGCTTGGCGCACTGGCGCGCGCCAGGCCGATACTCAGAGACCATCGTGATGCTCTCAATCGGGCTCGCGTATTTTACGCACGCAATCTCGACATGCTGGCCTTGGCGCATTGGGCCAGGCGCATGAGCGGCGCCGATGCGCGCTTGGTCTATGAGTGCCTGGACGTTCATCGCTTTCTTACCCGCCCAGATGTCCTCGGCGCAGGGCTGCGGGCGCTTGAACGCAGGCTGTTGCTCGACACGGATCGCGTCATCATCAGCTCACCTGCCTTCGCCCGCGAGTATTTTGACAAGCGCCATCCCGGGTTTGCCCGTACGACACTGATCGAGAATCGCCTGCCTTGGGGTTTCGACTACGGGCCTCGCACCCAAGGGGGCGCGCCGGGGGAGGGAAAGCTGCGTATCGGGTGGTTCGGAAACCTCCGTTGCGCGCGCAGCTTCGCCTTGTTGACGTCGCTGGCGCGCGCGTTTCCGGACCGTGTCCAGATCGTGATGCGGGGCGCGCCGTCACCGGTTTGCCTACCAAACTTCGAGCGCGACATCGCTGGTGTTTCCAACGTGACGTTTGGCGGACGCTACGCTTGGCCGGACGATCTCGGCCCCATCTATGGCGGCGTCGACCTAGTGTGGGCGGGGGACTTTCATGATGCGAGCGCCAACTCGAAATGGCTTCTGCCCAACCGGATCTACGAGGGCGGTTACTATGGAACCCCTCCGGTCGCGCCCGCAAACAGTGAGACTGGACGTTGGGTCGGCGAACACCAGTTTGGGTTCGTTCTCGACGAGCCGATCGAGCAAACGCTTCCGGATTTCATCCGCCATGTGAGCAGCGGCGAAATCGCCGACAAGCGCGCGCGATTGCTTGCCGCGCCCGACACGCTTTTCCTCCAGCCGCGGGACGAGCTTCGCATTGTCTTCGAGGCGCGCCCGGCAAGCCGCAGGGCCTTCGGCGCCACACGGCCCGTCATCCTCATGCTGCTGACGCGGCACCCTTACAGAGAGAAGAGCGGCCGGGGCTTCATGCTACGACAGCGCATCGAGCAGCTACGGCGCCGGTTTGACACGCGCATCGTCGTTTTCGACCGCGCCGCGAACGACGGTAGCGATCAGGGTTTGATTTTTGCTCCTTTGGCGAACCTGTCCTCGATCGCGCTGAATGGCTTCAGGTTGAGCGGGCTCCCGCTGCAGACATGGCTCTACTTCAGCTCGTCGACGCGCCGGCAAGTAGCGGGATTGGCGCGTGCGGTCGGCGCTAGCGCTGTGTATGTTGATATGTTGCGCCTGGCGCCGCTTGCGCAGCGGTTGCGTGAGCATGTCGCAGTGATCGTTGACTTCGACGATCTGCTCTCTGAACGCTACCGGACAGCCGCGCGAGACAACTATGACCTCATGGGATTCTTGTCGGACCGCGTCGGGCCCTTAGCGGTGGTGGCGCGTCTGCTGGCCAAGCCGTTGCTCGCTTGGGAAGCGGCGAGGTGCGCCGAATACGAGAAGCAATTGCTGAAGCGCTGCGACCTGGCGCTGTTCACCTCTCCGCGCGAAGCCGAAGCGATGAAGATCGATGGTGCGCACGTCCTCGCCGCGCCGCCATTGATCGCACCCCGCATCGGAGCGGGCGCTATAGGACGCCGTCTGATCTTCCTCGGCAATTTGCGTTATGCCGAGAACATCGAGATGCTGCGCACGCTCGCGGCGGCGGCGGCGGCCATGGCGGCTCGGGGCGGTTGGCCGAGCGATGCGACCATCGAAGCGGTCGGCGATCATTCGCCTGATCTGCCGGCCAAGTTCGATCCGCGCCACTTCCGGTTTCTGGGGCGTGTGGATGATCTGACAATGCTCGCCGGCGAGGGCGTGTTCCTCGCGCCAGTCACCACGGGCTCCGGCGTCAAGCTCAAGGTGCTGGACGGCCTGTCGCTGGGTTGCCCGGTGGTCGCGACGTCAAAGGCGTGCGAGGGCCTTGCCGTGCGGCCTAACCGCGATCTTCTCGTCGCCGGCTCTGCGGAGGAGACTCTGCGGATTGCCTTGGCGCTGCGCGATCGAACGCGGCTCAAGGCAATGCTGGCGGTCCGTGGCCGCGCGTACTTGGTTCGCACGCACGGCATTGAGCGCGGTGAGGAGGTGGCGGGCGCGATTGCGTCAGCGATTGCGCGCACTGCCCGACTTCAGCCGACGCAATCTCCCCAGCGGGAGACCGCCGAACGTCAAGACACGCTGTAATAAGACTTCGACTGGTACAGGTAGAGCGAGTCCGAGTACGAGGTCCACGTGGGCATCACGCAATTGAGCGCAATGCCGAGAACCTTGCCGCCAGCGCTGACGGTCTGCTGCACCGCGCTGCGCACCGCGCCGACCGCTGACTTGCCGGCGCGCGCGACGATCACGGTTGTGTCGGCCTGTTGCACCAGAATCCGCGTTTCGGCCACGGCGAGAATAGGCGCGCTATCAAGGATAATGAGATCGTAGTGGCTGCGGAGTTCGGAGATCAGGCGTCCCATCGCGTCGGAGCCGAACACGTCCCTTGGCGTGAAACCGCTCATAGCCACGGGCAACACGTCGGCGTCCGAGTTAGGATCGCGCACGATCGCCGAGCGCCAAGGCACTTCGCCCGCCAATACTTGCAGGAGACCGACCTCGGGGTCGAGATCCACGACGTCGTTGATCGACTGCTTGCGCAAATCGCAGTCCACGAGGATGACGCGTTGGCCAGACATGGCCGCAACTCTGGCCAAGCACACTGAGATCGTGGTCTTGCCTTCGTCCGGCAACGCCGAGGTGACCGCGACGACCTTCACGGAGAAGTCGAGCTTCGAGTAGACGATCACCGTACGCAACACACGGAGCGCTTCTGTGAATGCCGACATAGGCCGCCCAATGAGATAGCCGCCGGGATGGCGCTCCGTGGGAGGCATCTGGCGCATCATGCGCGGCGTGATCGCGGGGATCGAAGCGATGGCCGGGTAGCCGACTTTGCTCTCGAGGTCCTCGGCGTTCTTCACAGACTGATCGAAGATTTCCACCGCGACGCCGGCGCCGATGCCCAAGAGCAGGCCCGCGGCGATCGCAAGCGCCAGCGCGATGCGCAGGTTAGGCCATGACGGCCGAACCGGCAGCCCCGCGTACGCCAGCAGGCGCGCGTCCGAGGTGTTGAGCTGATCCTGGTCCGCGATTTCCTGATAGCGCTGCAAGTAGCTTTCGTAGACTTCGCGGCTCGCGGCCGCTTCGCGCTCGAGCTCGCGCAAACGCACGCTTGCGGCGGAATTGCCCGAGAGGTTGACGGTCGCGTCGCGCAGCGACGCGCTCAGGGTTTCAAGCTCAGCGCGCTTTTCGGAAACGTCGTTGCGCAGGTTGCCAATGGCGCGTTGAATCTCGCGTTCGATCTGCGCTTCGATGTCGCGGCGCTCGGCCCGGACGGATTGCACCGCCGGATGGGTCTCGAAGTAACGCAACTCCAAGTCCGACTGGCGTTGTGCGATCTCCGCTTCGCGGTTGCGCAGGGTCTGCACTGCTTGCGAGTCGATGGCCGCGCCGAGCGACTCCATCGAAGCGCCGGAGCGTCGGCCATCTTCGACTTGTCGATAGCGCGCCTCAGCCGCAGCTAGAGCGGCTTGCGCCTGCAACACTTGGGTTTGGATGTTGGTGATTTGCTGTTCGGGCAGCGTCGAACCTTGCGCGGACAGCATCCCGGTCTCGACGCGGAAGGTCTCGGCCGCCGATTCTTTCGCTTGTACGTCTTCGCGCAACTCAGCGAGGCGCCGCGAGAGCCACGTGTTGGCCCGTTGCGCGGTATCGACCCGCTGGTTGATCTGGCTGGCGATGTAAACGTCAGCGTAGGTGTTCGCGATCAGCTGCGCGCGCTCGGGATCGGTGGAGCTGGCGGAGATTTCGATGACGTAGGTGAGGCCGCGTCGTTTGACTTCGATGGCGCCGCCAAGGTCAGCCGCCGGGCCAGCGTTCTCACCAGTCTGCAGGCCGAGCGCTTCATTCAGCTCCTCCATCAGCGCCGACGATTGAAGCATCTCGATCTCGGAATCGATCGCAGCGGTATGAAGCGGCAATTGCCCAACGACCGCCTCGTTATCGACCACGCGCTCTTGGCGCGGGTTCATGATCAGCAGAGCCGTTGCGCTGTAGACCGGCGTCTTCAGCATGAGGAAGGCGAACACCCCCGCAGCGGCTGCAACGCCAGCGATGGTGATGATCAGCCAGCGCCGCCGCAGCACCTGCGTCACTGCGGTCAGCCCAAACATCTCCGCAAGACCGATCGGCGCAGAGGCGTTCGATGGGTATCCGGCCGGTTGCGGAGGCGTTTCACGGTTCATCATGTTCATCGGCGCTCTTCCAGGCACGACGCCGGGGGTTAACGCCGCCCCACTTGCCGTTAACGTTTAGCATGCGGGTGAGCGTTGTGTCGTGTTCTTCCTGGACTATGCACACTTGGCGCCGGGATTTTCGCGGCTCTGCGGCGCCGGTGCTTCAGAACAGCCGCTCGCTAATGCGGATGGTGTCGCCGGGGAGAACAGGCGTGGCGATGGTAAGCTGATAGGCATGTTCGACGGCTTCATTTGCATGCCGAATGAACACGCGACTTCGGTTGGCGCGATAGGTGAACCCCCCGGCGGTAGCCACGGCATTCAGGACGGTCAGGCCGGCTGAGTAGGGATAGGTGCCCGGCCGCTGCACCTCGCCGAGGATGAAGAAGGGGCGGTAATTGGCTACCTCAACACTGACATTGGGCTGGCGCACATAGGACTGGAGCTCGGCCTGGAGGCTGCTTGTGAACTCCGCCACCGTCATTCCAGCGGCGCGAACCTCGCCCACCAGCGGGTAGGCGATCGTACCTTGGGAACCGACCAAGAAGAGTCCGGTCAGGTCCTCTTCATTGAAAACCGTAATGCGCAACTGGTCGCCGGGCCCGAGCCTGTAATCCTGAGGTTGGGCCTGTTCCGCTGGCGTTGACGGAATGGTGTTGCAGGCAGCGGCGCTCACCCCTCCCAACAGAGCCAGAACGAGTGCTCGGCGCGTGTGCCAAAATGACGTCATGTGACAACCCCTGTCGCTTTCTTATGCGATCCGCCGCTAGGCGAAAAGGCGTTCGCCTGCAGCAGTGGCCTGGCGCTGCGGACCGCGGCCGGTCGAGCGCAGCCAAGCCTGCTCGGCAAGTTTGCCCAGCAAATGTCCAGCTACACCGGGCGAGTGAAATGTTGCGAGAGCCGCCGCGAGATCCCGCGTCTTAACCGCCGTGATCAGCCTCCGCCACTGATAGCGGCAATCCACGCTCAGTCGATGGCTGCGCAGGGCGCGGCTCTCCTCACGCGAGAGCGGGCGGATGTGTGCGAGCTCATCGTCGCAATCGCGATGGAGCCTTAGATCCTCTTCGCTGTGCGCCTTGCTCAGTGAACCGGGCCTTTCGATCGAAACATAACCGGCTTCTCCGCAGGTGAGGAAACGAGCGCCGTGCAGAAGCGCGCGGGCGTAGAGATCGTAGTCTTCGCCCAGGCGCAGCGGCTTGTAGCGAATGCCGTGTGCGTTCAGGAAAGATCGCCGCATCAGCGGCTTCAAGAAGCCGGTGTGAAGCACTCCCGTGATTTCTACACTGTCTCCGATCACGAACTCGGTGAATGTCAGTTGGCGCGCCGTCAGCGGCGCCGGCGACCAAGTCGGGCACGAGCGTTCCTCGATCGTGCGGCGGGTTAGCATATCCGCTACAAGATCGGCATCGGCCCCGAATGCATGCAGGCGCGCTAGCCGGCCTGGCAGCATGTAGTCGTCGGCGTCGAGAACGGTAATCCAAGGCGATGTTGTCGCGTTGATCGCTGCGTTGCGCGCTATTGCCGGGCCTTGGTTGGCGTCATGGCGCGCCACCGTGACCCTTGAGTCCGTCGCGGCGATCGCCTGCGCAAGCGCGAACGTCCGATCCTGCGAGGCGTCGTCGATGACGTAAACCTCTGCTGTCTCGGGCTGATCGAGAGCAGAGCGTATCGCTTGCTCGATAGTGGCTTCTGCCTGGTACGCAGCGATGATGACGGCCGTAGCCGTTGATGGTTCGGCGGTCATGCGGACGCGCGCCCGGTGTATCGCGGTCCGCGCCGGAACCATCGCAGCCGCATCCGCAGGCGGTCGTAGCTATCGATATGGCTGGCGCGCGCGACCTCCGCGAAGAACGGCGTCCGGCGCAAATTCTCCCAGTAGAGCCATGCCCAGGGGTGCCAAGCGCCGCGTACCCACGGCTTTTCCGGGCCGGTGTAGTGCACGATTCCGGGGAGCGGGCCCTTCAGGCTCTTGTCGGCTGAGAAGCCCTCGGATGATTGGCCGACGAACATGTAGCGCTGAATGTTCCAGGCGTTATCCAAGCGTTTCCAACGTCGCCAGAAGACGTAGTTGAGCGCGTCCTGGTCGTTGAACGCGGGCCGGTGCGCGACCTGGAAATCGAGGGTGGCGGAAAAGGCGTTTTGCGCACGTATTTGGTCGAGGTCCAGCAGCAGAACCCCGGCGTTGAAGTAGCTGCCGCCGGCGGGAAGGTCCCAGCGTTTTGCGAACGCCGCCTCATCGACGAAGGAGTCGATGGCTGCGCCGATAGGGGCGCCGTCCAAGTCCGCGCGCCAGATCTCTCGGATGTCTCGCATCACGATCAGATCGGCATCAAGGTAGATGACGCGCCGCCAGTCCGCGGGCGCTCGTCTCGCGAGCGCCAGCCTGAACAATGTGGGCCGCTGCAGATGGGTGCGGTCCTGGGGTTGAGCGGGCAGTTCGGGTATCTCGTCGTCCGATATCTCTAACCATGTAAAGCTCGCTTGTGGGGCGACGCTCTCGACGCGCAACTGAAGCGGGCGGGCAATGTCCCCATGCAAGACGATGAAGCGAAACCTGCCGTCAGGCGCATGCCGCACTATCGATGCGATAACGCATGCCGCATGGGGCGCATAGGCAGCGTCGATCCCGAATGCGATATTGATCGGATCAGCCTCGGTGCTCATCGGTCGTCCAAGCCTATGGCCGCTCACGTGTTCGTTCTCGGGCCAAGTGCGCGGCCAGAGAGCCGCTGACGCCAGAATTGTACCAGATCAAGCGCTTCTTGCACTGGGCCGAGGGGACGGCCTGTCATAAGCCATAGAGCAAACATGGACACCCCGTACGCAACAGCGCCAACAATAACCAGGATGACAATGGTTCCGAGGGTCGGCCTATCGATTCCCAGGTGCTGTAGCCCGATAACGACAGCGCTCATCAAGGTTACCGAGAGCAAGGTCCGCCAATTCGACACAACCTGAGTGACGGCGCTGACGCCGAGCAGCCGCTGAGCCAGGAAGATGTCGATGCAGATGCTGATCAGACCGACGAACCAGCGCGCGATGACCACGCCCACAAAGCCGCCCCAGAAGAGGCCACCGAGAATGAGCGGAATGCGGTAGAAGGGGACGGCAAAATCTCTTTGGAAAATCATCCGCGTTCGCTTGAGGGCCATGGCCGCCCCGGTGAACGTGGACGAGAGGGAATTGAGGGCCAAGATCGTCGAAAGGACCTGAACGACGATGATCGCCTGCGACCATTGCGGACCAAGCACCAGCATGACCAGGGGTTCTGCGATCAGGGCCAGGCCAACGCCCACCGGCAGCCCGACCGCGAACATCAGACGTTGAGCGCGGACAAAGGCGGCGCGCAAACGGGGGGGATCGCTTTGCAGGCGCGAAAACGCGGGGAATAGCACCGCTGTCAGCGGCGCGGTCGATTCCTGGACGGGCAGGCTCGCTAGGTTTTCACCCACATTGTATTGGCCGAGATCGTGCGTGCCGAGAGCCCGGCCCACGATGACTTGGTCGGCGCGTTGGCTGACCGCGCTGACTGCGCTGCCCATGACGAGCCAGATCGAGAACGAGAAGAGGTCGCGTGTGTGCGCGAAACTCACGCGCGGGCGATACGGTATCAGAACATACGAGATCAGGACGCTGAGGACTTGGCTGGCTATCGAGCCGATGACCAACGCCCAATAGGTCTGGTATGCGATGGCAATCCCGATACCGACCAGAAAGCCCGCCAGCTTAGCCGGCACCGCCGCGATAAAGTCCTGCGTGAACGAAAGCCGCCGGTTGAACTCCACCAGCTTGGGATTGCTCATCGAGCTCAGAACGGTCACGCCGGAGAGGGCATAGATGATGGCGACCAGACGGTCGTCGCGATAGAACGCGGCGAGTGGTTCGGCGGCGAGCGCTAGAATGCCGGAGACAAGCAGGCCGCGGCAGAGATTCAACGTCCAGGCGGTGTCGAAGTGCTCGCGTTCCGGCGACGGGTGCTGGATCAGTGCGGCCGCCAGCGACATCTGAGTCAGCGCGCCGACGATCGCGAACGAGGAGGTCGCAAGCGCGACGAGGCCGAAGTCGGCGGGCGTCAGCAGCCGCGCCATCAGCAGCGTGCTCACTAAGCCGATGATGTTAACGGCGATGCGCGCGCCCGCTGTCCACACCACGCCCTTGGCTAGACGCTTACCCACGCCTTCCATTCGGAACTGTTCCTCGACGCGGTCCCGCCCCGGGCGCTCGCCTGCCGGCCTAAAGCGCTACGGTGCGCCGATGGTTGCTGCAAGCAAGTTCCTGACCAACCCACGCAATTCGCGTAACCATGATAATTGCATTAAGTAAGCCGTAGCGTAGTATTTGCATCTGGGACTGAGGGCGGCCGTCGGACGAGACGTCGCAGGCTGGCGACCGGGTAGGGCTTGGCGGCGTTTCGTATGGATACAGTAAATGTCGCATTCGGCTTTGATCGGGCGTATGCGCCGCACGCTGCGGCGTTGATTGCGTCGCTGCGCAGACACACGCGCAGCGCGTTGAGCTTCTTCATGCTCCACGCCGATGTCGACCGGGCTTTGCAACAAAAAGTCGAGGCGGCGGCGCCGGAGGCCGACTTCATGTGGCGCGAGATCGGATCGGGGGACGTGCCGCCGATGGCGGATCACGCGCATTTCACCCGTGCGATCCTCTTCCGCCTCGGCCTTGAGCGACTCGCGCCAGCGAGTTGGTCCCGCGTGCTCTACCTGGACGTCGACATGATCGCGACCGCGGACATACGCCCGCTATGGCGCAGCGCGCTTGATGGAGCGGCGCTGGGCGCGGTGAGCGATTGCTATGTTGATGCGGCTGGATTTGCGCGATCCTGGACGCTGCCGCTGACGGGCGATTACTTCAACTCCGGCATGTTGTTGATCGATCTGGATCAGGTGCGGCGCGACCGGCTGTTTGAAGCAGCGATCGAGTTCGCGGCGCGCAATCAGACTTCCTTTACCGACCAGGATGCCCTGAACTATGTCTTCTGGGGACGCTGGCGCCGGCTTGATGCGCGCTGGAACGTGCAACGGCATATGGTGATCCCCGCGCTGATACGGGACACCGCTCCCGATAAACGCTTGGGGGAATCGGCGCCGGCGATCATCCACTTCACCGGACCGGAGAAGCCGTGGCTGACAAGCGCCTATCATCCCCACGCTTGGCTCTATTGGGACAATCTGCGGCGAACGCGTTTCTATAGAGAGGTTATGACCGAGCAGGGCGCAGGTCTTTTGCACCAAGCGCGGCTGTTGCAGCGTTATCTGCGAGCGCAGGCGGGCACAGTCGGAAAACTTCGATGAATGGCGCAACCATAGATGTCGCGTTGGGGTTCGATGCGCACTACGCGCCGCACGCAGCGGCGGTGATTGCTTCAGCTGTGCGTGCGGGCAAAGGCGCAAGATTCCGATTCATCATTCTGCACCCGGGCATGACCGACGAGATGAAGAGGCGTCTCGAAAGCGTTGCGCCGGGCGCGACTTTTGTCTGGCGCGAGATCAATCCAAGGGACCTTCCTGATTTCGACCAGGGCGCTGATCTCAAGCATGTCAACGCGTCAACCTATCTGCGCCTTGGTCTCGAGACCTTGGCGCCGGCGGATTGTCACCGTGTGATCTACCTCGACGCCGACACGGTCGTGTTCGGCGATCTTGCGGAACTGTGGCGTGTCGACCTCGCTGGCGCCCCGATCGGGGCATGTCCGGACACCTACGTCAACGAGACGGACTTTGCCGATCGTTGGGGCTTGCCGCGGGTCGACGCTGGTTATTTCAACGCAGGCGTCCTGCTCATCGATATGGATCGGATTCGCGCGGAGCGCGCCTTCTCCAAGTGCTTGCAATTCATCCGCGAGCGCCGCCCGGTTTTTGCCGATCAAGATGCATTGAACTGGGTTTTCTGGGGGCGATGGAGGGCGCTGGACTTACGTTGGAACGTGCAGCGCGACATGGTGATCGGGTCGCTGGCGGCGATGCTTCCCGCGGCGAAACGTTACTCTGGCGATGCGCTAGGCGTGGTTCACTTCACGGGCAAAGACAAACCGTGGCTGCGCGAGGCGTGGCACCCCTGGGCGTGGGCATACTGGAAGCACCTTGCGCGCACGGGATTCCTACCGGAGATCGCCAACCGCCACGCGATTAGCCCGCTGCATCGCATTCGTATGTATGCGCGCTATTGGCGGCGGCGGCCCACACTCAAGCGCGCCATGGCATGACCGTCTCTCAGCGCATCCATGCCGGGGGTGACAGGCGGCCGCACGTGCTGCTTTACGGCTTGTTCGGCATCGGCAACACCGGCAACGACGCATCGCTTGAGGTCGCGCTGAAGCATCTGCGATCGGCGCTGCCAAGCGCGCAGGTGACGCTTGCGAGCGATGCGCCAGAAACGGCGGCCAAGCGCTTCGGCGTGCCAGCGGTTCCCATCCGGCCTCGGGGGCCAGCGCTGAAGGGGGTCCCTCAATCTGTGCGCCGCGTGCTCGATGAAGCGTGGCGATGGCGCGCAGTGGACGCGGCCCTGCGAGACGTCGACCATTTCTTGGTCCCGGGCACTGGCATGCTCGACGATTTCGGCAGCCCGGACGCCGAACACGCACGGCGCCTGTCAATGTGGACACAGTGCGCTGCGCGGCGAGAGATACCGATCAGCTTTGTCTCCATTGGCGCTGGGCCAGTCGTCGGCGCTCGAAGCAGGCGCTTGTTTGCACTCGCCGCGGCGCGCGCGACACATCGGTCGTATAGAGACACAGAGTCGAGGGAGTTCGTTCGAGACGTGCTTCACATCGACGTTTCGCGCGACGCCGTCACGCCAGACTTGGCGTTTGCGCTCGATTTCGATACCGCGCCCGTGAGCGGTCCGCTGCAGACCGTCGGCCTCGGCGTCATGAAGTATCATTCCTGGAACAGCCCGGCCGGCGCGCCAGACGACATTTACGCTGCCTATTTCAATAAGCTCGCGGATGTGGGTGTCGGGTTGATCGGGAAGGGGCTGAAGCTGGTCCTGCTAACCGGCGAGCCAGCGGACGAGCCGGCGGCCCTGGCCATGCGGGAGCGCTTGTTGTCGCGCTGCCCAGGCGGTCAAGTCGACATTGCCTCCATCGCCACATTACGCGACATTGTCGACGCGCTCCGCGGCTGCGAGGCGGTTGTCGCCACGCGCTTCCATAATGTCGCCGCCGCGTTGATGAGCGGGCGTCCGGTTGTCTCGATCGGCTATAGCATCAAGAACACCGAACTGATGGCGTCATTTGGTTTGAAGGACTATTGCGAAGATGTGAATGCGTTCAGCCCAGAGACGGTGTTGGCTAAGTTCGATTCGGCCACGGCCGATTTCGCATCGGAGAGCGCTCGAATTCTCGATCGGGCTGCGGCGCTACGGAGTGCCGTGAGCACACACCTGAATGAGATTATGGCGGCAATCAGGGTTAAGGATACCGTGTGACGACTGCGCCAGCGCCGATGTAGCGCGTCCACGCGGCCTGCTTTATGCTGCATCGCAAGTTTCACACGCCACGCGCGTGCGACGAATGGTTTACCGAGAAGAGGCAAATCGACGGTGGTAAGGCGGGTCGACCCTGAGTTCTGGCGCGGTAGGCGCGTTGTCGTCACCGGTCACACGGGCTTCAAGGGTGCCTGGCTGTGCCTTGCGCTGCATCGCTTTGGAGCGAGAGTGCATGGTCTGGCGCTGCCGCCGGAGTCGCCGAGCCTTTACGCGCAAGCGCGGATCGGCGAATCCCTTGCCGGCGAAACGCTCGGTGACCTCGCCGATCAAGCCAACGCCGCCGCGATCACTACATTCGAACCCGAGATTGTGTTTCATTTTGCGGCACAGTCTCTGGTGCGCGCCGCCTATCTCGACCCGGTCGAGACCTTCCGCTCCAACGTCATGGCGACAGTTAACGTGCTCGACGTCGCCCGCCGATGCGCCTCGGTACGGACCGTGTTCGTCACGACGACTGACAAAGTGTATCTCAACCGTGAGGACGGACGAGCGTTTCAGGAAACCGACCCACTCGGCGGCTACGAGCCGTACGGCGCGAGCAAGGCAGCCGCGGAAATGGTGCTGAGCGCGTATCGCGCCTCTTACTTCGAACGTGGCGACAAGACCTTGCTGACCGGCCGCGCTGGCAATGTCATCGGTGGCGGCGATTGGTCGCGCGACCGTATCATTCCGGACATCGTCCGGGCGGTGATGGCCGGGGAAGTTCTTGCGGTCCGCAATCCTCGCGCGACGCGGCCGTGGCAGTGGGTGATGGATGCGCTCGAGGGCTATCTGCTGGCAGTGGAAGTGAAGGGCGAATCGCGGTCGGCAACCGACGACCCCAACGAACTCGCCTGGAACTTTGGCCCAACCTCGCGGGCAGACGCCGTGCGCGTTGAGCAATTGTGCGCATGGGCAATAGAAGCGTGGCCGGAACGGTTCAGTTGGCGCGTGGAACCGGACTCGGTCGGTGCGCTAGAAAGCGGCTTGTTGATGCTGGATCCGTCGAAAGCGGTGCGCGACTTCGATTGGTCGCCGCAGCTCAATGCACGCGCCGCGGTTGCGACCACGCTCGATTGGTACGCGCGGGTACTCGCCGGAGAAGATGCAAGCGCCGTCTGCGACGAACATCTGGCGCTTTGGCTATCGGGCGCGGCAACGTGAGTAGCGACGCTTCCACCTGGATCGACGCGCTGTGCCCGCCGGGTATCGGCGACGACATTTATCGCTTGGCGGCAGACATCTATCCCATTTGCCGCAGCATTACTGGCGCAGGCGTCCGCCAGACGCTCGACCGCCTGGAGCGCCGGGTCCCGCTGGTGCGGACCGAGACTCCCACAGGCGCACAGGTGCTCGACTGGACTGTGCCGCCGGAATGGAGCGTACGAGACGCTTACATTGCGAACGCAGCGGGAGAGCGTGTCGTCGACTTCCGCCGTCATGCGCTGCACGTGCTCAACTACTCGGCTCCGTTCCGCGGCAAGTTGCCTTTGGCCAAACTGAAGCAGAATATCTTCACGCTGCCGGACCAGCCCGAACTCATTCCCTACAGGACCTCATACTACGAGGCGCGCTGGGGATTTTGCATGAGCCACGCCGCACTCATGTCGCTGCCGGATGGCGAGTATGAAGCGGTCATTGAGTCCTCGCTCGAGCCTGGTTCGTTGACCTACGCCGAGTACGTGCACCACGGCGCCAGTGCGGACGAGATACTGCTTCAAGCGCACACTTGCCATCCGGCGCTCGCAAACGACAATTGCTCGGGCGTCGCGATGCTGACCGTGCTGGCCGCCGCCATCTCCAAACTCAAGACGCGCTACACCTATCGTTTCTTGTTCGCGCCGGGGACGATTGGCGCGATCACTTGGCTCGCCAACAATACCGATCGCGTGCAACGCATCCGCCATGGGCTTATCGTGTCCTGTGTCGGGGACAGCGGAGGGCCGACCTATAAGCGTACCCGGCGAGGCGACGCGCCTATCGATCGCGCCATGGCCCACGTGCTCAAGGACGCTGGGCCGGAAGCAAAAATCATCGACTTCTCACCGTATGGTTACGATGAGCGGCAGTACAATTCCCCCGGCTTCAAGCTCGATGTCGGGCTTTTCCAGCGCAGCCAATTCGGGACCTTTCCCGAGTACCACACGTCAGCCGACAATCTTGAGTTCATACGGCCCGAGCATCTCGAACGCTCGATGCGGCTCATCGCGGCCGCGCTGGATGTGCTGGAGCACGATGCACGGTTTGTGAACCTTGCGCCTAAGGGCGAACCTCAATTGGGTCGTCGCGGCCTCTACAATTCGGTGGGGGGAGACAAGAACGCTTACGCGAATAACATGGCCATGCTCTGGACGCTTAATCAGTCCGATGGCGATCACTCTCTACTCGACATCGCCGAGCGGGCGGGATTGCCGTTCGATACAATCAAGCGGTCGGCGCTTCGGCTTGAGGCGCACGGGCTGCTGCGGCGCTTAGGAGCGTGAATCGACAAAGTCGGGCCAAGTCCGATCCTTGGCCGACATCATGGTAATGGGCAGGGGCCATGTGATGGCGAACGCCGGATCCTCCGGGCGGTAACCAGCCGCGGCGGACGGCTCGTGCTCAGCGGAAATCAGGTATTGCACCTCGGCCGCGTCCGTCAGCGATTGGAACCCGTGCGCGCATCCTTCCGGGATATAGAGCTGCCGGCGGTTTGCCGCGCTCAGCTCGACGCCACGCCACTGCAAGTAACTGGGGGACGCCGGACGGAGGTCGAGGCAGACATCGAAGATAGCCCCCGCGATGCAGGAGACGAGTTTGGCTTCCCCGTGTGGCGGCTTTTGCAGGTGCATGCCGCGAACGCACCCGGCGATACGGTTGAAGGACCGCGAGTGCTGAACATAGCCCGCGACCAGGCCGCGCGCCGCAAACTCGCGGGCGCAGAAGTTGCGGGCGAAGCTGCCGCGCTCGTCTTCTACCGGTTCGAGTTCGACGATCCACGCGCCAGGTAGGCCGAGCGGCTGAAATTGCATAGGGGTTAATCCAAGGTCGGGCGCCGTGTAGACTGGCGCAAGCATTGCAGAGACAATACTATCGGCGGCTGGTGGGCGATGGAAGCGAGACAGTTAACCTCAAGATCGACTGTGAGCGGCGAGGCGCGCTGTCGTTCATGCGGGGCGGCGCTGCACCAGACGCTCGTCGACCTCGGCAAGTCTCCGCTTTGCGAGACCTTCCTGAGCGCGGCTGAGCGGGACCAAATGGAGCCGTTCTTCCCGCTGCACGTGCTGATTTGCGAGTCCTGTTGGCTCGTGCAGTTGAAGGAGTACGTGTCGCCGGACGGCATTTTTACCGACCGATATCCTTACTTCTCGTCCTATTCGACGTCTTGGGTGGCGCACTCGAAGGCGTATTGCGAGGCAATGACGCGCCGCTTGAATCTTGACGCGCGCTCCTTTGTCGTCGAACTCGCGTGCAACGACGGCTACCTGCTCCAGCATTTTCCGCCACTGGGCGTGACCAACATGTTGGGCGTGGAGCCCGCGGCCAACGTCGCCGCCGCGGCGCGAGAGAAGGGCGTGCCGGTCTTGGTTGAGTTTTTCGGCCGCGCACTCGCCGAGCGTATCGTTGCCGAACGCGGTCACGCCGACCTGGTGCTCGGCAACAACGTGCTGGCGCATGTTCCCGATCTCAACGACTTCCTTGGCGGCGCGGCGGCGTTGATCAAGCCCGAAGGAACGATCACCTTTGAGTTCCCGTACTTGCGCAATCTGCTGACGTACAATCAGTTTGACACCATCTATCACGAGCACTTCTGCTATTTCTCGGGGACGGCGATCGACAATTTGCGCAAGCGCCACGGCCTGATCTTCGCTGATGTCGAGCACCTGCCTACCCATGGGGGCAGCCTACGCGTGTTTCTGACCAAGCGAGGTGAGCCGAGCGCGGCGGTCCAGGATCTGCTGGCCAGCGAAGTCGACGCCGGAATGCGGTCGATGACCGCTTACTCCGACTTCGCGGCGCGTGTGCACGAGACCAAGCGCCGTCTTCTGCGGTTTCTCATCGATGCGAAAGAAGCAGGCAAGAGCGTTTGCGGTTACGGCGCCCCGGGTAAGGGCAACACGTTGCTGAACTATTGCGGCATCGGTCCTGACCTGTTGTCGTTTACCGTCGATCGCAATCCCGAAAAGCATGGCCGCTACACGCCGGGCACGCACATCCCGATCTATCCGGTCGAAGCGATAGATGAAGCGCGCCCGGACTATATTCTGCTGCTGCCGTGGAATCTCCGGCAGGAGATTACCGAGCAGATGAGCCATGTTGGCGCGTGGGGCGCCAAGTTTGTGCTTCCTATTCCCGAAGTCACGATAGTCGAACCGGTGGCGAAGTCATGAAAGTTGTCCTGTTCTGCGGCGGCCTTGGGACGCGGATACGCGACTATTCCGAGAGCATCCCCAAGCCCATGATCCCGGTCGGGCAGCAGCCGATCATGTGGCACATCATGAACTACTATGCCGAACACGGACACAACGACTTCGTGCTGTGCCTTGGACACAAGGCGAACATCATCAAGGACTTCTTCGTAAACCACCGCTCGCAAATGTACTCTGACTGCGTGGTCCATGGCGACAAGGTCGAAATCATTGGAGCCAAGAATTCCGCGAGCGACTGGCGCGTTTCGATGATCGATACGGGCGTCTGGCGCAATATCGGCGGCCGCCTCTGGGCGGTGCGCGATCACGTCAAGAACGAGCCGATTTTTTTGGCGAACTACAGCGACGGCCTCACAGACGTAAACCTCGATGACATGATCGAAAAGTTCAAGGCCAGCGGCGCGGTCGCGTGTTTTCTGGCGGTGCATCCGCCTGTGGCGTACCACCTCGCCAACCTTGATCCGAATGGGCGGGTGCGAGAGTTCATCACCTCAGACCACTCGGAGGTATGGATCAACGGCGGGTACTTCATCATGACGCCGAAAATCTTCGACTATATGAACGATGGCGAGGAATTGGTGGTGGAGCCGTTCCAGCGGTTGATCGCCGAGAACAAATTGATGGCATATCGCTACAATGGCTTCTGGCGGTCGATGGACACGCTCAGGGACCGCCAGGTGCTTGAAGACATGGTCGAGCGCGGCGAGATGCCCTGGCGCCTCAATGCCGATGCCGTGGTGAAGCCGCGGAGCTGAGTGCCCATGCGCGCGGTCGACCTCGTTCATCCCGGCGCCGAGCTGTCCGTGCTGTGTATCGGTGCGCACGCCGATGATTTGGAGATCGGCGCTGGCGGCACGATTTTGACATGGTTGGCCTCGGGGGCTTCGCTCTCGATCCACTGGTGCGTCGCCAGCGCACCCGCCGAACGCGCGGGCGAGGCGCAGGCTTCAGCCGAGGCGTTTCTGGCCGGCGCGAAGCGGGTGTCGATGGCGTTCGGCGACCTTAAGGACAGCTACTTTCCTTATCAGGGCGAGCGGGCGAAGGCCTGGATCGAGGCGCAGAAGCAAAGCATGCGGCCCGACATCGTACTGACCCATCGCGGTGACGACGCGCATCAGGATCATCGCCTGATGAGCGAGCTGACCTGGAACGCTTTTCGGGATTCGTTGGTCCTTGAGTACGAGATTCCAAAGTGGGATGGCGACCTCTGGCGCCCGAACATGTATGTGAGCCTTGCGGAACCGACGCTCGCCAAGAAGATCGAGTTGCTCGAAAAGCACTTTGGCAGTCAGCGCTCGAAAGACTGGTTCGACGCGGAGACATTTCGGGGGCTGGCTCGGCTTCGCGGCGTAGAGTGCAGATCGCGCTATGCCGAGGCATTCTGGGCGCGAAAAGTTCTGCTTCGCTAAGTGTTGCGTGTAGGGGGCGCCGATGCAGCGGCTTCAGTTCCGATTGTCCGACGCCCTGCGCGAGAAGGGGCAGCGACTTATCCCGGGCGGCTGCCACACCTATGCCAAGGGCGACGATCAGTATCCGGTGCTTGCGCCCGGCCACATTGTGCGCGGCAAGGGTTGCCGCGTCTGGGATAGCGACGGAAACGAGTACATCGAATATGGCATGGGCAACCGGGCGGTCTCGCTGGGACACGCCTACGAGCCGGTGCTTGCGGCCGCGCGCGCGCAAATGGAACAGGGCGTCAACTTCGTGCGCCCCGCCGCGATCGAGGTGGCCGCCGCAGAGAAGCTGCTTGGGTTTGTTCCGCATCACGAGATGGTCAAGTTTTCCAAGGACGGGTCCGACGCCACCTCCGCCGCGGTGAAGATCGCGCGCGCCTACACTCGGCGCGACTTGATCGCGATTTGTGGCGATCATCCTTTCTTTGCGGTGGACGATTGGTTCATCGGGTCGACGGCGATGCACGGCGGCATTCCCGAGTCGGTGCGGGCGCTCACCGTCAAGTTTCGCTACAACGACATCGACAGCGCCAAGGCGCTCTTGGACGCCTATCCCGGCCGCATTGCCGGCTTCATACTTGAGCCTGCGCGTGGCGACGATCCGCAGGGCAACTTCCTTCACGCCTTGCAGGACTTGGCGCATGCGCACGGCGCATTGTTCATTCTCGACGAGATGATCACCGGCTTCCGCATCCATGAGTGGGGCGGGCAGCACAAGTATGGCGTGACGCCGGACCTCGCCACCTGGGGCAAAGCGCTGGCCAACGGCTTTTCGGTTTCTGCACTCACCGGCAAGCGTGAGTACATGCGGTTGGGGGATCTCGATCAATGGGACAAGCCGCGAGTGTTCTTGATGTCGACCACACATGGCGGCGAGACGCACGGCCTTTCCGCCATGATGGCCACGCTCGATGTCTATGCCGAGCACGGTGTGATTGCGCATCTCGCGCGCGTGGGCGAACGGCTACGCGGCGGCATTGAGAGGGCGGCGCGGGCGCGTGGCGTTGACCGCCACGTTACGGTGATGGGCATGCCCGCTAACCTCGTGTTCGGGACGACGGACCAGAGCGGAAAGCCGAGCCAAGCGTTTCGTTCGCTGTTGCTGCAGGAACTGATCCAGCGCGGCGTCCTGGCGCCGTCGCTGGTCGTCTCCTTCGCACACAAGGACACCGATATCGATCGGACCATCGAGGCTTTTGACGGCGCCCTGGCGATTTACGCCCAAGCGCTAGAGGATGGCGTCGAGCGGCACTTGGTGGGCCGTCCGTCCAATCCAGTGTATCGCACGTTCAATCCGCGGCCCGCGAGCTAGCCGGCTCAACGCTTTCGCGCGAGACACACGATGGACCAGCCAAAGCCAGCGTGTTCGAGGGCGCGCTGGTACGCGCCGCCAGTCAGCGCATTCATGACTTTGCGCACGCGATGAGCGGCAAGCCAACGCAAGACGCCTTCCTTTGCGCGCGGTTCCACGGTCGTCATTTCGACGATGTCAAAGTGCGGCTGCAGCAAGGTCCGAAGTTCGCGGCTGTCGAGCCACTTCCGGTACCACCCCTCAGGCGGGGGAAGCTTATTCAATTCGAGCACTGGGCGATTCTGCGTGGCGATGCAGAACCAGCCGCCTGGGTTAAGCAATGACGCCACTTTCGCCATGTAACCCGCTTGATCGGGCACGTGCGACACAACCTCCAGACTGATCACGGTGTCGAAGCTGGGGAGGTCCATGTCGAGAAAGTCGCCGGCTAAGAACGTGATCTGCGGCCAATGCTCCCGGGCGCGCGCAAGGACTTCATCAGCCAAGTCGACGCCCGTCACGTGCCCGAACTCGGCCAGTCGTGCGCACATCCAGCCTGAGCCGCAACCCGCATCGAGAATGCTCAAGTCCCGGCGTTCCAAGCGTCGCAGCCATGAGATCATGAGATCGCTCTGGCGGCGAGAGATGTCATCCAGCACCGCTTCGCGTTGCACCCTCGCGTTCCATTGATTCCAGACTTGGTTCTGCGGCTCTTCGGCGATGTTGTTGTGCATGTTGCGCGGCTCGTCAGGTAGGGAAAAAGGTCCAGCGAGGTCTGACGCCAAACTTGACGAGGGGCCAATCGAGGACGGCGTCGATGAAATCAACGAGACGAGGCGCAACGCCGGCGCCCGCCAGCATGTCGGCGTGTTCTCGGACTATTGGCGCCTTAAGGTCCATCAGAGCCCAGCGTAACAACTTGCGCAGATAATAGCGACGGAAGGTGCGCGTGAGCGCCTCCGCGCTCTCGCCCAACCCTGCCTTGCCATATCTGTGCAGAAAGATCAGCCACTCCGCCAAGTGCAGGCGCTTGCGATGATGCACGCTGGCGCTGATTGCGCCCGGGTGGCGCCGCGTGAACGCGATTGGCTCCCGCACGTAGCCAACCTTGTGATTGGTCATGACCGAAAAGAGCACGTCGACGTCGTCGCCGTACGGCAGGGTCTTGTCGAAGAAGTTGGGGGCTCGTGCGTCGTAGCACTCGCGACGGTAGAGGCAATGCGAGGCCGCCGTCGGCGCTTTATCCAGAAACGTCGCAGCGATGATGTCTTTGCCCTCGAAGATCTCGCCGGGCGGCCATTCGTGCCCGTCGAGTGCGCTGCCGGCGCCTTCCTTGCAAGTGACCGCGGCGATGCGGTCGTCGCGCTCAATGATCTCCACCATGCGCGCGATGGCGTCCGGGGTCATGGCGTCATCGGCGCAGAGGATGCGGAAGTAGGCAACCTGCGGCGGCATGTAGCCAAGCGCGCGATTGAAGTTATCCGTTGGCGGAATCGTCTGTTCGTTTCGAAACGCCAATATCGGAACGCGGCCGTTCTTGTACTGGCTTATGATGTCGGCGGTGGTGTCGGTGGAGGCGTTGTCCAGCACCACATGGACGAGCGGTGCGTAGGTCTGTTGTTGCACGCAGGCCATGGTCTCGGCTAGGTAAGCCTGTCCATTGTACACCGGCGTGACCACAGCCACGAGCTTGTTGCTTTGTCCTTGCATCGATTACGCCGCCCTCGGCTGAGGTTCGCCAGCTTTGCCGGTCATGGTTAGCCTTCGTCCCGCTCTGACGTGTTTGGGCTGCAATCTTGCTTGCCGCCCTGGGCTGCATTTCGGATCATGTGCCCGACAATGCCCGCAAGAGTCGAGAGCGCGCATTGCCAAGTCGCGTTTTCTCTCTGCTTGTGCGGAAGGGAACGCGGTCGAGGCGCCCAGTCCATGACTACCGTCGACGTATGCGTGTGCACTTTCAAACGGTCGTCGGTCGCTCAGACGCTCCTCAGTCTTGCCGATCAAGCGAATGCCCCTCCGTTTAGAATCATCGTTGTCGACAACGATGAAACGCCCTCAGCTGAGGGCCTGGTTAACGGCCTCCGCAGCGAGCGAGGGCTGCCGATTTACTATCTGCACGCACCCCACGGAAACATCTCGATTGCGCGCAACGCTTGCCTTGACGCGGCCAGCGCGCCACTCATAGCGTTTATCGATGACGACGAGACCGCGCCGGCTGACTGGTTGGCGACGCTCGTTGCCGCGATCGACAAGCATGATTGCGACGTCGTGTTCGGGTCCGTGCGGGCGACTTATCCCGATGGGGCGCCCCAATGGCTGCGGCGCGGCGACTTCCACTCGACCGCATTGGACTTGCGCGACGGTCAAGAGGTGCGGAGCGGCTACTCGGGCAACGTGTTGTTCAAGCGGGCGCTGGTTGAGCATTTGCGTTTCGATCTCGCGCTGGGGCGTTCGGGAGGCGAGGACACGGTTTTTTTCGAGATGCTGCGCCGGCGCGGGGCTCGCCTACGGTTCGCGGCTAGCGCCGTCTTGCAGGAACCCGTGCCGCAAAACCGCTTGAGCCTGGCTTGGCTGTTGCGCCGCTCATTTCGCGCGGGACAGACCCACATGCGGTTGGTGGAGATTAGGGGCGGGAACCGCATCGTCACTGCCGCGCTCGCCGTCGCAAAGGCCGGCTATTGTTTGTTGGCGGCCGCGTTGACGGTCTGGTCGCCGGTCGGCGTGCGCCGCAATCTCATAAGGGGCGCGCTGCACGTCGGCGTCGTAGGCCGAGTGCTGGGCGCGAAGGATGCGCGCCTTTATGGCGGCGCTTGAGCGGCGCCCGCTCGAAGGCTGTGTTGTAGCGCGGCGAAACCATTAGGATCGTTGTAATTTTTGACCACCAGCGCTTCGGCTTCGGGGGCGCATGCATAGGGCGCGAGTTCGATCAACGCGTTGTCGTCGCAGATCACGAGGGTCGTTCCCGGCGCGGCCCGCGCGGCCACAAGCAATCGCGCTGAGCGCGAAGTCTCGTCGATAGGGCCGATGCAGGTGACACTTTGCCCGGCTGCCCGCAGGGCGGCGGCCAGCTCTCCGCCCTCACTCGTGTGGCGTGACAACATCAAGATGGCAGGCCCGTCGCGCTTCGCCACGCGCCGCCTGGGCGGCGTCAGGTAGGCTCCCACCGGCCGCCGCAGCAGGTGCAGGCACGAAGGCCTGCGGGCGGCGACACGCAGCGCGCTCAGTATGTCGCGGGCTTTCAGCGCGTTCACGATGTCGGTGAACGCCGCCGCATCCGCGCGCGCGTCCCGCGCCGACGCCATCTCCCGCGCGAGCGCTGGGTCCTCGCCCGGCTTCAGTTCAGAGTGGGCGGCATCCAGCGCGGCAATCGCATCTCGGCTCAGGCGATGGGAGATCGAGCCGCTATGCTTGCGGTAGAAATAGCCGAGATCGGGGTAGGTGCGCATGCGCGCACCAGCGATCAACAGCCGCAGAACCAGCTCGGAGTCCTCTCCAATACGCAGGCGCTCATCATAACGGATGCCGAGCCCGCGGCGGAACACCGGCTTCAGGTAGCCAAAGGCATAACCGCTGCGAAACAAGCGATCACTGTGCTGGTACTCCGCGGCGCTGATCCATTGCGGGCGTTCTGCATAGGGGCCTCGAAGGTGTGCGTGAGGCGCTTTGTCGATGTCTTGGTAGAAGGTGAGAAGATCGTCCGCGACGATGTCGGCGCCGTCGGCGTCGGCGGCGTCGAGCAGGCGGTGCAGGCGGCCGGGGTGGATGAAGTCGTCGTTATCGACAATTGCGACCCAGTCGCCGCGCGCGGCGCCTATCGCGCGATTGCGCGTCGCAGCCGGTCCTGTTCGCCCGCCGCCACGGATCACGGTCAAGCGAGGATCGCCCGCCGCAGCCGCTTCGGCGCGGTCCAGGCTATCGTCGCTGGAGCCGTCGTCGGCGACAATCAATTCCAGCGAACCCTCGCTTTGGCGTATGACCGAGCGGACAGCGGCAGCGATAAACGCCCCGCCGTTGAAGTTCGCCATAATCACCGAAACGCGCGGCGGCCCGTCCCCCAAGATGATCGCCCCTTCGACTCAATTCGACGACGAGCGTCGATTGCCAGACTCGTGGGCGAGCCGTATCACTTCCATATGCCGTTTCCGAGATTGTTCTCGTCGGCCCCGAGCAAGCCGGCCCGCTTCCTCGAAGGGCGCGTCGGTTATGCAATCGGCGACATCCACGGCCGCTCGGACCTGCTGTCCGACCTCCTTGCCAAGCTGGAAGCCGGCGCGGTCAGTGATCAGCGTCCCGCCGGCCCGCCGATCGCGGTGTTTCTTGGCGACTATGTCGACCGTGGCCCCGATAGCGCCGGCGTTATCGAGATGTTGCTGAGGGGGCGGCCAGCCGGCTTTGAAAGGCGGTTTCTGCGCGGCAATCACGAGCAGGCGATGCTGGCCTTCCTAGATGATCCGGTCGCCAACAAGACTTGGATGCGACTCGGCGGGGCGGAGACCCTGCTCTCCTATGGGGTTCAGCCGCCAGCGCTGGCGGCGCCGGTCGAGCAGGACTTGATCGGCGCGGCCCAGTTGCTGCGCGCCAGGATGAGTGACGCCCATCACCGTTTCTTGCTCGACCTGGAGCGCTACGTTGAGCTGGGCGATTATGCCTTCGTCCATGCCGGTGTCGACGCATCCAAGCCTTTGGACCAACAGACCGATGACACGCTGTACTGGACGCGGAAGACGTTCCTGGCCGATCGTCGGCAGTTTTCGCACCGGGTCGTCCATGGCCACACCCCGGTTGACGAGCCGTTCGCCGACGCCCGACGCATTGCCGTGGATACCGGGGCATATGCCACCGGCCGGCTCACCGCCGTCCGGCTTGAAGGGGAGTCGGACGCGTTCTTATCCGTGACGCGGCGCAGCTTTGCCCCACCGCCAGTGTAGGGCGGCCCACGGGAACCCGAGGCGAGGCGAAAGGCCCGCTTGTTCCCCGCTGCAACGCGGTTTACACCCCGGCAAAATCGTTGAGGAGACGTTGGCATGGCGCAGACGGGCGCGCGGGGAGACATGGACATCCAGGACCAGAGGGACACGTTCCACGGTTTCCTGGTCGCGACGGTTTGGTCCAGCATACACATCGTGCAATGGGTGGCGTTGCTGACGCTGGCGTTCGCCATTGGCGCTGGCTGGTGGCCAGGTTTGGCGGCCTATGTCGCGATCGGGGTCGTAGCCGGATTGGTGTTCCGGATGTCGGCTGTGTATTGGGCCGCGCAGATCGTGCAGTGGGTGCTGTTGGGTCTGGGCGGCATGATTGTTCCGGCGCTCGCCGGCATGACGGGCTGATCCGTTGCGGATCGCGGTCCTCAAGGAGAGCGCCCCGGGGGAGACCCGTGTCGCGGCAACCCCGGAAACGGTGAAGAAGATCGTCGGCCTTGGACACAGCGTCACTGTGCAAACTGGCGCGGGCGTCGCCGCAAGCGCGCCAGACGCTCAGTTCAAAGCCGCGGGCGCCGAGATCAGCGCAGACGCCGGCATCGGCGACGCGGACCTGGTGCTAAAGGTGCGCCGTCCTACCGAGGCTGAGCTTGGCGTCATGAAAGCAAGCGCCGGATTTTGCGCGCTGCTGGAGCCTTACGGCGACCGTGCGATCATCGACGCGCTGGCTGCCAAGAAGATCGACGCGCTGGCAATGGAGTTCATTCCCCGCATCTCGCGCGCGCAGTCGATGGACGCGCTGTCTTCGCAGGCCAACCTCGCTGGTTATCGCGCCGTGATCGAAGGCGCTGCCTTGTATGGCCGCGCGTTCCCGATGATGATGACGGCGGCTGGCACCGTCGCTGCGGCGAAGGTTTTCATCATGGGCGTCGGCGTTGCCGGCCTGCAGGCCATCGCCACGGCGCGGCGTCTCGGCGCGGTCGTGAGCGCGACGGACGTGCGCCCCGCGACGAAAGAGCAAGTCGCTTCCCTTGGCGCCAAGTTCGTGGCTGTTGAAGACGAAGAATTCAAGCAAGCCGAAACCGCCGCCGGCTACGCCAAGCCGATGAGCGCGGAATACCAAGCCAAGCAGGCGGCGCTGGTCACCGAACACATCGCTAAGCAGGACATCGTCATCACCACGGCGCTGATCCCGGGCCGAGCCGCGCCTGTGCTGGTGACCGAAGCGCAAGCCAAATCGATGCGGCCGGGCTCGGTGATCGTCGATCTCGCGGTGGCGCAGGGCGGCAATTGCCCGCTGTCCAAGCCGGACGAGTTGGTCGAACTCGGCGGCGTCAAGATCATGGGCTTCACCAATTTGCCCGCGCGTCTCGGCGCCGACGCGTCCTCGCTCTACGCCAAGAACCTGCTGGCGCTGTTGCCGCTGCTGACGGAGAAGGACGGCAAAGGCTTCGCGCCGCACTGGGACGACGAGATCATCCAGGGCGCCATGCTCGCGCGGGGCGGCGCGCTCGTCCATCCGCACTTCGCACCGAAGAGCGCAGCGTGAACGACGCCGAGTTCGCCCGCCGCTATTTCGCCGCCTGGAACGCGCGCGATCTCGACGCCATCCTCGCGCTCTATGCCGACGACATCGAGTTCTCTTCGCCCTATATCGCCGCGCTCGGCTTTTCGGCTGACGGCGTGATCCACGGCAAGGCCATGCTGCGCGCCTACATCGAAAAGGCGTTGGAACGGGCGCCAACCCTTACACTCAAGCCGGAAGGGCTTTGCGTCGGCGCGCGCGGCCATACTCTGATCTACACCAATCATCGTGGCGAGCGCGCGGCTGAGACGCATGAGCTGGACTTCAACGGCCTCGTCGTCCGCGCCGACGCCACCTACGAAACGTCGTAAACGATCGCAATCGGGGAGCGCATGATGGTCGATCCGTTTGTCTTCTACCTGGCCATCTTCGTGCTGGCCATTTTTGTCGGCTATTACGTAGTCTGGTCGGTGACGCCGGCGCTGCATACGCCGCTGATGGCGGTGACCAACGCCATTTCTTCAGTGATCATCGTTGGCGCGCTGATTGCCGCCGCGGCCACTGCGGCCACGGATGACGGTTGGATCGCGAAAGGCGCGGGCGCGCTCGCCGCGGCGCTGGCGGCGGTCAACATCTTCGGCGGCTTCCTCGTCACTCAGCGCATGCTGGCCATGTACAAGAAGAAAGAGAAGAAGTGACGTGACGCCCGCGGATTGGCGTGCGCTGATCGAGGCCTATCTCGATGGCCGGCTTTCCGCCGAAGCCTTCATGCGTCGCTTCATCGAGGGCTGGACCTCAGGCGCACCCTTGCCGCGTGCGGTCGTCGATCTGCAGGTTGCGGTCGAGCTGTTCGAGGCGCGGGTGCGCGCCGCGGGCGAAGACGGCGCTACCGATGATGACGATCTGCGCCAAGCTGCGCGCCGCGCGGCTGCGATGCTGAGCGACGAACCCGGCGTTTCGCCGCACACCTTCGACCGTGTGCGTGCGCGCGAAGAGATGCGGCGCTTCCAGATCCGCGTCTCGCGGCTGGCGGGTGTTGGCTGTGCGTTGGCGGCGATCTGGCTTGGGTTGTCGCTGCTGCAGATCTATTTCGTGAGCGAGTACATCCACCTGACGCTCGGCTGGGGCGCGTGGCCGTCGGCGGTGATTGGGTTCTTTCTCGCGTTCGTGCCGATCGTCGGCAATGTGTTGGCCTTTCTTGGCGCGACGCAGGAAGGTTGGCCTGTCTGGCTTGCAGCATTGGTTTTCTTCGCCGCGCCTGCGGCGACTCTGATATCGGGCTGGTCGCGTTGGCGGCGACGAGGCTAAGGGGCGATTATGAACGCTGATCTTGCTGCACTCTTGTACCTTGCTTCCGGCGTGCTCTTCATCCTGGCGCTGCGAGGTCTATCGAGCCCGGAAACCAGCCGCCAAGGCAATTTCTACGGCATGCTTGGCATGGCGATCGCCATCGGCACGACTTTGGCGCTGACTTGGGACGCGCTCGATCCCACGACGCTTGCACTGATCGGGGGCGCTATCGTCATTGGCGGCGGCGTCGGCGCGGTGATCGCGCGTTCGATCCAAATGACGGCGATGCCGCAATTGGTGGCGGCGTTCCACTCGCTGGTGGGCTTGGCGGCGGTCGCCGTGGCGGCGGCGGCGTTCTATGCGCCCGAGAGCTTCCACATCGCTACCGCCGACGGCATCAAGGTGAGCTCTTTGATCGAGCTCTCGCTGGGCACTGCGATTGGCGCGGTCACCTTCACCGGCTCGGTGATCGCCTTCGCCAAGCTCAACGGCAACATGAGCGGCGCGCCGATCATGTTGCCCGCGCGCCACGTCATCAACATCGCTATCGCCGCCGCCATCGTTGCGCTGATCGTCATGATGATCCAAGCGCACGGCGCCGTAGAGTGGCATTTCTGGGCGCTCGCGGGGCTGTCGCTGTTGATCGGCGTGCTGCTGATCATTCCGATCGGCGGCGCCGACATGCCGGTCGTGGTGTCGATGCTCAATTCATATTCGGGCTGGGCCGCCGCCGCGCTCGGCTTCACGCTGGAGAACGTGGCGCTGATCATCACCGGCGCGCTGGTTGGCTCGTCGGGCGCGATCCTTTCCTACATCATGTGCAAAGGCATGAACCGCAGCTTCATCAGCGTGATCCTCGGCGGCTTCGGAACCGCCGATGGCGCGGCGGCGGCGGGACATGTGGAAACACGGCCCGTGAAGAAAGGCAGCGCCGACGATGCGGCCTTCATCATGAAGAACGCCAGCAAGGTGATCATCGTGCCGGGCTACGGCATGGCGGTGGCGCAAGCTCAGCACAGCGTGCGTGAGCTGGCGGATATGTTAAAGAAGGAAGGCGTCGAAGTGAAATACGCCATCCACCCGGTGGCCGGGCGCATGCCCGGGCACATGAACGTGCTCTTGGCCGAAGCCAACGTGCCTTACGATGAAGTGTTCGAACTCGAAGACATCAACAACGAGTTTTCGCAATGCGACGTCGCCTACGTGATCGGCGCCAACGACGTGACCAATCCGAGCGCAAAGACCGATCCGAAAAGCCCGATCTTTGGCATGCCGATCCTGGACGTGGAAAAGGCGAAGACGGTTCTGTTCGTGAAACGCGGCATGGGCAGCGGCTATGCCGGCGTCGAAAACGAACTCTTCTTCCGGGACAACACCATGATGCTGTTCGGGGACGCGAAGAAGATGACGGATGAGATTGTGAAGGGGTTGTAGGAGACGAAGATGACACACGAAGAAGATGGTCTCGACGAGGAAGAATCCGTCCCTGAAGATCAGGTCGAAGGGGCAGACGAAGGCAAGGTGGTAATCCCACAGGATGCGACGGTCGTCATAGAAAAGAACGACCGCTCAGTGCGGGAACTCTTTACATGGCACAACGAGCACGAACTCAACCTGCACCCCGACTGGCAACGACACTACGTTTGGGATAAGAAGCGGGTGAGCATGACCCCGTTTCTGGACCGCGCTGCGGCGGAAATTTCACAGTCTTTTGGATCAGCGCGGGCCTATCTCCGCTGATCCGATCATCAGCTCTACCGGGCATTTCTGACCGATCGCGCTGTGTGGTCGTTCCTCGTTGTAATGTCTACGCCACGTCTCGC